>NZ_JBIRPW010000047.1:0-1134 GCF_044332905.1 Streptomyces sp. NPDC021224 | reverse complement strand
TAGTCTTCTGAGTCAGGAATTCGCTTCAAATATCCGGCGAGGCGCTCGAGGATGTCGTCGGCGGTCTTGGTCCAGATGTAGGGCTTGGGGTCGGTGTTCCAGGTGGCGATCCACTGGCGGATGTCGGTCTCCAGGGCCTGGACGGACTTGTGGACGCCTCGCCGTATCTGTTTGTTGGTCAGCTCGGCGAACCAGCGCTCGACCAGGTTGAGCCAGGAGGAGCCGGTCGGGGTGAAGTGCAGGTGGAAGCGGGGATGGGCCAGCAGCCACGTCTTGATCGCGGGGGTCTTGTGGGTGGCGTAGTTGTCCAGGACCAGGTGCACCGAGAGGTCCGCCGGTATCTCCTTGTCGAGCTTGATCAGGAACTTCTTGAACTCCTCGGCCCGGTGCCGGCGGTGCAGGGACCCGATGACCTTGCCCGTGGCGACCTCCAGGGCGGCGAACAAGGTGGTGGTGCCGTGCCGGACGTAGTCCGCGGTCTGCCGTTCAGGAACGCCGGGCATCATCGGCAACACGGGCTGGGAGCGGTCCAGGGCCTGGATCTGTGACTTCTCGTCCACGCAGAACACCAGGGCCCGCTCGGGCGGGTCCATGTAGAGGCCGACGACGTCGTGGACCTTGTCGACGAAGTACGGATCGGTCGAGAGCTTGAAGGTCTCGGAGCGATGCGGCTGCAGGCCGAAGGCCCGCCACACTCGGGACACCGTCGACTGCGACAGCCCGGTCTCCTTGGCCATCGACCGCGTCGACCAGTGTGTTGCGTCCTTCGGAGTGCGCTCCAAGGTTCTGGCCACCAGATCGGCCACCTGCTCATCGGTCACGGTGCGGGGACCGCCTGACCGGGGCATGTCGCCCAGGCCGGCGATCCGGTGCTCCACGAACCGCGCCCGCCACCGCCCCACCGCATGCGGCGTCGAGCCCACCTCCGCCGCCACGTCCTTATTCGACGCGCCCGTCGCGCAAGCCAGAACGATCCGGCACCGCAACGCCCACGCCTGAGGCGTCGAACCACGCCGCACCCAACCCTCCAGGGCAGCCCGTTCATCAACCGACAACACCAACTCGGCCTTCGGCCGACCCGTCCGTGCCACAGGCCAAGTCTACAGATATGAACGAAATTCCTGACTCAGAAGA
>NZ_JBIRPW010000046.1:0-1216 GCF_044332905.1 Streptomyces sp. NPDC021224 | reverse complement strand
GAGTCGTCGAAGGTGGGACTGGCGATTGGGACGAAGTCGTAACAAGGTAGCCGTACCGGAAGGTGCGGCTGGATCACCTCCTTTCTAAGGAGCACATAGCCGACTGCAAGCGCATGTCTTGCACGGTTGCTCATGGGTGGAACGTTGACTATTCGGTGGGTCCTGTGAGGGACGCTAGTACTGCTTCGGCGTGGAACGCGATCTCGAACGGTATCTGCCGGGCACGCTGTTGGGTCCTGAGGGAACGTGAGTTCTCTCTTTTTGCATGGAGCCAGGCTCATGGGGTCCCGGGCGGTTGTCCGGGTGTTCTTGTGGGTGATGGTTGGTTGTTTGAGAACTGCATAGTGGACGCGAGCATCTGTGGCCAAGTTTTTAAGGGCGCACGGTGGATGCCTTGGCACCAGGAACCGATGAAGGACGTGGGAGGCCGCGATAGGCCCCGGGGAGCTGTCAACCGAGCTGTGATCCGGGGGTGTCCGAATGGGGAAACCCGGCAGTCGTCATGGGCTGTCACCCATACCTGAACACATAGGGTATGTGGAGGGAACGCGGGGAAGTGAAACATCTCAGTACCCGCAGGAAGAGAAAACAACCGTGATTCCGGGAGTAGTGGCGAGCGAAACCGGATGAGGCTAAACCGTATGTGTGTGATACCCGGCAGGGGTTGCGCATGCGGGGTCGTGGGAGTTTCCGTGATCGGTCTGCCGGCCGGTCGGAGAGTGAGAAACCGTTTGTGTAGGCGAAGGGCATGCGAAAGGCCCGGCGTAGAGGGTAAGACCCCCGTAGCTGAAACATGAGCGGCTCTCTTGGGAACCACCCAAGTAGCACAGGGCCCGAGAAATCCTGTGTGAATCTGGCGGGACCACCCGCTAAGCCTAAATATTCCCTGGTGACCGATAGCGGATAGTACCGTGAGGGAATGGTGAAAAGTACCGCGGGAGCGGAGTGAAATAGTACCTGAAACCGTGTGCCTACAAGCCGTGGGAGCGTCGGGCGTTGGACTTGTCCAGCGTCTCGTGACTGCGTGCCTTTTGAAGAATGAGCCTGCGAGTTTGCGGTGTGTTGCGAGGTTAACCCGTGTGGGGTAGCCGTAGCGAAAGCGAGTCCGAATAGGGCGATTCTAGTAGCACGCTCAAGACCCGAAGCGGAGTGATCTAGCCATGGGCAGGTTGAAGCGGCTGTAAGAGGTCGTGGAGGACCGAACCCACCAGGGTTG
>NZ_JBIRPW010000045.1:0-1428 GCF_044332905.1 Streptomyces sp. NPDC021224 | reverse complement strand
GGTCACGTCCGCTGGAGTGGTGTATCGACGGCCACTCGGTGATCTTGTTGTGAGGTTATGCGGTGAGTTCGGTGGGGAGTGCGGTTTCGTCGGTGTGTGACTCGTTCGGGTGGCTGGTCCTGGCAAGCAGTTCCCGGCTCATGTAGCGGCGGGCTTCGGTCCATTCGTCGTTCTGTTCGGCCAGGACGGCGCCGACCAGGCGGATGAGGGCGGTGCGGTCGGGGAAGATCCCGACGACGTCGGTGCGGCGGCGGATTTCCTTGTTGAGCCGCTCCTGGGGGTTGTTCGACCAGATCTGCCGCCAGATCTCGCGGGGGAAGGCGGTGAAGGCCAGCAGGTCTGCCTGGGCGGTGTCGAGGTGTTCGGCGGCCTTGGGAAACTTCGCCTCCAACGCGTCCAGGACGTGCCGCATCTGGGCGTGGACAGCGTCGGCGTCGGGCTGTTCGAAGACCGTCCGCAGCAGGGTCGCCACCCACGGCTGGGCGGATTTCGGCACCTGGGACAGCAGGTTCCTGGCGTAGTGGGTGCGGCAGCGCTGCCAGGACGCGCCGGGCAGGACGGCTCCGATGGCGGCCACCAGGCCGGTGTGGGCGTCGGAGACGACGAGCTGGACTCCGGAAAGGCCGCGGGCGGTCAGCGAGCGCAGGAACGCCAGCCAGCCGGCGCCGTCCTCGGCGGTGGCGACGTCGATGCCGAGGATCTCGCGGTGCCCGTCGGCGTTGACACCGACCGCGACCAGCGCGTGGATGTTGACGATCCGCCCTTCCTCGCGGACCTTCTGGGTCAGCGCGTCGACCCAGACGAACGCATACGGGCCGGCGTCCAGCGGCCGGTTGCGGAACGCTGTGACCTGCGCGTCCAGGTGCTTGGCCATCGCGCTGACCTGCGACTTACTCAGCTGCGTCACGCCCAGGGACTGCGCGAGCTTCTCCACCCGGCGGGTCGAGACTCCAAGGAGGTAGGCGGTGGCGACCACCGAGATGAGGGCCTGCTCGGCGCGGCGGCGGCGTTCCAGCAGCCAGGCCGGGAAGTAGCTGCCGGTCCGCAGCTTCGGGATCGCGAGCTCGACGGTTCCCGCGCGGGTGTCCCACTCGCGCGGGCGATACCCGTTGCGGTGGTTGACCCTCTCGTCGCTGACCTGCCCGTACTCGGCGTTGCACATCGCGTCTGCTTCGGCGGACATCAGGGCGTCGGTGAACGTCTTGACCATCGCGCGCAGCAGGTCGGGACTCGCCGTGGCGAGGTTGTCCTCGGTCAGGGCGTGCAGGGGCAGACTGTCTGGTGCGGTCATCGTGCTGATCTCCTTCGAGGCTTTAGACACTTCGAAGATCAGCCGGTGGCCGTCTTGCTATGCGGGCACCAACCCGGACGCCGGAGCAAACCCCCGGATCAGGTCCAACCCGCTACACCACTTCCAAGGACGCAACC
>NZ_JBIRPW010000043.1:0-1861 GCF_044332905.1 Streptomyces sp. NPDC021224 | reverse complement strand
TTGTGAAAGTGAATTTTGTTCGTTCATGATCATGTCTTGTGGGGTGTGGTGATCTGACGAATGGCCAGTGGGGCATGCTTGAGTCGTTGCTGCCGCAGGGTATCAAGGCGGGCCGCCCGCGGGTGTGGACGCGGCGGCAGCTGATAGACGGCATACGGTGGCGGACCCGGACGGGTACTCCCTGGTGTGACGTGCCGGAGCGTTATGGACCCTGGGACCGTGTCTACGATTTGTTTCGGCGTTGGCAGCGCGACGGCACCTGGGCGAAGATCCTCACCTGGCTCCAGGCTGACGCTGACGCCAAGGGTCTGATCACCTGGTACGTGAGCGTCGACTCCACAGTCTGCCGTGCCCACCAGCACGCCGCAGGCGCGGCGAAAAGGGGATCTCCAGAAGGAACCGCCCGGCGGTGTCTTCGTCGAGCCGGCCGACCACGCCCTCGGGCGCTCCCGTGGCGGACTGACCAGCAAGATCCACCTCGCAGTCGGGCACGGACAAAAGCCCTTGTCCATCGTGATCACGGCCGGCCGGCGCGGCGACTACCCGCAGTTCGAAGCGGTCCTGGAAGCCATCCGGGTGCCGAGGCTGGGGCTGGGCAGGCCGCGAAAGCGGCCGGATCGGGTGCGGGCCGACAAGGCGTACGACTCCCGCGACAACCGCTTCTACCTGCGCAGACGTGGGATCGAGGCCACGATCCCGATCCCGGAGGACCGGGTCCGCAACCGCCTCAAACGCGGATCGCGTGGCGGACAGCCGCCGAAGTTCGACAAGGAGGACTACAAGCAGCGACACGCGGTCGAGCGGGGGATCAACCGCATCAAGCGATACCGGGCCGTCGCCGCGAGGTACGACAAACTCGCCGTCCGCTATGAGGCGACAGTGCTGGTCGCGGCCATCAACGAATGGCTGTGAACAGCGATTTCACAGCTCGACCTAATGAAGATTGACGTGAAAAGGGTGACAGTGATCCGTCTGACAGGCGAAGATCCTCAACTCGCCCCACCGTCCGACTACCACCGCGGACTGGTCATCGCTCGCGATGGTGAACACGAGCGGCATCACCACTCCGCACGCCTCGCAGGTGATCGGCGTCGGCTGTGACAAGTGCCAGGTGGGCCAGCCTCCCAGCTTCCAGCCCGGGAGACGGGTGATGGTGTCCTTGCCCTCGTCGTCGGTCTCCTCGATCAACCGCTGCAAGCGCGGCTGGAGGTCGACGGGGAGTTCCTCACGGTATGGGAAGTCAATCAGCCGCTTGGTTGTGAACATGCACGGCTCCGGGAGGTAGCCGAACTCGTAGTGGCGTACCGGGTGGGGAGGGCCCACAAGGTGCTCATCCACATCGGCCACCTGTCGCCAGCGCAATTCCACGATCGGGCTGACGTCGGCCTGGTTCGCCGGCGCGTCCCAATGTTCGTTGGGGCACCACAGCACCTGCAGGAGATCCGTCCCGGCCGGCCACCACGGACCCGGTACGTCCCGGGCGTAGATCTGCGCGACCGGCACCATCGCGACCGCCGGAACGCCTGACGGCTCCTCCTCGTCAGGTCCGGAGCAGACCGGCCACGGCTCATCGGCAGGCCAGAGCAACGGGCCGCCGATGGAGCTGTCTCTCACCCCCGGGTGGCCACGTGCAGGATCGAGTAGGACAGCCTCCCGGCCGAAAGACGCGAGCTCGGGCAGCGCGGCCAGTATTTCCGCGTCTGATGGTCGCTCAACGAATGTCATGACACTTTGCCTCTTCAACGGGCAGGGCGACTGCAGAGTATTGCCCGCCCTCGGCGCCATCTCCAGCTGGCTGGGCAATCAGGCTGCACTCACAACCTCCGCACGAGCAGCCAAACAGTGACCAGCACTTCCGCAG
>NZ_JBIRPW010000042.1:0-1980 GCF_044332905.1 Streptomyces sp. NPDC021224 | reverse complement strand
GCCACCGCCCTCGAAACCCACCCCCGCATCCGCCAGGCCGTCGTCACCGTCCACGACGAGAACCTCCTCGCCCACTACGTCCCCGGCCAACCCGCCCCCGACCCCGCCGAGTTGAAGACCCACCTGGCCACCCGCCTGCCCGGCTACATGGTCCCCACCACCTACATCGCCCTCACCGCCCTCCCCCTCACACCCAACGGCAAGATCGACCGCAAAGCCCTCCCCCACCCCGGGACGGAACGGGTCTCCGACGCGCGGCCGCTGACAACGGACGCAGAGCGGCTTGTCGCGGACGTCCTGGAAGAAGTGCTGGACGTCCATGACATCCACGCCGAGGACGACTTCTTCGCGCTCGGCGGCCACTCCCTGCGCGCCGCCATGCTCACCGCCCGCCTCAACGCCCGTACCGGCGCCCGGATCGCGGTCAGTGACGTCTTCCGGCACCCGACCGTGGCACAACTGGCCTCGCTCGTGGACGCGGCAGTGCCCGGCGAGGCAGTGAGCGGCCCCGTCCCACGCGCGGAGGGCACACAGCCGCCGCTGTCGCCCGCCCAGGAACGCCTGTGGTTCATGCACCGCCTCGACCCGCAGGACGCGTCGTACAACATGTGGATGGCCAAGCGCCTACGCGGCCCCCTCGACGAGACTGCGCTGCGCCGTGCGCTGGACGCGGTCACCGCCCGGCACGAGATCCTGCGCACCCGCTTCCCCGAAGCCGACGGCGAGCCCACCGCCGTCGTCGAACCCCCGTCACCCGTACCGGTCGAAGCGCTGACGGCGGCGCACGAGGAGGAGGCTCTCGCCCTCGTGGCTTCGCGCACGAACACTCCGCTCGACCTCAGTGCCGCGCCGCCGCTGCGCGCGACCCTGATCCGGCTGGGCGCCGACGACCACGTGGTGCTGCTGGTCATGCATCACATCCTGGGTGACGGCTGGTCCCTCAACATCCTCTACGACGAGCTGGCCGCCCTCTACTCCGGCCGCGAACTCGCCCCGCTGCCGGTACAGTTCGGCGACATCGCCCTGTGGCAGCGCGGGCAGGACACCACCGAAGCCCTCGCCTACTGGCAGCAGCGCCTCACCGACCCCACAACGCTCGAACTGCCCCTGGACCGCCCGCGCCGTCCCGCGCCACGCCGTACAGGTGGGCGGACCGTACTCCGGCTGGACGAGGCCGAGACCGCCGCGCTCGCCCGGCTGGGCCGGGAGCACGGCAGCACGATGTTCATGGTGCTGCTGGCCGCCTACCACGCCCTGCTCGCCCGCCACACCGGCCAGGACGACATCCTCGTCGGCACCGTCACCGCAGGCCGCGACCGCCTCGAACTCGAACCCGCCATCGGCTACCTGACCGACGTCCTCGTCCTGCGCGCCGACCTCACCGACAACCCCACCCTCGGCACCCTCCTGGACCGCACCCGCGACGACGTCCTCGCCGCCTTCGCCCACCAGGGCATTCCCTTCGAGGAGTTGGCCGCGCGCCTGCGCGTCGTCCGCGACCCCGCCCGCACCCCCCTCTTCCAGACCATGGCCATCCTCCACACGCAGGGTGCGGACCACGACGTGGAGGGCTTCACCCGGCTGCACACCACCGACCTGGACGGGGGCTTCGGACAAGCCAAGTTCGACCTGATGATGGAGGGTTGGCACGACGGTCCCGAGCTGGTGCTCTCGCTCGTCTACGACGCGGAGATCTTCGACGCGGCCACGATCGAGCGGATGACCGAGCGCTTCGCCCGCCTGCTACGCGCCCTCCCCGACCACACCACCACACCCTTCGCCGCCGTCCCGATCCTCAGCCCGGACGACACCACCGTCCTCGACGGCCCGCACCTCACCGAAACCCCCGCCTTCCTCGACCAGTTCGCCGAACAGGTCCGCCTCAGGCCCGACGCCATCGCCCTGACCTGCGGCGACCAGCACCTCACCTACGCCCAGCTCGACACCCGCGCCCGCCACCTGGCCACCACCCTCCCCCAC
>NZ_JBIRPW010000041.1:0-2041 GCF_044332905.1 Streptomyces sp. NPDC021224 | reverse complement strand
ACATGTCACGGCTGGACCAGTTCCACGAAGTTGATCAGAGCCAGGTCGTAGTAGGCGGATTCTCCCGAGTTGAGCGTGAGGACGCAGTTCGCGTTGTAGTCCTCGCATATCACCGCTTTGGCGCCGCTGACCTGGTTGTTGACGATCCAGGACTTCCCGGGCGGGTTGTTGGTCAGGTAATGGGTGCCGTAGCCCGAGTAGACACCGCCCAGCAGCGGGCTGACCGGGGGGTTCTGGCCCTGCGGGTAGACGCAGAATTTTCCGTACGGGCAGTTGTACAGCGAACCGCCACTGCCCGCAGCCCGGGCCGGAGTGAACGCCGCCAGTATTGATGCCGCTGACAGCACCGCAGTCAGGGCGATGCGTAGAAAGGTGTGGTTGCGCATGGGTCGCCTTCCCGTCGGGCCTTACGGCGCGGGGTTGCCGGATACGTCAAGCTGACATCGCCCTGACGCTCCGTCAAGAGGGGCTTTTCCGACACCACAGCAGCCTGCCCTCCGGCGGCCCGGACGGCCCCGCCGTAGCAGCGGTGCGGCGCGGCTGGACCGGCCGTGCGAGCACGTGGCCGCCAAGTTCGTCCGCCACCGAAAGTAGTCGTGACGTAGCCGAGCGAAAGGCCGTCCCGGTCGTGTCGCGCGCCGAGGTCGGCCGTTCCGCGGGCCTACTGGGAGAACCCGTATGTTCGAGCGGGGTCGAGGTGCAGTTCGTAGGGCCCGAAGCAGTCCGCCGCGAGCGTTGCGACCGCAGCGCCGCAGGGGCAGGCTCGGTTGAGCCCTTCGTTACCGGTCGGCCCGCAGCACCCGGTGCTGTTCTTCCAGTTGGGCAGCGCTCGAAGGGCGGGGGCGTCTTCCGGGTGCATCAGCACCGTGCCCTGAACACCAGCCGAGATGACGAAACCCTCCTCACGGCAGACTAGCGGCCCTCTGGACTGCGCCGGCTTCGGGTCCTCCTGACCGTCCTGCACGACGTAGGGCGGCCCCCAGGGCTCGGGATCGATCACGTAGCGGCCTCGCGGAACGGTGGAAGGTGCCCGATGTGTCTCCTTGTCCCGGTCGCGTTCATCGTCGGAGAAGTTGGGGACGGCGGCCAGCTCGGCCAGCTCCGGCGTGATCGCGGTGCCGCACTTGGAACAGAGGAAGACGGTCATCCCCTCGTTGTAGTCCTCAGGGCTGCTGCTTCGCACTTTCGTTTGGCTGCTCGGAGTCGACGCGCGCGACGACGCTGCGGAAATTCCGGCATATCGAGGTGGACGGTGGTGTGCCGGGCGGCGAGGTCGCGCATGGCGCCGAGCTTCTGTTCGACGGCGGCGAGCCCAGGGCGGTTTCAAGTTCCCGGTAGGAGCGGGCTGTCGGTGATGCCCCAGATCCAGACGGCGTGTTCGGGTGCATCCCGGATCGCACGGGTGGTCTTGGCGATGTTGTCGGCTCCCAGTAGCCGCAGCCTGCCGATGGCCAGGTTCCGCAAGGAGGCCATCGCCCGCAGCGCGTTGCCGGTGTGGACGGTGGAGGCGTCTTCGGCGAACACCACGTCTCTGACATGGTGGCTGGAGTTTTCGATTGCCCAGTGCCCGCGTACGTATCTGCCCAGGTCGGCGGGGCTGGCCTGGTGGGTGTCGAGGCTGGTGACGGCGTAGACCGTCTCCCGGGTCTGCCACTTGCCGCTCTGCTGGCGGCGCCGGTGGATACGCAGGGCCAGCCGCGCCTCGGGGAAGGTGATCCCGCCCAGGTTCGCCGCGATGGCCATGGTCTTGACCGAGCGGGACTCCCGCCGCCCGTGCCCGCTGCCGGAGACGGTGTGTGCCACGGGCATCTGCTCCCACGGCAGGGCCTTGACCTGGGCCGACGCCGTCGGCTGGTTTGCCTTGATCACCGCGATGTAGTGCGCTTTCTTGTCCTGCACCAGCCAGCGCACCTGGTCCTTGACGCTGTGCAGGGCGTCGAAGGTGACCACGGTGCCGGCGAGATCGAGTGGTTCCAGCAGCGGACGGAACGCAGCCGTCTCGTTGGTTTTGGCTCCCACTTCCCGTTGGGCCAGAGTGACG
>NZ_JBIRPW010000040.1:0-2286 GCF_044332905.1 Streptomyces sp. NPDC021224 | reverse complement strand
CCGGCCCGTGTCACCATCGGCACCCCGATCGCCAACACCACCGTCCGCGTCCTGGACACCCACGGCGCCCCCGCCCCCATCGGTGTGCCCGGCGAACTCCTCATCGGCGGCGCCGGACTGGCCGACGGCTACCACCACCGCCCCGACCTGACCGCCCAGCGCTTCACCACCCACCACGGGCAGCGCCTCTACCGCACCGGCGACATCGTCCGCCGCCTCCCCGACGGCACCCTGGACTACCACGGCCGCACCGACGACCAGATCAAACTCCGCGGCCACCGCATCGAACCCGGCGAGATCGCCACCGCCCTCGAAACCCACCCCCGCATCCGCCAGGCCGTCGTCACCGTCCACGACGAGAACCTCCTCGCCCACTACGTCCCCGGCCAACCCGCACCCGAACCCGCCGAGTTGAAGACCCACCTGGCCGCCCTCCTGCCCGGCTACATGGTCCCCACCACCTACATCGCCCTCACCGCCCTCCCCCTCACCCCCAACGGCAAGATCGACCGCAAAGCCCTCCCCCACCCCGACGCCGAGCAGCGCCCCACCGGGCAGGGCCGGGCCCCGCAGACCGCGGCCGAGCAGCTCGTCGCCGAGATCTACGCCGAGGTCCTGGACCTCACCGCGCAGGTCCACGCCGAGGACGACTTCTTCGCGCTCGGCGGGCACTCCCTGCGCGCCGCCATGCTCACCGCCCGCCTCAACGCCCGCAGCGGGGCGGCGATCCCCGTCGGCGACGTCTTCCGGCACCCGGTCGTCGCCGACCTCGCCCGGCAGGTCGAGGCCGCCGCGCCCGGCACGATCTCCGCGCCCGTGCCGCGCCCGGAGGGCACGCAGCCGCCGCTGTCGCCCGCCCAGGAACGCCTGTGGTTCCTCGCCCGGCTGGACCCGCAGGACGCGTCGTACAACATGTGGATGGCCAAGCGCCTGCGCGGCCCGCTCGACGAAAGTGCGCTGCGCCGCGCGCTGGACGCGGTCACCACCCGGCACGAGATCCTGCGCACCCGCTTCCCCGAGGCCGACGGCGAGCCCACCGCCGTCGTCGAGCCCCCCTCAGCCGTACCGGTCGAGGTGCTGACGGCCGCCGACGAGCACGCCGCCGCGGAGCTGGTGTCGGCCCGCACGAACACCCCGCTCGACCTCGGCGCCGCGCCGCCGCTGCGCGCGACCCTGATCCGGCTGGGCGCCGACGACCACGTGGTGCTGCTGGTCATGCATCACATCCTGGGTGACGGCTGGTCCCTCAACATCCTCTACGACGAGCTGGCCGCCCTCTACTCCGGCCGCGAACTCGCCCCGCTGCCCGTGCAGTTCGGCGACATCGCCCTGTGGCAGCGCGGGCAGGACACCACCGAAGCCCTCGCCTACTGGCAGCAGCGCCTCACCGACCCGACCCCGCTCGGCCTGCCCCTGGACCGTCCGCGCGCGGCCGTGCCCAAGCGCCGCGGCGCCCTGACCGCGCTGCGGCTCGACGCACGCGACACGGCGGCCCTCACCCGTACCGGCCGGGAGCACGGCAGCACGATGTTCATGGTGCTGCTGGCCGCCTACCACGCCCTGCTCGCCCGCCACACCGGCCAGAACGACATCCTCGTCGGCACCGTCACCGCAGGCCGCGACCGCCTCGAACTCGAACCCGCCATCGGCTACCTCACCGACGTCCTCGTCCTGCGCGCCGACCTCACCGACAACCCCACCCTCGGCACCCTCCTGGACCGCACCCGCGACGACGTCCTGGCCGCCTTCGCCCACCAGGGCATCCCCTTCGAGGAGTTGGCCGCCCGCCTGCGCGTCGTCCGCGACCCCGCCCGCACCCCCCTCTTCCAGACCATGGCCATCCTCCACACCGAGGACGCCGAGCACGCCGCCGACGCCTTCGCGGGCCTGCGCACGAGCACCTACGACGGCGGGTTCGAGCAGGCGAAGTTCGACCTCATGCTGGAGGCCTGGCAGGACGACGACGGGCTGCTCGTGACCTTCGTCTACGACGCGGAGATCTTCGACGCGGCCACGATCGAGCGGATGACCGAGCGCTTCGCCCGCCTGCTACGCGCCCTCCCCGACCACACCGCCACACCCTTCGCGGCCGTCCCGATCCTCAGCCCGGACGACACCACCGTCCTGGACGGCCCGCACCTCACCGAAACCCCCGCCTTCCTCGACCAGTTCGCCGAACAGGTCCGCCTCCGGCCCGACGCCATCGCCCTGACCTGCGGCGACCAGCACCTCACCTACGCCCAGCTCGACACCCGCGCCCGCCACCTGGCCACCACCCTCCCCCAC
>NZ_JBIRPW010000039.1:0-2341 GCF_044332905.1 Streptomyces sp. NPDC021224 | reverse complement strand
GGGGACTCCAGGTGCACCAGCACCACAGTGCGGCGGCTCATCGCTGCTCCCCGGCTTTGTGTTCAGCGAGGTCCAGCGCCCAGGGAGCGCACTCGGCGAGCGCGGTGCGGATGGTCGCCAGATAGTCGTGCCGGGTAGTCAGGAGCGCGCTGCCTGCTCTTACGAGCTGTTCGCGTTCACGAGGAGTTGCCAGCAAGGCTCGGCGGATCGCCGCAGCCAGGTCGTCAGGGTCGCCGGGCTGGGCAGTGAAGCCGGTCGCACCGTCGATCACGGTCTGCGCGAGTCCTCCGGCCCGGGTGGCGACCACCGGGCTGGCCTTCGCCGCAAACGCTTCCAGGGGAATCCGTCCGAACGCCTCCTCCCGGGAGGGCACGATCACCGCCCGTAGCGCGCGGCTGTGGAGCCAACTGCGTATCGCCGGTGTGAAGGCGGTAACCAGCGTCGCGTCCAGCGCGCAGTCGCGGATGATGTCCATCAAAAGCTCCTGGTGGGCGTTCATCTGCCGCATGGAAGTGGTGGCGGCCAGTACCAAGTGCGGGAGGCGAGGACGCTGGCCGCGCATGAAAGTCAGGGCGAGGAGGAGGTCCTCGAATCCCTTCTCCGGAACGGCCCGGCCCATCGCCAGGAGGAAGCCGGCCCGTGCCCGGGCGGGAAGCGGCAGCACCGAGGAGGGCGGGGCTGTGTCCTCGTCCAGCAGC
Organism: Streptomyces sp. NPDC021224; assembly: GCF_044332905.1. Taxonomy (NCBI): domain Bacteria; kingdom Bacillati; phylum Actinomycetota; class Actinomycetes; order Kitasatosporales; family Streptomycetaceae; genus Streptomyces; species Streptomyces sp. NPDC021224. The sequence goes on along the minus strand of NZ_JBIRPW010000039.1, from coordinate 1,643 downwards.
AGTCCGTTGGTCAGGTCGAGGAGGGCGCGGGGCGGCACGCCGTAGCCGTGGCCGAGATGCCACCGCATGTGCTGGGAGATCGCCGCGATCCGGCCGCCACGGGCAGCGGCCGAATGCAGACCTGCCCGCTCCCACCGGATACGGCCGCGGTCCTCGGGGTGAGCGAGCGCGGCGGTGGAGCGTGGCACCAGTAACAGGTCCACGCTGTCCGGGAGATATGGAGCCAACCCCAGGAAGGGCACGTCGAGCCCGATGAGCAGGCACCGGCCCGACCGCTGAGCAACCCGCGTGGCCTGTTCCGCCACCAGCCCGCACAGCGATTCGCAGCCGCTTACGGTCTCGGTGGACACGTGGCTGTCGGCGACGGCGAGGATGTCGGCTCCAGAGGCGTCCAGCCTCGACCGTACTCCGGCACTCCATCGCGGATCCCGGCGGCGACCAGCAGGTACGTGTGCCGGGACGACGGCGAGCCTTCCGTGGGGCAGCAGCCGGGTCAGGGCGTGCAGAAACGACCGGTTGCTGAAGCCGGTGCCGGAGTCTGCGCCGTAGAAACCGTCGTGCAGGGCGACGATGACGCGTGGGGGCGCGGGCGCGCTGGAGGCAGGAGGCCTGTTGGTCGGACGTCCGCGGACTGCTGTGCGTGAGCTTCCTGAGGTCACGACGTATCCCCTCCGGCGATTGCGGATGTGTGGGCGGCAGGCGCAGATCGCAGGAGGCACCAGGCCCGTGAGAGGTCGGTGCCGACGTCGAGGGACCACCTGGCAGCCAGGATCTGGACGATGCCCAGCCCCCGTCCCCCCTCCGCGTCGTCAGCGGGCAGTGCGGCCGCTGTGCGGTGTTCTGCTGCTTGGCCGCTGCCCCCGTCCGTGAGCGTGATCTCGACGTCAAGCAGGTCGCCTGGCCCGGCCGCCCAGTCGACGGCGAGCACCAGCGGCGGGCTGCCGGACCGGAAGGCGTTGGCGGCCAGCTCGGAGCAGATCAGTCGGGCACCGTCCACGAGGTCTGCGCGACTGTGCCCCGTGAGCGCGGCGACCGCCCCTTTGCGGGCGGCGTTGGCTGCGAGTGGGCTGAACGGCAGGTCCATGACCAGGCAGCCGCTGGATCGGGAGCCCGTCGGACGATCCAGCACGGTGCACGGCTGCTCGTAGAAGGCGTTCACGTGGCTGTCCAAGACCCGGTCCCTCCTCCGTCGGCTGCGAAGGCGACGCCTTCTGCCTGGGCTCAAGGACACCCGGTCCCGACACGTCGGCATCAGCCGATCAAGCGGTCAACTCGGTCAACTTCCGTGAAGGGGCGAGTGCTTGGTGTGACCGGGCGTCACGATGGTCGAGTTCCGGAACGGAAACCCCTCTGGACCGCGAGGCGGTGAGCGATGGGCACACGGACAGGCAAGCCGAACACCGCGCTGGCCGGTTGCCTGGAGGAACTGGGCTGGAGCCCGAAGGTTCTCGCCCGCAAGCTCAACCGGGTGTTCGGCGCTGGCACAGCGGCCGAATCCGCCCCCTACCACTGGCGCGACGCCGGAGCACTGCCCCGTTCGCCTCTGCCTGCGATGGCCGCCTACGTGTTGTCCCAGGAACTGGGAAGAGTCATATCGGTGGCCGAGCTGTGGCAGGCAAGGGCAGCCGACTCGCCCATGCTGA
>NZ_JBIRPW010000038.1:0-2357 GCF_044332905.1 Streptomyces sp. NPDC021224 | reverse complement strand
GTCGCAGGCGTGATCAAGATGGTGCAGGCCATCCGACACGGCATCATGCCCCAGACCCTCCACGCAGAAGAACGCTCCCCGATCGTCGAATGGGATTCGGGTGCGGTGGAGCTGCTGACGCAGTCCCGGGAATGGGACGAGGTGGACCGTCCGAGGCGTGCTGCGGTGTCCTCGTTCGGTATCAGCGGGACGAACGCGCACGTGATTCTGGAGCAGGCGCCGGTGGTTGGGGAGGCGGCGCCGGAGGGGGATGCGGGCGAGCCGGACGAGGGTGTCACTTCGGTGGTGCCGTGGGTGGTGTCGGGGCGTGGTGGGGGTGCGGTTGCCGGGCAGGCCGGGCGGCTGCTGGAGGTGGTGTCGGCCGGTGAGGTCTCGCCGGTGGATGTGGCCGTGTCGCTGATCGGTTCGCGGGCGGTGTTCGAGGACCGGGCGGTGGTGCTGGGGTCCGGCCGTGAGGGGCTGGTGGCGGGTCTGGCCGGGCTCGCGGGTGGTGTTGAGGTGCCGGGGGTGGTGCGGGGCCACGCTGTGGGTGAGGGCCGGGTGGCGGTGCTGTTCACCGGGCAGGGCTCGCAGCGCCCCGGCATGGGCGCCGGACTCTACGACTCCCAGCCGGTGTTCGCCCAGGCCTTCGACGAGGTGTGCGCCGCCCTGGACGCGCACCTCCCGGCCCCGCTCAAGGACGTCATCCTCGACGGGGAGGGGGGCGGGGACGGGCGTCTGGATCAGACGCTGTTCACGCAGGCCGCGCTGTTCGCGGTGGAGACCGCGCTGTTCGCACTGGCCCGGTCCTACGGTGTGATCCCGCACGTCGTGGGCGGGCACTCGGTCGGTGAGGTGACCGCCGCCCACGTCGCGGGCGTGCTCTCGCTGCCGGACGCGGCACGCCTGGTCACCGCACGGGGACGCCTGATGCAGGCCGCCCGGGCCGGCGGGGCGATGATCGCGGTCGAGGCCACCGAGGACGAAGTGCTGCCCCTGCTCGGCGAACACCTCTCCCTGGCCGCAGTGAACGGGCCGACGTCCGTGGTGGTCTCGGGCGACACCGATGCGGCGGAGGCGGTTGCGGCGCACTTCCGTGACCTGGGGCGGCGGACCCGGCGTCTCACGGTCTCCCACGCCTTCCACTCACCCCACATGGACACCGTCCTGGACGACTTCACCCGCGAGATCCGGACCCTGGACTTCCGGGCCCCGCAGATCCCGGTCCTGTCCAACGTCACCGGGGTTGTGGCCACCACCGGGGAGCTGACCTCACCGGAGTACTGGGCCCGCCACATCCGCGGCACGGTCCGCTTCCACCACGGCATCCAGCACCTCGCTACCGAACACGCCGTCACCGCCTACCTCGAACTCGGCCCCGACCCCGTCCTGACCGCCAGCATCACCACCACCCTCAGCAGCACCGACACAGGCGACCAGGCTGTGGCTGTCGCAGCACTGCGCAAGGGCAAACCCGAGGACGAGACGTTCCTCACCGCCCTCGCCCACCTGTGGACCACCGGCACCCCCATCACCTGGGACCACACCCCGGCCCTCACCGGCGGTCGCACCACCGACCTGCCCACCTACGCCTTCCAGCACCAGCGCTACTGGCTCGAAGCACCCGCAACCACCGGCGATGCCACCGGACTCGGCCTGGCTGTCGCCGGGCACGGACTCCTGGGTGCGGCCGTGGACCTGGCCGACGAAGGCGGTGCGGTCCTCACCGGACGCCTCTCCCACGCCACGCAGCCCTGGCTGGCAGGCCACACCATCCTGGGCAGGGTCCTGCTGCCGGGCACCGCGTTCGTGGACCTGGCCGTCGCCGCGGGTGACCGTGTCGGCGCCGGACACCTCGAAGACCTCACCCTCCACGCACCACTGGTGATCACCGAAGGCCAGGCCGTCCAGTTGCAGGCCACCCTCACCCCGGACGACGGCGGATACGCGCTGGCCGTGCACTCCCGTTCCGACGACGGGAACGGCCCGTGGGTCCGGCACGCCACCGGCCGCCTCACAACCCAGACCGCGGAAGTGGCCGAGCACGCGTCGGCATGGCCCCCCACCGACGCCCGGCCCGTCGACCTCGACGGTCTCTACGACCGCCTCGCCGTGCGGGGTTACGAGTACGGGCCGCTGTTCCAGGGCCTGCACACGGCCTGGCGCCACCACAACGGGGACGTCTCCGCCGAGATCACCCTGCCCGCCGACGACACCGCCACCGACACCGGCGCGTTCGGTATCCACCCGGCCCTCCTCGACGCCGCCCTGCACGCGCTGCTCCTGGACGACCGGCCGGGTGAGCCGGTGGTCGTGCTGCCGTTCGCGTGGAGCGGGGTCACCCTCCACGCCACCGGCGCCACCACCCTGCACGTCCG
>NZ_JBIRPW010000037.1:0-2386 GCF_044332905.1 Streptomyces sp. NPDC021224 | reverse complement strand
ACAGTGGACGCGAGCAACTGAGGACAAGCCCTCGGCCTATTAGTACCGGTCAGCTCCACCCCTTACAGGGCTTCCACATCCGGCCTATCAACCCAGTCGTCTACTGGGAGCCTTACCCCATCAAGTGGGTGGGAGCCCTCATCTCGAAGCAGGCTTCCCGCTTAGATGCTTTCAGCGGTTATCCCTCCCGAACGTAGCCAACCAGCCATGCCCTTGGCAGGACAACTGGCACACCAGAGGTTCGTCCGTCCCGGTCCTCTCGTACTAGGGACAGCCCTTCTCAAGACTCCTACGCGCACAGCGGATAGGGACCGAACTGTCTCACGACGTTCTAAACCCAGCTCGCGTACCGCTTTAATGGGCGAACAGCCCAACCCTTGGGACCGACTCCAGCCCCAGGATGCGACGAGCCGACATCGAGGTGCCAAACCATCCCGTCGATATGGACTCTTGGGGAAGATCAGCCTGTTATCCCCGGGGTACCTTTTATCCGTTGAGCGACGGCGCTTCCACAAGCCACCGCCGGATCACTAGTCCCTACTTTCGTACCTGCTCGACCCGTCAGTCTCACAGTCAAGCTCCCTTGTGCACTTACACTCAACACCTGATTGCCAACCAGGCTGAGGGAACCTTTGGGCGCCTCCGTTACCCTTTAGGAGGCAACCGCCCCAGTTAAACTACCCACCAGACACTGTCCCTGATCCGGATCACGGACCGAGGTTAGACATCCAGCACGACCAGAGTGGTATTTCAACGACGACTCCACAATGGCTGGCGCCACCGCTTCACAGTCTCCCACCTATCCTACACAAGCCGAACCGAACACCAATATCAAGCTATAGTGAAGGTCCCGGGGTCTTTCCGTCCTGCTGCGCGAAACGAGCATCTTTACTCGTAGTGCAATTTCACCGGGCCTATGGTTGAGACAGTCGAGAAGTCGTTACGCCATTCGTGCAGGTCGGAACTTACCCGACAAGGAATTTCGCTACCTTAGGATGGTTATAGTTACCACCGCCGTTTACTGGCGCTTAAGTTCTCAGCTTCGCCCTGCCGAAGCAGAACTAACCGGTCCCCTTAACGTTCCAGCACCGGGCAGGCGTCAGTCCGTATACATCGCCTTACGGCTTCGCACGGACCTGTGTTTTTAGTAAACAGTCGCTTCTCGCTGGTCTCTGCGGCCACACCCAGCTCACACCGCAAGGGTGATCACCAGACATGGCCCCCCTTCTCCCGAAGTTACGGGGGCATTTTGCCGAGTTCCTTAACCATAGTTCACCCGAACGCCTCGGTATTCTCTACCTGACCACCTGAGTCGGTTTAGGGTACGGGCCGCCGTAAAACTCGCTAGAGGCTTTTCTCGACAGCATAGGATCATCCACTTCACCACAATCGGCTCGGCATCAGGTCTCAGACTATATGCCACCCGGATTTACCTGGATGACGTCCTACACCCTTACCCCGGGACAACCACCGCCCGGGCTGGACTACCTTCCTGCGTCACCCCATCACTTACCTACTAAGACTCTGGTTCGTCGGCTCCACCACTCCCCCTCACTCCGAAGAGATCAGGGGCGGCTTCACGGACTTAGCATCGCTCCGTTCAGCATTGGGCGCTTTACAGCGGGTACCGGAATATCAACCGGTTGTCCATCGACTACGCCTGTCGGCCTCGCCTTAGGTCCCGACTTACCCTGGGCAGATCAGCTTGACCCAGGAACCCTTAGTCAATCGGCGCAAGAGTTTCCCACTCTTGTATCGCTACTCATGCCTGCATTCTCACTCGTGAACCGTCCACCACTGCCTTCCGGCGCGGCTTCACCCGGCACACGACGCTCCCCTACCCATCACAGCGGGCGTTGACCCTCATGCTGCAATGACACGACTTCGGCGGTACGCTTGAGCCCCGCTACATTGTCGGCGCGGAATCACTTGACCAGTGAGCTATTACGCACTCTTTCAAGGGTGGCTGCTTCTAAGCCAACCTCCTGGTTGTCTCTGCGACTCCACATCCTTTCCCACTTAGCGCACGCTTAGGGGCCTTAGTCGATGCTCTGGGCTGTTTCCCTCTCGACCATGGAGCTTATCCCCCACAGTCTCACTGCCGCGCTCTCACTTACCGGCATTCGGAGTTTGGCTAAGGTCAGTAACCCGGTAGGGCCCATCGCCTATCCAGTGCTCTACCTCCGGCAAGAAACACACGACGCTGCACCTAAATGCATTTCGGGGAGAACCAGCTATCACGGAGTTTGATTGGCCTTTCACCCCTAACCACAGGTCATCCCCCAGGTTTTCAACCCTGGTGGGTTCGGTCCTCCACGACCTCTTACAGCCGCTTCAACCTGCCCATGGCTAGATCACTCCGCTTCGGGTCTTGAGCGTGCTACTA
>NZ_JBIRPW010000036.1:0-5733 GCF_044332905.1 Streptomyces sp. NPDC021224 | reverse complement strand
GGGGCGAGGGCCTGTTCGCATGCGGTGATGCGGGCGGCGAAGACGGGTGAGCCGTCGAGGAGGTCCACGCCCATGCCGGGCCACTGCGAGCCCTGGCCCGGGAAGACGAACACCGGACCGGCCCCCGCGTCCAGCGCCGTCCCCCGGACCACGCCCGGGTGCTCCGCATCCTCCGCCAGCGCCGCGAGACCGTCAAGGAAGTCCTCCCGGGTCCGTCCGACGACGGCCGCGCGGCAGGGGAACAGCGCCCGCGTGGTCAGCAGCGACCGGCCCACGTCCGCGACCGGGACCTCCGGCCGCTCGGCCACCGTCCGCGCCAGTCGCCGGGCCTGCTCGGCGAGGGCCTCCTCGCTGCGGGCGGACAGTACCCACGGCACCGTCGCACCCTCCTCGGCCGCCTCCACGGGCGGGGCTTCCACGGGCGGGGCTTCCACGGGCGCCGGCTCGGGCGCCTCCTCCAGGATGACGTGCGCGTTCGTACCGGAGATGCCGAAGGCCGACACGCCCGCCCGGCGGGTGACGGCGGCGCCCGCGGGCCAGTCCACCGGCTCGGTGAGCAGCCGCACCGCGCCCGCCGTCCAGTCCACGTGCGGGGTCGGCTCGTCCACGTGCAGGGTCGCGGGCAGCGAGCCGTTCCGCAGCGCCATGACCATCTTGATGACCCCGGCGACACCCGCGGCGCCCTGCGCGTGCCCGATGTTCGACTTGACCGAGCCGAGCCACAGCGGCCGCTCGTCCGGCCGGTCCTGGCCGTACGTCGCGAGCAGCGCGTCCGCCTCGATCGGGTCGCCGAGCCGGGTGCCCGTGCCGTGCGCCTCGACCGCGTCCACCTCGGAGGCCGCGAGCCCGGCACTGGCGAGGGCCTGCCGGATGACGCGCTGCTGGGACGGGCCGTTGGGGGCGCTCAGTCCGTTGCTGGCGCCGTCCTGGTTGACGGCCGAGCCGCGGACGACGGCCAGCACGCGGTGGCCGTTGCGGCGGGCGTCCGACAGCCGCTCCAGCAGGATCAGTCCGGCGCCCTCGGAGAAGCCCGTGCCGTCCGCCGCGGCGGCGAAGGCCTTGCAGCGGGCGTCGGGGGCGAGGCCGCGCTGCCGGGAGAACTCGACGATGACGTTGGGCGTGGCCATCACCGTCACCCCGCCCGCGAGCGCGAGATCGCACTCCCCGGCCCGCAGCGCCTGCGCGGCCAGGTGGATCGCCACCAGCGACGACGAGCACGCCGTGTCCAGCGTGACGGCCGGCCCCTCCAGGCCCAGCGTGAAGGAGATCCGGCCGGAGACGACGCTGAGCGCGTTGCCGGTCAGCAGGAAGCCCTCGGCGTCCTTGTCGACCGGCGGCGTGCCGAAGCCGGGCACGCCCGCGCCGGTCCAGACACCGGTCGCGGTGCCCTTCAGACTCGTGGGGTCGATGTGCGCGCGCTCCAGCAGCTCCCAGGCGGTCTCCAGCAGGACGCGCTGCTGCGGGTCCATCGCCGTGGCCTCGCGCGGGCTGATGCCGAAGAACGCCGCGTCGAACTGCCCGGCCCCGGCCAGGAAGCCGCCCTCGCGGGCGTAGCTGGTGCCCGAGTGGTCGGGGTCGGGGTGGTAGAGCCCGTCCAGGTCCCAGCCGCGGTCGGTCGGGAAGGGGCCGATGGCGTCACCGCCCTCCGCCACGAGATCCCACAGGGCCTCGGGGGAGTCGACACCGCCGGGGTAGCGGCAGGCCATCGACACGATCGCGATCGGCTCGCGTGCGCGCTCCTCGGTCTCCCGCAGGCGCTGCCTGACCTGGCCGAGGTCGAGGGTGACGCGTTTGAGGTACTGGCGCAGCTTGTCTTCGGTGGTCGTCGGCATCGGTTCCGCATCCCCTCAGGACGAGCCCAGTTGCTGGTCGATGAGCGCGAACATCTCGTCGTCCGACGCGGAGCCCAGGGCCTCCCCGTCGATGTCCGGCGCACCGGACGTACCGCCCTCCAGCCGGGAGAGCAGGGCGTGCAGCCGGCCGGCGATCGTCTCGCGGGCCTTCCCGTCGACCTCCCGGCCACCGAGCGTCGCCTCCAGCCGCGCCAGGTCGCCGAGCACGGGCGCCAGTGGATCGGCGGGCGCGGCCGCCTGCCCGTCGGGGGCGAGCCTGCCGTCCAGGAAGCGGGCGGCGCTCTCCGCGTCGGGGTGGTCGAAGACGAGCGCGGCCGGCAGCCGCAGCCCGGTCGCGGCCGTGAGCCGGTTGCGCAGCTCGACCGCGGTGAGCGAGTCGAAGCCCAGCTCCTTGAACGAGGAGTCGGTACGGACCGCCGCCGAATCGCTGTGCCCGAGCACCGTCGCGGCGTGGCTGCGGACCAGCGCCACCAGCTCGCGCTGCCGCTCGTCCGCCGGGAGCCGGCTGATGCGCTCCGCCCACCCCGCGGACTCGGCCGCGGCCGCGGTCCGCCGCACCGGCGCCCCGGCCGCCGCGAGGGCCCGCAGCAGGGCGGGCACCTCGGCGGCCGGACGGCGGCCGAGGGCGCGCGGGTCGAGGTCAAGGGCGACCAGGGCCGGGTCGGCGTGCCGCAGCGCCGCGTCGAGCAGGCCCAGCGCCTTCTCCGTCGAGAGCGGAGTCGTCCCGGACCGGCTCATCCGGGCGTGGTCGGTGTCGGTGAGCTGCTGGGTCATGCCGCTCGCTGCGGCCCACAGCCCCCAGGCGAGCGACGACGCCGGGCGCCCGGCGCGCTGCCGCCCGACCGCGAGCGCGTCGCAATACGCGTTGGCGGCGGCGTAGTTGGCCTGCCCGGGGCTGCCGAGCGTGCCCGCGGCGGAGGAGTAGACGAGGAAGAGGGCCAGCGGGAGGTGCGCGGTGGCCCGGTCGAGGACGGCGGCGGCGGTGGCCTTCGGGTCCCAGACCCGGGCCAGCGACGCGGGAGTCTGCGCGGTCAGCACCGCGTCGTCGAGGACGCCTGCCGCGTGGATGACGCCGGTGAGGGGGTGGCTGGGGTCGATGCCTTCGACGAGTGCGCGTACGGCGTGGGGGTCGGTGGCGTCGGTGGCGGTGATGTGGACGGTGGCGCCGAGTTGTTCGAGGTGCTGGGCCAGCTCGTGGGCTCCGGGTGCGTCGGGTCCGCGTCGGCTGGTGAGGTGGAGGTGGGTGATGTTCCAGGTGGTGACGAGGTGTTCGGCCAGCAGTGCGCCGAGGGTGCCGGTGCCGCCGGTGATCAGGACGGTGCCGTCCGGGTTCAGCGCGGGCGGGACGGTGAGGACGAGTTTGCCGGTGTGCTTGGCCTGGCTCATGTGCCGCAGCGCCTCGCGGGCGTCGGCGAGCGGCCAGGTGGTGACCGGCGGCGGGGTGAGGGCGCCGTCGGCGAAGAGGTCCGCCAGCGTCGTGAGCATGCGGTGGACGTGGTCCAGGCCCGCGCGGGGGACCAGGTCGTAGAACTGGTAGTCGATGCCGGGGTAGGTGTCGGTGAGGTAGTCCGTGTCCCGGATGTCGGTCTTGCCCATCTCGATGAAGCGCCCGCCCTCGCCGAGCAGCCGCAGCGAGGCGTCGGTGAAGTCTCCGGCCAGGCAGTTGAGGACGACGTCCATGCTTCCGGCGCTCTCCCGGAAGGCCGCTTCGAAGTCGAGGTCGCGGGAGGAGGCGCGGTGGGCGGCGTCGATGCCCATGGCCTCAAGCACCGCGTGCTTGGCCGGACTTGCGGTCGCGTAGACCTCGGCGCCGAGGTGCCGGGCGATCTGCACGGCCGCCATGCCGACACCGCCCGTCGCCGCGTGGATGAGCACGGCGTCCCCCGCCCGCAGGCGGCCGAGATCGACCAGGCCGTACCAGGCGGTGAGGAAGGCGACGGGGATCGCGGCGGCCTGCACGTCGCTCCACCCGGACGGTACGGGTACGAGCGTGCGCGCGTCGGCCACCGTGACGGGCCCGAACGCGCCCTCGAACAGGCCGAACACCCGCTCCCCGGGCGCCACCGACGTCACGTCCGGTCCGACCTCCAGCACCACCCCCGCGCCCTCGCTGCCGCGGAAGACACCCTCGTCCGGGTACATCCCCAGCAGGATCAGCACGTCGCGGAAGTTGACGCCCGCCGCGCGCACGCCGACCCGCACCTGACCCGGCGCCAGCGGCTCCAGCACCTCCGGGCAGGGCACGGCCGACACGCCCTCGACCGTGCCGGAACCGTCCGCGGCCAGCCGCCAGGCCGTCCCGCCCGGCGGCGGCACCAGCTCCGGCGGCACGGCCCGCTCCAGCCGCGGTACGAGCACGCGCCCGGCCCGTACGGCGACCTGCGGCTCGTCCCGGGCCACCGCACGGGCGACGGCGTCGAGCAGCGCGGCCGGGTCCGCCGTGTCGTCGAGGTCGCACAGCACGAAGCGGCCCGGCTCCTCCGCCTGCGCGCTGCGCAGCAGGCCCCACACCGCGGCGGCCGCCGGATCGGGCACGACGCCTTCCGCCGCCACGGCCCCGCGCGTGACGGCCACCAGCAGCGACTCCGCCAACCGTGGCTCCGCCAGCCACCGCTGGACCAGTGCCAGCACCTCCGTGACGGCGCCCAGCGCGGCCGCCGACGGATCGGCGCCCTCCGCCACCGGCGGCACGCCGGTCAGCACCGTCACCGGGAGCGGGCCGTCGGCCGCGAGCAGCGCGGCCACGTCGGCGTGCCGCGGCAGCTCCGGCAGCGGCGGCCCCTCCCCGAGGCACGCCCAGCCCTCCGCCGTACCCGTCCCCGGCGTCCCGGCCGGTTCGGGCAGCGGCGTCCAGGCCACGGCGAACAGCCCGTCCACCGCTCGCGCCCCCGTGTCCCGCAACTGCCGCGCGCTCGTGGGCCGTACGGTCACCGACTCCGCGCGCAGCACCGGGGCTCCCGCCGCGTCGGCCACCAGGAGGCGCAGGCCGTGCTCCAGGGGCGTCATCCGGACGCGGACGCGGGTGGCGCCGGTGGCGTGCAGGGTGACGCCGGTCCAGGCGAAGGGCAGCAGCACCTGCCCGTCACCGCCGGATTCGGCGGGACGGTCGAGGGCGAGGGGGTGCAGGGCGGCGTCCAGGAGGGCCGGGTGGACACCGAAACCCGTGGCGCCGCCACGGGCCTGCTCGGGCAGGACGACCTCGGCGAGCAGGTCGTCGCCCTGCCGCCAGGCGGCCACCAGGCCCTGGAAGGCCGGTCCGTAGCCGTACCCCGCCGCCTCGGCGCGGGCGTAGAAGTCCGCCGTGTCCACCGGTACGGCGTCCGGCCGCGGCCACGCCCCGGCGGCTTCCGGCGCGGGGGCGTCCGCGGTCACCGGGGCGAGCCGGCCGGTCGCGTGGCAGGTCCAGGGCGAATCGTCGCCGGAGGGTCGGGAGTTCACCCGTATCGCCCGGTGGCCCTCGGGGTCGGGGGCGTCCAGGGCGATCTGGAGACGGAGGGTGCCGGTGGCGGGCAGTACGAGGGGGGTGTGCAGGGCGAGTTCGTCGATGCCGCCCGCTCCCGCCTCGTCGGCGGCGCGCAGCGCCCACTCGACCAGGGCCGCACCGGGCACCAGGGGAACGCCGGCAACCGCGTGGTCGTCCAGCCAGCCCCCGCCGCCCGCAGCCGGGAGGACCCCGGTCAGCACCAGCCCGCCGTCGGCGAGTTCGACGGCCGCGCTGAGCTGCGCGTGCCCCACCGCCGCGAGCCCGGCCGCCGTGAGGTCACCGGGTCCGTCGTCCATCTCCAGCCAGTAGTGGTGGTGTTGGAAGGGGTAGGTGGGGAGGTCGGTGGTGGGTGTTGTTGGTCCTGTGGTGTAGGTGGGGGTGAGTCCGGTGGTGTGG
>NZ_JBIRPW010000035.1:0-10942 GCF_044332905.1 Streptomyces sp. NPDC021224 | reverse complement strand
AGCAGCTCCTCACGGCCAGACCCCAACACCACCGCCCGATCCTCGAACACCCCCCGCGAACCCACCAACGACCGCCCCACATCCACCGGCGACCAACCCACACCCGCCCCCAGCACCTCCACCAACCGACCCGCCTGCCCAACCACCGCACCCCCACCACGACCCGACACCACCCACGGCACCACACCCGACACCATCGGGTTGTCTGTCGTCGGGGCCAGCTCCTCGATCACGGGCGCCTGTTCCAGCACGACATGGGCGTTGGTACCGCTGATGCCGAACGAGGAGACAGCGCCGCGCCGCGGTCGGCCGACCTCGTCCCATTCCCGGGCCTCGGTCAGCAGCTCGACGGCGCCCGAATCCCATTCCACGTGCGGGGTCGGCTCGTCGACGTGCAGGGTCCGCGGCATGACGCCGTGCCGGATCGCCATCACCATCTTGATCAGACCCGCGACACCCGCGGCCGCCAAGGTGTGTCCGATGTTGGACTTGATGGAGCCCAGCCACAGCGGCCGGTCCTCCGACCGCCCCTGCCCGTAGGTCGCCAGCAACGCCTGCGCCTCGATCGGATCACCCAACCGCGTACCCGTACCGTGCGCCTCCACCACATCCACATCCGCCGTCGTCAAGCGCGCATTCGCCAGCGCCTGACGGATGACGCGTTCCTGCGAAGGACCGTTCGGCGCCGACAGACCGTTCGACGCACCGTCCTGGTTCACCGCGCTGCCGCGTACCACCGCCAGCACGGGGTGGCCGAGACGCTGGGCGTCGGACAGCCGCTCGACCAGCAGCACGCCGACACCCTCGCCCCAGCCCGTACCGTCGGCATCGGCGGAGAACGCCTTGCAGCGGCCGTCCGCGGAGAGCGCGCGCTGCCGGCTGAACTCGATGAAGCTCGTCGGACCTGCGTTGATGGTGGCACCGCCGACGACGGCGAGGCTGCACTCGCCCTGGCGCAGCGACTGCGCGGCCAGGTGCAGGGCGACCAGCGAGGACGAGCACGCCGTGTCCACCGTCACCGCCGGGCCCTCCAGCCCGAAGGTGTACGCGATCCGGCCCGACGCCACGCTGGTGGTCGTGCCGGTGGAGAGGTAGCCCTCGAACTCACCCGGTATGCGGCCGAGTCGGGAGGCGTAGTCCCCGGAGATCACGCCGGCGAAAACTCCGGTGTCACTGCCGCGGACGGTGGCCGGATCGATACCCGCCCGCTCGAACGCCTCCCACGCCGTCTCCAACAGCAAACGCTGCTGCGGATCCGTCGCCACCGCCTCCCGCGGACTCATCCCGAAGAACTCCGGATCAAACCGATCCGCCTCGTAAAGAAACCCACCCTCACGCGTGTACGACGTACCCACAGCCTCCGGATCCGGGTCGTACAACCTCTCCAGATCCCACCCACGATCGGTCGGAAAACCCGAGATAGCGTCAACCCCACCCTCCACCAACCGCCACAACCCCTCCGGCGAATCCACCCCACCCGGGAACCGGCACGCCATACCGACAATCACCACCGGATCGCCGCCCGTGTCCACCCCGACAGAGGCCACCACCGCCGGAGCCGAACGCTCGGCCACCGAACCCATCAGCTCCGCAAGCAGGAATCCGGCCAGGACGGACGAGGACGGATAGTCGAACACCAACGTCGCCGGCAACCGCAGACCCACCACCTGCTGAAGACGATTCCGCAGATCCACCGACATCAAGGAATCAAAACCCAACTCCTTGAACGCCCGATCAGGCCCGACGGCCTCCACCCCGGCAAACCCCAGAACACCCGCCACCGCCGAACGCACCGTCTCCAACACCACATGCCGACGCTCGGCCTCTCCCACACCGGCCAGCCGCTCCGCGAACGCACCCGCACCCGCACCCGCGCCCGCCGAGCCGCCGGCCGCCACCGAACGGCGACGGCTCACCGGCGTGGCCAGACCACGCAGCAGCAGCGGGCTGTTCTCGTCCAGCCTGGCCACGTCCAAGCGCACGGGCACCACGCCGGGGCGTGCGCCCGCCAGCGCGGCATCGAACAGGCCCAGTCCTGTATCGGGGGTCAAGGGCGTGATGCCGGAGCGGGCAATACGCTCGCGGTCGGTCTCGCTGAGGGTGTCGGCCATGCCGCCGGTGGTGCTGTCCCAGAGGCCCCAGGCGAGTGAGGTGGCGGGAAGGCGGTGGGCGTGGCGGTGGTGGGCGAGGGCGTCGAGGTAGGTGTTCGCGGCCGCGTAGTTCGCCTGTCCGGCGTTCCCGGTGATCCCGGCGATGGAGGAGAACAGCACGAACGCGGACAGGTCGAGATCGCGGGTGAGGTGGTGGAGGTTCCAGGCGGCATCCACCTTCGGACGCAGGACCTCGGAGAGTGTTTCAGGGGTGAGGTTCTGCAGGAGGGTGTCGGCGAGAACCCCGGCCGTGTGGACGACGGCCGTGAGCGGATGTTCCGCCGGGACGGTGTCCAGCACCGCGGCTGTCGCCTCACGGTCCGACAGGTCGGCCGCGGCCCACGTCACCTCCGCGCCCAATTCCGCCAGTTCGGTGGTGAGTTCGTCCGCGCCCGGGGCGTCGGCGCCGCGGCGGCTGACAAGGAGAAGGTGCCTGGCCTGGTGCTGGGTCACAAGGTGGCGGGCGAAAAGGGAGCCCAGAGTGCCGGTGGCGCCGGTCACCAGCACCGTGCCCTCGGGGTCGAGCGCCGCCGGAACGGTGAGGACGACCTTGCCGACATGGCGGGCCTGACCGAGGAAACGGAACGCCTCCGGGGAACGCCGTACGTCCCAGTCGGTGACGGGGAGCGGGTGCAGCACACCGCTCTCGAAAAGGCCCACCAACGCACGCAGCATCTCCTGGATACGCGGGTGACCGGCCTCCATCAGGTCGAACGCCTGATAGACCACGCCCGCATGCTCCGCGGCAACGGCCTGCGCGTCGCGGATGTCGGTCTTCCCCATTTCCAGGAAGCGGCCGCCGCGCGGCAGCAGCCGCAGTGACGCGTCGACGAACTCCCGGGCCAGCGAGTCAAGGACGATGTCGACGCCACGCCCGCCGGTGGCCGCGAGGATGCGCTGCTCGAACTCCAGGGTGCGGGAATCGGCCAGGCGGTCGTCCTCGAAACCCTGGGCCCTCAGGGTGTCCCACTTGCCGAGGCTCGCCGTGCCGAAGACCTCCAGCCCGAGGTGGCGCGCCAGTTGGACGGCCGCCATGCCGACGCCACCCGCAGCGGCGTGCACCAGCAGGGTCTCCCCCGCCTCAGCCGCGGCCAAGTCGTGCAGAGCGTAGTACGCCGTGAGGAAGACGATCGGGGTCGCCGCCGCCTGGGCGAACGACCAGCCTTCCGGGATCGGAGCCACCAGCAAGCGGTCGGTCACCGAGACCGGCCCGACACCTCCCGACAGCAGGCCCATCACACGGTCGCCCGGCTTGAGGTCGGTCACGCCGGGCCCGACCTCCAGCACGATCCCGGCACCCTCACTGCCGATCCGCGCCTCACCCGGATACATCCCCAACGCGATCAATACGTCACGGAAGTTGAGACCGGCCGCCCGCACCGACAACCGGATCTGCCCGGCCTCCAGCGACTGGGTTGCCTCCGGATTGGCGACCAGGGCCAACCCGTCGAGCGTGCCCGCCTTCGCAACGTCGATGCGCCACACCGCGGTGTCCGACGGAGGTGCCAGCACGGTGGTGTCGGTGGTGGTGGGTGTGAGGTGGGGGGTGTGGGGTGTGGTGTTGCGGTGGGCGGTTTGGGGGTGGTGGTGGGTGGTGGTGAGGGTGTGGGGGGTGAGGGGGTGGTGGTCGAGGTCGAGGAGGGTGAGGCGGTCGGGGTGTTCTGTCTGTGCGGTGCGGACCAGGCCCCAGACGGCTGCTGCGGTGAGGTCGGGGGCGGGGTCTGCGGGGTGGGTTGTGACGGCGTGGCGGGTGACGACGGTCAGGTGCCCGTCGGTGTGGCCGGGGTGCGCCAGCCATGCCTGGAGGGCGGCCAGGGTGTGGGTGAGGACGGTGTGGGTGTGGGCGGGGCCGGCGTCGGGCGGTGAGGGCTGCACGGTGAGCAGCACGTGGGCGTTCGCGGGGACGTCGTCCAGACCGGCGGCGACGGGCACACCGGTGAGACCGAAGGTTTCCGTGCCCAGGACCACCAGCTCACCCGTGTCGTCCTCGGTCCCGGCGTCGGCGGTGTCGGGGGTGGGGGTCCAGGTGAGCTGGTAGAGGTCGTTGCTGTGGGTGGTGGTCTGGACGGTGGTGGTGGGCAGGAGGGTGAGGGCGTCGGCGGTGATGACGGGTGTGCCGGTGGGGTCGGTGGCGGTGAGGGCGTGGGTGTTCTCGCCGGTGGTGGTCCAGTGGACGTGCAGGGTGGTGGCGCCGGTGGCGTGGAGGGTGACCCCGCTCCATGCGAACGGCAGCAGTACGGGCGGCTTGGCCCCTTCCTGCGCGGCGGCGTTCTCTTCCTCGGTGAGCAGGAGGGCGTGCAGGGCGGCGTCGAGGAGGGCCGGGTGGATACCGAACCCGCCGGTGTCGGTGTTGGTGTCGTCGGCGGGCAGGGTGATCTCGGCGGAGACGTCCCCGTCCGGGTGGCGCCACGCAGCACGCAGGCCCTGGAACAGCGGCCCGTACTCGTAGCCCCGGGCGGCGAGGCGGTCGTAGAGACCGTCCACGTCAACGGGCTGGGCGTCGGTGGGGGGCCAGGTGCTGTCGGACGGGGCGGGTTCGGGTGTTCCGGTGGTGAGGCGGCCGGTGGCGTGCCGGGCCCAGGGGCCGTTCCCGTCGTCGGAACGGGAGTGCACGGCCAGCGCGTATCCGCCCTCGTCCGGGGTGAGGGTGGCCTGCAACTGGACGGCCTGGCCTTCGGCGATCACCAGCGGTGCATGGAGAGTCAGGTCTTCGAGGTGTCCGGCGCCCAGGCGGTCACCCGCGGCGACGGCCAGGTCCACGAACGCCGTGCCCGGCAGCAGCACACTGCCCAGCACCATGTGATCCGCCAGCCACGGCTGCGTGGCGAGGGACAGCCTGCCGGTGAGGACCGCACCGCCTTCGTCGGCCAGGTCCACGGCCGCACCCAGGAGTCCGTGTCCGGCGTCGGCCTGGCCGAGTCCGGTCACGTCTCCGGTTACTGCGGGGGCTTCGAGCCAGTAGCGCTGGTGCTGGAAGGCGTAGGTGGGCAGGTCGGTGGTGCGGCCGCCGGTGAGGGCCGGGGTGTGGTCCCAGGTGATGGGGGTTCCGGTGGTCCACAGGTGGGCGAGGGCGGTGAGGAACGTCTCGTCCTCGGGCCTGCCCTTGCGCAGTGCGGCGACAGCCACAGCCTGGTCGCCTGTGTCGGTGCTGCTGAGGGTGGTGGTGATGCTGGCGGTCAGGACGGGGTCGGGGCCGAGTTCGAGGTAGGCGGTGACGGCGTGTTCGGTGGCGAGGTGCTGGATGCCGTGGTGGAAGCGGACCGTCCCGCGGATGTGGCGGGCCCAGTACTCCGGTGACGTCAGCTCCCCGGTGGTAGCCACAACCCCGGTCACGTTGGACAGGACCGGGATCTGCGGGGCCCGGAAGTCCAGGGTCCGGATCTCGCGGGTGAAGTCGTCCAGGACGGTGTCCATGTGGGGCGAGTGGAAGGCGTGGGAGACCGTGAGACGCCGGGTCCGCCGCCCCAGACCACGGAAATGCGCCGCAACCGCCTCCGCCGCATCCGTGTCACCCGAGACCACCACGGACGTCGGCCCGTTGACTGCGGCCAGCGAGAGCCGTTCGCCGAGCAGCGGCAGTACTTCGTCCTCGGTGGCCTCGACGGCGATCATCGCCCCGCCGGCCCGGGCGGCCTGCATCAGACGTCCCCGTGCGGTGACCAGGCGTGCCGCGTCCGGCAGCGAGAGCACGCCCGCGACGTGGGCGGCGGTCACCTCACCGACCGAGTGGCCGCCCACGACGTGCGGGATCACACCGTAGGACCGGGCCAGTGCGAACAGTGCGGTCTCCACCGCGAACAGCGCGGCCTGCGTGAACAGCGTCTGATCCAGACGCCCGCCGTCCTCCCCGTCCTCGTCCTCCCCGCCGAGGACGACGTCCTTGAGCGGGACCGGCAGGTGCGCGTCCAGCGCGGCGCACACCTCGTCGAAGGCCCGGGCGAACACCGGCTGCGTCTCATACAGTCCGGCGCCCATGCCGGGTCGCTGCGAGCCCTGCCCGGTGAACACCACCGCCACCCGGCCCTCACCCACAGCGTGGCCCCGCACCACACCCGGCACCTCGACACCACCCGCGAGCCCGGCCAGACCCGCCAGCAGCCCCTCACGATCACCACCGAGCACCACCGCCCGGTCCTCGAACACCGCCCGCGAACCGATCAGCGACACGGCCACATCCACCGGCGACACCTCACCGGCCGACACCACCTCCAGCAGCCGCCCGGCCTGCCCGGCAACCGCACCCCCACCCCGACCCGACACCACCCACGGCACCACACCCGACACCACCGAAGTGACACCCTCGTCCGGCTCGCCCGCATCCCCCTCCGGCACTTCCTCCGCAGGGGCGGGCGCCTGCTCCAGGATCACGTGCGCGTTCGTCCCGCTGACGCCGAACGAGGACACCGCAGCACGCCTCGGACGCCCGGCCTCGTCCCACTCGCGGGACTGCGTCAGCAGCTCCACCGCACCCGAATCCCACTCCACGTGCGGGGTCGGCTCGCCGACGTACAGCGTGCGCGGCATGACGCCGTGCCGCATCGCCATCACCATCTTGATCACGCCCGCGACGCCCGCGGCGGCCTGCGTGTGCCCGATGTTGGACTTGATGGACCCCAGCCACAACGGCCGGTCCTCCGACCGCCCCTGCCCGTACGTCGCCAGCAACGCCTGCGCCTCGATCGGGTCGCCCAACCGCGTACCCGTACCGTGCGCCTCCACCACATCCACATCCGCCGACGCCAGACGCGCACTCACCAGCGCCTGACGGATCACCCGCTCCTGCGAAGGACCGTTCGGCGCCGTCAGGCCGTTCGACGCACCGTCCTGGTTGACCGCGCTGCCGCGCACCACCGCGAGTACGGGGTGGCCGAGGCGCTGGGCGTCGGACAGCCGCTCGACCAGCAGCACGCCGACACCCTCGGCGAAGCCCGTGCCGTCGGCGTCGGCCGAGAAGGAGCGGCAGCGGCCGTCCGCCGACAGCCCGCGCTGGCGGCTGAACTCGGTGAACAGGGTCGGCGCGGCCATGACGGTGACGCCTCCGGCCAGGGCCATGGTGCACTCGCCCCGGCGCAGCGACTGGGCGGCCAGGTGCAGGGCGACCAGCGAGGACGAGCACGCCGTGTCCACCGTCACCGCCGGGCCCTCGAGCCCGAAGGTGTAGGCAACGCGGCCGGAGGCGATGCTCGTCGTGCTGCCGGTCAGCAGGTAGCCCTCGTACTCGTCGGGGACCTCGTTCGCCCGGGAGGCGTAGTCCTGGGCTATGACGCCGACGAACACGCCGGTGTCACTGCCGCGGACGGTGGCGGGGTCGATGCCGGCCCGTTCGAACGCCTCCCACGAGGTCTCCAGCAGCAGGCGCTGCTGCGGGTCGGCGGTCGCCGCCTCGCGCGGGCTGATGCCGAAGAACTCGGCGTCGAAGTCGCCGGCCCGCTCAAGGAACCCGCCGTGGCGCGCGTACGACGTCCCCGGGGTTTCCGGGTCCGGGTCGAAAAGCTTCTCCAGGTCCCAGCCGCGGTCGGTGGGGAATCCGGAGATCGCGTCGCCGCCCTCGGTCACCAGCCGCCACAGCTGCTCGGGCGACGTGACGTCACCGGGGTATCGGCAGCTCATCCCGACAATCGCGATCGGCTCCTGATCCTTCGCCTCCAGGTCACGGAGGCGCCGGTTGGCCTGGCGCAGGTCCGCGGTGGCGCGCTTGAGGTAGTCGCGGAGCTTCTCTTCATTCGCCATCAGAAGTTTCCGATCTCATTGTCGAGTGCGTCGAAAAGCTCGTCGTCGCTGGCCGAATCCAGGTCTTCGTCCGCGTCGTCGGCGTCGGCGGCCCCGGACGGACCGCCCCACTTCCACAGCAGCGCCTGAAGCCGGGCGACAATCTTCGTCTGGGCGTCGTTGCCGTCGCCGTCGCCGTCGATGGAGGCCAGGGTGAGGTCGATCTCGTCCAGCTGAGCGATCAGGCTCTTGGAGAGGTCCGCTTCCTCGGGCGCCAGTGCGTCCAGCAGGTAGCCGGAGAGCGCGCGGGGCGTCGGATGGTCGAAGACCAGCGTCGCGGGCAGCTTCAGGCCGGTCGCCGAGCCGAGGCGGTTGCGCAGTTCCACTGCGGTGAGCGAGTCGAAGCCGAGCTGCTTGAACGCCCGCTCGTCGTCGAGGCGGTCGGCGTCCGCGTGGCCGAGCACGGCTGCGGCCTGTCCCCGGACCAGGTCGAGGACGGCCGTACGCTGCTGGGGGCCGGTCAGTCCGGACAGGGTGTCCTTGAACGTGACGCCGGTGCCGACGGCTGCCGTCCCCGCCGACGCGACGCTGCGCCGGGAGGGCCGGTGGACCAGGCTGCGCAGGACGTACGGCACGTTTTCCGGTGCGGTGCCGGAACGCATCGCCGCCAGGTCGATCCGGATCGGGACGACGACCGCCTCGGCCGACTCCAGACCGGAATCGAACAGGGCCATGCCCTGCTCGGAGGTGATGGGGTGCACGCCCGTACGCTTCATCCGGGCGAGGTCGGCCTCGCCCATGTGGGCGGTCATGCTGCTTGTCTGAGCCCACAGGCCCCAGGCCAGCGAGTGCGCGGGCAGTCCGAGGGCCTGCCGGTGACGGGCCAGCGCGTCCACGTACGCGTTGGCAGCGGCGTAGTTGGCCTGCCCGGCAGTACCCAGGGTGCCCGCCGCGGAGGAGAAGAGGACGAAGGCCGACAGGTCCAGGTCCTTGGTGAGCTCGTGGAGGTTCCAGGCCGCGTCCACCTTGGGCCGCAGCACGGTCTCCAGGCTCTCCGGGGTCAGCGCCTCGATCACGCCGTCCGCCAGGACTCCCGCGGTGTGGACGACTGCCGTCAGCGGATGCTCCGCGGGTATCCGGGCGAGCAGTTCGGCCAGGGCCCCGCGGTCCGCCACGTCGCAGGCGGCGACGGAGACGTCGGCCCCGGCCTCCTCCAGCTCGGTGACCAGTTCGCCGGCTCCTGGTGCGTCCAGGCCGCTGCGGCTGGTCAACAGCAGTCGGCGTACGCCGTGTTCGGCGACCAGGTGGCGTGCCACCAGGCCACCGAGCACCCCGGTCGCTCCGGTGATCAGTACCGTTCCGTCGGTCTGCACCGGCTGCGGAAGGACGAGCACCAGCTTGCCGATGTGGCGGGCCTGGCTGAAATACCGAATGGCGTCGGGCGCCTGCCGTACGTCCCACGTGGTCACCGGCAGCGGCCGGATGACCCCGCTCTCGAACAACTCCCGCAGCTCGCACAACATCTGCTGCACCCGCTCCGGGCCGGCGTCGAGCAGGTCGTACACCTGGTAGGTCACACCGTCGTACTGCTTCGCGATCGTCGCGGGGTCGCGCTTGTCGGTCTTGCCCATCTCCAGGAAGCGGCCGCCCTTGCGCTGGAGCCGCAGCGAGGCGTCAACGTACTCGTGGGCAAGGGAGTTGAGGACGACGTCCACCCCGCGGTCGCCGAGGACCGTGCGGAACTCCTCCTCGAAGTCCAGGCTGCGCGAGGACGCGATGTGGTCGTCGGGAATCCCCGCCGCACGCAGCGTCTCCCACTTCCCCTGGCTGGCCGTCGCAAAGACTTCCAGCCCCCAGTGGCGAGCCAGTTCGAGCGTGGCCAGGCCGACACCGCCGGTCGCCGCGTGCAGCAGCAGCGATTCGCCGCGCTTGGCCCCGGCGAGGTCGACGAGGCCGTAGTAAGCCGTCAGGTAGACCACCGGCGCGGCGGCGGCCTGCACGAACGACCAACCCGTCGGCATGTGCGTGATCCAGCGGTGGTCGGTCACCGCGATCGGCCCGAGGACGGTGCTCAGCAGACCCATGACCCGGTCGCCCGGGGCGAACCCGGTGACGTCCGGCGCCACTTCAGTGATCACGCCCGCGACTTCACCGGCCTTCGCCCGCCCGTCGTCGGGCACCATCCCCAACGCGACCAGGACGTCACGGAAGTTCAGACCCGCCGCCCGGACGGAGATCCGTACCTGCCCCGGCTGCAACGGTTCCAGCGCCTCCGGGAAGGAGTTGAGCGAGATGGCGTCCAGCGAGCCCGCGACCTCCATGTCGAGGCTCCACGGCTCCGGCCCCTCCGGCACGGCCAGCAGACCCTGCCCGGTGGTGGGTGTGAGGTGGGGGGTGTGGGGTGTGGTGTTGCGGTGGGCGGTTTGGGGGTGGTGGTGGGTGGTGGTGAGGGTGTGGGGGGTGAGGGGGTGGTGGTCGAGGTCGAGGAGGGTGAGGCGGTCGGGGTGTTCTGTCTGTGCGGTGCGGACCAGGCCCCAGACGGCTGCTGCGGTGAGGTCGGGGGCGGGGTCTGCGGGGTGGGTTGTGACGGCGTGGCGGGTGACGACGGTCAGGTGCCCGTCGGTGTGGCCGGGATGCGCCAGCCACGCCTGGAGGGCGGTCAGGGTGTCGGTGAGGACGGTGTGGGTGTGGGCGGGGCTGGCGTCGTCGGGTGAGGGCTGGACGGTGAGCAGCACGTGGGCGTTCGCGGGGACGTCATCGAGGCTGGTGTGGACGGGCACACCGGTCAGACCGAACGTCTCCGTGCCCAGGACCACCAGCTCACGGGCCCCGGCGGCATCGGTGTCGGCCTCGGTGTCGGGGGTGGGGGTCCAGGTGAGCTGGTAGAGGTGGTCCGCGGTGGTGGGGGCGGGGGTCAGCGCGGCGAGCTGGTCGGTGGTGGTCTCGCGGACGGTGAGGGCGTCGGCGGTGATGACGGGTGTGCCGGCCGGGTCGGTGGCGGTGAGGGCGTGGGTGTTCTCGCCGGTGGTCGTCCAGCGGACGTGCAGGGTGGTGGCGCCGGTGGCGTGGAGGGTGACCCCGCT
>NZ_JBIRPW010000034.1:0-13660 GCF_044332905.1 Streptomyces sp. NPDC021224 | reverse complement strand
CCCATCCGCGCCGCAAACACCTCCGACGAATCCAACAACTCCACCGCCATACCCACCCACTGCGACCCCTGCCCCGGAAACACAAACACCGTCCGTCCACCCACCACACGACCCCGCACCACACCCGACACCTCAACACCACCAGCGAGCCCGGCCAGGCCCGCCAGCAGCTCCTCACGGCCAGACCCCAACACCACCGCCCGATCCTCGAACACCCCCCGCGAACCCACCAACGACCGCCCCACATCCACCGGCGACCAGTCCTCGCCCGCCCCCAGCACCTCCACCAACCGACCCGCCTGCCCGACCACCGCACCCCCACCACGACCCGACACCACCCACGGCACCACCGAGGTACTGGTCTCGGTGTCGGTCTCGGCCTCGGTCTCGGTGTCGGTCGCGTGGACCTCCGGGGCCCTGTCCACGAAGGCGTCCGGCTGCTCGAGGATGACGTGCGCGTTCGTCCCGCTCAGGCCGAAGGAGGACACGCCCGCCCGGCGCGGGCGCCCGACGTCCTGCCACTCGCGGGCCTGGGTGAGGAGTTCTACCGCCCCGGTGTCCCAATCGACGTAGGGCGACCGTTCGCCGGCGTGCAGGGTCTGCGGCAGGACGCCGTGCCGCATCGCCATCACCATCTTGATCACGCTCGCAGCGCCCGCGGCGGCCTGCGTGTGACCGATGTTCGACTTCACCGAGCCCAGCCACAGCGGGCGGTCCTCCGGCCGCCCCTGCCCGTAGGTCGCCAGCAGCGCCTGCGCCTCGATCGGGTCGCCCAGGCGCGTACCTGTCCCGTGCGCCTCGACGACGTCGACGTCGAGGGTGGTGAGGTGGGCGTTCGCCAGCGCCTGACGGATGACGCGTTCCTGCGAGGGGCCGTTGGGTGCGGTGAGGCCGTTGGAGGCGCCGTCCTGGTTGACCGCGCTGCCGCGTACTACCGCGAGTACGGGGTGGCCGAGGCGCTGGGCGTCGGACAGCCGCTCCAACAGGACGAGACCGGCGCCCTCGCCCCATGCGGTGCCGTCGGCATCGGCGGAGAAGGGCTTGCAGCGGCCGTCGGGGGCCAGGCCGCGCTGGTGGCTGAACTCCACGAAGGTGGTCGGGGTCGACATCACCGCGACGCCACCGGCCAGAGCCAGGCTGCATTCGCCCTGACGCAGCGACTGCGCCGCCAGGTGCAGGGCGACCAGCGAGGACGAGCACGCGGTGTCGACCGATACCGCTGGACCCTCCAGCCCGAACGTATACGCGATACGGCCCGACGCCACGCTGCCCGCGGTGCCGGTCGCGAAGAACCCGTCGAAGCCCTCCGATGCCTGCTGCATGCGCGAGCCGTAGTCGTTGTACATAACGCCGGCGAAAACTCCGGTGTCGCTGCCGCGGACGGTGGCCGGATCGATACCCGCCCGCTCGAACGCCTCCCACGCCGTCTCCAACAGCAAACGCTGCTGCGGATCCGTCGCCACCGCCTCCCGCGGACTCATCCCGAAGAACTCCGGATCAAACCGATCCGCCTCGTAAAGAAACCCACCCTCACGCGTGTACGACGTACCCACAGCCTCCGGATCCGGGTCGTACAACCTCTCCAGATCCCACCCACGATCCGTCGGAAAACCCGAGATCGCATC
The DNA here is from genome assembly GCF_044332905.1 of Streptomyces sp. NPDC021224. Classification (NCBI taxonomy): domain Bacteria; kingdom Bacillati; phylum Actinomycetota; class Actinomycetes; order Kitasatosporales; family Streptomycetaceae; genus Streptomyces; species Streptomyces sp. NPDC021224. Next base: position 12,035 of record NZ_JBIRPW010000034.1, on the reverse strand, counting down.
AACCCCACCCTCCACCAACCGCCACAACCCCTCCGGCGAATCCACCCCACCCGGGAACCGGCACGCCATACCGACAATCACCACCGGATCCCCGGCGTCCAATCCAGAAGAGGCGGAAGGAACGGGCAGCGCGGAAGCCGAATTTTCGGCAGACGATCCCACCAACTCCGCAAGCAGGAATCCGGCCAGGACGGACGAGGACGGATAGTCGAACACCAACGTCGCCGGCAACCGCAGACCCACCACCTGCTGAAGACGATTCCGCAGATCCACCGACATCAAGGAATCAAAACCCAACTCCTTGAACGCCCGATCAGGCCCGACTGCCTCCACCCCGGCAAACCCCAGAACACCCGCCACCGCCGAACGCACCGTCTCCAACACCACATGCCGACGCTCGGCCTCGTCCAGATTCGCCAACCGCCTGGCCATTACACCCGCGCCATCACCGGTCGACGAGGCACCGGCCGCCGAACGCCGACGACGCACCCGGGGCGCCAGGCCGCGCAGTACGAGGGGGCTTTGGTCGTTGAGGTTGGTGGTGTCGAGGTGGGCGGGGGTGAGGGTGGGGTGGGTGGTGGTGAGGGCGGTGTCGAAGAGGGTGAGGCCTTGGGGGGTGGTGAGGGGGGCGATGCCGGTTCGGGCGATGCGGGCGAGGTCGGCTTGGGTGAGGGTGTCGGCCATGCCGGTGGTGTCGCCTCCCCACAGGCCCCAGGCGAGTGAGGTGGCGGGGAGGTGGTGGGCGTGGCGGTGGTGGGCGAGGGCGTCGAGATAGGTGTTCGCGGCCGCGTAGTTCGCCTGTCCGGCGTTCCCGGTGATCCCGGCGATGGAGGAGAACAGCACGAACGCGGACAGGTCGAGATCGCGGGTGAGGTGGTGGAGGTTCCAGGCGGCATCCACCTTCGGACGCAGGACCTCGGAGAGGGTTTCGGGGGTGAGGTTCTGCAGGAGGGTGTCGGCGAGGACGCCTGCGGTGTGGACGACGGCGGTGAGGGGGTGTTCGGTTGGGACGGTGGCCAGCACCGCGGCTGTCGCCTCACGGTCCGACAGGTCGGCCGCGGCCCACGTCACCTCCGCGCCCAGTTCCGTCAGTTCGGTGGTGAGTTCGTGTGTGCCGGGGGCGTCGGCGCCGCGGCGGCTGACGAGGAGGAGGTGCCTGGCCTGGTGGCGGGTGACGAGGTGGCGGGCGAAGAGGGAGCCCAGGGTGCCGGTGGCGCCGGTCACCAGCACCGTGCCTTCGGGGTCGAGGGTGGTCGGCACGGTGGTGTCGGTGGTGGTGGGTGCTGTGGTGGGTGTGAGGTGGGGGGTGTGGGGTGTGGTGTTGCGGTGGGCGGTTTGGGGGTGGTGGTGGGTGGTGGTGAGGGTGTGGGGGGTGAGGGGGTGGTGGTCGAGGTCGAGGAGGGTGAGGCGGTCGGGGTGTTCTGTCTGTGCGGTGCGGGCCAGGCCCCAGACGGCTGCTGCGGTGAGGTCGGGGGCGGGGTCGGTGGGGTGGGTTGTGACGGCGTGGCGGGTGACGACGGTCAGGTGCCCGTCGGTGTGGCCGGGATGCGCCAGCCACGCCTGGAGGGCGGTCAGGGTGTCGGTGAGGACGGTGTGGGTGTGGGCGGGGCCGGCGTCGTCGGGTGAGGGCTGGACGGTGAGCAGCACGTGGGCGTTCGCGGGGACGTCATCGAGGCTGGTGTGGACGGGCACACCGGTGAGACCGAAGGTTTCCGTGCCCAGGACCACCAGCTCACCCGTGTACCCGGCGGTCTCGGACCCGGCCCCGGTGTCGGGGGTGGGGGTCCAGGTGAGCTGGTAGAGGTCGTCCGCGGTGGTGGGGGCGGGGGTCAGCGCGGCGAGCTGGTCGGTGGTGGTCTCGCGGACGGTGAGGGCGTCGGCGGTGATGACGGGTGTCCCGGCCGGGTCGGTGGCGGTGAGGGCGTGGGTGTTCTCGCCGGTGGTCGTCCAGTGGACGTGCAGGGTGGTGGCGCCGGTGGCGTGGAGGGTGACCCCGCTCCACGCGAACGGCAGCACGACCACCGGCTCGCCCGCCCGGTCGTCCAGGAGCAGCGCGTGCAGGGCCGCGTCCAGGAGAGCCGGGTGGATACCGAACCCGGTGGTGTCGGTGGCGGTGTCGTCGGCGGGCAGGGTGATCTCGGCGGACACACCCCCGTCCGGGTGGCGCCACGCAGCACGCAGACCCTGGAACAGCGGCCCGTACTCATAACCCCGGGCGGCGAGACGGTCGTAGAGACCGTCCACATCAACAGGCCGGGCGTCGCTCGGAGGCCATACCGACGCGTCATCGGCCACTTCCGCAGTCTGGACGGTGAGTCGGCCGGTCGCGTGCCGGACCCACGGACCGTCCCCGTCCTCGGAACGGGAATGCACACCCAGTCCGTATCCGCCCTCATCGGGAGTGAGCGTGACCTGGAGCTGCACGCCCTCGCCGTCCGCGATCACCAGCGGTGCATGCAGGGTGAGGTCTTCGAGGTGTCCGGCGCCGACACGGTCACCCGCTGCGACGGCCAGGTCCACGAACGCCGTGCCCGGCAGCAGCACACTGCCCAGCACCATGTGATCCGCCAGCCACGGCTGAGCCGCAAGAGACAGCCTGCCGGTGAGAACCGCACCGCCCTCGTCCGCCAGATCCACGGCCGCACCCAGCAGACCGTGCCCGGCGACAGCCAGGCCGAGACCGGCGGCATCACCGGTGGTTACGGGGGCTTCGAGCCAGTACCGCTCGTGCTGGAAGGCGTAGGTCGGAAGCTCGAATGCTCGGCCACCGGTCAGTGCGGGGATCTTCTCCCAGGTGATGGGGGTTCCGGTGGTCCACAGGTGGGCGAGGGCGGTGAGGAACGTCTCGTCCTCGGGTTTGCCTTTGCGCAGTGCTGCGACGGCGAGGGCGTCGCCGTTGACGGTGGTGGTGATGCTGGCGGTGAGGACGGGGTCGGGGCCGAGTTCGAGGTAGGCGGTGACGGCGTGTTCGGTGGCGAGGTGCTGGATGCCGTGGTGGAAGCGGACCGTCCCGCGGATGTGACGAGCCCAGTACTCCGGTGACGTCAGCTCCCCGGTGGTAGCCACAACCCCGGTCACGTTCGACAGGACCGGGACCTGCGGGGCCCGGAAGTCCAGCGCACGGATCTCGCGGGTGAAGTCCTCCAGGACGGTGTCCATGTGGGGCGAGTGGAACGCGTGGGAGACCGTGAGACGCCGGGTCCGCCGCCCCAGACCACGGAAATGCTCCGCAACCGCCTCCGCCGCATCGGTGTCACCCGAGACCACGACGGACGTCGGCCCGTTGACCGCGGCCAGGGAGAGGTGTTCGCCGAGCAGGGGCAGTACTTCGTCCTCGGTGGCCTCGACGGCGATCATCGCCCCGCCGGCCCGGGCGGCCTGCATCAGACGTCCCCGTGCGGTGACCAGGCGTGCCGCGTCCGGCAGCGAGAGCACACCCGCAACGTGGGCGGCGGTCACCTCACCGACCGAGTGCCCGCCCACGACGTGCGGGATCACACCGTAGGACCGGGCCAGCGCGAACAGCGCGGTCTCCACCGCGAACAGCGCGGCCTGCGTGAACAGCGTCTGATCCAGACGCCCGTCCCCGCCCCCCTCCCCGTCGAGGACGACGTCCTTCAGCGGCACCGGCAGGTGCGCGTCCAGCGCGGCGCACACCTCGTCGAAGGCCCGGGCGAACACCGGCTGCGTCTCATACAGTCCGGCGCCCATGCCCGGTCGCTGCGAGCCCTGCCCGGTGAACACCACCGCCACCCGGCCCTCACCCACAGCGTGGCCCCGCACCACACCCGGCACCTCAACACCACCGGCAAGCCCGGCCAGACCCGCCAGCAGCCCCTCACGATCACCACCGAGCACCACCGCCCGGTCCTCGAACACCGCCCGCGAACCGATCAGCGAGACGGCCACGTCCACCGGCGACACCTCACCGGCCGACACCACCTCCAGCAGCCGCCCGGCCTGCCCGGCAACCGCACCCCCACCCCGACCCGACACCACCCACGGCACCACACCCGACACCACCGAAGTACCGGCCTCACCGGCCTCGCCCGCGTCACCCTCCGGCGCCTGCTCCAGGATCACGTGCGCGTTCGTCCCGCTGATGCCGAACGAGGACACCGCAGCACGCCTCGGACGGTCCACCTCGTCCCATTCCCGGGACTGCGTCAGCAGCTCCACCGCACCCGAATCCCACTCCACCATCGGCGAAGGCTCGTCGGCGTGCAGCGTGCGCGGCATGACGCCGTGCCGCATCGCCATCACCATCTTGATCACGCCCGCGACGCCCGCGGCCGCCTGTGTGTGCCCGATGTTGGACTTGATGGACCCCAGCCACAGCGGCCGGTCCTCCGACCGCCCCTGCCCGTAGGTCGCCAGCAGCGCCTGCGCCTCGATCGGGTCGCCCAGGCGCGTACCCGTACCGTGCGCCTCCACCACATCCACATCCGCCGACGCCAGACGCGCACTCACCAACGCCTGACGGATCACCCGCTCCTGCGAAGGACCGTTCGGCGCCGTCATCTGGCTGCTCCGGCCGTCCTGGTTGACGGCCGAACCGCGGATCACGGCGAGCACCGGGTGCCCCAACCGCTGGGCGTCCGCGAGCCGCTCGACGAGGAGTACGCCGACGCCCTCGCTCAGCGCGGTGCCGTCGGCGTCGGCGGAGAAGGAACGGCAGCGGCCGTCCGGCGACAGACCACGCTGGCGGCTGAACTCCAGCAGAGCGTTGGGCGAGGCCATCACGGTGGCACCGCCGACGACGGCGAGGCCGCATTCGCCCTGGCGCAGCGACTGCACGGCCAGGTGCAGGGCGACCAGCGAGGACGAGCACGCCGTGTCCACCGTCACCGCCGGGCCCTCCAGCCCGAACGTATACGCGATACGGCCCGACGCCACGCTGCCGGCGCTGCCGCTGACGATGTAGCCCTCCAGCCCGTCGGGCATGTGGGTCATGCGGGAGCTGTAGTCGTTGTACATGACGCCCGCGAAGACGCCCGTCCGGCTGCCGCGCACCGTGGCGGGGTCGATGCCGGCCCGCTCGAACGCCTCCCACGAGGTCTCCAGCAGCAGGCGCTGCTGCGGGTCGGTCGCCAGCGCCTCGCGCGGGCTCATCCCGAAGAACTCCGGGTCGAACCGGTCGGCGTCGTGGAGGAATCCGCTGCCCCGCGAGTAGACCGTGCCCTGGTGGTCCGGGTCCGGGTCGTAGAGCGTGTCGAGATTCCAGCCACGGTTCGCGGGAAAGGCTGAAATCGCGTCCCTTTCGCCGAGTACCGCGTTCCACAGGTCCTCGGGCGAGCGGACGTCACCGGGGTAACGGCAGGCCATACCCACGATGGCGATCGGCTGCTGATTCTCGTTCTCCATTTGCTGGACGCGCTGACGTGTCACGTGCAGATCCGCCGTAACCCGCTTGAGATAGTCGCGGAGCTTGTCCTCGTTCGACGACATGCGTTACCAACTCTCTCCTCGCGGGACCTTCGTTTCCGGACCGTGGGGACCACGCAGGGCCGCACGCCACAGGTTTCAGCAAGCTCGCCGACCCCACTAACGGGGCGCTTTCTCACGCCTAAAGCGGGCTGTGCGCCCGGCTGATCAGCGGATTCGGGGCCAAGCAGTGGGTTAGAGCGGCTTTAGCGCGGGTTCCGAGCATGGCCGGTGGCTCCACAGGCTGCTCGCCGGCCTTCGTCCCGGGCTCGATTCACTCGGAAAGGACCAGGATGGACACCCCTGACGTCCGCATCCTGTCGGTAGGAACGGCGCTTCCCGGCCCTGCTCTCGACAACGCGGCGCTCGCCCGCCGGTTCCAGATGGACGCATTGTGGGAGCAGTGGATCGACGCATTCGTCGGTACCGATACCCGCCACCTGGCGGTGGACCTGGAAAGCGGCGAGATCCGCTCCTCGCTCGCCGAGCTGGGCGAGACCGCGGGGCGGCGGGCCCTGGAGGCCGCCGGCCTCGGCCCCGGTGACATCACCGGCATGGTGCTGGGCACGGCGACGCCCGACCAGCTGATGCCGGCGACGGTCAACCTGATCGCCGACCGGCTGGGCATCAACGACGTGCCCTCCTACCAGCTCCAGTCCGGCTGCTCCGGCGCCGTGCAGGCCCTGGAGCTCGGCCGGCAGATGCTGTTGACCGGGCAGCACCGGAACGTGCTGGTGCTCGGCGGCGACGTGTGTGCCAAGCACCTGGACGTGACGCTGGACCTGCGCACGCTTCACCCCTCCGAGCTGGTCAACGTCGTGCTGTTCGGGGACGGCGCGGGCGCGGCCGTGCTCACCACCGACCCGGTGCCGGGCACCGCGTCGATCCGGCACATCTACACCCGGCTCACCGGCCTGAACCGGCCGCCCGGGCAGAGCGTCGAGTGGTTCGGGCGGACCGACCGCGGCTCGGACAAGCAGGCCGTCAACGAGGACTACAAGGCGATCGAGGACTCCGTGCCGACGATGTCGGCGGAGATCGCCAAGGAGATCCTGGACGAACTCGGCTGGCAGGACACCGACATCGACTACCTGCTGCCGCCCCAGCTGTCCGGCAAGATGACGGCCCGCATCGTGGCGGAGCTGGGCATCCCGGGCGCGGAGGAGATCACCTGCGTGCGCGAGACCGCCAACACCGGCAACGCAGTGCCTTTCCTGCAGCTGGAGCGGGCGCTGCCGCAGATGACCGAGGGCGACCGGGCCCTGTGCGTGGCGGTCGAGTCGAGCAAGTGGATCAAGGCCGGCTTCGCGTTGGAGAAGGTCTGATCCGCCGTGACGCAGCCCACCGCCTCCACGCCCGCCGTCGCCGACACCGCTGCGACGCCCTCCGCCCCTGCCCCGGACCCGGCGGCCCGGTTCCATGCCCTCCAGCGCTCCGGGCAGCTCGCCGAGCACTACCCTGAGCTCCGGGAGCTGCTCACCGATCTCTCCGAGAACGACCTCCTGCGCGCCGGGAACCACTTGGCCCGGCTCGGGCCGGACGAGGTCCGCAGACTGCATCCGGACGTCCCCGCCCTGCGGGTGGCGGTCACCGGCCACGGCACGCTGGCCGCTCTGGTGCCGCCGCTGACCGCGGAACTGGCCCGGCACGGCATCCTGCTGGACCCGCTCGTCTCGGACTTCGACAGCTACGTCTTCGATCTGGGCGACCCCGGCAGCGCGTTGTACGCGGCCGAGCCCGACGTCGTCCTGTGCGTTCTCGACCCGCGTGTCGTCCTCGACGAACTGCCCACCCCCTGGGGGCCGTCGGACGTCGAGCGGGTGCTGGCCGAGAAGACCGCGCTGATCGAGCGACTGGTCCAGCGCTCCGCCGCCGCCGGCCGCGGCACCCTCGTCCTCAACACCCTCCCCCTGCCGTACGGTGTGACGGCTCAGGTTGTCGACCACCGCTCCCGCGCCCTGGTCGGGGCGCTGTGGCGCGAGGCCAACGCCCGCCTGCTGCGCCTCGGGGCGAGCGCCCCGGGGGTCGTGGTCGTCGACCTGGACCCGCTGGTGGCCGAGGGGGTCGCCGTCGCCGATCCTCGGCTGAGCCTCTACACGAAGGCGCACCTGTCCTCGGCGCTGCTCGGCCGCTACGCCCGCGAGGTCGGGCACCTGGCACGGGCCCTCACCGGCCGTACCAAGAAGGTGCTGGTCCTCGACCTGGACGAGACGGTCTGGGGCGGCGTCCTCGGCGAGGACGGCATCGAGGGCATCGAGGTCGCCGAGTCCTACCGGGGCGAGGCGTTCCGGGCGTTCCAGAAGGCCGTCAAGCAGGTCACCTCGCAGGGCGTGCTGCTGGCCGCCGTCAGCAAGAACGACCTGGCCCCGGTCCGGGAGGTCCTCGGCACCCACCCGCACATGACCTTGCGGGAGGCCGACTTCGTCCGGGTCGTCGCCAACTGGCGCCCCAAGCACGAGAACCTCAAGGAGCTCGCGGCCGATCTGAACCTCGGCGTCGACTCCTTCGTCTTCGCCGACGACAGCCCGTACGAGTGCGGGCTGGTGCGCCGCGAGCTGCCGGACGTCGCGGTGGTACGGCTGGACACCGAACCGGCCCTGCACATCGAGAAGTTGCTGCGGGACGGCTGGTTCGACGTACTGGAGCTGACCGCCGCGGACCGCGCCAGGGCGTCCACCTACCGGGAGGAGCTGGAGCGCAAGGACTTCCTGGACAGCTTCGACTCGCTGGACGACTACCTGCGCGAGCTGGACGTGACGGTGCGCTTCACCGCGGCCGAGGACCGGGACGTCCCCCGGCTGTCGCAGATCACGCAGCGGACGAACCAGTTCAACCTCACGACCGAGCGGCTTCAGCAGTCCGATGTGCAGGCCCTGCGCGCCGATCCGGCCGCGCTCGTGCTGGCCGTCCACTCCCGTGACCGCTTCGGCGACAACGGGCTGGTCGGCGCGGTTCTCGCCCGGCAGGAGGGCGGGACGGCCAGGATCGACAACTTCCTGCTCAGCTGCCGGGTGTTCTCCCGGGGCATCGAGCAGGCGTGCCTGAGCGCGCTGCTCGGCCACTTCAAGGCCACGGGGGCGGAGGAGGTCATCGGCACTCACCGGCGCACCGCCAAGAACGGCAAGGTACGCGGCCTTTATCCGCTCGTCGGCTTCACCGAGGTGTCGGACGACGGCACCACCGCGGTGTTCCGCCACGACCTCGCCGAGATCCCGGCGGCACCGTCCCATGTCCGCCTGCAGGCCTCCTTCCGTACGCCGTCGTCCCCGGCCTCGTCGGAGAACGCAGGCGCGGCGGACAAAGCACCGCCCCTTCAGACCGACCACCCGTCCGGCAGCCCCGTCGGCGCCGGCAGCCCCCCTGGAGAGCCCTCGTGAACACCCTCGACGACTTCGTGACCCTCCTGCGGGACGAGCTCGGCCTCGACGTGACCAAGGAGGACGTCGGGCTCCCCTTCGACCGGGTGCCGGGATGGGACTCGGTGCACATGCTGTCCCTCGTGGTCATCCTGGAGCGCGAGACCTCACGTCGTATCGCGCTGCCCGACCTCCTGGAGGCCCCCAGCCTGGAGCGGGTCTACGACCTGGTGGCGGCGTGAGCACCCCGCTCTCCCGGCGTTCGCGGTACCTCACCCGCGAGCCGGCCGGGGAGGCCCGGATCCGCTTGTTCTGCTTCCACCACGCGGGCGGCGGAGCCTCCGCGTACGGCGACTGGCAGCGTGGTCTCGGCGCGGACGTCGCGCTGGTGCCGGTCCAGCTCCCGGGCCGGGAGACGCGCAACGGCGAGCCGCGGCTCCGGGAGATGGAGGCGCTGACCGACGAACTGGTCGACGAGCTCTCCGGTTCCGGCGCCCTCGACCGGCCGTTCGCCCTCTACGGGCACAGCATGGGCGCGCTCGTCGCGTACAACCTCACCCGGCGGCTCTTCCGGACCGGCGGGCCGCTCCCGGAGGTCCTGCTCGTCAGCGCCTACCCGGCGCCGGACCGCCCGCCGGCCCTCGGCAGCCTGCCGGAACTGCCGGACGACGAACTCGTGCAGGTGCTCATGGAGCTGGGCGGCATGTCCGAGGCGATCCTGGCCTACCCGGAATGGCTCGCCGCGGCACTCGACATGGCCCGCGACGACCTGCGGCTGTGCCGCAGCCACGACCGCACCTTCCTGCCCCGGCTGCCCGTGCCGATCGAGGTGTTCAGCGGGCGGTCCGACCCGCTGATGCAGGGCGCCGAACCCGAGCGCTGGCTCGATCACACCCGGGACGAATTCCGGGTCCACCGCCTCCCCGGCGGCCACTTCTTCACCCGGGAGTCGACCGACGAGTTCCTGGGCCTGCTGCGCCGGAGCCTCGCCGACACCCTGGCCCCGGCGGCGGGCGCCGTGGGCTCCTGACCGGTCGGGCACCCGGGCCCGCGGGCCCGGGTGCCCGTCCTCGTCCCGGTTCCGCGCCGCCCGCCGAGCGCACCGCCGACCGGACGCACCGCCGACCGGACGTACCGCGCGCGGGCCGACCCGCCCTGAGGTCGGCCCGCGCTCGCGTCCTGCGGACGCACCTCACGGCCACGCCCGCGAGCCGGCCGACGGCCCGCGAAGCCGCCGGCTCCACAGGCCCGACGACGCCGGTGAACGGGCGCCGACCACAAAACGCCGAGCGACGAACGCCGTAGCCGACGAGCGCTGATGACGACGAGAGGTAAGCAGCACGATGAGTACTGACCGCACCCCGATCGGCGCCGCATCGACCGCGACTCCGACCACCGAGGCGATCGCCGTCATCGGCCTGGCCTGCCGGCTCCCTGGCGCACCCGACCCCGACGCCTTCTGGCAGCTGCTGCGCGCCGGCGGGCACGCCGTGACGGAGACACCCGCCGGTCGCTGGGACGCGGACGAGCTCTACCACCCCGACCGTGAGGCACCCGGCAAGGCGATCACCCGACTGGGCGCCTACCTCGACCGGGTCGACGGCTTCGACGCGGACTTCTTCGGCATCTCGCCCAAGGAAGCCGTCGCCATGGACCCGCAGCAGCGCCTCATGCTGGAACTGGGCTGGGAGGCCCTGGAGAACGCGCGTATCGCCCCCGACAGCATCGGCGGAACCCGGACCGGTGTCTTCGTCGGCGCCATCATGGACGACTACGCCACCCTGCTCCAGCAGTACGGCGGCGCCGCAGGCATCACCAGGCACTCCCTCACCGGTGTCGAGCGCGGCATCATCGCCAACCGGCTCTCCTACGTCCTCGGCGTCCACGGTCCCAGTCTCGTCGTGGACTCCGCGCAGTCCTCGGCCCTCGTCGCTGTGCACCTGGCCTGCGAGAGCCTGCGCAAGGGCGAGTCCACGCTCGCCGTCGCGGGCGGCGTCAACCTCAACCTCATCCCCGAGAGCACCGTCGCCGTCACGAAGTTCGGCGGCCTCTCCCCCGACGGCCGCTGCTACACCTTCGACGCTCGGGCCAACGGCTACGTACGCGGCGAGGGCGGCGGCGCGGTCATCCTCAAACCGCTCTCCCGCGCGCTCGCCGACGGCGACCGCGTCCACGCCGTCATCCGGGGCAGCGCCGTCAACAGCGACGGCACCACCCCCGGCCTCACCGTGCCGAGCGCCCGCGCCCAGGAGCAGGTGATCCGCCTCGCCCACGAGCGCGCCGGCACCCGTCCCGAGACCGTCCAGTACGTCGAACTGCACGGCACCGGCACCCGTATAGGCGACCCTCTGGAAGCCCGCGCCCTCGGCGCCGCCCTCGGCACCCTCCGCGAGGCGCACCGCCCGCTGCTGGTCGGCTCCGCGAAGACGAACGTCGGCCACCTCGAAGGCGCGGCAGGCATCGTCGGTCTGATCAAGACGGTGCTGAGCATCAGCCATCGCGAACTCCCGGCCAGTCTCAACTACGAGACCCCCAATCCCGAGATACCGCTGGACGAGCTTCGGCTGGCGGTGCAGCACGAACTGTCGGAGTGGCCCGAGCCGGGTCAGCCGCTGGTCGCGGGAGTCAGTTCGTTCGGCATGGGCGGCACGAACTGCCACGTGGTGCTGGAGGACGCGCCGGTGGTGGCGGAGGAGGTGTCTTCGGCGGAGTTGCCGGTGGTGTCGGGTGTGGTGCCGTGGGTGGTGTCGGGTCGTGGTGGGGGTGCGGTTGCCGGGCAGGCCGGGCGGCTGCTGGAGGTGGTGTCGGCCGGTGAGGTGTCGCCGGTGGATGTGGCCGTGTCGCTGATCGGTTCGCGGGCGGTGTTCGAGGACCGGGCGGTGGTGCTGGGGTCCGGCCGTGAGGGGCTGCTGGCGGGTCTGGCCGGGCTTGCCGGTGGTGTTGAGGTGCCGGGGGTGGTGCGGGGCCGTGCGGCGGGCGAGGGCCGGGTGGCAGTGGTGTTCACCGGGCAGGGCTCGCAGCGACCCGGCATGGGCGCCGGACTCTACGACTCCCACCCGGTGTTCGCCGAGGCCTTCGACGAGGTGTGCGCCGCCCTGGACGCGCACCTCCCGGCCCCGCTCAAGGACGTCGTCCTCGGCGGGGCGGACGAGGGCGGGGAGGACGGGCGTCTGGATCAGACGCTGTTCACGCAGGCCGCGCTGTTCGCGGTGGAGACCGCGCTGTTCGCACTGGCCCGGTCCTACGGTGTGATCC
>NZ_JBIRPW010000033.1:0-13721 GCF_044332905.1 Streptomyces sp. NPDC021224 | reverse complement strand
GTTCATCAACCGACAACACCAACTCGGCCTTCGGCCGACCCGTCCGTGCCACAGGCCAAGTCTACAGATATGAACGAAATTCCTGACTCAGAAGAGTAGGACTGCAGGATCGTCATCGGGATGACGCCCCGACTGCCCAGATGGGAGTAGAGGTCCGGGAGATCACCGATCCTGCAGACGTTGGCGGCTTCGTCGAGCACGCACAGCGCGGGCGGGTCGAGCCTGCCGCCGGACCGTTCGGCGACGACGACGGCGGCGCGCATCACGGCGTCGGCTGCTGCGGCGATGATCGCCGACGCAGAGCCGCCTCCGTCCTTGCTGAGCAGGTACAGGGTGTCGCGGGAGGTGGCGAACGCCGAGGGGCGGAACTGCGGCAGGTGCTTGGCGGGGGTGACCCATGCGGCGACGTCCGGGTCGAGCAGGCAGCTCGCGTACTGCCTCGCGGTCTCGTAGATGCCGTCGCGGGTTTCGGTGGCGCCGGAGACGGTGCCCTGGAGCTGGGCGGCGACCGCGTCGTGGCCGGCGTCGGTGAGCAGGTCGACCGGGGTGCGGTCGGCCGGTGAGGCGAGCCAGGCCAGGACGTCGGTGATAGGCCGCCGGTGGGAGGCCGCGGCGAGGAACAGCGCGCCGAGCGTGTTGCTGGCGGCGGTGGACCAGAAGTCGGATCCGGCGGCCTCGTCCACGGACGCGGCGACGAAGTGCCCGGCCAGTCGCGTGGCGCCAGCGAGGTCGCGGGCGTCGGCGAGAATGTCCCACCACATCTGGCGGGGATGGTGGGCGATCTGCTGCGGGTCCAGCGTCCACACGGTGCCGACCTGCGACCGGGCGTCGAAGGTGGTGGTGAAGGCGTCGTTGGCGGCTTTGTTGCTGGTGAGCAGGACCGGGCCGGGTGCGGCAAGGATCGCGGGGATGGCGAGCCCGGTGGTCTTCCCGGAGCGGGGGGCCATGATGGCGACGAGGACGTCCTCCCAGGACGCGCGCACCTCGGCTCGGCCGGGGGACAGCGTGCCGAGGAGGATGCCGCGGTCAGCGGCTGCGACCTCTTTTACGCTCCTGGCCGGCGAGGCTCGGCCGCAGGTCGCGGGCCTTGGCGGTGATCTGCTTGCCGAGGAGCGGGGCGAGGTCGGCCTTGCCCGCCAGACCGGCGGGAGTGGCGCGGAGCCGGAGCCATACCGTGCAGCCGGTCGTGGCGAGGGCGAGGGTGAGCAGGCCGGGAACGAGGCGGGCGCCGATCAGGACGGCGGTGGCGTCGAGGTGCGGCCAGATCTGGTGGGGGTGGAGCGCGGCGTCCAGGGTGGCGAAGTGCGTCCACGAGCCGGAGCCGTACATCGCGTTGGTGAGGTTGCCGGTCAGCCAGGTGAGGGCGCCGAAGGCAAGGACGGTGACCCAGAGGCCGAGGACGATGATCAGGGCCGTATCGGTACCCGTTGTCGTGGAAGGCTGGCGGGAGCGGGGAGGCGAAGGCATGGCGGGTCCAGGGGCTGGTGCTGGTCAGGAGGGGCGCGGCAGCAGCGACGGGATCTCGGGGCGTGCATGGTCAAGTGGCCTTTCAGCGAGTACGGCGAACGGTCGTCGGACCGGTAGGTGGTGCCAACGGTGGTGAGGTCTCGGCGGAGGCCGGAGTCGTCCCCATGGAGGGAGAGCTGAGCCGGGCGGCTTTCTGGCGGCGGGGCTCGGCGAGCGCGGGCGGCAGGACCTCGTCGGTGTAGAGGTCGGGCTCGATGTTGACAGTGAACCCGCTGCGCGACAGGTTCTCGGCCACGGCGGACAGCTGCCGCCGCAGCTCGCCCTCGGGAGGGACGGTGACAAGCTTGTAGGAGTGGGGGAGCACGTCGGGGCTGACGAGCTGGAAGCCCTCCAGCCGCAGGACGCTGTGCACGAGGTGACGGGAGGCGTCGGGCAGGCTGTGGCGGGCATCCGCCCACACCGTGCCGTCCCGTCACCGGAAGATTTCGATGTCCGTACCGAAGGGCTCGGTTCGGTTCGCGGGCGACTGCGCATCGAATGCCGGTTCGCCCCGTCCGTGCGGGGGCGTGGCGCGGGCGGCTTCGACGGTGTCGACGGACGGTGGGATCCGGGGCGGTTTGCGGTGGGCGAGCGCGATGTTGTGGGCCATAGCGGCGCCGATGGCTTCGCCGATGCTGTCGTAGTAGTTGGGCACGGTTCCTCCAGGAAGCTCCGGGTCGGGCTACGGGCGGCGGTCCGGCGAGGCGACTGTCAGCATCAGCCGGCCCAACAGGTCGTCGACCCGGGCGCGGGCGCGGGCGGGGTCGTCGGCGGTGACGATGAAGACTCCGACCCGGGCGGAGCCGGCGTCGCCCTGCGGGGGGAGCGCCACGTGGTCGCCGACCTCGCGAAGCCAGGCCACCTGCCGCAGCCACGGCGGCTGGACACCGGGCTTGACCGGCAGATGCCGGGCGCTCAGCGTGCCGGTCGCCGGGGCGTAGAGGATCTTGACGGCAGCGGTGCCCTTCCTGGTCGGTGCCAGTGAGGGACCGATTCCGCAGGCGATGTCCGCGGCGATGCGCGGCAGGTCCAGGCCGGTGGCCAGGCGGACGAGTCGGCCGATCAGATCGCCCCCGATACGGGAGTTGACTTCGATGATCCGCGGGCCCGCGGGGGTCAGGCGCATCTCGACGTGCTGCACGCCGTCGGTGATGCCGAGCGCGGACACGGCCTGGACCGCGACGGGGCCGACTTCCGGCAGCAGCGGGTCGCCGGCGCTGACCGTGTGCCCGGTCTCCTCGAAGTACGGGGCGAAGCCGACCTCCTTGCGTGTCACCGCCAGCGGCGTGGTGATCCCGCCGGCGGTCACGCACTCCACCGAGATCTCCGGCCCCGACAGGTACTCCTCGACCAGCACCCCGTACCCCTCGCGCCCCTGCCCGCCGGCGCCGGCCGAGGCGAACGCCCACGCCGAGGGCAGCTCCTCGGGCCGGTCGACGCGGATCACGCCGATGCTCGCGGCGTGCGAGGCGGGCTTGAGGACGACGGGGAACCCGGTGCGGTGCGCGACGGCGGTGGCGTGCGGCAGGGAGTCGACCACCGTGGACTGCGCCGACGGCACGCCGTGCTCGGCGAACTTCGCACGGCTGGCAGCCTTGTTCCGGGCGCAGGTCATCGACTCGGGGGTGGCGCCGGGCAGGCCGAGGCGGGCGGCGAGCGTGGCGGTGGGGACGAGGGCGTACTCGTCCCAGGTGAGCACCCCGGCGACGGTGTGCCGGGCGGCCAGCGCGAGGCCCGCGGCGACGACCGCCTCGAGGTCGCGGGTATCGGCGGTCTCGTGGTCGACGAGCAGGTGCTGCTGCCAGGTCGGCGGGTTGGTGTCGATGAGCGCGATGTCGTACCCGGCGGCCACGCTTTCCAGGCAGTAGCCGCGGTAGACCCGGTCGGTACCGGCGACGACGATCAGCAGGGGGCGGGTGGATCGGGGCATGGGGAACCTTCCAGCGGGCGGGAGACGGAGAGGAAGAGGGGAAGGGGAAAGGGGCGTTGGAGTGGGGACGAAGGTGGTCACGGCGCGTCCACAGGCCGGACCGGCTCACTTCGGTGTGCCGCGAGGGCTGGTTCGAGCGGGGGTGCGCAGGCTTCGCGGTGGCGGCGCAGTCCGCTGAAGCACGAGGCGAGCACCAGGCCCTGACCGATGGCGCAGGCCAGCAGCAGATGGGGAAGTCCGGCGGTGGGCACGGCCGCGACCAGGGCACCGGCCACCGGCAGCGGCAGCAGCACCAAGATGATCGTCACCGCCAGGGTCGAGCCGAACGCGGACGCCGGGATGAGCCGGGCGCGCAGGGTGCGCAGGACGACGGTCAGCGCGCCTTCGGCCGCCATGAGGACTGCGACGGCCGCGGTGTAGGCGGCGAAGCCGGGGGCCAGGGCGACGGCGGGGCAGGCTGCGGTGGATACGGCGGCAGCCACGGCGCCGACCGGCCACACCGACCAGCGGTCGATGGCCTTTCGGGCGGCGATCACCGTGAGCATCGAGGCGACGGCCGCCGCACTCCACACCGCGCCGACGGCGGCGGTGGAGTAACGGAAGCGGTGGATGACGGTGATCGGGGCAGCGGCCTGCAGCACCCCCGAAGCGAGGTTGGAGGCGGCGAGCCCCCCGATCAACCAGGCCAGAGCGGGAGTTCGGCGCAGGGTCCGCCATCCGGTGAGCAGACTGCTCGGCGCACGGTGTCCCTCCGCCGTGACGCTGTCGTCCGGCGTTGCAGCGGCTGCGGTCATCGCCAGCAGCGCAACCACGGCCAGCAGCACGCCAGGCCCGGCCAGTAGCAGTAGGCCGCCCAGCAGCGGACCGACGAGCACGGCGCCCTGGTCGATCCCGGTCTGCGCGGCCTGCACACGGTGCGCCTGGCCGCCCAGGTGCCGACCGGCTTCGGCGCCGAGCGTCTCCACAGCGACGAACGAGACCTCCGCCAGCAGCCCGGACACCGTGCCGAAGGCGAGGACAACCGTAGTTGTCACGGCTCCTGCGCTGGGGAGGGCGATCAGCAGGACGGCGGCGAGGGCGATCATGGTGGCGCGGACGAAGTTGGTCAAGCGGAAGACGTGTGCCGCGCCGAAACGGTCGGTCAGCGATCCGGCGAAGGTGAACGCGCTCAGACGCGGTGTCCACTCCAGCAGGAACGCGATGCCGGTCAGCGCGGTGGAGCCAGTGGTGATCAGAACCAGCAGCGGGATGGCGTAGGTGGCGGTGGTGCTGGCCAGGGCGTCGGAGGCCCGCATCAGGTAGAGGGGTGACAGGCCGCCGGAGCGGCGCAGGGCGGGCAGCAAGCGCATCGCCGATCACCGGGCCCGGGGCGCGGAGTCGCGCGGCGGGCCGGAGGGCGGTGCCGCGGCCGGGGTGGAGGGCGCGGTGGTCCGGGAGACTGGTCCCTGGGCCGCTGCGGGCGAGGTGGCCAGCGCGGCGCTGCGAGTGTCGTGCACCGCAGCCGACCGCGCCGCTGCTCGCTCGTGCGCGGGAACGGCTACACGGCGCAGTTCCTCATCCCCGCCGAGGAGTTCGCCCTGCGCTGCGGCGATGAACTCGGCGGCGAACCCGAACCGATCACCGAGCTGGTACGCCTCGTCGTCCAGGTCGGTGATCTGCTCCCCGGCGGCCTCCAGCGCCTCCCGCACCCGCTCCAGGACTCCGTGCTCTTCGTGAAGGAGCGGTTCGAGCGCGTCTGCCAGTTCGGCGCCGCTCTGGGCGCCCCGAATCCGGTCGGTGACCGCCAGGACCTGCCCGCCGAGGGACTGTGGGTCGGCGGAAGAGGCGTCGAGGGCGGGGTCGAGTTCGACGGTGTATCGGGCGGCGCGGAGCATCTCGGCGGCGTGCGAGGCGGTGGCAGCCTGCTCGTGGCGCGGCATGGAGGTGGGCAGTCGATGGCGGGGGCCGTGCCAGTCGTTGACGTAGGGGAAGCCGGCGCGGTCGAGAAGCATCACGGCCAGGCTGTCGCCGCCGCGGGCGACGACGCTGCCGCTCGGCTCGGTGGTGATAGTGACGGTGAGCGGCATGACGTTCTCCGGTACGGGGGGCGTGGGCTGAGGGGAGGCTGGCACGTGGCCGAGTTCTGCGGCGATACGTCGGCATTCGGTCTGCAGGTGGAAGGCGTCGCGGTAGGCGTTGTGGAGGCTGCCGTCCTCGCGGACGAGGGTCGCCACGACGTGCACCTGGCGGGGCTGGTTGCGCAGAGCGATCCAGCGGCAGGCGTCCGGATCGCCACCGGGTGCGACGGTGACCCGCACGACCCGGCGGGCGATCTCCGCCCACTGGGCGTCGCTCAGGTCGCGTTGGCAGGGGTCGGAGCGGACGGAGCAGACCCACACCGGCCGCTCCGGGACCCGGGGGCCGAGGCGCTCGGCAGGCGCGTTCAGGGCATGGGCCAGGTAGGGCAGGTTGTCGGAGTGCGTGAGCAGGTCGATCGGGACGCCGTGGCAGTCGCCGCCCACCACACGGGGGTTGCTCTGGTCGCCGCGCTCGCCCGACCCGTACAGGTAGGCGAGCAGGTTGGCGGCGTTGCTGGCGCGCTGAAGGTGAGCGATCACGGCGTTGACCTCGAACGAGAGCGAAGGGGCGGGGCCCGTGGTCGGGCTTCCGGGTGATGAGGATCCGCACGATCCGCGATTTGGCCCGTCCGGAGACCGGTGGTAGAAGCCCGTGCCTTCGTCATGCCGACGAGCGGAGTCCGTGGTCGTCGGCCAAGCTCGTACAGGCAGAGCGGGCGAAGTCGGCGTCGCCGTGCAGCCGGGCCGAGCGGCCGTCCTGGCGGATGACGGTGGTGACGATGTCGAGCCCGTCGGCCTGGTTGCGCAGAGCCACCCAGCGGCAGGCCGACGGGTCGTCGTCCGGTTCCATGCCGGTACCGTCCAGGACTTCGCATGTCAGCCCGAACCAGTCGTCGTCCAGCTCGACCGCGGTGGTGTTGCGGATCGCGCAGTGCCACGTCAGCCGCCGGGCCGGAGGGCGTCCGGTGCGCGGTGTGTGCAGGGCCAGTGGCTCGTCGAGCACGGCCGCCAGCAACGGCAGGGAAATGCCGTCCTGGGCGGTCAGCTCGGGCGACCAGGCGGCGAGCAGGTACGGCCGGAAGCCGGGCTCACTGCCGTGCGGTTGGACGAGCAGCTCCGTGGTGCTTTCGGTGCGCCGCACATCGCGCAGCGCAGGGGGTACTGAGGCATGACAGATCCGCATCGGTGAGCAGGGGCCAAGGGGAAGCCGGTGCCCGCCCCGGGCGGGGCACCGGGCGGGTCAGAAATACGGGTTCTCAGTCGGCCGATCAGCGTCGGTCGCCGCGTCGAGCAGCTCGGCCAGATCACCGGGCTCGGAGGACCGCTGATCAATCCACCACCCTGCTCGGGTAACGGTCCTGGCCTTGTCCTCCATCGCCTCCCACTCGGTCTCGGCGGTGTCGCCCTCCGCGACGAGGACGGTGTAGGCAGCGGCGAGGATCTGGTGCCGG
Source organism: Streptomyces sp. NPDC021224 (assembly GCF_044332905.1). NCBI lineage: Bacteria > Bacillati > Actinomycetota > Actinomycetes > Kitasatosporales > Streptomycetaceae > Streptomyces > Streptomyces sp. NPDC021224. Next base: position 6,777 of record NZ_JBIRPW010000033.1, on the reverse strand, counting down.
CAGCGGACGCCCCAGGCGACCGCGCGCTCGGTGCCTTCCAGCGGAGGCATCGCGTACTGGGCTGACCAGGCTTCGGACTCGGCCTGCTCCTCGGCGCGTTTGTTCTCCAGCCACTCCTGCGTGCTCGCAGCGTCGCGCTGGTGGGCGTCTTTCCAGCAGTCGGTGCACGGACGCTCGGTCAGCCAGCGGACCAGTCCCGCGCGCTCGTCGGCACGCCGGTCGCCGAGGTCCCGCTCGGCGATGTGTCCGCAGGAGTGCGAGATCTGGTAAATCGTCTTCATCCCCGGGGAATTCCGTTTGATGGGCATTACGTTCGAGGTCGGGCTGCTGGTCTTGGGCTTCATATCGAGCGCCCTTCGTTGGCGGTTGGGGTGGTGGCCTGCGTCGCTGCGGAGGGTCGTGCATCAGATGCGCGATTCATGCGGCGGACGGAGGTGGTCTGGACTGCTTGGCGGTGGTCTCGGGGACGCTTCCGCCTTCTGCGTCGTCTCAGCGTGTCCTGCGAATGGCGTTTGTGGCCGCCGTGGCGATGGCGGCGGGAGCGCTGGAGGGCTGGGTCAGGTGCAGCAAGGTGGTCCCCGGCAAGTGGCGGGACTGCGCGGTGACGGTGAGCTGGAGCACGGCGCAGCCGGCGGTCGTGAGCCGCTTGACGCGGGTGACGGCTTGAGCGGTTTCGTCGGGGGTGTAGATGGCGTCGGTGACGATCACGAGTAGGCGGCCGGCGCCGGGGCGGCTGAGTTCGAGGCCGTGGTCGAGCGCGTCCAGGGCGTTGGCGAGGTTGTGACTGCCGCCGTTGGCGTCGAACGTTGTCACGCGCTCCGGTGCCCGGTGGGTGGGCCGGGTCAAGGCGGTCAGGTGCGTGTCGTAGGCGATGGTGGCCGTGTGGGAGTCGGGGTCGGTCAGGGCCGCTGCGCGTGCCACGATCCAGGCGGCGGACGCGACGGGCGCGCAGGCGGCACGCATGGAGCCGGAGACGTCGACGGCGATCCCCACACGCAGGGGTGGGGTGGGGGAACTGCGGCGGCGGGTCAGGGCGAACGGTTCCGCGGTGGGGACCGACCCGGCCGCGCGCTGGGCGTCGCGGGCGAGAGCTCGACCCATGTTGAGGCGGCCGGGCGGGGTGGGGCTGGTGGTCCGTTCCTCGGTCCGCTCGCGATAGGCGGCGGCCCGCAGGGCGCGGCTCAGGCGCGCGGCGGCACTGTGCTCGGCGGCGGTGGGCCTGCGGGTGCCGGTGACCGGGTTGCCGTAGGGCGCCGGTGTGCCGTCGGGGTTGACGGTGGTGCCGCGGGTGTTGAAGACGCTCTTGGCGGTGGCGGCGGTTTGGCGTCGCTGGCCGGCCCGCTGGGCTCGGTCCTGAGCCTGCGCCTTGGACTGCGCGGCCATGGCGTTGGTCGCTGCGGCCTGTGCCGCGAGGTCGGCGGCGTCGGTGGCTGCCGTGTTGTCCATGACGACTCCCACGGCGCCGGACAGCAGATCGGTGAGGTTCTCCGGCACAGGCAGGGTGGGGGCGGCGGCGTCCAGAGCGGCGCACCATTCTTGAGCGTGCGCGAGCATGCTCTGGGCGTCGTGGTCGGCGCACTGGTGGGCTGCGGTCCAGATGCGGGTGAGGGTGGCCAACAGGTCTGCGCCCAGCACCTTTTCGCACAGATCGGCGACGGCCCGGGTCTCGCCGGCGTCCAGGATGCCGACGTCACGGCGGCCGAGGATCAGGGCCGCCACGCCGGCGGCGTGCTCGATGCCCTGAAGGGTGGGGTGGGCGATGTCGGGCATGGCCAGGGTTCGGGCACTGGTGCGCAGGTACGTGCGGTCCGTGGGCCGCGTGATCAGGTGTGCGCCTTCGACACGGCTCTCCTCCAGCAGGAGGGCGGCCTCGACGACACGGGGGTCCGCTCCGGTAGGCGGTGTCCAGACGGAGTGGGCCGCGTGCGCGGCCTCGTGGACGAACACGCCCCAGGCGGCGGGATACCGCTCCTCGTCGCCCACGATCCGCGGATTGACCTCATGGGGCTGGAGCGGGGCGAACAGACGGGCGTCGAACTCGACCTCGCCCAGCGTGCGGGAGAACCCGGCCGGTGCGCCGCTGCGCGTGCCGGGACGGCAGGTGACGAGCAGGTCCTGGCGGCCGGAGAGGGCCACCAGCCGGTCGCCGAGTTCGGCACCCACGCGCAGCCACGCGGCCGGGGAGGTACGGGGCTGCGCGGGCGGGGCGCCGTCGTCGTCCCAGCGCGCGAGGTCGGCGTCGTCGTCCGGCGCGGTGGCGGGGGACTGGACGTGGTGGCGGGCGCTCATCGCGCGCGGCCCCGGTGCGCGGAGCTGGTGCTTCCCGCGGGCTGCCGGACGGCCGAAGCGGTCGCGGCGGGAAGCTGCCTGCCGAGGGTGAGGGGAGCGGCCTCCTTGACGCCGACAGCCTTGACGACGGCAGCGGAGACGGCGTCGCGATCCTCGACAGGCGCGATGCCGACCAGGTTCGCAAGCGCGGCCTTGGTGCCGAGGACGGCCTCGGTCTTCTGGTAGCTGAGCAGCTCCCGCAGTTGGGGGGCCCAGCCCAGCTCACCGAGTTCGACCTGGTGGGCGAGGTGCCGGGCGACTCGGACCACCCGGGCGTCGATCCGCAGCGCCAAGGCCAGGTCATAGTCCGTCCCGACCTGGATCTGTACGCTGAATCGGGACGACAGCGCCTCCGTCAGAACGGCACCGTGTACGCCTGGATTGTGGCCCGCCACCACGTAGAAGCCGGGCTGGGACTTGATGGTTTCGCCCTTGTGCGCCTTGACCTGGATCTGGCGGCGCCCGTCCATCGCGGGATACAGCGCCGCCAGGACCTTCGGCGAGATCAGGGTCGCGTCGTCGATCAGCAGAGCGCGGCCCTCGGTCATCGCGGTGACCAGCGGACCGTACTGGAAGACGTAACCTCCGCTGTCAGCCTGCGTGTACTCGCCGACCAAGTCGCCGACCGTGGTGTCGCCGTCACCGGCGACGGTGAGCAGGTCCGGGAACGCCGCCTCTACCAGCGACGTCTTGCCGGTGCCCGGAGGGCCGTAGAGCAGCACCGGCACGTCGGCGTCACGCAAGCGATTCAACGCCTCGACGTCGGGCAGATCGGCCAGCTCCCGGGGGTGGTAGAGCTGACCCCCCGCGCGACGGATCGGGCCGGTCTGCTTCGGCGTGGCTGCTGCGGGAATGGTCGTGCGGGCCGTGGCCGCCTGAGCGCGGGAAGGGTGGGTGCCCGGCGGGCTGATCACAGCGGTCTGCGCGGCCGCGGCAGTCTTCGCATTCGCACGGAACTGCGGCTGTCCGCTTCCGCCTTGGTCGGCCTCGCCGCGTCGCACCAGGGTGAGGGCGGCGTTGCGGACGGCGCCGTGCGAGTGGCCCAGCTGCCTGGCCATGCCCCCGATGGTGAGCGTGTCCGCCGGCCGGTCGGCCAGCAGTCGGGCCACCTTGGCCCGTAGTTCGCCGCCCTTGGTGCGCGCTGGACTGGTAGGCGGTCCGGGTGTGGTCACAACGAGGCTCCTTCAACAGGCAGGGGCGCGGGCGGGGTTGGCGTGGACTGGAGGGGCTGGCCGGTCTCGGAGCGGTTCACGGACAATGCCGACATCGGCGACCGGGCCAACCGGTGCGCACCGTCGGCGCTCACTGGCCGACCGAGGGCTCGGTCCAGGGGCAGGGGGTGGCCGGCGACGAGCAGCTCGTCGGCTGGCGAGCAGGCCCATGTGTCCGCTCCGTACCGGGTTCCGTCGCTCCGCAGGCGCAGCCGGGCCTCTCTTCGAAGCCGTCCTGGAGCAGGATTCGCCGGGCGGCGGCGTTGTAGCCGGTGGTGGTGATCTCGCCGGTGATGGTGTGCCGGATCGGAATGAACGGCTCTGCTGGTGCTTCGGGCAAGGCGGATCTCCTATCGGTGGTGGCGGGAAAGCCGGTGGAGTGTTGGGCGAAGGCGAGGCGGGCCCGGAGCTTTTAGCGCATCAACGGTGCGTGGCTGGACCACGAACGATGGGCAATGACTGCCGACGTGCTCCGGGGCGGGCCTCACCGCCCCGCAGCTACCTGACTCGCCTTTCCGCACGTTCTGATAGCCGGGCGTACCAACAACGGCCACGACGGCTCTTCCTTCCAAGGGGTTGGGGCGTCAGCGGGTGTGGGAGAACGCCACGCGCGGGTCCACCGGTCGGGAGACCGGGGCCGGGGCGGCGGGTGCGGGGACCGGGGGTGTGCCTGGCCGGCCGGCGCGAGCGGGACTGGCCGCCAGCGCGGCAGCGCTCAGGGAGGGCAACCTGCGCGCGGCGGCGTCCGGGCCGCGTTCCCGGGGCGCCGGCCTGGTCGGTGCGGGCAGACGCCGCGCGGTGACATCCCGGGCGAGGGCGGGCTGCACGGCGACCTGAAGGTCAGCACGGCGCATTGCCGCGGTGGCCTGGGCGAGCTGGCTAAGGGCCTGGTCGCGCCCGGTGGCGGGTGGCAGCACGTAGATGTCAAGGCTGGGGTGGGGCTGCCAGCCGTGTTTTTCCAGGAGCTGCTCGCCGGCGTCTGTGCCGTCGGTGGTGGCGGCGACGATGCCGAGCCGGGGGTGGTCGGCGAACGCGACGTCGGGCTCGACGCGCTGGGACGAGGTGGCGGTGGGAACCGGCTCTGGGGCTGCGGGAGAGGCGTCGAACTCGACGTCGACGTGGACCCGGTAGTTGGCCCGGCGCAGGAGGTCGACAGCACGGGTGGTACGGCCCCGTCCGTCGCGCTGCTGATCGGCCAGTGCGTACAGATCGGGGTGGCCAGGGACAGGGTGGAAGTCGAACCCGCGGAGCATCCAGGCGCTCGCGGCGAGGTGTTTGGGGTTGGCGGCGACGATGCCGAAGTCGGGGTGGCGGCCGACCACGACATCGGGGAGCGGGTCTTCGAAAGGAGGCATGGCGAATCCGTTCGGGGCAGGTAGCTACAGCGGGACCAGTGAGGGCGGACGGTCTGCGGGTGCGGATCATGAGGAGGCATTCCTCCAGGTCGGAGACGGTGGCGACAGTTGGGTGAGTCGGTTCAGCGCGTGCGTTCGGGCCGGGCCGCGGGTGGGGCGGGCGTGGCGGCAGGACAAGCGGGTGTGGGTGCTGGACGGCTTCGCTGGGCGGTCGGCGAGTACGCCAGCGCGGCAGCGACGCGGGGCTCCTGCGCGGGTACCGGGTCGGGCTGGGTGTGCCGGGGGTGTGCGGTGTGGCGGTCGGCCAGGGCGTTGCGCAGCTGCTTGATCTCCATGAAGGAGACGCTTATCTGCTGGTTGATGCGGCGCAGCCGGTCGGCGTAGACGGGATCGATCGGCCCGCCGAGTTCCTCCCACCAGTCGGCCGTGGCATTGAGGGCTTCGGCGAGCCGGTCCAGGACGCCGTCGCCGGGCGCAGTCAGCTCGCTGAGTGCCGCGACGGCCTGGCTGGTGTGACCGGCCCGGGACAGGGACTGGGTGAGATGAGCGAGACGGTCGCCGAGGCTCGCCCGGCTGTCGGTGGAGACCGGGAGGCTGTTGTCGAGCAGGTCGGCCTCGACGGCGTGGACGAAGCCCTCGGCCTTCAGCGCGGCCACGGCCCCGGTCACCGCGCGACGCTGCTCGCCCGGGTCGGTCATGCCGACGGGCAGGTAGTGGAAGCGTCCACGGTGGGTTACTTCGGAGACGAAGCCGGCGCGGTGGAGAACGGTGTCGGCGGCGTTGAACGGTTCGAGCGTGACGGACGGCGCCGTTGAGGGCAGGCCGAGCTGGTCCAGGCGGGCGTCGATGGCGGCCAGGAGCGGGGCGGTGCTGCCGCCGTTCCTGGCGTGCGGCCCGCCGGGCTCAGAGTTGTAGAGCACTTCGTGCACCGTGGGATCGTCCGGGCTGCTGCGGGTGACCAGCCAGCTCTTCGGGTGGCCGGGCGGGTGGTCGGTGGGCGGTTCCTGGGGCGGGGAAATGATCAGGGCGCTGACGTCGGGGAGTTCGGCGTGGACGATGTAATCGCTGAGGCCGTACTCGACCGTGCACACCAGACCACGCTGCCGCAACGGGCCGGTCAGGTGGGCGTACCCGTGCTCTTGGACGGAGGTGGTCGTGGTGTCGTCCTGGACGGGCGGGCCGATGGTTCGGGCGGTGATCCGGTTGCCCTGCCGGGCGATGGTGACCGCGATCTGGTCGGGCTGCATGCCGCCGCCTCCTTTCTGACTGGTCGCCCCAGGCGGCGCGGTGTGACGCCGCGCCGAGCGGAATGCCTGGGGTGGTGCGGAGTCGAGGATCCGCGGGATCGACGATTTTGCCCGTCCGGGATCTGGTGGTAAGGCGTCAGCGGATGCGGCGTTCGGCAGCCAGGTCCTGCGCCAGAGGGGCACGCGCGGGACACCAATCGGCGACCACCATGGCGATCTGAGCGCCGCGGCGAAGAGGACGTGCAGCCCAGGCGGCGGCGCAAAGCGGACCTCCCGCGTACGGCCGCCTTCATCGGCAAAGTGCACCACCGGCCCCCGCCGACCTCCGCTGCTTCGACCACCGGGCCCCCGTCCAGTAAGTCGAGACGCGGGTCATCGGCACCCCCGGCGCGCCCGGCGTCGCGCCGCTGCAGGGGGCGCCCGCCGGCCGAGACGTACGAGCGGCAGTTCAGCGTCCAGTTGCCCGCACCCGGTCGTCGCACCGCGCCGCGGCGGGGCGGACGTACCGGCAGACCTCGGCGGGGCTGACGAGCGTCTGCCCCAGGGCGGCGTCGTTCAGTCGGTCTGACCGGCTTGATGGCGACTCATGTAGGTGGGGTGGCGGTGGCCTCTGCGGATGGGGCCGGAACGGAGGCA
>NZ_JBIRPW010000032.1:0-15406 GCF_044332905.1 Streptomyces sp. NPDC021224 | reverse complement strand
CGACGCATCCCCGGCGCCTGCGACGGCGAAGGCACCACCGGAGCCACGTACCGCTGCGCCACCAGCCGTGAAACCGCCGCATTCCCCGCCACACCAGCCAGGAGTTGGACGGTCTGACGGCTCATCCCCTGCCCGGAGGGCGCCGGGAGCGAGGGCGTGGGCTCCTGAGGGGCAGGGCCGGGCGCGGGCGGGCGTAATCGGGCCTTGTCGGGGGCCCTCTCGGGGGTGCCCTTCACCGCACCACTCCCGTCGCGCGCTCACCCGGCGTGTGCCTCCTCAGGGTCAGAGGGAGGGGACGGCTCCGGGAGGGGCGCACGGGCAGCACATCGGCGCGGAGAAGGGCGTCCGTTCGGGAAGGCCGAGAGGGCAACGCGGCCCGGCGGCTCCCCGGCGGGAGAGCGCAGGATCAGCCCGGAATCCCGAGTGCGGCGATCGCGGCGCGCAGCCGTACGGCCATGGCAGCGGCTTCCTCCGGCGGCACCGCCAGCACACCGCTCTCCGTCATCAGGGCGTGGAATTGCTGCGAGCCGTACGGGACGCCGGGCGGCAACCCGGCGATGTGCCAGTGGAGATGGGCGTTGCCCTGCTGGCTGCCGAGGGAGTAGAGGTACGTGCGCTCGGGTGCGCAGACGTCCTCGACGGCGAGGGCGACCGTACGGACAACGAGCATCAGCCGGGTGTACGCGGCGGCGTCCAACTCGCGGACGGCGTGCTCGACATGGGCCTTCGGGGCGACCAGGACCTTGCCGGGGACGGTGGGCCAGCGGTCGAGGAAGGCCACGTGGTCGTCGTCCTCGTAGACCGTCTCGTGGACGTAGTCCGGGTGCCCGGAGACGACGGCGCATACGAAGCAGGGGCCGCGCCGGGCCCGTTCGGTGTACGCGGCGAGGTCGATGTCGTGCCGGTCGGCGGGCAACGCTCCTCCCTTCAGAGGCTGTTGAACGGTTCGGCGTAGGCGAAGGGGCCGCGCAGGGCGGGGGAGTACGTGGTCAGGGTGCGGATCTGGAAGTACGCGCCCCAGGCCGGGTCCGGCGGGGTCACGCCGAGGTCCGTGGCCGTACGGAAGCCGAAGCGGCGGTAGTAGGCGGGTTCGCCGAGGAGGGCGACGAGGGGTTCGCCGAGGGCGTCCGCGGCGCCGAGGACGGCGTGGACGAGGGCCAGGCCCACGCCCCGGCGCTGGTGGCGGGGGTGGACGCTGAGGGGGCCGAGTCCGAGGGCCGGAACCGTACCGACGTGGCCGCGAGTGCACAGGACGTGGCCGACGACCTCGGAGCTGGAGTCGGCGATCGCCACGAGGGACAGTTCCGGGATCCAGGCGTCGCAGACCCGCAGCGCGTCGAGGAGCCCGGCCTCGACGGGCTCGGTGTCCGCGGGGGCGTCCGCCTTGGCGAAGGCGGCGGCGGTGAGGGCGCGGACGGCGGGGACGTCGGTGGGTTCTTCGCGACGGATCAGCACCGGCACATTCTGCGGGCGGACCGCCGCCCCCGCAAAGCGATTCGACCCGGCCGGGCGCGGCCCCGACCGGCCGTCGCACCGCCGGTCAGGCCGATGCGTGCCCGTCCGCCGGGGCGGTGACCGTGGCCACGGACCGCCGCCGCAGCCCGTCCGCGAGAAAGGTCATCTCCACCGAACTCCCCGTCAGACCGGGCCCGTTCAGCTCGTCGACCAGTCGCCGGGCCTCGGCGATCGGCACCTCCCACACCTCGCGCAGCGCCCGCAGCACCGGGACGGGGCTCGCGCCGCGTTCCGCCACGCGCAGGCGCACCGCGCCGTGTTCGGCCAGCAGCGCCCGCCTGACCTCCGCCGGGGCCGGGCCCGCTCCCGTCTCGCACCAGCCGTCGGAGCACGTGCCGCAGTGCCCCTCGACGCCCCAGCGCAGCTGGCCCCCTTCGACGAACTGCCCGACGTCACGGACCAGTACGCCTCCGCAAACGGTGCACGCCGAAGTGATTGTCGCTCCCTGGGTGGCGGTGATCACCGTCGTCTCCTCATGGGATCCGGTCCGTCCGTCCCCGCCATGGTGCCCTTCGGGCCGCCCGCGCAATCGTCCGGTGCGGAATGGCTGGAATCATGATTTGTCTTGAATTCTGCTTCAAGCCTGGCTGTCGGTGTGGCAGAGTCCATCCACATCAGCTGGCAAGGGAATACCGCATTCCGGACGGGTGCTCAAGGGCGCCTCCGGATCCCTTCGGGTGCCGCCGGGGTCCACCGTGGTCCGTCGCGGCCCACCCGGCACAGCGTGTGCGGTGTCGCGGCGCGGGAGTACGGCCCGTGTGGTGCGGCATCGCGCGGATATCGATCGGATCAGCACCCGGATCAGCACCGCCGTCACGATCAGACCGATGCCTCAGAATTCGGAGACCTGCTGTGGTCAGTCAGCTCTCTTCCGCGTCGCAGGAGCAGAAAAGCGTTGCCGAAGGGCTTTGTGAGGAGCCGCGCTATTTCGTGCTGGGGCCGGTGAGCATGCACAGGGACGGCAGGCCGTGCACGCCGAGCGCGCTGAAGCAGCGGGCGCTGCTCGCGCTGCTGCTCCTGTCGGCCAACCGGCCTGTGCCCAACCACCGGCTGGTGGAGGGGCTGTGGGGCGCGCGGCCGCCGCGTGCCGCCGCGGCGACGTTGCAGATGTACGTCACCGGGCTGCGGCGCGCGCTCGACCCCGCGCACGGCGCCGCACGGCGCGACCCGCGGCACCATCCGCTGCTGGCCACCGAGGCGACCGGCTACCGGCTGCGGGTGGCGCCCGGCGAACTGGACCTCGACCGCTTCCGCGCGCACGCCGCCGCCGGGCGCCGGCATCTCGCGGAGGGACGGTGTCGGCAGGCGGGGGAGGCCTTCCGGCGGGCGCTCGCGCTGTGGCGCGGGCGCCCGTTCGCCGATCTGGAGGGCTCCGGGCAGTTCGGCGCGTTCGGGGTGCGGCTGGAGGAGGAGCGGCTGGCGCTGCTCGGCGAGTACCTGGACACCGTGCTGTGCCGCGGTGAGAGCCACGAGGTCGCCGACGCGGTCGGCCAGCTCCACGAGTTGTGCGCCGCGCACCCGCTGCGGGAGTCCTTCCAGGAGCAGTTGGTACGGGCGCTGGTACGGGCCGGGCGGCGGGCCGAGGCGCTGGCCGTCTTCGCGAAGGTGCGCGGCATGATGGTCGCGGAGCTGGGGATCGAGCCCGGTCCGCGGCTCAGGGCCGCGCAGCTCGTCGCCCTGGAGGCCCGCGAGCCGTACGCGGCGGCGCACCGCAACTGCACCTGAGCCCGGCGGGGGGCCCGGCTCCCGGGGCGGGGCCGCCCGCGCCGTCACCGCAGGACCACCGCCGCGCCGGAGGGACCTTGCACGAGGCCGGGCTCCGGACCCGGCCCCTCCGCCCGGCCGGGCCTCCTCGCCGGGCCCGGCTCCTCCGCCGGGGCCGCGAGCTGCCAGCCGAGCCGGCGCCGGTAGTAGACCAGCGGCTCGCGCCCGTTCCCCGCGTCCCGGACGCACCGCACGACCTCGCCGATCACGACCGCGTGGTCGCCGTGCGGGAAGACGGCCGCGGCCACGCAGCCCAAATACCACGGCACGTCCGCGAGCCGCGGCACCGGGCCGTCCCAACTCCACCGCACTGAAGCGAACTTGTCCGCGCCGCTGCGCGCGAAGGCCTCCGCCGTACGGGAGTCGGCGCCGCCCAGCACATGCACCCCGAAGGGCGCCCCGGTCGTGAACGCCGCGTACGCGCGGGCGGACGCGGCGACGGTGAGCAGGACGGACGGCGGCGCGACGCTGTACGAGCACACCGACGACACCAGCAGCCCGCACGGCGCCCCGTCGTCCTGCCGCGCGGTGACCACGGCGACGGCGGAGGCGAGGTGCGCCATGCTCTCGGTGAAGACGGCGGCCAGGTCCGGGCGCGCGCCCGGGACCGTACCGCCGCCGGGGACCGCTTCCGTACCGCCCGCTTCCGTACCGCCCGCCGCCGGTGGCGTCGCCGTACCGCCGCCCGGCGCCGTACCGCCCGGGACGGGACGGGCCTCCGGGGGCGCCATCGGTCCCCGCCCCGCCGCCGCCACCGGGGCGGGCGGCGCAACCCGCGGACCCACCCCCTACACCCCGGCCCGCTCGCCGCGCAGGCACGACGCGTGGTGGGTGCGGGCGTCCTCGTCGTCCGTCTCGGCGAGCACCGCCGCGAAATCGTCCGCCGCCTCGGCGAAGCGCCCGGCGGCCTCGTGGACCAGGCCGCGGTTGTAGCGGATGGCGACCGAGCCGCCCAGCTCCACCGCGCGGTCGAAGTCGGCGGCGGCCGCTGTCAGATCGCCCGCCCCGAAGGCGAGTTCGGCCCGCAGCGCCCATGCCTCGGCCAGGTCCGGTTCGGCGGAGAGGGCCGCGTCGAGCGCGTCGCGCGCTGCCTCCGACTCGTCCTGCTCGGCCAGCAACCGGCCCTTGAGGCACAGCAGATGGGCGTGGCCGGGGGCCAGTTCCAGCCCGGCGGCGATGTCGTCGAGCGCGGCCCGCGCGTCGCCCAGTTCGGCGTGGATCCCGGCGCGGTTGAGGAGCGCGTCGACGTTGCCGGGCTCCAGCACCAGCACGCGGTCGAACTCCCGCAGCGCGCCCTCGATGTCGCCCAGCTCCAGCCGCGCGTCACCGCAGTTGTAGTGGGCCTCGGGGAAGGGCGGTTCCAGGGTGAGGGCGTGCTCGTAGTCGGCGAGGGCGTCCTCGGTCCGGCCCATGCGGCGCAGGATGTTGCCGCGGTTGAAGTAGTGGTCGGAGAAGTCGTCGTCGATCTCCATGATGTGCGCGTAGTCGTCGAGCGCGTCCTCCAGGCGCCCGCTCATCGCGTTGACCTGGGCGCGGTTGTAGCGCAGGCCGACGCGGTGCCAGCTGCGCTCACCGAGGCCCATCTCCTTGTCGAGCCGCGCGATGCCCTGGTCGAGCAGCCGCAGCGCCTCGTCCATGCCGCCGGTGCGGGTCGCGATGAGGGCGAGGCCGTTGCGGTTGAAGACGGAGAAGAACGTCCGCTCGGCCGGGTCCTCCAGCAGCGACGCGATGGCGATGGCCTGGTTGACCCAGGCCCGGGCCAGTTCCGGGTCGCGTTTGGCGGGGGCGTGGTGGCGGGCGTAGAGCATCGCCGTCTCGTAGGCGAGCTTCATGTGGACGGTGGGGTCGAGGCTGGTGCGCCGCGCGGCGTCCTGGAGTTCGCCGGATTCGTCGGGGCGGCCGCCCGCGGCGAGCGAGACGCCCGTACCGCGCGTCAACTCCCACCACTCCTGCGGCTGTTCCACCGGATCGACGAGCGCGAGCCCGCGCCTGCCGTACTCGACCGCAGTGCCGTAGAGCCCCAGGTACTTGCAGCGCTCGTGCGCCCGGATCAGCGCCGCGACGCCCGCGGTGCGGCGCTCGCTGCCCCGCTCCAGGTGGTACGTGAGCGCGCCGAGCCGCAGCGACGGCTCCGACTCGGCGCGGACGGCGAGGAGTTCGGCCCGTGCGTCGTGCAGGGCGGCGCGCTCGGCGCCGTCCAGCGCCTCGTAGGCGGCCAGGGCCGCGGCGTCGTCCCGTACGCCGTCGGAGTCGACGTACGCGCGGGCGAGGTCGGAGGCGTCCGACTCCCGTGCGGCGGGCCCGGGTTCGCTCTCCCCGGCGACGGGCTCGGTGTACGCGGCGAGGGCCGCGGGCAGCGACTCCGACACCGGTCCCGGCGTCTCCTCGACCCCGCCGGGAGCCGTCTCCACCACGACGGTCAGGACGTCCGCCGGGATCCGCCGCAGCAGCACCGCCAGGAACTCCCGGTCGGTGGCGTCGGCGTGCTCCACCTCCGTGACGACGAGCGTGCGCGGCCCGCCGCCCAGCCCCGCGAGGTGGGCCTGCAGGAAGTCCACCAGGCCGTGCGCGACCCGCAGCGAGTGCAGCCGCGCCGGGTAGCGGCTGATCGCGACCGCGCCGCCCTGCGCCGCGGCCTCCAGCGGCCGCTGGATCGCGGGCACCAGACCCAGCAACTCCGGTGTCGTCTCCTGGAGTTCGATGCGGTGCCGGTACGCGAGCGCGGGCTCGCGGCGCAGCGCCTCCGGGGCGATCTGCCGCATGAGCGTGCCCACCGCGGAGTACGGGCCGCGCAGATTGCGGTGCGCGCTGACGCGCGCGAGCGGCGGCGGCAGCGGCAGACCGGCACGCACCCGGTCGCGGTCGGCCCGAAGCGGCGCCTGAATCCAGTAGTGGGTGCCCATGTGCCTGCCTTTCGACGCTCGTTGCTCGTTTCCGACGGTGGTGCGGGGTCGTACGCGTACGGGTGGTGCGATGCGCCCGTGGGGCGGCGGGTCGTACGTCAAGAGGTCAGCGCGCTGCGGGCGGTCCCGGCACGGCGGCGGCGGGCCCGGTCGCGCAGCGCGATCCACAGCGGCAGCAGCATCTGGCCGAGCAGCAGCGCGAGGAAGCCGACCGCGTCCAGCAGCCGCAGCACGCCCGCGTCGCCCGAGGTGAAGCGCCGCACGGAGCCCGCGGTCATGTCGACGAAGACCGGCAGCAGCGCGAAGAGCGTGGTGGCGAGGCTGACGGTGTAACCGCCCAGGACGAGCCACGCGTACCAGCGCGCCGCCTTGAGGTCGACCGGGTGCGCGCCGCCGACGTCCCGCACCCGGTCGCGGCGGCCGAGCAGCCGCCACAGCCGGTTGCGCAGGGTGCGCAGGGCCACGCCGTGCAGATCGACGTTGCCGAGCACGGTGGTGATCAGCACGTAGATGTCGGTGCGCAGGTAGAAGAAGAACTGCCACAGCAGCCGGGTGAAGGTCGCGAAGGCGACGCCCAGGCACACCCGGGCGGCCACCGGCGGGGCGGCGTCCGCGGCGCCGAGCACGTACGCGAGGACGACGAGGCCGCACAGCACGAGCACGTCGGCGAGCATCCCGGCGAGGATCGGCAGGATGCGCTTGCGGCGCGGCACGGCGGCCAGACCGTCGAGGGCGGTCTCGACGACGAGGAAGTAGAAGCGGTAGGACATCGAGACCCTGGAGCGGATCGCGAGCCGCCGCCCGGCGAGCGCGTGGAAGATCTCGTGCAGCGCGATCAGCGGGGTGACGGCGACCAGCAGGGTCAGGTTCACCACCGTGTAGTACGAGCTGAACACCATGTCGTGGGAGTGCGGCAGCAGCGTCGGCGAGCGCAGCGTCAGTACCGCCGCCGTCACCACGAGCGCCGCGTAACAGGCCCACGCGAGAGGGGAGAAGGCCGCCCGGCCGAGCCGCTGCCAGCGCAACGGGCCGTTCTCGGCCGGGGCTTCGTCCGCCTCCCGGGTGAACCCCAGTTCGTCCAGGGCCTCCAGCACGTCGGCGACGTCGGCGCGCTCGCCGTACTCCGCCTCGTAGCGCCGCGCGGCCTCCGCGGGGGTCGCGCCCGCCTCCAGCCAGCGCACCAGCTCGGCGCCGTCGGGCGGGAAGATCGCGTACGAGTCGATGTCGGCGCGGCCGATCGTCACGCCGTCGGCGTCGTCGAGATAGACCAGCGGGTGGAAGTGGACCGGCTCGTCGGCCCGGTGGTGGACGGTGGCCTGGTCGGCCGGTGCGATGTGTCCGGCCGCGTCAGCCGTGCCGGGTTGCCCGGTTTGCCCGGCCTCCCCGGCTCCCCAGGCCTGCCCGGCCTCGCCGGCTTCGTCGGCCTGCTCGACGTGTTCGGCCTGCTCCGTCTGTTCCGGCACCGCTCGACCTCGCTTCCCGGGCCTGCGCCGTACGTGCGCGCGTCGTCTCGTGCTGCCGCTACGGGCGGCGGATGCGCCGCCGTCCGGCAGCGAAGTGGCCGCTGCCGGACGGCGGTTCTACCGGACTACCCGGCTGCCTCGGATCAGGCGGCGGGGTAGACGTGGCAGCCGGAGGTGGTCAGACGGACCGGGCCGGCCTTGCGGATCACGATCTTCTTCATGGCTGCCTCCTTGAAGGGGGAAACGGAACGTGCGACCACCACACTCGGTGCCGTCCCCAGAAGGTCCCCAAAGCCCGCCCAAACCCCTGCCCCCGCAGGGGCGGTCGAGGGCGCGTGCGCGCACGCCGGGGCGTGTCCGTGGCGCCTATTCGGCCGGGCGGGGCGATCTCACCACGAACGAGTGACGAAATGTCACGCTCCCGTAAATTCTGGGACATACGGCCGATATTGTTCGAGTGTGATCGGCCCCCAAGTGGCCGATCGGAACAGGAGGTTCACCCATGCGTATGGGTACGGTGCTGGGCACCATCGGGGCCGCCGGCGCCCTGGCACTCGCGATGTCCGTCCCGGCCAACGCCGCCACGTCGCGCTTCGTGAACGTGTCCACCGGCTTCTGCCTGGACAGCAACGGCAGCGGCAACGTGTACACGCTGGGCTGCAACGGCGGCAACTACCAGAACTGGGACGTCCAGAGCGTCGGCGGCGGCGCCGTCCAGCTCAAGAACGTCTCCACCGGCTTCTGTCTCGACAGCAACGCCAGCGGGAACGTCTACACGCTCGGCTGCAACGGCGGCAACTACCAGCACTGGCTGAAGCAGGACGTCGGCGGCGGCGCGGTGCAGTTCAAGGACGTCTCCACGGGCTTCTGCCTGGACAGCAACGGCAGCGGGAACGTCTACACGCTGGGCTGCAACGGCGGCAACTACCAGCACTGGAAGTCCTGACCCCTGCCCGGTGATCTCCCGGCCCCCGTGCTCCGCGGGGGCCTTCTTGCTGCCCCGGGCGCCGCGCGCGGACAATGCACGGCTCCACCACCTCGACCGCTCGGGGGAGGGCGACCGCACCGGTCGTACTGTCCGTGCCGTCCGCTAGGGTCTGCGGCCATGACCGGGACCACAGCGGAAGAATGGCCGGAACCCCCGCTCGCCGGGGACGAGGCCGCAGCCGTCCTCGGCGCCCTCGAACGCCAGCGGGCCACGCTGGCGTGGAAGTGCTCCGGCCTGGACGCCTCCGGCCTGCGCACCACACTCGGCACGTCCGCGATCACGCTGGGCGGCCTCCTCAAACACCTGGCCCACGTGGAGGACAGCCACTTCGCCCGGCTGTGGCTCGGCACACCCACCGGTGCCCCCTGGGACCGGATCGACTGGGAGGCCACCCCCGACTGGGACTACCGGTCCGCCTCCGCGGACACCCCTGAGCAACTCCTCGCCCTCTGGCAGGAGTCGGTCGCCCGCTCCCGCGCCGTCGTCGCCGAAGCACTCACCACAGGCGGACTCGACCAGTTCGGCGCCTACACCACCCGCAACGGCGAACGCCCCAACCTCCGCCGTATCCTCCTCGACCTCGTCGAGGAGTACGCCCGCCACGCCGGCCACGCCGACCTCATCCGCGAATCCGTCGACGGCCTCACGGGCGAGGACCCGCCGACGTGACCCCCGCGTCCCCGTGACCGCCTCTCCCGGCCGCACGTCCCACGGCCAGCAGGTGGGAGCTGGCGGCGAGGAGTTCGGGATAGGGCTCGGCCAGGCGGGCGGCGGTGAGGGCGGATTGGACGAGGGCGTCGGCGGGCGGGGCTCCCGTGGCGTGCTCCACGGCTTTGAGGAGTGACCAGCTCGGGCCCTCGATGCCGAAGACCTGGACGTCGTGCAGCCCCGCGGCGCGCAGCTCGGCCGCCAGCTCCTCCGCGCGGTGGAAGTAGGAGACGGTGAAGCCGCGGCGGCCGTCGTAGGTGGCCGTGGCGAGGATGTCGGCGATCGAGTCGCGCAGCCGCGGGGTGTGCAGGTGGGCGAGCGCGGTGTGCTCGAAGACGGACGCGTAGCGGTTGATCCCCGCCGCCGCGACGAGCCCCCCGGGCCGCACGACCCGCGCGGCCTCGCGGAGCGCCCGGAGCCGGTCGTCCCGCTCCGGCAGGTGGTAGAGCGGCCCGAGCAGCGTGACGACGTCGAACGCTTCGTCCCCGGCGTCGAGTTGCCGCGCGTCCCCGAGCGAGGCCGCGCACACCCGGCGGGCCTGCTCGACGTGCCGGGGCACGGGATCGACGAGCTCCACCTCGTACCCGTCGGCCACCAGCCACCGCGCGTGCACGCCCGTCCCGCCCCCGACGTCGAGCACCCGGGCGGGCGCCTCCGGCAGGAACCGCCGCAACAGCTCCTGCGTGCGCAGGAGTTCCAGCCGCCCGTCGGCGGAGGACGTCAGCCGGGCGTCCTCGTCGAAAACGTCGGTGTAGAAGGCGGTGACCTCGGGGGCGAGTTGGGGGGACGGCATGCCGGGATTATCCCTCCGCGGGACCTCTCAGGCGTGCATGTGGTGGAGCAGGAGGAGTGCGGCGACGGCATTGGCGGAGCGGATCTCCCCGCGTCCGACGAGCGCGGGCACGTCGGCCAGCGGGACCCACTCCCGCCGTTCGTCCTCGAAGCCGTCCTCCGGATGGCCGACGTACTCGGCAGTGCTGGACCAGTAGACGTGGTGGCGGCCGTCAGCGAGGCCGTTGGAGGGCTCGACGGTGAGGAGGTGGCGGAGCGGGCCGGGCCGCCACCCGGTTTCTCCAGCATCTCGCGGGCGGCTGCCGCCTCGACGCCCTCGCCGTGCTCGACGACCCCCGCGGCCAGCTCCCACCCCCAGGAGTCGGTGATGAAGCGGTGCCGCCACAGCAACAGGGCCTCACCGGCTGCGTTGACGATGGCGGCGAGGGCGACCGGGCGCTGCCGGATGAGGTAGTGGTCGAGGTGGCGGCCGTCCGGGAGCTCGACATCGGCGAGGTCGAGGGTGAGTCAGGGGTTCTCGTAGGCGGACTTCTCGCCGTGGTTCTTCCAGACCGGCATGTATGCGCTCCGTTCGAGATCGGCTGCCTCGGTGGCCGACACGCCGGCGTGTCGGCCCGGCCGGTGGGCGGGTGGGGCTGCGTGGCTAGGGTCGAGGCATGACCGACTTGGTGCAGGTGTCGACCGCGGCCGCCACGCGGGAGCAGGCGGTGCGGCTGGCGGAGTCTGCGGTACGGGCGAGGCTCGCGGCGGGGGCGCAGGTGGCGGGGCCGGTGGTGTCGGTGTTCTGGCACGGCGGGGAGTTCGGGACGGGTGAGGAGTGGCAGGTGCTGCTCAGGACCACCGCTACGCGGTATCCCGCGTTGGAGGCGCATCTGCTGGAGCACCATCCGTGGGAGAAGCCGGAGGTGGTCGCGGTGCCGATCGTGGCCGGGTCGGAGGCTTACCTGCGGTGGGCCGCGGACAGCACGGAGCCGGACGCGTAGGCGTCAGACTGCTGCGGCCTTCTCCAGCACCGTGTCCACGGCGGGGAGGCCCCGGTGCGCGTCCAGGCGCTGGAGGAGGGGTGCCAGCCGAGCGCGGGGGCGGACGGAGGCGACGCCGTGCGCGAGGTCGAGGGCGCGGACGGCTGTGGTGGCTGCTTGTTCGACTTCGCCTGCGGTGAGGTCGGTGTCGCCGGCTTCGGTGGCGGCGCTGTGGCTCTCTTCGTAGAGGCCGCGCGCGTCCGCGGCCCGGCCTCCGTCGAAGGCGGCCCATCCGGCTTGCTGGGCCTGCTCGGCAAGCACGGACAGCAGGTCGCGGCGGGTCTGCTCGGCGTACGTCGAGTCGCGCAGCAACGCCTTGGTGGCCTGGTGTTCGCCGAGATACACACGGTAGGTGTCGCCTCCGCCAAGCACCTGGTCCAAGCGTCGCAAGCGGGCGGTGCGTCGGCGTAGCTGGTTCGGCAGCTCCGAGCCGAGGCGTCGGCCCGCTGTGGGGCGGGACAGTTCGGGCAGCGTCGCCGCCAGCCCCGCACCGGTGCCTGCTCGGAGAAATCGCCTGCGCTCCACGGGACTGTCGTCCTCCTCGCTCGTACGGTCACGTGCAGGAACGGGCTCGCTCTTCTCCCAGATTCGGGGCGCGAGTCCGAGCATGCGGCCGGGGATGCGCAGGGCGTCCGCGACGCGGGCGATCTTCTCGAAGCTGGTGACGCTTCCCTTGCCGCGGGCCGGCGTGCCGACCCGCTCGGGCTTGATGTCGCACTCCGCAGCGATCTTCGAGTAGCTGATCCCGGCCAGTTCACGCGCGAGGCGGAACACCGTCCCGATGTCGTGGGCGGTGATCGCGGCTCGCATGTCCGCTCGTTCGAGGATGGCGCGCGGTAACGCGGTCGCTGGTCGGTATCCGGTCATCGCGCTGTCCCGTCCTGCCAGTTCAGCCGAGTGTGCGAGTCGAAGGGCTTTGGCTGGCGCGACTTCCGCGACCTGATCGTCCGCGCTCGCATCCAGCTCGGCGGGCCGATCGTGCTGGTCTGGGACAACGTCCGCCTGCATCTGACGGCCGGCATGCGCGAGTTCATCGACGCGAACGCCGGGTGGCTCACCGTGTTCCAGTTGCCCACCTATGCCCCGGACCTCAACCCGGCCGAGGGCGTCTGGTCACTGGTCAAGCGGGACATCGGCAACCTCGCCGCGGCCGACCTCGGGCAGATCACCCGCGCCGTGAAGCGCAAACTGAAGATGCTGCAGTACCGACCGGATGCCATCGACGGCTGCCTCGCCGGCACCGAACTGGCCCTGGACCTGTGAGCGTGGGGTCGACCGACCCGAAATCGTTCGAAGCCCAAATCTGCTGGTCAGCTACGGTGGCGGCATGACTGACAGCCTGCCCAAGGACGTAGCCGACGTGCTTGACCTCGTCCTGAACCCGGACGATCCCGTTCACGTCGCCCTCCGACGGCAGGTGCCCCAGCTCAGGGTGGTCTCCCGCTGTGAGTGCGGTTGCGGCACTGCCTACTTCGGCCTTGACGCCGACGCGGTGGAGCCCGCGCCAACGGGCCTCGGCACCGTCGTGCTGCCGACGTGCAGCTGTTCACCGAAACCGGCAAGTGCTGTCGGCGTACCAGCACATGTGCATCACCTCGTACGGGCGAAGGTGCACCGTTTCTGGCGGGGTGACGAGGCGGGGCGGCTCGCCGAGCCGGCTGTCACCTCGGCGAGCGGACCTGCTGAACCCGCCTCACCGGGCTGCGACGGACAGCCGGGGCGGCCCCGGTGGACGCAGGAACCTGCCGGGTGACACGCTCGGCTGCGTGATCGTACTTCGAGCCCTGGCCGAGTTCGGCTCCACCGCAGCCGTCGGCCCGCTGCGCTGCGGCGCGAAACTCAACGACATCGCAGCGGCGCTCGGACCGCCGTGGGACATCGGCCGGGTGAGCAAGCAGCGGCGCTGGCCACACTTGTTCTCCTACGGAGACGTCGAACTTTGCGTGTGCCGCTGCCGCCGCGTCACGATGATCAGCGTGCAGACCTGGCGGGACACCATCGAGCTTCCCACCTCTGGGACGAAGTCGTTCGCCACGTACGCAGGACCCCTCACCCACGCGCAGGTCACGGCCGAACTCAACGCGATCGGCTGCCGCTTCAACCCCGTGACACTTCACCAGCCACCCGGACAGCTCGCTCTGCAGGCGGAGTCGACGGGGACCACTTTCACCTTCCGGACCGAGGCCGACTCCGAGCCCCTTCTGGACAGCGCCGGCCACTGGATCAGCACCCACGAGTGCACGCCCCCGGAAGCCGACGACCCGGACGACGGCTTCGGTGCGTGATCGCAATCCACCCGGCCGCAACCGACAAGCAGCCGCCTGCTGACTGGAGCACACGCATCTGTACCTGCCGGAGCCTTCGGAGGAGTACGCCGACAAGTGCCCTGGCGAGGTCCTGGTCTTCGCGCAAGGCGGCTACCTCTCATGGCTGGAGGTCTGCTCTTGGAGCGATGACGTCGAGGTGAATCTCGCCGCGGCGCGGGGCTGGCTACAGCCACCGTCCTGAACCCGAGCCGGTAACAGCCGGCGGTCTCGGAACCTGACGCCGTCACCACGAGTCGACCGACATCACGAGTTCAAGTTCAGTAGTGTCGCGTGAATGGAGTCCTTGGACGGTGGCTTGCGGCGCGGTTGAATGGCCTATGCCTGTCGCCGTGCCGTTGGTCATCTCCGATGCGCACCGTAAGGATCTGCGTTCGTGGGTCCGTTCGCCGTCGTCCCCGTCGGGGCTGGTAAAGCGGGCCCGGATCGTGTTTGCTCGCCTCGGAGGGTGCTTGCAACACCGAAATCGCGCGGCGGTTGGAGCTGTCCCGGCAGACGGTGGTGACCTGGCGGGGCCGGTACCACTCGGCCGGCCTGGCCGGGCTGGAGGACCGGTCGCGCTCGGGCCGGCCTGGCACGGTGGACGAGGCCGAGGTGGTGGTGCGGACCCTGGATGGCCCGCCGGAGAACTCGGTGTGCCCCACTGGTCCTCCCGGCTACTCGCCGCAGATCCAGGCGCTGGACCGGACCGCCCCGATGCTGCCGGTCCGGCCGGGCCCGGCAGAGCGGCGCACCCCATGACTACGTGCGCCACGGCACCACCACTCTGTTCGCCGCCCTGGACGTCGCCACCGGCAAGATCACCGCCGACGCCTGCTACGACCGGCACCGCAACGACGAGTTCCTACGCTTCCTCAAGCAGGTCGCCAAGGCCTACCCGAGGGTGAAGCTGCACGTGGTCGCCGACAACTACGCCACCCGCAAGCACTCACGGGTAAAGACGTGGCTGACGAAGAACCCGCGGATCACCCTGCACTTCACCCCGACCTCCTGCTCCTGGCTGAACGTGGTCGAGATCTTCTTCGGCATCATCACCCGGCAGGCGATACGCCGCGGTTCCTTCTGCTCCGTGCCCGAGCTGACCGACGCCATTCGCCGCTTCATCGACGCCTATTACGAACGGGCCCAGCCGTTCGCCCGGACCAAGACAGCTGACCAGATCCTGGCCCACGCGCGACCTCGGAGCACGGGCGCGATCTGAGCGGTTCGAGCCGGTTCCGCCCATCCGCTCATGCCTCAGCGCCCTGGGCGACATCAAGGGCTCGGTACTCGTGCCGCCGCCCAGGGACGGCAGTCGGCCCGGCAAACCACAGGGTTCGAGCCGTGCCGGGGGCAACCCTTTCGGCAGAATCGCCCGATGCCGAGCCATGGCGGTTCGCTTCGATACGCGCGTGTGCGCAGACCACGAAGCCGTCCGGCTGAGACGAAGCGAGGATCAGGCACAGCGGTGGCTGGCGCTGTAGATCGTAGATGTCGGCCGCCGACCAGGCGAAGATCCTCTCGCGTTCGTTCGGCTCGGCGGCTCGGACGGTCAGCGGCTCGAACCCCTGGTGCAGATTCGTGGCCGCGACGCCGTCGAACCAGGCATCGACGGTGTCATCTCCAGCGAACCGGGCGATGCTTCGAAGCAGCAGCATTTGGTGGCTGACGGAGTAACGCCAAACCCTGAAGCGCCTGGCCACGCTGAAACTCGCTGCCCAAACGCCCTCACTCTGTTCGCTCATCCGTACATGCTGATTGGTCAACGCAGCCCGAGCAAGCCGCGCCGGAACACTGTCTCCCACGCGGAAGACGAACAGGCCTCAGCGTCTGAAGACTTAGTTCACGAGACACTAGTCTTCTGAGTCAGGAATTTCGTTCATATCTGTAGACTTGGCCTGTGGCACGGACGGGTCGGCCGAAGGCCGAGTTGGTGTTGTCGGTTGAT
>NZ_JBIRPW010000031.1:0-19666 GCF_044332905.1 Streptomyces sp. NPDC021224 | reverse complement strand
GCCTCCGCTACCACGCGCGCAACGCCACCCGACCTCTGGCCACCCTCGGCATCACATGATCAAACCGGACAGACTCAATGAACGACGCCGCCCTGCGTTGGCGGCTCGGCGAGAGCCGCAAGGTCGCCTTCATTCTTCTTCCACGATCGTCGGTCGCCCCGCGCGTATGACGCGGGGCGTACCGGACGAGGTGGTCCGGCCGGTTCAGGCCGCGTCAGCGTCTGCCATCGCTGTCCGAGACCCGCGGGCGTCCTGACGACCGCTCAAGGATGGCCCGCCCGTCGCCGGGCGGGAACAGTCAAATGACTCAACGTCCTGGCGGTGGTGCCATGTCGGCGTCGGCCACCCCCGCAGCCGCGCTCACGCAGCCGCGGCGTCACCGGCTCGGCCTCCGGCCGTTCGACGGGACCGACCGGCGGAGAGCCGGGCGGGTCATCGGCCGGGGATGAGAATGCGCCTCGGGGCGGGGAGCCGGCCGACGGAGGCCACCTCGTCCGCCGCGGAGATCACGTACGGCTGGAGGGCGACCGAATCCGCGGCCTGAGGCCATGTCAGGTGGGCGCCCCGATGGCGTCCCCAGGACAGCACGACCGAAGGATCGGCGAGGGCGCGCAGGCTGACGAAACGGTCCGCGAACTCCCCCCAGAGCCGATCGTCGAGGATCTCCGACGGGATCGGCGCGAAGCCGAACCTGGATTTGAAGATGCACAGGCCGGTTTGCACAACATGGCCGAAGAGCGCCGGGTCATTGCCGAGGGAGGCGAAACGCAAACCGCTGTCCCTGGCGAATTGCAGCGCCTCGGCGTACAGAGCCCGGACGGCCCGGATCGAACCGTCGTCGGCGGATGCCGAAAAGCGCAATTGCAGCAGCGACTGCTCCTCCCGTATCCACCAGATGGCGCCCGCCGTCATGGCGGATCCGGAGAAAGCACCGACCGTCACCAGTTCGGAGCGGGAGTCCAGGAGGCGGTCCGTCCAGCGGCGGGCGAAGTTCCTCCCGCGGGGCATACGGGCGATCTGCCCCTCGTAGAGGTCCATGAACTCGTCCAGGAAGGCCTCTGACAAACCGGTGCGAACCTCGAGGCGCAGGCCCCGGTCGGCTGCAAACCGTCGGGCGCGGCGCACCTCGCTGCGCTCACCTCGGGACAGTCCCAGAAGGTATTCCTCTTCCGAACCCCCCACCGAGGCAACCCAGTTGATCCACTCGGGGCGGGCGACGAAGCCCAGCCGCTCGAGCGTGGCGTCGTCCAGCTTCGCGGAGTCCGCCAGGCGGATGACGTCGATCGCAGGCGAGAGCTTCCGCAGCGACTGCGGCAGCCGGCCGTCCTCCGCCTCGTCGCGATCGACCAGGGCGATGACGAGGTCATCCTTCTCCAAGAGCTCCACGGTCCTCCTTCCCCAAACGTCCAGCCGAGGCAATGTACAAGCTCCACACGGCGATTGCCGCCCCCCACATGCACAGGCCGGGGAGCCAGAAGCGGAATCCGGAGAGCCGGCTGGAGCCGGCGTACAAGAGCCCGGACAGCGTGGTGGAACCGGTGATGAACATGCGGATGGTCGCATTGACGCGACCGGCGAGTTCGACGGGAATGGAGTTCTGGCGGTAGGTGATGGACAGAACGTTGCTGGCTCCTACGGCCAGGCACAGCGCGGTGTAGCCGACGATGCCCACCACCAGCCACGGGGTGGCGATCAGCCCGAGCGTGCCGAACCCTATGACCTGGAGCACGAGGATGCGGCTCTCGGCACGCCGGCCGGCAAGGAAGGACGGCGCAAAGCGGCTGCCGACCGCGCCCACCAGGAGCCCGACCGCCAGGACGACCGAGATCGCCCTGGCACCCAGGTCCTTGTCCGTGAACTGCGTGATCAGTGCCGTCTCCAACTCGCCGATGGCCAGGTTGACCACCGACATCGTCACCACGAGCCATAGGAGTTCGGGCTTGACCAGCCAGCGGAACCCGAGGGCGAGGTCGGCACGCAACCGGGTCCGCTTGCCTTCGGGCGGAAGCCTGGGCAGCAGCATGGCCAGGAGGCCGGCTCCGAAGTACAGCGCGGCGATACCGAAGGAGGCCACCACGGGACCCCGGGACGAGAAGAGGACGCCGCCCAGCAGCAGACCGATGACCTTGGAGAACTCCACGGCGGAGCTGAGTCTCGCGGTCGCCGCGGGGCGGCGGGCGCGACTGACCAGCGAGGGAATCAGCACGAACTGACCGGTGATCGTCGACGCGACGGCGCCGAACCCGGAGAACAGCAGCAGTACCGACAGCGGGACGGGGTGGGACAGCAGCACGGCGATCAAGGCCAGGCTCAGCGCCTGCTGCACCTG
This sequence comes from Streptomyces sp. NPDC021224, assembly GCF_044332905.1. Lineage (NCBI taxonomy): Bacteria > Bacillati > Actinomycetota > Actinomycetes > Kitasatosporales > Streptomycetaceae > Streptomyces > Streptomyces sp. NPDC021224. The sequence continues at coordinate 17,337 of NZ_JBIRPW010000031.1, read as the reverse complement.
GGCGAAGACGAACACCGTCCGCCGGTCGAAGCGGTCGATGAGCGCGCCGAGGAGCGGCGAGGCCACGTAGGCCATGCCGCGCAGCGCGATGGACAGCAGTGACATCACCACCGAGCCGGTCCTGTCCAGGACGGCCAGCGGAATGACGAGGCCGAGCTGCCAGTCGGCCACCTTCGACATCATCGAGGAGGCGGTCAGGGCGCGCAGCGCGCGCTTCTCCCCCGGCCCTGGCGGAGCGTCGGCATCCGTGACCTGTGGGGCGGGCCCGGAACGGAGACTCATGACCTCACCGTCGCCAGTACTCGCGCTTGACCGCTTCGATCCGCTGCATCAGCGTCTCGGCGTCCGGGGCTCCTACGACGTAGGAATCGAGGAAGTCGGTGGAGTGCCGCACGCCGCCCTCGCCGTCGCCTGCGCCGCGCTGGTGGATGTGCTCCAGGACGAAGTCCCCGACGGAACTCTCCTCCGGTATGCCGCGGCGGTCGCCGCCTCCGGGGTAGAAGGCGATGAATCCGCACGCTCCGCCGCTGCGCGGGGTGCCGGTGTCCGGCAGCGTGAAGTCGAGGCCGGACTGGAGGCGGATGTCGGCCTCGACGATGTTGAACCCGTAGTGCCCCTCGATCACCGGGGGGATAATCCCACCGGGTGGGCGGCCGGCGATCTCGCAGAACACCAACTCGTCGTCCGGCGTGTGGAAGAGTTCGAGATGCGTGGTGCCCGACTCCATGCCGAGCGCCGCGAGGACCCGCTCGTTGAGCTGCCGGATCCGCGTCGGCAGTGCGCCCTCCGTGACGAGCACCGTGCCGAAGAAGCCGCCGGGGGCGTAGGCGGCCGGGTTGGCGAGGTAGCGGCCGACGCTGGAGAAGACGATACGGCCGTCGCGCACGACGGAGTCGCAGTGGTAGATCCCTCCCTCCACGAACTCCTCGATCTCGTAGCGCGACCCGCTCAGGTCGAGGGTGTCGCACACGCGCAGAGCGGCCTCGCGGGAGTCGACGACATGGACGTCCCGTGCGGCGAGTTCGCCCCGGTTCTTGATGACCTTGCGGCCGGTGCCCCAGTCCACGGAGTCCAGGTCCGCCGGGTCGTCGAGCGTCGTGAACGCCGGTACGCGCGCGGCGCCCGCCTCGGCCACCGCCTGCTTCATACGGACCTTGTCGCGGAAGAGCAGCGCCGTGTCGTACTGCATGCCGGGCAGCCCGAACTTGGTGCGCAGTTCGGCGGCAGGCAGGACGGCCCGCTCATGGACGGCCACGACCCGTGCGACGGGCCGGTTGGCAACCCACCACTCGCAGATGGCCTGCCACTGGTCCTCGTCGTCGATGTCGCAGACGGCGACGTGCGACAGCGGGTTCGCGGTCAGGCCTCTGACGCCGCCCCAGGCGGCGTTGCGGGTGACGAGATGGACGTCGACTTCCGCCGAGGGAAGGATGTTCCGTCCGCCGCGGCTGAAGAAAGTGTACGGATGGTGGCTGATCAGCAGCACTCCGGGCCGGGCGCTCCGGCCGGGTACGGCATCGTGCGGCACGGTGTCCCGGGGGGATCCGTCCCACGCGGCCTCGGCGGCCTCGCGGAGGCCGCCGAGGAGCGCGGTGGGCGCGTCGGGCAGCTGCAGGATCCGGTGTGCCACCGCGGCCGCTGCGGCGCCGCGCTCCGTCACGGAGACGACGTACGAGGGTCGCAGCGGGCCGAGGACCTCCGCGACGAAGGAGGGGAACTGCTCGTCGGTGAAGTCCACCGTGTAGAGACTCGCCATGTCATCGACCAGATCCTCGGCTGCAGCGCCCGGCTGTTGGACGAAGATCGGCCGCAGGCCGGAGGCGGTCGCCGCGCGCGCCACTTCCTCGCTCGCATCGATGACCACGAGACTACGGCCGGCACCATCCCAGTCGTGGTTGTGCATAGTGCTTCCTGTCAGTAGTCGAGTTCTGTACGCACACCGGCGTGCGGCGCGAACTCGGCACGTATCGATTGCTGTTCCCACTCCTCGCGGTCGCGCGCGTAGAGCGGGTTCTCCGCGGTCATGGAAACCGTCTCGGTGCGACCGCCGTCGAGCTTCCAGCGGACCCGGCCGGTGACCGGGCCCGAGCAGGAGGACACAAACGCCTGGCACGCTTCGCGCAGCGGGCCGAACCACCTGCCTTCCAGGGCCTCCTTGACCCACAACTGCTCGATGTGCAGCTTCTCGCGCATCACTTCGGCGTCGAGCACCGCGGTCTCCAGGTGGCGGTGGGACCGCAGGAGCAGCCAGGCCGCGGGCATCTCCCTGACCTCCAGGACCTTGACCCCGCCGGCCAGGTGCTCAAGGCCCGAGTAGCGGCCCAGCCCGTGGGCGCCCACCCGCCGGTTCAGCCGGTGCACGATGTCCTTCAGCGGCAGGGGCTCCCCGTCAAGCGAGACCGGCGCACCACCGGAGAAGCCGATCTCGACGACCTCGGCCGGGGGCGGGACCGCGGGCCGGGCGGTCCATGCGTAGTAGGTCTCGGGTACCTCGTGATCCTCCGGGTCGTCGAGGGCGCCGGACTCGAACTCGCGGCACCACAAGTTCACGTCGCCGCTCACCGAGCGTTCTGCCAGCTCATCGAGTCCGATGGCCCGGAGTTCCTTGATCTTGACCTGCCGGTCCACTGGTTCGCGATCGTACGGGCTCCCGAAGCAGCCCGGAAAGCCGAGGAGTTGCAGAGCCCCGTTGAACCGGCGCAGCGTGTTCTGCGACCGGTTCGCGGAGTGCAGGACGGTGGTGGCCCCCACCTCTCGCGCCACCCGCACCGCGGTGTGCGCGATGATCGGCCGGCTGAGCGAGGAACTGACCGGATGCGTGTCCAGGTAGACCGCGTGCGCGGCGATGGCGTGCCGTACGTATCTGTCGGCGAACTCGTCCTGCTGGTCGATCCCGTGGAAATGCACGCCGAGCCTGGCCGCGATGCGCTCCTTGTGCGGGTCCCCTGCCTGGTCTCCGCCGAGGTCGACACTGAGCGCGTGCACGTCGGTCGCACCGGCCTGCACCAGGCGGTACAGCAGGTAGGTGCTGTCGAGGCCGCCGCTGAACAGGCTGAGGACGGGCTGCCGCAGGTCGACCAGCCCGTTGCGTATGTCGTCGAAGGACCGCACGGTCCGACGGCTTGCCATCAACTCGCTCGTCATCGTGGTGCCAGTGCGGTGAGTTCGCGGAGCCAGGACAGTTTGGACAGGTGATTCTCCTCGAAGTCTGTTCCCGACTCCGCGAGGAAGCGGGCGACGGCCTCCTTGAGCATGCGGAGTTCCGCTTCGACGGCCGAGGAGTCGACGCCCAGCGCGCTGCGGGTACGCAGATACTCCACCTCGCACTGCTGCAGCAGGCCGTCGGGGTGGCCGTCTGCCTCGCAGCGGTCGAACAGGACACAGTAGACGTGGCCGGTCCGCATCGATTCGATGTTGATGTCATAGCGGACCCGGGTGAACGGCGGCAGCGGAACGGCGGCGACACCGAAGGTGTCGGCGATGTAGTCCTCGAAGCTTCCGGGTACGTCCACGTCCTTGAATATCTCCTCGCGCCGGACGAGCGCGTCCTGCGCGAACCACTTGCGGCGCACCAAGTGGGTCCGTCCGCGGATCGGGAGGAAGGAGACGTATCCGCGTTCCTCGGGCGGCCCTGGGACCTCGTACAGGTGGTTGCGGAACTCGCATATCTCGTAGCCGTTGCCGAACTCAAGCCGGAAGCGGCCGAACCGCCCCTCGTGGATGAGGCGATGCAGCCCCATGGACAGGCGCCAGATGTCCACCGGGGGCCGCATGGTGAGCTTGTACTCGATCTCGGTATTGGGGAAGTGTTTCTCGTAGGCCCACACGCTGTTGTTGAGCGGCAGGAACAGAGCGCGGTGACGGCGCAGCGCCTCGGCCGCGTGCGCCAGTTCCGCCGGGCCGCCGCCGGGGGGCTCGTCCTCCTCGCCGGTGAGGAGGAAGAGCCCGTCGGCAGCGGAGAACTCCACCCTGCTGAACGTCCGCAGTCCGCCGGCTCCCCGGTTGCCGTCCGCGCCGGGGCCGGACAGGGTGAGGAAGAGCGGGACGGCAGGCCCCCCACCCTGTGACAGCGGGCTGGCCAGAGGTTCTGTCACCGAGAACCCGTCAAAGACGGCGTCGCCCGCGGACCAGGCCGGTCCTTCCTCGTCGCTGCCGTCCCCGGTCAGCAGGTGTGGCGTGGCCGCGTCCACGAGTGCCCAGGGGAACCGGGACGTGTGGTCGCGGGCGAGGTCTCCCGCCGGAACGTCGATGTACGCCAGTGTCCCCCTCAGCTCCCAGCTCACAGAGCCGTCGAGAAGGCCGGCGGGGCCGAACCAGAGCCGGGCCGCCTGCTGTCGTTCAGTGGTCAAGCCGATCCCCTATACCTGGGTGGAAATGACGGGAAGCAGCTTCCGTCCGGCGGAGCGGATCTCCTCCACTCCCACGCTTAGGACCTCGTCGGGGCTGCCGCCGACCAGCCGGAACTCGTACTCCGCGTCGTGGCTCTGCGCGGGGACGTGCTCGATGACCTCGGACTCCCAGTCATCCTCGCCGTCGAGGAACGCGAGGACCTTGTCGACCATGGAGTTGTAGTTTCCGGCGACACAGGTGTTGCAGCTGAGTTTCGCCGGCCGTCCGAGGCCGTCGCCCACGCCGTGGTCGATGATCTGCAGCACCTTCGACATGGTGGATTCCTCGGAAAGTTTCCCGATGTACGACTCCTCCCGGAATGAGGCATCCATGGTGGCAAGCCAGCAGGCCGAGAAGTCGTTCTGTACGCCGAAGAATATCCGATGCCGGCTGTTGTGGCAGCCGTTCAGGGTCTCGATCGAGGCGACATAGTTTTTGTCGAACGCCGTGTACGTCTGGCGGCGGACGAGCCGGGGAACGACCGCGGCGAAGTCCGGCGCATGCATGGCCTCCACCGCGGCGAGGTCCGCGACCACTTGCTCCTTTTCGGCGGTGGAGAAGCCGCCCGCCACCTTCCCGAACGTCTCCTGCCCGTAGACCACGAAGTCGCAACCCATGCCGCGGGCCATCTCGGCGAAAGGGATGATTTCGCGGAAATTGGCCTTCTGGATGACAAAATGGAGACCGATCAGCGGTCCGCTGCCGCGCGCCGTCCGCTCACCCACCAGGGTGCGGATCGACTCCATCCGCTCCTCGAAGTCGTCCACCGCATGGGTGGCCCGGTAGGTGTCCTTGGAAGCGGCGTCAACACTGACCCGCACAAGGGACGTTCCTTCCAGAAGCGCACTGCGGATGGAACTCTTGTTGAGTTTGCGGCCCGCCGTGTAGACGCGGACAGCCAGTCCCTGCCTGGCCGTTCCCAGGATCAGGTCCTCGATCCTGGGGAGGTTCAGCGGCTCTCCCGGGCCGGCCATGCTCACCATACGGAACGTCTCGGGGTAGCGCTCACGCAGCTCGGCGATGCGCGTCAGGGAGAGATCGATGTCCAGCCGCTGGTTCATGCCCTCCTGCTCACGCGTGGCCATGGTGAAGCACATCGGGCACGCGTCGGTGCAGGAGTTGGTCGTGTCGAGATAGAGGATGAAGAGCGACTTCCCCTTGGCCTTGGCGAGCCCGTCGAAATACCAGCGCGGATTCAGGTCCATGAGGAAGAAGTTGGCGGCGGTGCAAGGAACCGTGATCGAGCTGCCGTCGCTGCCCCGGGTCAACTTGACCTCGTGATACCGGTGAATCCACTCCTGTGGCATAAATGGGGCGTCGCGACGCGGCTGGGCAAGACTCATTCGTGTGGCCTCCAATGTCCTCCTGGACGTTTGTCGAAATAAGATAGATGGCTGAGATGGAGCGCGCCAGAAGATTCTCTGCGCGTTCTGGCTTGAATCAGACCCTTGACAGGCCGGAGCAATTACCGTGCGTGCACGATCTCCGCTCACCGGCACGCCGGAGCGAGCCCCGGTGACCATGCCACTTGTCGGTCGGCAAAGACCGATCGAGCCCGGCGTGGGATGAACGGCTGGCAGGTGACCCGCGCAGGCCAGCGACGATGCCACGGTGCGCGGAAGGTGACTCGACAGGCCACGCGGCGCGGACCCGTTCCGCTTGAACGAGCGCGTGGTTCGCGTCGGGTTCGGACCGTCACCACGGAAAAAGGCTGGGTCAGAGCGCCCCGGTGGTCGGGACGGCGGCGTCCGCGGTCCGGCGGAGGCACATTCCCGACACGCCGAAGCTCCGGTGATTCCGGGCGACATGGCCGCCACGGATCAGCCGGGGCGGCGATGCGTTCGGAACCCTTCTGTCCGGTACCGGCCGCGCTCAGGCGGTCGTGGCCGCCAGGGACTCACGGGCCGCGGCGGCCACCGCGTCGGCGGTGAGGCCGAACTCACGGAACAGTGTGGTTGCAGAAGCTGACGCTCCGTAGTGCTCCAGGGACACAATCCGCCCACCGGAGCCCACATACCGGTGCCAGGTAAGGCCGACGCCTGCTTCCACTGCCACCCGGGCTTTCACCAGTGGCGCCAGAACACTGTCGCGATAGTCCGCGTCCTGTTCCTCGAACCATTCGACGGAAGGCATGGAGACGACCCGGGTGGGAATACCCTCCGACTGCAACTGCTGACGTGCAGCCACGGCCAGTTGGAGTTCTGAGCCGGTGCCGATCAGCAGCACTCGCGGAGGACCGCCCTCCGCCTCGGCGAACACATACCCCCCCTTTGCCGCGTCCTCGTTCGGCTCGTAGGTGGGCACCCCCTGCCGGGTCAGCGCCAGGCCGTGGGGCGCGGGCCTGTCGCTGTGCCGTCGCAGGATCTCGCGCCAGGCGATCGCCGTCTCGTTGGCGTCAGCCGGGCGGACGATGTTCAGCCCCGGGATGGCCCGCAGCGAGGCCAGGTGCTCCACCGGCTGATGCGTGGGGCCGTCCTCACCCAGTCCGATGGAGTCGTGGGTCCACACATAGGTGACCGGCAGCTTCATGAGGGCGGCCAGGCGGACCGCGTGACGCATGTAGTCGGAGAAGACGAGGAACGTTCCGCCGTAGATGCGGCTGCCTCCGTGCAGCGAAATGCCGTTCATGGCCGCGCCCATGGCGTGCTCGCGGATGCCGAAGTGCACGGTGCGGCCGTACGGGTCCGCCGTCGGCAGCGAGTTGCCCGCCGGCAGGAAGGACGAGGACGGGTCGATGGTGGTGTTGTTGGACGGCGCCAGGTCGGCCGATCCGCCCCACAGCTCGGGCAGCACCGGTCCGAGGGCCTGGAGCACCTTGCCCGACGCGGCGCGGGTCGCCACGCTCCCGCCGGCCGGGAACACGGGTACCTTCTCCTGCCAGCCGGCCGGAAGGCCCCCGGCCGAGATACGGTCGAACTCGGCCGCCCGTGCCCCGTTGGCGTCCCGCCACGCCTGGAATCTCTCGTCCCATGCGGCGTGTGCCGCTCGGCCCCGGTCGAGGACCCTGCGGGCGTGGCCGATGACCTCGTCGGCGACGTCGAAGTGCTTGCCGGGGTCGAAGCCCAGCACCTGCTTGGTGGCTGCGACCTCGTCCTCGCCCAGCGCCGTGCCGTGCGCACCGGCCGTGTTCTGCGCGTTGGGAGCGGGCCAGCCGATGATGGAGCGGGCGGCGACCAGCGACGGCCGCTTCGTCTCGGCCCGGGCAGCCGACAGCGCGGCGAACAGGCCCCGGGGGTCCAGGTCCCCGTTGGGCAGGGGGTCGACACGCTGCACGTGCCACCCGTACGCCTCGTAGACGGCAAGAGTGTCCTCGGAGCGCGCGGCCTGGGTGTCGCCCTCAATGGTGATGTGGTTGTCGTCCCAGAGCATCACCAGATTTCCGAGCCTCTGGTGCGCGGCGAGGGACGAGGCCTCCGCGGCGATGCCCTCCTCGAGGCAGCCGTCGCCGGTGACCACCCATACGGTGTGGTCGAACGGCGACGTTCCCGGCTCGGCGGCCGGGTCGAACAAGCCGCGCTCGTAGCGCCCGGCCATCGCCATGCCCACGGCGGTGGCGATGCCCTGTCCGAGCGGGCCGGTCGTGGTCTCCACACCGACGGTGTGCCCGAACTCGGGGTGACCCGGCGTCCTGCTGCCCCACGTGCGAAGAGACGTGAGGTCATCCAGCTCCAGGCCGTAGCCCGAGTAGTAGAGCTGGATGTACAGCGCCACACTGGCGTGGCCGGCGGACAGCACGAAGCGGTCCCGGCCGGCCCAGCCGGGGTCGGAGGGGTCATGCCGGATCAGCTTCTGGAAGAGGAGATACACCGCGGGCGCCAGGCTCATGGCAGTGCCCGGGTGACCGTTGCCCACCTTCTGCACGGCATCCATGGCCAGGACACGCGCGGTGTCCACGGCACGCTGGTCCAGCGGTGTCCATTCGAGATCGTTCACGGCAGATTCCGCATACACCTGGGCTTCAGGGCTCCTGTTCGTGGGTGGGCGTCGCGACGTCGGTCAGTGGCTCGCGCGGATTCTATCGTGGCAGGTTGAGCCCCCAACTCTGCCGCCAGGAACGGTCGTTCAGCGCCTGGAGCAGACCGCCGCAGCGGTGACGAGTCGCCGGCCGGAGGACGGGCCCGGCCCCCAGGTGCGCCAGATCCGCCACTGCGCCGCATCGAGCAGGGTGCGTACGTCCGCCATCCGGCCGGGCTTGTCGACATCGTCGATGACGATGATGCCGCCGGGAGCCAGGCACTCGGCTGCGGCCGCGGCGCACTCCACCCGTGCCCGGCCGTCCACCTGGATCAGGTCGTACTCCTCGCCGTCCTGCCGCACCTGGTTCACGTACGTGCCGTACAGCCGCAATTTCTCGGCGCGCTGCGGCGACCGCGGTACGGGCACGTCCCTGACGTCCTCGTCCTCCGGCACGTGACGCAGGTCGACGTTGCCGAGCCCCAGGCGGCCGATCTCCGCCGCCACCCGCCCGGCCCACTCCGGGTCGTGCTCGACGGTGACGACGCTCACCGCGCGCTGCGCGTAGTAGAGGGTCGATCCCCCGGCACCCCATTCGAAGACCCGCCGCGGCCGCCGGGCCAGCCAGGTATCCAGTTCGGCGATGAGCGCGAAGTTCAGCCACGGCAGACGCTGCGAGACCGGGTCCTGGTGGCGCTGGTTGGTGCGCACCCACTCCCGCAGGTCCGCCGAGATGCCGCTGCCGCGCCACGCGACGTACTCCACCACCGCCATCGGCTGCACCGGCAGGTCCTTCCACGCACGCCGGACGTCCTTGCGCAGGCTCATCGCCTCTCCCCTTTGTTCCTGTCGTGTCGTTGTCACGTCGCGGCGCACGAGCGCGCGAGCAGGAACCAGTTGTCTCCGTCCGGCGCGGTGCGCTGCCCGCTCCGGGCGAGGAGGGCTCCTACCGACGTGTCGAGTTCGGCGCACACCCGCGCCAGGTCCAGGCGGGTACTGGACGCCGCACCCGCTTCGGCTAGGACCGCGCAGAGGGTCGCCTCCAGCCGGCCCAGCAGGTCCGCGTAGCCGTCCTCGCCGAGGTCCTCGCGCAGGCGGGCCAGCGTCTGTGTGGTGAGGACGGCGTGTTCGAGGGGCAGCAGCTCGTCGCAGAGCTGACACAACTCGCTCGGGGAGAAGCAGCGGCCACCCTGCTGACCGGGGCCGAGGGGACGCCAGCTCCTGATCGTGGCCTCCCGGACAAGCTGCCTCGCCCGATCCAGCGCATGCCCGGTGACCTCCGCGAAGCACCGCTCGTATGCGTCGGCCTCGCCGGTCACCGTGGTCAGGCCGTGGCGTCCGAGGACGTCGAGCAGGCGGGCCTCGACGTCGAGCGGATCCTCGCCTACCGGACACCAGTCCAGCGCCCAGAACAGGACGGTCAGCACATGGATGCCGCGCGGGCCGCCGTCGCCGTCGAGGAACGACGCATGCTCCAGGTCGATCAGGGTGTACTCCCCCGGCCCCTGCGCGGGGCAGAGGTTGCGCGGGGCGAAGCCGCGCCAGCTGACCCCGGCCGCGAGCAGGCTGTCGAGCAGACCGGTCACGGTGTCGAAGGGCGGGAGCAGCCGCGAATCCTCCGCCAGGGTCCGGCCGAGGTCCGGCAGCACCAGGGCCGCCCGTTCACCGTCGATCGGGACCAGTTCGGGCACCGGCACGGTGAACGGTGTGTCGTAACGGCGAAGGCGTTCGTCCGTCCGCGACGCCTGCCGCCGTTCGGCAGCGGCCGCCTGGGAGGTGAGGATCTTCGCCACGTGCGGTGCACCGTCCACGGTGAACCAGCGGAAGCGGTCGCGGACGTCGACGAGTTCGCGGTTTCGACGGAACCCGACGGCGGCGTCACCTCGCCGCCACGCCGCGCGAGTGGCGGCACCGAGCCGACTGCCGGTCGCCGCCGTGCCCTGAGGCCCGAGATCACCCACCATGCGCCAGAAGGCGCTGCGAGAGGTGGTGCCGGAGGGACCCGCAGTGGCTATGAGGTCGCCCGAGGCGGTCACCGGGCGCGGGCCGACTCGTCGACGTGCGACCAGATCTCGGCCGCCAGATCCTCGGTGCTGCGCTCCGCCTTGAGCAGCACGCAGCGGCGGCCGAACGGCGACGGGCTCTTGTCGGCGTCGATGAGGCTCCTCATTGCCGCCTGCACTTCCAACTGGAATTCGACATACCGCTGTTCGAGGAATTTCGCAGGGTACAGACCGGCCTTGTACGCACTGTAGGTGACCGGCTCGCCGCGGTACGTAGCGAGATTGAGGCCCGCCTCCCGGAATCCCACCTTCCCGCCTTTGCGGCGCAGAGCCGTCTCCGGGGAGATTTCGAGGACGAAGGTCAGTGAGGGGGGCAGAACGCGGCGGCTCATTACCTCCAGTTCGTGCCTGTCGGCGCCACGGACAATCTCGTTCGCAAGGAAGGTGAGGAGGAACTTGTCATAGATCGTCGCCTCCCGCTCCCCCAGTCGCGGATTCACCACCCACTCCTGACGGGTGAGCACCTTGGCCATGACGGCGTAGCGGCTGCCGACATCCGGAACCTCCGCCGCGCCGTCCAGGTCCTCGAGCATCTCCTCGACAATGTCGAACCGGAACAGCGGCCTGATGGCTGCCCCCATCCCCGCGCTGCCCAGCCGCTCGGAGAGCAGACGGCACTGCGTACTCTTCCCGGATCCGTCCAGGCCCTCGAAGGCGACGACGGGCACGCCAAAGGCGTCAGGAACGGCTGTGACTTCAGTCGGCGCAGTCAATGCGGAATTCCCTTTCTCAGAACAGCGTCACGTCGGGTCATGGCGCAGCAGCAGGTCGGCGAGCCCCGGCGGGCAGAGCGTCAGGCTGCCTCCGGGGGCGAAGTGGGTGACGGGATACCAGCCGACGGGCATGTGCAGGCCGTCGTCGACCAGCGTCAGGTCCTCGCTGCCGTGCAGGCCGGGGTCGTGGAAGGTGGCCTCGAAGGCGTGGACGATCTCGTGGCCGGGCTGGCCCTCGTGCAGGAACCGGTCCTCGAACACGCCCAGGGGGGCGCCCACCGTCGCCGGTTGGCCCAGTTCCTCGTGGAGTTCGCGGGCCAGCGCCTCACGGAGCAGTTCGCCGAAGTGCACCCCGCCGCCGGGCGGCCGGTGCAGCACGGCGTTCGAGACGCCGTCGCGGAACGTCGAGGTGAGCAGCCGCTTGCGGGCGTCCAGGAACACCCCGATAACCACCACCCGGGGGACGTTGGCGGTCCGCGCCTTGCGCCAGAGGTCCGTTGCGATACGGGGAATGCCCGTGCCCTGCTCCGTCATCACAGCACCGCCTTGGCAAGGTCCTCGACCGCCCGGTGGCTGCGCTCCTCGTCCAGCAGGAACATCACCGTCTCCGCACCGGCCTGTGCGTACTCCGCCACCAGGCCTCGCATGCGAGCCCGCGGCACCGAGGCCGCGAAGACCTGCACGGACTTCTCCAGCGGGCGAGTCCTGCCGGCCTCGACGGCGACGCCGTCGACGGTCCGGGCCACGGAGGCGAACACGCCGGGTTCGGCCTCCTCCAGGTTCCACCCGTCGGCGACCCTGGCGGCCACCTGCATCATGGCCTCGCCCCGGCCCCCGATGACCAGCGGTGGCACGTCGATCCCCAGGGGGCCGAGCGACGCCTTGACCAGGCCGAGCGCATCGTCGTCGACGGTCTCCCCGCGCCACAGTGCACGCAGGGCCACGGCGCATCGCTCGACCCTTCGCACACGTTCGGCGTACGGCGGGAACGGCAGGCCCAGCGCCACGTGGTCGTGCCGGGCGAGTTGGGGTGAACCGGCACCGAGGCCGACCTCCACCCGGCCGCCGCTGGCCGCCTGGGCCACGGCAAGCTGCCCGGCGAGCAGAAGCGGGGAACGGAGCGATACATTCACCACCCATAGTGCCAGTTGTGCCCGCGAGGTATTGGCGGCCATTGCCGTCAGGAGTGACGGTGCATCCCACGCCGCCCGGCCCTCCGGCGCCGCCGAAACGTGGTCGAAGCAGCCGACGACATCGAATCCGCTTTCGTCCGCAGCGCGCCACGAATCACGTAACTGACTGTAGGACCAGCCCCATTGGCCTGGCATGACCCCTACCCGCACGCCACCCCCCCTTCATCTCGACGGCAGTTGAGACTACAGTAGCCACCTCTCCGACGGAATGCGCTCTTTCCGTCTCGGGCCTTTCAGTCAAGTCTTACGCGGGGATTGGGTAGGTGCGTGTGCGTCACATCGTGTGGGATTGGAACGGTACGTTACTCGTCGACCAGCCGGTGGTTCTCGAAGGGGTCAACCAGGCGCTCATCGCCGTCGGCGGGCATCGGATAAGCATGGATGTATACCGGCGTGTCCCGAAACGGCCGGTCAAACCGTTTTACGAGCGGCTCGCCGGCAGAGCGCTGAGCGACGATGAATGGCACACCATTGACGAGACCTATCACGTCGCCTACGCCGAGCACGTGGCCGAGGCACCGCTCGCACCGGACGCCGTGAGTGTCATGAAGGCGGCCGCAGACGCCGGGCTCGGCCAATCGCTGCTGTCGATGTGGCCGCATGACGACCTCGTCCCGCTGGTCGACTCGCTGGGGCTGACGAAGTGGTTCGGCCGCGTCGACGGTCACCGCGGCACATGCGGGGGCGAGAAGGCCGAGCATCTCATCGAGCATGTGACTGCGCTCAAAGAGGAGACCGGGCTGCCGGCCGGAGACCTGCTGGTCGTCGGCGACACCGTCGACGACGCGATCGCCGCGCGGGAGGCGGGAACCGCATGCGTGCTGCTGGTCAGCGACACCTATGACCGGGACCTGCTGGAGGAGGTGGGCGTCCCCGTGGTCGACTCCCTGACCGAGGCGCTGGCCGTGGCGCTGGAGGGCAGCGCCATATGAATCCCCCGAACCCCCTCACGGGCCTGCACGCCGCTCTGTCCGACGGCACGCCGGACCGGCTCCTGCCCTGGTACACCGACGGGACGGTGCTCGAATCCCATCTCTTCGGCAAGCGATACCGGACCGTGGGAGCCGGAGCACTCGCCGCCGTCTGGCCCGCCGTGTCGGAGGGCGCCGGCGAGATCACCTCCTGGTCCGTGGTCCAGGAGAAGGGCGGCGCCGAGATCGACGTGCAGCGCGCCCGGCCCGGCGGCGATGCGGCAGCCGTACGGCAGCGCCACGCCCTTCACCTGGACGGTGCGGGACGCATCGTGCGGCACACGGTTTATGCCGCGCGGGCACGTGGAACCGGCGTCATCCCCGCCATCGAGGACATCGGGCTCGCGGGCGGCGAAGCGGAGGAGTGGGCGACCGGCGGCTGGTCCGGCTCGCGCCTCTACCAGGCCCACCTGGCCGGCGGAGAGCCGGTGGTCGTCAAACACCTCTCGCCGACGCGGGACTGGATGATGCGGGCCACCGACGACCCCGGGCGGGAAGCGCTGCTCTTCGCGGAGGGCGTCTACCAGCGGGTGCCGGCGACTCTGCGGTCCACGCCGATCGCGGTCCGGGAGGTACCGGACGGGTGGGTCGTCGTCATGCGGGACGTCAGCGCGGCCCACGCGGCCATGGCCGGGAGCGGATCGTCCGGAGCGGCGCTCGCGCTCACTGCCCTCCACGACCTGCACCGGACGTTCCGCGGCAAGCCGGTCGGCGACTACCTGTGCTCGATCGAGGACAGGCTGACCCTCCTCTCGCCCATGCGTTCGCTGATCGAGGGCGGTAGACGGGAGATCCTGCCCAGCACCATCACCCCCATGTGGGAGACATGGACCGAGCACGGCGACCCCGATCTGGTCGAGGCCGTGCTCCGGCTCGCCCGCAAGCCTGAACCGTTGCTCAAGGCCATCGCGGAGGCCGGGGAGTTCACCCTGCTCCACGGCGACTACCAGCCGTCGAACCTCGCGCTGGACGACGAGGGCGTCATCGCGCTCGACTGGAGCCTCGCCTGCTACGGGCCGCCGGAGGTGGACTTCGTCTGGTTCCTGTCCAACACGGCCTGGGGCGACGACGACGAGCGGGACCACCTGGTGGCCCAGTGGACCGGGCTGACCGGAGTCCCCGCTCAGAGCAGGGCTCTGGACCTGGCGACGGTCTTCCACGCCGTCATGGGCGAGCTGGCGTTCCTGACCACGGAGCGGATCATCCAGCCGGAGGGCTTCGCCGTCCCTTCGGCGGCAACGGTCGGCTGGTGGGCCCGCCGGGTCCGCACCGCCCTCGACCGCACAGGGTTGGCTTGACCCTTGAGGCTCCGGCACGGAACCCTTCTGCGCCACCCTTCAACCGGTGTTGCAAAAGGGGGCTCGTGGGTGAAGAGCGCATCCGGCACCCGACCATCCCGCATCGAAAGGACGCATGGTGCCATGTCACATGCCACCGCCCGCTTCGACATCATGACCGCCCCGATGCACGTCGACCACCAGGACCTCCTCCGCGTCCGGCGCGAGGCGGACGCGATCCCGGAAATCGAACACGCCTGGCTGTTCGATCACCTCAGAGAATCGAGCCTCCACCGAACCCGGAACGGTTCAGGGTCGTTCACGAATCCAAGTGTGAACGGTTGACGAGATCCCGTCCGATCATTCCAATCGGGCGGGATCTCGTCGTTCCGACGGGTGCTTCGCGCTGGGAGTATGCAGCTCTCAGCTCCTGGCAGGGGCAGAGGGCGCTTCTCCGGGTCCGGCCTTCTTCGGTGTCGGCTCGGGAGCGGAGGGCCGGTCTGTGGAAGACAGCAACAGATACAGCCCGGGTAGTCCCGCCAGGGTGGTCATGAACAGTACGGACACGCCGAGCCCGCCGTGCACCAGCAGTGGGGCGGCGACCGCTGCGCCCAGTGGAGAGGTGCCCTGCATCAGGGTCCGCAGCGCGGCGAAGGACCGGCCGTGCAGCTCAGGCGGGATGCGGCGCATCCGCAGGGACTGTGCCCATACGGTCATCGGTGCGCTCAGAAAACCCACCACGAAGAACGCGGCCCCGACGACCATGGGCTGGGGAGCCCCGAGCACGGCCAGGATGGCAAGGGCCGCTCCCGACTGGAACAGTCCGATCCGCCGTACCGACGCCCTGCCCACCCGGCCGCTGCCAGCCAGGGCGGCTCCGCCGAACTCCCCGGCTGCTACCGCCGCGATCAGTACCCCGAGCCAGGGAGCGCCACCAGGCAGCTCGCTCTTCGCCAGCCACGGCCCGACGACCAGCAGCAGCATTCCCTCGGCGATGTTGAACAGCATGAAGGCGGCTGTGGTGGCCACGATCGCCCGGTCCTGGGCTACCACCTTCAGCGACCGCCGCCCGGTCGGTGTCTCCACATCGGTGGCCCGGCACGGCAGCAGCGGGCGCCGTACCGTCGCAACCGCGCCCGCGAAGACCAGGTAGGTGGCGGCATCGATGAGAAGCACGTTCGGCACGCCGATCACACCTACGAGGACACCGGCCGAGGCCGGGCCCACGACGGCGGCCACGCTGAAGCTGAACACCTCCAGGGCGTTCGCCGTGCCCAGGTCCGGCTCATCGACGAGTTGGGGGATCGTGGCGGGAAAACCGGCCAGCGGCACCATCTTGAGCAGGCCATGGACAGCGGCCACCATGAACGGCAACGCCGTCGGTACGTCCCCGACGGCGGCTGCCAGGGGCACGGTGGTCACGCAAGCCGCGCGGAACAAGCTGTCGCAGATCAGCAGAATCCGTTTGTCCAGCATGTCGAGGAGGGGCCCGACAGCCAGGCCTCCCAGAACGACAGGGGCGGTGAAGCACACTCCCAGCAAGCCGAGCCGACCGATGCCGCCCTGATCGATGACCAGCCACGACAGGGCCAGGAACGTCATCCCGTCCCCGATCAGTGACACGGTCGCGCCCAGCCACAGCCGGCCGAAGCCGCCCCCGCCCGACCTCAGAACCCGCGCATACGTCATCGGGCATCGTGCCCAATCCCGGCGGCGGCGGCCGGTGTGGGCAGGGAGAGGACCCGCCCACCGTTTTCGTGCGCCAGCAGCCACCGCTTGACGTCCAGCCCGTAGTAGTAGCCGCCCAGGCTTCCGTCCGAGCGGCGGACGCGGTGGCAGGGGACCACCAAGGGCACCAGGTTGTACGCACAGGCCGCGCCGGCAGCCCGGGCGGCGCGCGGGCTGCCCGCGCGGCCTGCGAGTTCCCGGTAGCCGAGTGTCGTACCGGGCCTGATCCGACGCATCTCCCGCCACGCCGCCAGCCGGAAGTCACTGCCGAACTGCACGACGGGAAGGGCGTCGATGGCCTCCACCGTGCCGTCGAAGTATGCCGTCACCGCCGACGTGTAAGGCTCGGGTGAGTCACAGCCACGTCGGCTCAGCCGGCTTTCCCGCCACGGCGGCGGCAACTCTTCCAGGAGAGTCGCCGGTTCCCGACACCACCAACCCCACCCTCATCCGCTCCAAATCCACCGACAACCCCGCCATCCCCGCCCCCGCGGCCAACACCTGGACCCACCTCACCGGCGTCTACGACACCACCACCGACCCCGACCACCCCACCATCCGCCTCTACGTCAACGGCACACTCGCCAGCACCACCGCCTACCCCAACACCCCCTGGGACGCCCGCAACAGCCTCAGCATCGGCCGCGCCCTCACCAACGGCGCCTTCACCGACCTCATCACCGGCTCCGTAGCCGACGCCCGCCACTACGACCGACCCCTCACCGACCAGCAGGCCTACAGCCTCTACCGCGACGCAACCTGACCATGTAGTAACCGGCCTGCCTCCGCAGACAAGACCCGTCCGCGGAGGCAGGCCCCGCGGGGACCAGGACCGCACGAGATGAGGTAGACCTCATCGGCGTCGGGGCACGCGCCGACCGGGAGGAATCCGTGAACGACGCAGTCCCGAGCCCGCCCTCAAGATCGTTTTCATCCAGCGCCGATCCAGCAACCGCAGGGCGGCGTCGTTCAGTCGGTCTGACCGGCTTGATGGCGACTCATGTAGGTGGGGTGGCGGTGGCCTCTGCGGATGGGGCCGGAACGGAGGC
>NZ_JBIRPW010000030.1:0-33853 GCF_044332905.1 Streptomyces sp. NPDC021224 | reverse complement strand
GTTGACTTTTGGCACGCTGTTGAGTTCTCAAGGAACGGAAGCTTCCTTCGAGACCGTTTCACCGGCCCCTCCGGGCTTTCCCTTCGTTGTGTTCCCAGCTTACCGGATTCCCCAGCCGATTCATAATCGGCCGTTTCCCGCTCAGCATTTCGATTTTCGGCGCACCGAAAACCGCCCCGCTGAAGGGGTCGGGCGTAGGTAGTGGGTGGCCGCTCCGACGGTCGGAGTTGGTGTGAACCAGATCTCCAGGCCGTTTTGGCGACTCGGACTACGTTACGTACGTGTGGCGGCCGAGTCAAGCTCGGCCGCCGTTCAAACGTATTTTTCCGGCCACGTCCGGCCGGAGCCCGCCGGAACCGGCCCCGAAGCGGGCCGGCTCGGGCCTCAGCGGACCTCGACCGCCGCCAGGTTGCGCTTGCCGCGGCGCAGGACGAGCCACCGGCCGTGGATCAGGTCGTCCCGCCCGGGGATCGCGTCCTCGTCCGTGACCTTGATGTTGTTGAGGTAGGCGCCGCCCTCCTTGATCGTGCGGCGGGCGGCCGACTTGCTCGGGACCAGTTCGGTCAGGGCGAGCAGGTCGGCGATCGGGGCCGGCTCCGTCACCTGGGCGTGCGGCAGCTCGCTGAGGGCCGCGGCCAGGGTGGGCTCGTCGAGTTCGGCGAGGTCGCCCTGGCCGAAAAGTGCCCTTGATGCGGCGATGACGGCCGCGCACTGGTCGGCGCCGTGGACGAGGGTGGTGAGCTCCTCGGCGAGGGCGCGCTGGGCCGTGCGGGCCTGCGGGCGCTCGGCGGTCAGCTGCTCCATCTCCTCCAGTTCCTCCCGGGTGCGGAAGCTGAGCATGCGCATGTAGGTGGAGATGTCCCGGTCGTCCTGGTTCAGCCAGAACTGGTAGAAGGCGTAGGGCGTGGTCATCTCGGGGTCGAGCCAGACGGCGCCGCCCTCGGTCTTGCCGAACTTGGTGCCGTCCGCCTTGACCATGAGCGGGGTGGCGACACAGTGCACGTCGGCGCCCGGCTCCAGCCGGTGGATGAGGTCGAGGCCGGCGGTCAGGTTGCCCCACTGGTCGCTGCCGCCCTGCTGGAGGGTGCAGCCGTAGCGGCGGTACAGCTCCAGGAAGTCCATGCCCTGGAGCAGCTGGTAGCTGAACTCCGTGTAGCTGATGCCCTGCTCGGACTCCAGCCGGCGGGCGACGGCGTCCTTGGTGAGCATCTTGTTGACCCGGAAGTGCTTGCCGATGTCGCGCAGGAACTCGATCGCCGAGAGCTCGGCCGTCCAGTCGAGGTTGTTGACCATGACGGCGGCGTTGTCGCCCTCGAAGGAGAGGTAGGGCTCGATCTGGCCGCGCAGCCGTGCGACCCAGGCGGCGACGGTCTCCGGGTCGTTCAGGGTGCGCTCGGCCGTGGGGCGGGGGTCGCCGATCTGGCCGGTGGCGCCGCCGACGAGGGCGAGCGGGCGGTGGCCGGCGAGCTGGAGGCGGCGCACGGTGAGGACCTGGACGAGGTGGCCGACGTGCAGGCTGGGGGCGGTCGGGTCGAAGCCGCAATAGAAGGTGACGGGACCGTCCGCGAGTGCCTTGCGCAAGGCGTCCTCGTCGGTGGACAGCGAGAAGAGCCCGCGCCACTTCAGGTCGTCGACGATGTCCGTCACGGCTTCGTGTCTCCTTGGTTCTGCTGGTGGGCGCGCCGAGCTGCTGCTCCGCGCCCTGGCAGGCTACCGCCGCTTGCGCGGGGCGTGCGCGCGATAAGGGCTCACCGTGGGGTCGCCGTCGATCCAGTAGCGCCAGGGGTGGGCGGCTCCGGCGCCGCCGACGCCGGTGCGCGGGCCGGTCCGGACGGCCGCCGGGTCGGGCGGGGTGCCGGTGAGGATGCGGAAGGGGCCGCCGGGGGCGCAGGCGTCGGCGCCGTTGAGGGCGCGGTCGACGGAGAGGGCGGTGGCGAGCCGGGCGGGGCCCTGGGCGAGATCGCTGTCCTTGCGCGAGGTGGGGCGGTGGCGGCGGGCGAGGTCGGCGCCGGCGGTGATCTCGCCGCCCCGCAGCAGGATCCCGGCGGGTTTGCCCGCGGGGCCGCAGACCAGGTTCAGGCAGTGCCACATGCCGTAGGTGAAGTAGACGTAGGTGTGGCCGGGCGGTCCGAACATCACGGCGTTGCGGTCGGTGCGGCCGCGGTAGGCGTGGGAGCCGGGGTCGTTCGGGCCGTCGTAGGCCTCGACCTCGGTGAGCCGCAGGTCGATCGGGCCGTCGTCGGTGGTGCGGACGAGGACGCGGCCGAGGAGGTCGGGCGCGATCTCCAGGACCGGTCGGTCGAAGAACGCGCGGTCCAGCGGGGCCCGCTCGGGTGCGGTGATCACGGTCCGGAAGCGTACCGGAGCGGGGTGGAACCACCCCGGGGTGTGCTGCGTTCGTAGTGTTCGCCAAGATCTGTGCACGGCACGGCAAAGCGAAGGGGACGGGTGTCCGTTATGGGCTTCAGGAAGATGATGGCGAGTCTGGGCGCGGGCGGGGCGTCGGTGGAGACCGAGTTGCACCAGGCGGACGTGACGCCGGGCGGGGTGATCCACGGCGAGGTGCGGATCGAGGGGGGCTCGGTCGACCAGCGGATCCAGGGTGTGACGGTGGGGCTCCAGGCCCGTGTCGAGGTGGAGACGAAGAACGCCCAGGGCGAGGACACCGAGTACCACCAGAACATCGAGTTCCACACGCAGCAGGTCGGCGGGGAGTTCGTGATCCAGCCGCGGGCGGTGCACACGGTGCCGTTCGCGCTGGAGGTGCCGTGGGAGACGCCCGTGACGATGTTCATGGGGCGGCAGCTGACCGGGATGAACGTCGGGGTGACGACGGAGCTGCAGATCGCGCGGGCGGTCGACAAGGGCGACCTGGACCCGGTGAACGTGCATCCGCTGCCGGCGCAGGACGCGCTGCTGGACGCCTTCGGGCGGCTGGGCTTCCGCTTCCACAGCGCCGACCTGGAGAAGGGGCACGTGCACGGGACGCGGCAGCGGCTGCCGTTCTACCAGGAGATCGAGTTCAAGGTGCCGGAGCAGTACCGCGGGCTCAAGGAGGTGGAGCTGACGTTCGTCGCGGACGGCAACGAGATGGACGTGGTGCTGGAGATGGACAAGAAGAGCGCCTTCACCGGTGGTGACACGCACCGCTCCTTCGTGATGAACATGCAGTCGTTCGAGCACACGGACTGGGCGGACTACCTCCATCAGTGGCTGGCCGAGGTGGGAGCGAAGCGGAACTGGTTCTAGGGTTCTACGCTCGGACCGCAGGTCCGGTGCGAGACCGGCCTGATCGAATCGAGAGGTGTCGAGGTGTCCGAGCAAGCGCGGCGACCGCTCCCCCATGACTTCCACCCGCAGGTCCCGGAGTTCACCGTCGTGAGCGACGAGATGACGCACGGGGGCGTGCTGCCCGACGAGCAGGTCTACGCGGAGGGCAATGTCTCGCCGCAGCTGCGGTGGGAGGGCTTCCCGGCGGAGACCAAGAGCTTCGCGGTGACGTGCTACGACCCGGACGCGCCGACCGGCAGCGGCTTCTGGCACTGGGTGCTGTTCGACATCCCGGTGTCGGTGACGGAGCTGCCGCACGGCGCGGGCTCGGGGGACTTCCCGGGGCTGCCGGACGGTGCGGTGCACGCGCGCAACGACTACGGGACGCGGGACTTCGGCGGGGCGGCGCCGCCGGCCGGGGACGGTCCGCACCGCTACGTCTTCACCGTCTACGCGGTGGACCAGGAGAAGCTGGGCGCGGACGCGGGTGCCTCGCCCGCGGTCGTGGGCTTCAACCTGCGCTTCCACACGCTGGCGCGGGCGGCGCTGGTCGCCGAGTACGAGGTGGCGGGCGGCTGATCCGCCGGGCCCGGGCGCCGGGGCCGCGGGGCGCGGTGGCGGGCGGTTAATCCGTTGCGCCGGGCGGCCGCCGCGCCGCACAGTGGTGGGTGCCCGGCTCGCCGGTGCCCCCGGTCATGCGCCCGGGCGGTACGGCTCGACGCCGGGCAGGCCGGCACCGCTTCGGCGGGGGCGGCGGGGTGAGGCGCTGGGCGGTACCACGCGCCCTCCGCCGCCTGCCGGGCCCTGGTCATCCGGACCGGGTGTCCGCGTCGGCCGGAGCGCTCCGGATGCCGGGGAATCCACCTCCTCACGGCGTCCGGGGCGCGGTCTTCCCCGTTTCCGCGGGTGCCGTCCCTCCGTTTCCGTGGGCGCCGCCCTTCTGCTTCCGTGGGTGCCGCCCTTCCGTTTCCGCGGGAGTTGGTCCCGCCGCCTCGGGGGCAGTGTTCCCCGGCTCTTTCCCGTGTCCTCCTTCCGCTGTCATCTCCTGTCCCCCATGGGGAAATTGCGTTGTCCGTACGGCAAACGCACGGGCACAGTGGAGCCACTTCGCCGAGCGGCGGAGCGGAGCCGGGAGGTGGGCGGAAATGCGTGAGACGCTGGTGCTGAATGCGAGTTTCGAGCCGCTGTCGACGGTGTCGCTGCACCGCGCGGTGGTCCTGGTGATGCAGGACAAAGCCGTCGTCGAGCAGGCGCATTCGGGTGTGCGTTTCCGTGCCGCCCAGGTGGACATCCCGGTGCCGCAGGTGATCCGGCTGTGCCGGTACGTACGGGTGCCCTTCCGACAACGTGCTCCGTGGTCGCGGCGCGGGGTGCTGGTGCGTGACCGGCACCGGTGCGCGTACTGCGGGCGGCGGGCGGCGACGGTCGACCATCTCGTGCCGAAGTCGCACGGTGGCACCGACACCTGGCTGAACACGGTCGCGGCCTGCTCGGAGGACAACCAGCGCAAGGCCGACCGGACGCCGGAGCAGGCCGGGATGCGGCTGCTTGCGCAGCCGTTCGAGCCGACGCCGGCGGACGCGCTGCTGCTGGCGCTGGGGATGCGGGACCGTGCGGCGCTGCCGGAGTGGCTGGCGCGTACCGCGTGAGCGGGTGAACGGGCAGGCGGATCACGGTGGGGCGGCCGGGCCGGTCGGGGACGACGGGGCCGGCCCCCCTCGCGTGGTGCGGGGTTATTTGAGGATGAGCTGGACGATGGCCACGACGCCGACGACGACGATCAGGCCGCGCAGTGCGGCGGGCGGCAGCCGGCGGCCGACGCGGGCGCCGATGAGGCCGCCGATGGTCGCCCCGACGGCGACGAGGCCGACAGCGGCCCAGTCCATGTGGGCGACGAAGATGAACAGCAGCGCGGCGACGCCGTTGACCATGGCGGCCAGCACGTTCTTCAGGCCGTTGATGCGCTGCAGGGTCTCGTCGAGCATGAGGCCCATGAGGGACAGGTAGATCACGCCCTGGGCGGCGCCGAAGTAGCCGCCGTAGGCGCTGGCCACGAACATTCCGAGGGCGAGCAGCAGGCCGCCGTGCGCGGGCGCGGTCGTGCCCTGGCGCTCGCGGCGGGCCTGGACGGCGCGGCTGAGCCGGGGTTGCAGGACGACCAGCACCAGGGCGGCGGCGATGAGCACCGGCACGATGGCGTGGAAGGCCTTGGAGGGCAGGGTGACCAGCAGGACGGCGCCGGTGGCGCCGCCGAGCAGGGCGACCAGGCCGAGGCGGATCAGCCGCTCGCGCTGCCCGGCCAGTTCGCGCCGGTAGCCGATGGCGCCGGTGATCGAGCCGGGTACGAGGCCGAGGGCGTTGGAGACGTTGGCGGTGACCGGGGACAGGCCGACGGCGACGAGGACCGGGAAGGTCAGCAGGGTGCCGGAGCCGACGATGGTGTTGATGGTGCCGGCGCCGATCCCTGCGGCGAGGACGGCAAGGGCTTCCAGAGGGGACATGGGCTCTCCGTGGTCGGTACGCCTCCTCCCCGCCGGTACGGCCCGGTCGAGGGGGGCGCTGTGATCATGTCACAGCGCGGCGCCGCCGTCAGGGGTCTTCCGTCCCCTGGCGGCCCGGCCGTACGGACTGCCGTCAGTCCTTGTCGAAGGGCGCGGACTCGCGGCGGGGGGCCGGGGTGGTGGCGCCCTGGCCGCCGTTGCCGGTGCCGGGGACGCCGGGGAGATTCACTATCCCGCCGAGGCCCTTGAGGGCGTCGTTGAGTTCGCTGGGGATGATCCAGAGCTTGTTGGCGTCGCCCTCGGCGATCTTCGGGAGCATCTGGAGGTACTGGTAGGCGAGCAGCTTCTGGTCCGGGTCGCCCGCGTGGATGGACTCGAAGACGGTGCGGATCGCCTGCGCCTCGCCCTCGGCGCGCAGCGCGGCGGCCTTGGCCTCACCTTCGGCGCGCAGGATCTGCGACTGCTTCTCGCCCTCCGCGGTGAGGATCTGCGACTGGCGGACACCTTCGGCGGTGAGGATCGCGGCGCGCTTGTCCCGGTCGGCGCGCATCTGCTTCTCCATCGAGTCCTGGATGGAGGTGGGCGGCTCGATGGCCTTGAGCTCGACGCGGTTGACGCGGATGCCCCACTTGCCGGTCGCCTCGTCGAGGACGCCGCGCAGGGCCGCGTTGATCTCCTCGCGGGAGGTGAGGGTGCGCTCCAGGTCCATGCCGCCGATGATGTTGCGCAGCGTGGTGACGGTCAGCTGCTCGATGGCCTGGATGTAGCTGGCGACCTCGTACGTCGCGGCGCGGGCGTCGGTGACCTGGTAGTAGATGACCGTGTCGATGTTGACGACCAGGTTGTCCTGGGTGATCACCGGCTGCGGCGGGAAGGGCACGACCTGCTCGCGCAGGTCGATGCGGTTGCGGATGGTGTCGATGAAGGGCACCACGATGTTCAGCCCGGCGCTGAGGGTGCGGGTGTAGCGGCCGAACCGCTCGACGATGGCGGCGCTGGCCTGCGGAATGACCTGGACCGTCTTGATGAGTGCGATGAAGACGAGCACCACCAGGATGATCAGGACGATGATGATGGGCTGCATGTCCACTCCCCGCACCGGTTGCCGGCGGAAATACGGTGTGACTCCAGTAACTCCGACATGATCGATCTTGGCAGAGCGGCCGCCCGCCGCGGGCCGGTTCGGCGAATTCCCGGCCCGTGGACGGCGGTTGCCCCGCCGGTGCCGTCACATGACGACGGCGGTCGCCCCGTCGATCTCGACGACGTCCACCTGCTCGCCCGGGTCGAAGACCCGGCCTTCCTCCAGTGCGCGTGCCGACCAGACCTCACCGGCGAGTTTGATCCGGCCGTCGGCGCCGCTGTCGACCCGTTCCAGGACGACGGCCTGCCGTCCCCTGAGCGCGTCGATGCCGCTGCGCTGGCCGGCGTTCTGCCGGTTGCGGTAGGCCAGCGGGCGGACGAAGACCAGGAGTGCCACCGAGATCACCACGAAGGTGATGACCTGGGCGACGATCCCGCCGTCCATTCCCGCCGCGGCGGCGCCGCCGAGCGCGCCGACCGCGAACATCGCGAATTCCGGCATTGCCGTGATCACCAGCGGGATGCCGAGTCCCACTGCGGCTATCAGCCACCACACCCATGCGTCCACAGGTCAATCGTAGGGCCCTGCCCAGGGGTTGGGGCAGTACGCGTCGGTGAAAGGCGGGTGCGGGACGTGCGCCGGGTGCGTGCGCCCGGCGCACACAGCGGGTCGGACCGGCGGCCGGGGCGGGTGACCGGGCGGGTCAGGACAGCGGCAGCCCGGCGGCGGTGAAGCGGTCGCCGCGGCGTTCGACGACGAGCGGGAGGCCGAAGCACACGGAGAGGTTGCGGGAGGTCAGCTCGGTCTCGATGGGGCCGGCGGCGACGACCTTGCCCTGCCGGATCATCAGGACGTGGGTGAAGCCGGGGGCGATCTCCTCGACGTGGTGCGTGACCATGATCATGGCGGGCGCGATGGGGTCGCGGGCGAGCCGGCCCAGGCGGCGTACCAGGTCCTCGCGGCCACCCAGGTCGAGACCCGCGGCGGGCTCGTCGAGCAGCAGCAGCTCGGGGTCGGACATCATCGCGCGGGCGATGAGGGTGCGCTTGCGCTCGCCCTCGGAGAGGGTGCCGAACTTCCGGTCCAGGAAGTCGCTCATGCCGAGCCGGTCGAGGAAGGCGCGGGCGCGGTCCTCGTCGACCTTCTCGTAGCCCTCGTTCCAGGTCGCGGTCATGCCGTAGGCGGCGGTGAGCACGGTCTCCAGGACGGTCTGCCGGCGCGGCATCTTCTCGGCCATCGCGGCGCCGGCCATGCCGATGCGCGGGCGCAGTTCGAAGACGTCGACGTTGCCGAGCTTCTCGCCGAGGATCGAGACGGTGCCGTGGGACGGGAAGAGGTAGCTGGACGCGACGTTGAGCAGCGTGGTCTTGCCCGCGCCGTTGGGGCCGAGGATGACCCAGCGCTCGCCCTCGGCGACCGACCACGAGACGTCGTCCACCAGAGCGCGTCCGTCGCGGACCACGGATACGTCCACCAGCTCCAGCACATCGCTCATGAGCGCGTTGTCTCCCATTGCAGTCTCGTGATTCCGGTGGTGCCGGTCCGGCACGTCCGCGGAGGTGACCCCTTGGGAGAAAACTTACGCCACCGCACGACCGGTCCAGTCCATAGGCTGGGGGCATGCTTGATGAACCTCGTTCAGGGCGGCTGACCGCATGGGGAAATGCCCTGCTTGCCGGACTTGCCGCCCCCGATGACGTCGCGCAGCGGATCGTGGCGGACGACGCGGTGCACCGTATGGCGGACCTGCCCGGGGAGAACGGCCCGGTGGGTCTGACGCTGGGCCTCGGCCGGCTGCGGGCGCTGGGCGTGACCGGGCTGCGGCTCGCGCTGCCGGTGTCCGGGCACCCGCTGGGGCTGAGCGGCCCGCCGGAGTTCAACGACCTGGCGCTGGACGCGGGCGAGGCGGTGCTGACCGCGGGCGCGGTGCCGCTGGGCCTGGTCCCGCAGGTGTACGAGGCCGGCCCGGCGGGCGACGTGCACGTCGAGGTGGAGTGGCGGTGCCTGCCGGTACGGGACGCGCCGCCGGCCGACGTGCCGTCGCTGGGCGAGGCCGAGCGGGAGCTGGCCGAGGCGCTGCGGGACGCGACGGCGGCGCTCACGGCGCTGGACGTGGCGGGCACCGGGGGGCCGACCGCGCACGCGGCGCTGGAGGCCTACCGGGCGCGGGCCGATCGCGGCCGGGAGGTGCTGGCGCCGGGCTATCCGCCGCGGGCGGTGCGGGTGCTGGAGCTGGCGCAGCGGGTCGGCGCGCTGGTGGAGATCGCGGGCGGCGGGCACGGCGCGGCGGTGAGCGCCTCGCAGATCGCGGCGCGCGCGGACCTGCTGCGCCCGGTGGAGCGCACCGCCCGGCGCGCGCAGGTGGCGGCGTACAACGCGTACGTGGAGGAGGCGGAGCGGCGCCGCCCGTGACGCCCCGGGCCGGGCGGGGCCGTTCCTCACCGCCCCCGCCCCGGCCGGTCAGCTCCCGACGCCGTTGCGTACCGCCCACAGGGCGGCCTGGGTGCGGTCGGCGAGGTCCAGCTTCATCAGGATGTTGGACACGTGCGTCTTGACCGTCTTCTCCGACAGCACCAGGGCGCGGGCGATCTCGCGGTTGGAGCGGCCGTCGGCGATGTGGGCCAGCACCTCGTTCTCCCGCTCGGTCAGCGTGCCGCCGCGACCCTGGCCGGAGCCGGGGCCGCCGTTCTGGTCCTGGGAGAGCAGCGCGCCGGCCACCTCGGGCTGGAGCAGCACGTGCCCGGCGTGCACCGAGCGGATGGCGTCGGCGAGCGCGACCGGGTCGACGTCCTTGTAGACGTAGCCGGAGGCCCCGGCGCGCAGCGCGGGCACCACGGTGCGCTGCTCGGTGAAGCTCGTGACGATGAGCACCCGCGCGGTGCTGCCCGCGTCGCGCAGCAGCCGCAGCGCCTCGATGCCGTCGGTGCCGGGCATCTTGACGTCCATCAGGATCACGTCGGGGCGCAGCTCGCAGGCGCGGTCGACGCCCTCCTGGCCGTCGGCGGCCTCGCCCACGACCTCGATGTCGCCCTGGACCTCCAGGAAGGTGCGCAGGCCGCGGCGGACGACCTGGTGGTCGTCGACCAGCAGGACGCGGATCACACTGTCAGCCACCGGGCACCTCCAGTTCGATGACGGTGCCCTTCCCGGGCGCCGACTGCACGCTCAGGCTGCCTCCGACGGCGCCCGCGCGGTCCCGCATGGACACCAGTCCGAAGTGCCGTCCGGCGCTGCGGACGGAGCCGGGGTCGAAGCCGCATCCGTCGTCGCGGACGCTCAGCAGCGCGCCCTTGCCGCGGCCTTCGAGCCGGACGGCCACCTCGCTCGCGCCCGCGTGCCGCAGCGCGTTGTGCATGGCCTCCTGGGCGACGCGCAGCACGACCTCCTCCTGCGAGGCGGGCAGTGCGCGGACCGCGCGGCACTCGAAGGTGACCTTGGCGGAGTGCACCCGGTTGAGGACGTCGGCCTGGGTGCGCAGCGTCGCCACCAGCCCGTCGTCGTCCAGCGCGGCCGGGCGCAGCTCGACGACCACGGCGCGCAGCTCGTCGGCGGCCTCGGCGGCGAGCTGCGCGACCTCGCGCAGCTGCTCCCTGGCGCGTTCCGGGTCGCGGCCGATGAGCGAGGTCGCGGCCTGGGCGGTGAGGCGCAGCGAGAAGAGCTTCTGGGACACCGCGTCGTGCAGCTCGTGGGCGATCCTGGCCCGTTCCCCCACGAGGGTCAGCTCGCGGCTGCGCTCGTAGAGCCGGGCGTTGGTGAGGGCGATGGCGGCGTGGTCGGCGAGGATCCGCAGCAGGTCCTCGTCCTCCTGGGTGAAGTGGTGCCGCTCGCCGGGGCGTCTCTCGCACACCTTGTTGGCCAGGAAGAGGGCGCCGAGGATCTCCTCGCCGTCCATGACGGGCATGCCGATGAAGTCCCGCATCACCGGGTGGCGGCGGGGCCAGCCCTCGAAGCTGGGGAAGTCGCGGACGTCGTCGAGCCGCTGCGGGGTGGCCTCGTGCAGCATCGCGGCGAGGATGCCGTGCTGGCGGGGCAGCGGGCCGATGGCCTTCCACTGCTCGTCGCTCACCCCGGAGACCACGAACTGGGCGAAGCCGCCGTGGTCGTCGGGCACGCCGAGCGCGGCGTACTCGGCGCTCAGCAGCTCGCGGGCGGAGCCGACGATGGTCTGCAGGACCTCGCGCACCTCCAGCCGGCGGTTCATCGCCAGCACGGCCGCGCTGACCGCCTCTATCCCGCCCCTGGGGTGCCTGTCCGACATGCCTCCACCGTACCGGCGGCAGGTCATGGGCCGGATGCGACGGCGGGCGGAGGGGCGCTCGGCACTTTCGACCTACGCCCTTGTGACCCCGTGGCGTACGGCGGGCGCCCGACGCGCCCCCCGGCCGGGCGTTCCTACGGTGAGGGCGCGGGTCCGGCGGCAGGCCGGACCGGCGGCCGCGGCGGCGGGGCGACAGCGCTCCCGGCGGACGCGGCGGACGGCGTCGAACACGAAGCGAGGGCGGAACCATGCCGGTGGCGATCATCACGGGGGCGTCGAGAGGGCTCGGGCGGGCACTGGCCGCGGAGCTGGCGGGGCGCGGCTGGTCCCTGGTGCTGGACGGGCGGGACGCGGCGGCGCTGCGGGCGGCGGCCGGGCAGCTGGAACGCGACGGGAAGGAGGGCGCGGGAGGAGCGGTGCGGGCGGTGCCGGGGGACGTGACCGACCCGGAGCACCGGGCCGCGCTGCTGGCCGCGGCGGAGGAGCTGGGCGGGGTGGACCTGCTGGTCAACAACGCCAGCGCGCTGGGCGCCGAGCCGCTGGTGCCGCTGGCCGAACTGCCGCTCGCGGGGCTGCGGCAGGCGCTGGAGGTCAATGTGACCGCGCCGCTCGCCCTGATACAGGCGGCGCTCCCGGCGCTGCGGGCGGTCTCGGGCGCGGTGCTCAACGTCAGCTCGGACGCGGCGGTGGAGGCGTACGGGGACTGGGGCGGCTACGGGGCGAGCAAGGCCGCGCTGGACCAGCTCTCGGCGGTGCTGGCGGTGGAGGAGCCGTCCGTGCGGGTGTGGGCGGTGGACCCGGGCGACCTGCGGACGGAGCTGTACGCGGCGGCGGTGCCGGACGACCCGGACTTCGACGCGCGGCCGCTGCCGGAGGAGGTCGCGCCGGTGCTGCTGCGGCTGCTGGAGCGGGGTGCACGGAGCGGGCGCTACAGCGCCCCGGGACTGCGGGGTGCGTGATGGCGACGACGGCGAGCCGTGAGCGCGGCACAGACCCTGCAACAAACAGGGTGAAAACGGTCGGAAAAGAATCACTTCACACCTCCCGAAAAGGTGGTTATTCGGACATTTCCACCGCTCCGGAGATCCTCCGGGACTTCCGGGTGCCGCCCGAGTCGCTCGCGACGGCCCCGCCGTCCCGCCGGGACGCCGTGCGGCTGCTGGCCGGGGAGCGCTCCACCGGGGCGGTCGGGCACCACTCCTTCCGTGACCTGCCGGGGCTGCTGCGGGCCGGGGACGTGCTGGTGGTCAACACCTCCAGGACGCTGCCGGCCGCGATCGACGCGGAGCTGGCGGGCGAGCCGGTCGTGGTGCACTTCTCCACCCGGCGGGACGACGGGCGCTGGGTCGTGGAGGTCCGCACCCCCGACGGGCACGGCTCGACGCTGCGCCGGGCGGGCGGCCCCGCGGGCGCGGCGCTGCGGCTGCGCGGCGGCGCCGAGCTGGTGCTGGACCGCCCGCTGGTGGCGGGCGCCGACCGGCTCTGGGTGGCCTCGCCGTCGGCGGACCCGGTGCCGCGGCTGCACCGGCACGGGCGGCCCATCCGCTACGGCTACACCGAGCGCGACCAGCCGCTGTCCGCCTACCAGACGGTCTTCGCCCGCCCCTCCGCGGACGGCAGGGCCTCGGCGGAGATGCCGAGCGCGGCCCGGCCCTTCACCACGTCGCTGGTGACCGAGCTGGTCAGCCGCGGGGTGCAGATCGCGCCGGTCGTGCTGCACACCGGGGTGGCCTCCGCCGAGGCGCACGAGCCGCCCTACGCGGAGCCGTACGCCGTACCGGAGGCCACCGCGTGGCAGGTCAACGCGGCGCGGGCGGCCGGCGGGCGGGTCGTCGCGGTGGGGACGACGGCGGTGCGCGCGCTGGAGTCGGCGGCGGACGGGCGCGGCACGGTGCGCGCGGCCCGGGGCTGGACGGAGCTGGTGATCACCCCGGAGCGCGGGGTGCGCGCGGTGGACGGGCTGCTGACCGGGCTGCACGAGCCGGAGGCCTCACATCTGCTGATGCTGCGGGCGGTGTCCGGGGACGCGCTGCTGGAGCGGGTCTACGCCGCCGCGCTCCAGGAGCGTTACCTGTGGCACGAGTTCGGCGACGTGAACCTGCTGCTGCCGTAAAGAGCACCCCAATAAGGATCACATAAAGCACCCCCGCGGTCACCCCGAGCGACCCCGGGGGTGCGGCCGTGTGAGGTGACCTACAGGAGCCAGATCACATACTAAGGACCCTAGTGGAATAACGGCCCGGCAGCCCCACGGGATTCCCCCGCCGGGACACCCCCACTTCATGCGCCACCTACGAATGCGAATCGTAGCCGCCTTCATTGACCCCCGTTTTGCGAGCCCTTAAGAATTCTCAGGTCCGCAACCGGAAGAGGTCATTCCATGCAGCTCCCCACGATCCCGAAGATCGGCCGACTGTCCAAGAAGCACAAGATCACGGCGGCCGGTGCCGCCGCCGCGGCTGCTGTTGTCCTGGCCGTCACCGGTCTCCAGGTGACCGGCGGGACCGCAGAGGCCAAGGGCGAGGCGACCGGCTTCTCGGTCGAGAACGGCCAGCAGGTCAAGGACCTCGACGCGCAGGCGGGGCTCGCCTCGCAGAAGGCGATCCAGGAGGACGCCGCGGCCAAGAAGAAGGCCGCCGACGCCCTCGCCGCCCAGCAGAAGGCCGCCGCCGACGCGGCGGCGAAGAAGAAGGCGGCCGACGCCGAGGCCGCGAAGAAGAAGGCCGCGGCCGACGCCGCCGCCCGCGACAAGGCCAAGGCCGCCGCGAACCGCTCCAAGCAGCGCGCCGCGGTGAAGCCCGCGCCGAAGAAGGCCGTCACCCCGAAGCCGGTCGTCAAGGCCGCGCCGAAGAAGGTCGCGGCCGCGGTCCCGGTCGCCCAGGTCGTCTACCCCGACAACCTCGACGGCTGGATCCGCGAGGCCCGCGCCGTGCTGGCCGCGCACAACATCCCGGTGCCGACCTACAACGGCATCTACCGCAACATCATCCGCGAGTCCTCCGGCAATCCCAACGCCATCAACCTGTGGGACTCCAACGCGGCGAAGGGCATTCCCTCCAAGGGCCTGCTCCAGACCATCGACCCGACCTTCAACGCGTACCACGTCTCCGGTACGTCGTGGAACGTCTACAACCCGGTCGCGAACATCGCCGCCGCGTGCAACTACGCCTGGCACGTCTACGGCGGAATGGACAACGTCAACTCGGCCTACTGAGCCGCGTCGACGGAATAAGCGAAGGGCGGTGCGACTCCGAGGAGTCCCACCGCCCTTTCGTCTGCCGGGAATTCCCGGTTACTTGCGCATCACCTCGGGCTCGTGGCGGCGCAGCAGCCGGGCCACCGCGAAGCCGCACAGCGCCGCCATCGCCAGCAGCACCACGACGTCCAGGGTCCAGGTGCCCGCGCTGTGCTTCCACAGCGTGTCGACCGTCTTGTGCGTCTGGTCCCACGGCAGCAGCGTGTTGAGGTCCGCGGTGGTACCCGCGCCCGCCACCGCCCAGCGGGCCGGCATCAGCCAGGCCACCTGCTCCATGCCGGGCTTGCCGTAGATCTGGAACAGCACCCCGGTGAAGACGATCTGCACGATCGCGTACATCACCAGCAGCGGCATCGTCTTCTCGGCCGTCTTCACCAGCGCGGAGATGATCAGGCCGACCATCATCGAGGTGAAGCCGAACGCCATGACGACCAGGGTCATCTCGATCGCCGGGTGGCCGTGCAGGATCACGCCCTCGGCGGGCATCTTGTCGCGCGGGGCGAAGCCGATGCCGCAGATGATCGCGCCCTGCAGCGCGGTGATCAGGCCGAGCACGATGACCTTGGACATCAGGTACGCCGAGCGCGACAGGCCGACCGCGCGTTCGCGCTCGTAGATGACGCGTTCCTTGATCAGCTCGCGGACCGAGTTGGCGGCGCCCGCGAAGCACGCGCCGACCGCGACGATCATCAGGATCGTGCCCGCGTCCCGGTTCTGGCCGTTGACCCGCACGGGGCCGTAGCCGAGGCCGGCCTTCGCCGGGATCAGCAGGCTGACGATGCCCAGCACCGTGGGCAGGATCAGCATCAGGCCGATGAAGCCGCGGTCGGAGGCGATGACCGACAGGTAGCGGCGGACCAGGGTCATCAGCTGCGAGCCCCAGCCCTGCGGCTTGGGCGGCCGGGCGGCCTGACTCGGTATGTAGTGCGCGGCCTGCGGCGCGGCGGAGTCCAGGTCGGCCGCGTACGTCTGGTAGTGCTGCGAGCCGCGCCAGCGGCCCATCCAGTCGTAGTCGCGGTAGGTCTCGAACGCGGAGAAGACGTCGGCCCAGTTGTCGTAGCCGAAGAAGTTGAGCGCCTCGTCCGGCGGGCCGAAGTACGCCACCGCGCCGCCCGGCGCCATGACCAGCAGCTTGTCGCACAGCGCCAGCTCGGCCACCGAGTGGGTGACCACCAGGACCGTGCGGCCGTCGTCGGCCAGGCCCCGCAGCAGCTTCATGACGTCGCGGTCCATGCCCGGGTCGAGGCCCGAGGTGGGCTCGTCCAGGAAGATCAGCGACGGCTTGGTCAGCAGCTCCAGCGCGACGGACACGCGCTTGCGCTGGCCGCCGGACAGCGACGTGATGCGTTTGTCGGCGTGGATGTCGAGCTTGAGCTCGCGCAGCACCTCGTCGATCCGCGCCTCGCGCTCGGCCGGCGCGGTGTCGCCCGGGAAGCGGAGCTTGGCGGCGTACCGCAGGGCGGTCTTGACCTGGAGTTCCTTGTGCAGGATGTCGTCCTGCGGGACCAGGCCGATGCGCTGCCGCAGCTCGGCGAACTGCTTGTACAGGTTGCGGTTGTCGTACAGCACCTCGCCCTGGTCGGCGGGGCGGTAACCGGTCAGCGCGCGCAGCAGCGTCGACTTGCCGGAGCCGGACGGGCCGATGACGCCGATCAGCGACTTCTCCGGCACCCCGAACGAGACGTCCTTCAGGATCGTCTTGGTCGTCTTGCCGTGCGGCACGGTGACCGACAGCCGGCGGGCCGAGAAGGACACCGCGCCGGTGTCGACGAACTCCTCCAGCCGGTCACCGACCAGCCGGAAGGTGGAGTGGCCGACGCCGACGATGTCGTTCGGGCCGAGCAGATGCCGCTGTATCGGCTGGCCGTTGACGTACGTGCCGTTGTGGCTGCCGAGGTCGACGATCTCGTAGCGGCCGTCGGGGTGCGCCCGGAATTCCGCGTGGTAGCGGGAGACCTGCAGGTCGGAGACGACCAGCTCGTTCTCCAGCGCGCGGCCGATGCGCATGACCCGGCCCAGGGCCAGCTGGTGGAAGGTCGTCGGGCTGCGGTCGCCGTAGCCGGGACCCGCCCCCTGCGGCGACTGCTGCGGTACGCCCTGCGGGGCCGGCGGCTGCTGCGGCCACCCGCCTCCGGCCTGCTGGTACCCCGCGGCGCCCTGCTGGGCCGGGGCCGCGGCGGCGGCCTGCGCCTGCTGGTACTGCGGGTAGGCCGGCGCGGCCTGCTGCTGCGGCACCTGCTGGACCTGCGGCGGCGGCGCGTACTGCGGCGCCGCCTGCTGGAAGGCCTGCGGCTGGGCCGCGGCGTGCTGCTGGTACGCCTGCTGGTGCGGCTGCGGTGCCTGGTAGGCGGGCTGCTGTTGCTGGGCGGGCGCCTGCTGGTGCGCCGCGTGCTGCTGGGCCGGTGCGGCCTGCGCCGCCTGCGCGGCGGTGAAGCTCAGCCGCGGGCCTTCGGTCGCGTTGCCCAGGTTGATCGTGGTGCCGGGCGCGAGATCCGTGGTCTGGACCCGCTGGCCGTGCACGAAGGTGCCGTTGGTGCTCCCCTGGTCCTCGATCACCCAGCCGCGCTCCGCGCGGCGGATCGTGGCGTGCCGCCACGAGACCCGCGGGTCGTCACAGACGAGATCGCTCTGCGGGTCACGCCCGAGGCTGTAGGACCGGGAGGCATCCAGCGTCCAGGTCCTGCCGTTCAATTCCAGTACGAGTTCTGGCACCCCAAACCCCATTGTTCGTCCCCCGAGTTGTCCCCCGTGCAGAGGAGTCTAGGGATAGCGGACATCGGGAGGAACTATCGCAGGCCCCGGTCTCGTAACAGAAAGCGCCCTCCCGGAGCCGTTCCTGCAACCGAATCCGGACATGCGGCGGCGTTCCGTGCGATGCGCGGTGGCGCGGGATTCGTTTCGTTCCCGCGGCGGTCCCCCCGCACAGTGTCCGGCACGCGGGACGGATGGTGAGAGGGGCGCGCGGTGCGGATACGGTGTAAAGACCATGGACGACGCCTCGCAGACCGCCTCCGCCGCTCCGGTCACGCCCGCCGCCCCCGTTCCCGCGGACGACGTGCCGACCCTGCTGGTCAAGATCTTCGGCAAGGACCGCCCCGGCACGACCGCGGGCCTCTTCGACACGCTCGCCGCCTACGGCGTGGACGTGGTGGACATCGAGCAGGTGGTGACCCGCGGCCGGATGATGCTGTGCGCGCTGGTGACCACCCCCGCGCCCGGCACGGGCAGCGAGGGCGACCTGCGCGCCACCGTGCACAGCTGGGCGGAGAGCCTCGGCATGCAGGCCGAGATCATTTCGGGTATCGGCGACAACCGGCCGCGCCGCGAGGGGCGTTCGCACGTCACGGTGCTCGGGCGGCCGCTGACCGCGGAAACCGCGGCGGCCATAACAGCCGTGATCACCGGCGCGGGCGGGAACATCGACCGGATCTTCCGGCTGGGCAAATATCCGGTGACCGCCGTCGAATTCGCCGTCTCCGGCGCCGAGCCGGTCGCGCTGCGCTCCGCGCTCGCCGTCGCGGGCGCCGCCCGCGGGGTGGACGTCGCGGTGGTGCCGGCCGGGCTGCAGCGCCGGGCGCAGCGGCTGGTCGTCATGGACGTCGACTCGACCGTGATCCAGGACGAGGTCATCGAGCTGTTCGCCGCGCACGCCGGGTGCGAGGCGCAGGTCGCCGAGGTCACTGCCGCCGCGATGCGCGGTGAGCTGGACTTCGAGCAGTCGCTGCACGCCCGGGTCGCGCTGCTGGCGGGGCTGGACGTGTCGGTGGTGGACAAGGTGCGGTCCGAGGTGCGGCTGACGCCGGGCGCGCGGACCCTCATCCGTACCCTCAAGCGGCTCGGCTACCAGGTCGGGGTGGTCTCCGGCGGCTTCACACAGGTCACCGACGACCTGCGGGAGCGGCTCGGGCTGGACTTCGCCGCCGCGAACACCCTGGAGGTGGCCGACGGCCGGCTCACCGGGCGGGTGACCGGCCCGATCGTCGACCGCGCGGGCAAGGCGCGGCTGCTGCGCAGCTTCGCCGAGCAGGCCGGGGTGCCGCTGAGCCAGACGGTCGCGATCGGTGACGGCGCCAATGACCTGGACATGCTCAACGCGGCCGGGCTCGGCGTGGCCTTCAACGCCAAGCCGGTCGTCCGCGAGGCCGCCGACACCTCCGTCAACGTGCCCTTCCTGGACACGGTGCTCTTCCTGCTGGGCATCACCCGCGAGGAGATCGAGGCCGCCGACGCGGTGGACGGTGTGCCCACCGACTGAACCGCGCCGCAGGCCCGGTGACGGCCTAGGCCTCGTGCGGGGCCCAGAAGGCGGTGAGCCGGGCGACGCCGTGCTCGACGTCCTTCCACTGTCCGGTGAAGGTCAGCACGGCGAAGGCGGCGGTGGGGAATCCGGCCTGCTTGACGCGGGCCAGGGCCGCGCTGTCGGCGCTGCCGGTGAGGGCCTCGGTCAGCGTCTGCATGCCCGGGTTGTGGGCGACGACCAGGAGTGAGCCGACGTCGTCGGGCGTCTCGTTCAGCAGGGCGAGCAGATCGCCGAGGCTCGCCTCGTACAGCCGCTCCTCGTAGACCGTGCGGGGGCGGTGCGGCATCTCGTGGGCGGCGAGCTTCCACGTCTCGCGGGTGCGGGCGGCGGTGGAGCACAGGACGAGGTCGGGGGTGATGCCGTCGTCGGCGAGTCGGCGGCCGGCGGCGGGGGCGTCCAGTCGGCCGCGGTCGGCCAGCGGCCGCTCGTGGTCGGGGACGTTCGGCCAGTCGGCCTTCGCGTGCCGGAGCAGGACGAGGGTGCGGGGTGAATCGACGGTCATGCCCTTCAGCTTTCCAGAAAACCCGCAGTCAGGCGCGGGATGGGCGTGATCGGCGGCACGGCCGCGCGGCGGGCGCGGACCGGGAGCGGGCGGTCACGTCAGGTGGCCGAGGAGGCCGGACACGGCCGTCGCGGCGTGCGAGAAGACGTCACCGGCCGGGGCGGCGGCCGCGGTGTCGGCGCGGGCGCCGGTGATCAGCAGGAGCAGCGCCGCGAAGGCGACCGCGGGCAGGACGACCGCCCACCACGGCAGCCGGGTCTGCACCGCGCCGGGCGTGCGCCGGCCCGCGGTGCGGGACGCGGCCGGGGTCTGCCGGGCGTAGAGGTGGGGGGACTGCGTGGTCACGGTGACCGCCTCCGTGGGGTGCCGTCGGGCTGCCGGGGTGTGCCGGCCGGGCGGGCCGGCCTGACACCCACGACGCTACGGTCCCGCGCCCCCGGTACCCATCCGGCCGTCCACCCATGTGCCCCTGAGCCTGACCCCCCACGGATGGTGGGGTTGTCCCTACCCTCGACTCAGGGTCGCCTCGGGGTTGCTGACGGAGGGTCGGCCGCGGCCCCCGCAGGAGGGGCCGGTCATCCCATCCGGGCGGCGATGATCGCGACGACGGCGACGAGCGCGGGCACCCCCATCATGAGTCCGAACAAGGTCAGCAGCCGGCGCTGCGGCTGCGGGGGATTCGGTTCGAGTACGGGCATGCGACCAGTCTGGCACCGGAAGCTGTGCGGGCCGGAAGGGGGGTCACAGTTCGTCCTCGATGTGCCGATTGCGCCCGGCCAGCACACCGCAGACGGCCTGCGGTACCGCGAGGGCCAGCATCATCGCCAGCGGCAGGCCCCAGCCGCCGGAGGCCTGGTTGAGCGCGCCGACCAGGATCGGGCCGGGGATCGACAGCAGGTAGCCGGTGCTCTGCGCGAAGGCCGACAGCCGTACGACACCGGCGCCGGTCCGCGCCCGCATCCCGATCATGGTCAGCACGAGCGGGAACGCGCAGTTCGCGACGCCCAGCAGCAGCGCCCACAGCACGGGAGCCGCGGCGGGCGCGATCCACAGGCCCGTGTACCCGGCTACCTGGAAGGCGGCGAGGACGAGCACGATCGGCCCCTGCGAGCGCATCCGCGCGGCCAGCGGCGGCAGCACGAAGGACAGCGGCACGCCCAGCACCATGGTGAGCGCGAGCAGCAGCCCGGCCTGGTCGGCGGAGATGCCGGAGTCCCGGAAGATCTGCGGCATCCAGCCCATCGTGACGTACGCGGAGGTGCCCTGGAGGCCGAAGAAGGCGGCCATCGTCCAGGCGGTGCGGCTGCGGGTGATCCGGCCCTGCTCCCCCACGGGGCGCGCGGCGGCGGGCCGCTCCACGGTGGGCCGCGGGGCGGCCGCCGCGGCGGAGCGGTCGCGGACCAGCGGCAGCCACACCACGACGGCGACGACCGCGAGCCCGGCCCACACCCCCAGGCCCAGCCGCCAGCCGTGGCCCATGGCGTCGGTGAGCGGCACGGCCAGCGCGGCGGCCAGCGCGGTGCCGAGGGAGAGGGCCATCGAGTACAGGCCGGTGACCGGGCCGACCCGGTCGGGGAAGTAGCGCTTGACGATGACGGGCATCAGCACGTTGGCGACCGCGATGCCCGCGAGCGCGAGGGCGCTCGCCGCGAGGAAGGGCAGGGTGCTGCCCGCGAAGGGGCGCAGGAGCAGGCCCGCGGTGATCGCGGTCATCCCGGCGAAGACGACGGCGCCGGGCCCGTGCCGCCGGGCCAGCCGGGGGGCGGCGAAGCCGAAGAGCGCGAAGCAGGCGGCGGGCACGGAGGTGAGCAGGCCCGCCATGGCGCCGCTCATGCCGAGCCCGGCACGGACCTCCTTCATGAGCGGCCCGAGGCTGGTGACGGCGGGCCGCAGGTTGACGGCGGCGAGCAGCAGCCCGGCGACGGCGAGCCGCCGTATCCAGACGGCGGAGCCGCCCCCCGGCGCGGTGCCGTCCCGGTCCCCCGGCCCACCGGGCGCCCCCGCCGGGACCTGGGCGGCGGACGTACCGGACGCACTCGACGCGACGGCGGCGGGACCGGAAGCCGACATCGCCGGGACCCGGGCGCCCGACGCATCGGCGACGGGACCGCTGCCGCGGACGCCGTCGGCGCCGCCCCCCGCCGTGGCCAGCGCGGCGCCCCGCCGGGGGGCGGCGCCGAGCGGCGACCCCGTTCCGGGGTCGGCGGCGGCCGGGCGGGCCGCGCCGGGCGTCTGTCCGGGCTGCCGGGCGGGGTCGTCGGGGGCGGTGCGGGGGCGGGGTTCGTCGTCACGCATGAGTCCATCATAGAATGATGGGATGAATCTCGGACCCGTGCCCCGACCCGCCACGCTCGCCGACCAGGTCATCGCCCGGCTGCGCGCCGAGATCACCTCGGGCGCGTGGCCGGTGGGCAGCCGTATCCCCACCGAACCCGAGCTGGTCGAACGGCTCGGGGTGGCGCGCAACACCGTCCGGGAGGCGGTGCGGGCGCTCGCCCACAACGGCCTGCTCGACATCCGGCAGGGCTCGGGCACGTACGTGGTGGCGACCAGCGAGCTGGCCGGGGTGATGCAGCGGCGCTTCGCGGACGCCGAGCCGCTGCACATCGCCGAGCTGCGCCGCGCTCTGGAGGCCTCGGCGGCGGGGCTGGCCGCCGAGCGGCGCGACGAGACGGACCTGCGGCAGCTGGACACGCTGCTGGAGCGGCGCGAGCGCGCCTGGGACTCCGGCGACAAGGAGGCCTTCGTGGCGGCGGACGCGACGCTGCACCTGGCGGTGGTCGCCAGCTCGCACAACGAGGTGCTGACCGCGCTCTACGCGGACCTCGGCGAGGTGCTGCGGGACTTCCTGCGCGCGGACGTCGGCCCGCGGCTGCGCCCGGAGGACCATCTCGACCACGCGCGGCTGGTCGCCGCGATCCGGGCCGGCGACCGCGAGCAGGCCGCGGCCGAGGCCCGCGCCCACGCCTTCCACTGCCGCTTCCGCACGGCGGACGGCGCCGGAGCGCTCTGACAGCGCCGCGCCCCGGCGGGGCGCCCCCGTTACGGGAACGCCCCGCGGCGGGCGTTACGCGCCGATGGCGTGCAGGCCGCCGTCGACGTGGACGATCTCGCCCGTCGTCTTGGGGAACCAGTCCGACAGCAGGGCGACCACACCGCGCCCTGCGGGCTCGGGGTCCGACATGTCCCAGGCCAGCGGCGAGCGGTGGTCCCAGACACCGGCCAGCTCGGCGAAGCCGGGGATGGACTTCGCGGCCATGGAGCCGATCGGGCCGGCCGAGACCAGGTTGCAGCGGATGTTGCGCTTGCCCAGGTCACGGGCCAGGTAGCGGGAGGTGGCCTCCAGCGCGGCCTTGGCCGGGCCCATCCAGTCGTACTGCGGCCAGGCGAACTTCGCGTCGAAGGTGAGGCCGACGACCGAGCCGCCCTCCTCCGGCATCAGCGGCAGGCAGGCCATGGTGAGCGACTTCAGCGAGAACGCCGAGACGTGCATGGCGGTCGCGACCGACTCGAAGGGCGTGTTGAGGAAGTTGCCGCCCAGCGCGTCCTGCGGGGCGAAGCCGATGGAGTGGACGACGCCGTCGAGGCCGCCCAGCTCCTCGCGGACCACGTCCTCCAGGCCCGCCAGGTGCTCGGCGTTCGTCACGTCCAGCTCGACGACCTTGGCCGGGCGCGGCAGCTTGCGGGCGATGCGCTCGGTGAGGGTGGGCCGGGGGAAGGCGGTCAGGATGAGCTCGGCGCCCTGCTCCTGGGCCAGCTTGGCGGTGTGGAAGGCGATGGAGGACTCCATCAGCACACCCGTGACGAGGATGCGCTTGCCGTCGAGGATTCCGCTCATGTCGGTCAGTGACCCATGCCCAATCCGCCGTCAACGGGGATGACGGCTCCAGTGATGTACGCGGCGTCGTCGGACGCCAGGAAACGCACCGCGGCGGCGATCTCCTCCGGCTGCGCGTAGCGGGCCAGCGGCACCTGAGCCATGATGTCCGCGCGCTGCTCGTCGGTGAGCGCCCGGGTCATGTCGGTGTCGACGAAGCCGGGTGCGACGACGTTGAAGGTGATGTTGCGCGAGCCCAGCTCGCGGGCCAGCGAGCGGGCGAAGCCCACCAGGCCGGCCTTGGAGGCGGCGTAGTTCGCCTGGCCGGCCTGGCCGAGCAGGCCGACCACCGAGGAGATCAGCACGACACGGCCCTTGCGGGCCCGCAGCATGCCGCGGTTGGCGCGCTTGACCACCCGGAAGGTGCCGGTGAGGTTGGTGTCGAGGACGGCGGTGAAGTCGTCCTCGGACATGCGCATCAGCAGCTGGTCGCGGGTGATGCCGGCGTTGGCCACCAGCACCTCGACGTTGCCGTGCGCGGCCTCGACCTCCTTGTAGGCCTGGTCGACCTGCTCGGCGTCGGTGATGTCGCAGCGCACCGCGAGCACCCCGAGCGCGACCAGGTCCGCCGGCGGCTCGCCGGAGCGGTAGGTGATGGCGACCTTGTCGCCCGCGTCGGCGAAAACCCGGGCGATGGCGAGGCCGATGCCCCGGTTTCCTCCGGTGACGAGAACCGAGCGGCTCAACGGATCACTCCTCAGGGTCGAGAATCTCCCTGAGAAGCTATCGGTCGCGGACCCGATCCGGGGAATCGGCCCCTGACAGGCTGCTCCGGCCGGCCCTGTGGGATTCCTACAGGGCCGGCCGGCAGCCGTCAGCCGCCGACGCGGGCGGCGGCCAGGCGGCGGCTGTAGACCAGCAGCCCGACCGCGCCGCTCGCGAGGACCGCGCTGACCGACAGCGCGGCCTCCAGTGTGCTGGTGCTCGCGGCGGCGTTGCTGGTCGCGAGGGTTCCTGTGGCGGCGGTCACAGGGGCGTCGCCGCCGTGGCCGTGGTGGGCGACGGTGGACCTCGCGGCGCCCGCGGCGATCTGCGCGTCGGTCGGGGCCTGGGCGACGTCGGCGGTGGCCGCCTTCGCCGCGGCCGCGGTCTGTCCGAAGACGACATCGGCGCAGCCGTAGAAGGCCTCGGGGCTGTCGGTGCGCTGCCACACCTGGTAGATGAGCTGGCGCCCGGTGCGGGCCGGGAGGTTCGCGGTGAAGGTGTAGTAACCGGGCGCGGTGACCTCGGTGTTGTAGGTCGCGACGGGGGTGTCGTCGAGGTCGGACCACTTGAGCGGCTTGGTCGGGTCGTAGCCCTGCTTGGTGATGTAGAGCGTCATCACCCCGCGGTGCGGCGCGGTGACCCGGAAGCTGACGCCGGTCTGTCCGGCCTGCACCGGGGTGGCCGGCCAGTCGGTGCGGGCCCAGTCGAGGGCGCGGTACTTGTCGCGGTCGGCCGAGCACAGGTGGCCGTCGGGGATGATGCTGCGGCTCTGCCCGTCGGCGTTGGCGATGTTGACCTCGTTCCAGTCGTACAGCGGCTGGGTGCCGCTGTCGGCGACGAGGTCCTTGCACACCTGGGACTTCGGGGACTCCGGCCCCTCGGCGTAGCAGGCGGCGATCCGGCTGACGGGCGTGTTGAGCGCACCGTGCGCGCTGGCGGTGCCGGGGGTGAGGGCGGCGACGGCGAGGGTGGCGGCGCCGGCCGCGGCCACGGCGGCGGCCTTGCGGCGTACGGACATGTGGGGGCTCCTTGTCGTGCGGGCAGAACTGCGGGGGGACACACACGAGGGCGGCAGGTCGAAGCATAGGGATTGGTCTGGACCATGCCAAGGTCTGTGTGTGTCAGGGCAGTTCGGCCGCACGCACCGGGCCGCGCGCGTACGGGGACGCACGGGTACGGGAACGCGCGCGCCGGGAGGACGCGCGCGCGACCGGAGGGGCCGACGGCGCGT
Organism: Streptomyces sp. NPDC021224; assembly: GCF_044332905.1. Lineage (NCBI taxonomy): Bacteria > Bacillati > Actinomycetota > Actinomycetes > Kitasatosporales > Streptomycetaceae > Streptomyces > Streptomyces sp. NPDC021224. The sequence continues at coordinate 8,869 of NZ_JBIRPW010000030.1, read as the reverse complement.
GACGCGCCCCGCCGGCCCGGGAGCCCCGGGTCAGTAGCCCTGCGTGCTGCCGCTCGTGGCCGGAGCGGCGGCGGACGGGGCGGGCGGGGTGTGCTTGACGGAGTACTGGTCCACCGTGACGGTGAGGGACTGGGCGATCTGCCGCAGGTAGGTGAGCAGCCGCTCGGTCTCCTCCTGGGTGCCCTCGCCGCCCTCGTGCTCGCGCAGTTGCTGCAGGACCGCCTCGGCCTGCGCGCGGGCCGCCCGCAGCATGGTGCGGGCCTGCTCGCGCGCGGCGACGACGGTCTGCTCGGCCGACTGCTGGGCGCGGGCCTGCTGGAGGACCGCGTCCACGGTGGGCACCCCGGTGGGGCTGCTGCCGTCGCCGATGTTGTTGGCGCGGATCCAGTCGCGGTGCCGCTGCATGTCGGTACGCAGCCGGTCGTTCTCCTCCATGACCGTGATGAGCGTCGCCGCGGCCCGGCGCAGCGCGTCGTGCACCGCGTCCTCGCTGTAGCCGCGACGGGTCAGGGGGGCGCGGGGGAAGGTCATCGACCGCAGCGCCTCGGGCGTCACCGGGCGGTCCGCCGGGCGTGCTCCTGTCTCGTTCACGTCTCTCCGATCACCGAGCGTCTTCGAAGTGCAGCAGGTCGTTCGGGACACCTGCGTTCGCCAGATCGCGCACCGTCGCGGACACCATGGACGGCGAGCCGCACACGTAGAACGAGCGGCCGTGCCAGGCGCCGGCCCGCAGGACCGGTCCCGCCATGCTGCGGTTCTCGAAGGTGCCCGCGTCCAGGCCGACCAGCGGCGTTATTCGAAGCCAGGGGTTGGCCTGCTCGTACTGCCGCAGCAGGGGCAGGTCGTACAGGCCGTGGGCGTCGCGCGCCCCGAAGAAGAGGTCGACCTGGCGTGGCGGACCCTGCCAGGCGATCTCCTCGATCAGGCCGCGCAGCGGGGCCAGTCCGGTGCCGCCGGCGATCAGCACCAGGTCGCGGCCGGCCGACCGGCGCAGCGTCAGCCGCTCACCGACCGGGGCGCCCAGTTTCAGCATGTCGCCCTGCCGCAGCCGGTAGACCATGGCCGGGCTGACGAGGCCGCCGTCGATGGAGCGGACGTGCAGTTCGAGCAGCCCGTCGGCGCGGGCGGCGTTCGCCGGGGTGAAGGACCGCCAGGTGCTGGGCAGCATCGGCGTCTCGACCATGACCGACTGCCCGGCGGCGTACCGCATGGGCTGGTCGAGGCGCAGGGTGACGACCGCGAGGTCGAAGCCGCGCTGCTCGTGTCCGATGACCTCGGCGTTCCACCACGCCGGGTTGACCGCGCGGTCGCTCTCGGCGGCCTGGATCATGGCGCCGGCGACGACGGTGTACGCCTCGGTCCAGCCCTTCTCCAGCTCGGGGGTCCATGCCTCGCCGAGGAAGTAGGCCAGGGTCGCCAGCAGCGCCTGCCCGACCGCCTCGTAGTGCTGCGCCACGACCTGGAAGCGGCGGTGGTCGCGGCCGAGCTGCTGGAGGAACGGGACCAGCGTGTCGGGGTCGTCGACGTCGGAGACGATCTGACCGAGGGCGTTGACCAGGCGGTCCCGCTGCACGCCCATGTTGACCGGGAACATCGGCCGGACCTGCGGCGCGATGAGGAACAGGTAGGAGTAGAAGTACCGGGGTACTTCGTCCCCTGACTTGCCGACCAGGGCGAAGGAATCTTTCAGCGCCTGGGAATCGCTCACGACCACCCTCCGGTGGCTGGTGTTTCGGGGGAGCTTGCGGACCGGCGGAGCCGGGCGGCGGCCCTCGGTGGAGCCGCCGTCGGCTGCGTCAGGCCGAGGCCGCGGCTTCTTCGCTCGCGGAGATCATGGTGCTGCTGATGACGCCGTAGACCGCGACCCAGGACTCCTCGATCTCGGGGGTCCACGCGTCGCCCGCGAAGTGCTGGAGCGTCGCGATCAGGCTGGCGCCGACGGCCGGGTAGTGCTCGGGCAGCGCGCCGTAGCCCGCGTGCCGGCGCCCCAGGTTCTGGAGCATGCCGACCAGGGTCTCGGTGTTCTCTATGTTGGCGACGAGCGCGCCCAGCGCCGCCCACAGGCGGTCGCGCTGCTCGTCGATGTGCGGGGCGAAAAGCGGTCGCACCGCGGGGTTGTTGGCGAAAAGGTGCTCGTAGAAATACCCGGTCACCTGTGAACCGTGGGGCTCCACAACCTTGAAGCTGCTGCGGATCAGGGAGAGGTCTGCGGTCATGGCGGCCGACTCTAGCCAGAGGCGCGGGACTCGAACAAGTTTGGGACAGGTGAACAACCGACTGACCGAACCTCCATCTTGACAGACCGTTTCCTCTCCGATATCGCCCACAATCCGCGCATCCTTCTGGGCACGCTGCGCAAATCGGGTCGCCGTGGCCGGTGCAATGCTGTGGCGGAGCCGGTGGGCAGCGGGCCATGATTCACTGCGGACAGGCCGATGCGAAGGGAAGTCCGCCGTGCCCCATGAGTTGGACCGTGACGTCGATCCGGCATTCCTCGCGCTCCCGCTGCGCGCGCTGGCCGACGCGGCACTCGCCAGAGCCCGTGCGCTGGGCGCCGAGCATGCCGACTTCCGCCTGGAGCGGGTGCGCAGCGCCCACTGGCGGCTGCGTGACGCCCGCCCCGCGGGCAGCGCCGACAGCACCGACCTCGGCTACGCCGTACGCGTCGTGCACGGCGGCGCCTGGGGCTTCGCCTCCGGCGTGGACCTGACGATGGACGCGGCGGCGAAGGTCGCGAGCCGGGCGGTGGCGATGGCCAAGCTCAGCGCGCAGGTCATCGCCGCGGCCGGGTCGGACGAGCGCGTGGAGCTGGCGGACGAGCCGGTGCACGCCGACCGCACCTGGGTGTCGGCGTACCGGACGGACCCGTTCGAGGTGCCGGACGCCGACAAGACCGGGCTGCTGGCCGACTGGAGCGCCCGGCTGCTGGCCGCGGACGGGGTCAGCCACGTGGACGCCTCGCTGCTCGCGGTGCACGAGAACAAGTTCTACGCCGACACCGCCGGCACGACGACGACCCAGCAGCGCGTCCGGGTGCACCCGCACCTCACCGCCGTGAGCGTCGACCCGGACACCGGCGGCTTCGACTCGATGCGCACCCTCGCCCCGCCCGCCGGACGCGGCTGGGAGTACCTGACCGGCGAGGGGTGGGACTGGGACGCCGAACTGGCCGAGATCCCCGCCCTGCTGGCCGAGAAGATGCGCGCGCCCTCGGTCGAGGCGGGCGCGTACGACCTGGTCGTGGACCCGTCCAACCTGTGGCTGACGATCCACGAGTCGATCGGCCACGCCACCGAGCTGGACCGCGCGCTCGGCTACGAGGCCGCCTACGCCGGCACCTCCTTCGCCACCTTCGACCAGCTCGGCTCCCTGACGTACGGCTCGCCGCTCATGCACGTCACGGGCGACCGCACCGCCGAGCACGGCCTGGCCACCGTCGGCTACGACGACGAGGGCGTGGCCGGGCAGTCCTGGGACCTGGTCAGGGACGGTGTCCTGGTCGGCTACCAGCTCGACCGCCGCATCGCGAAGCTCACCGGTTTCGACCGCTCCAACGGCTGCGCCTACGCCGACTCCCCCGGCCATGTGCCCGTCCAGCGGATGGCGAACGTCTCCCTCCAGCCCGCCCCCGGCGGCCCCTCCACCGAGGAGCTGATCGGCGGGGTCGAGCGCGGCATCTACGTGGTCGGCGACCGCTCCTGGTCGATCGACATGCAGCGCTACAACTTCCAGTTCACCGGTCAGCGGGCATACGCGATCCGCAACGGCCGCCTCGACGGCCAGGTCAAGGACTTCGCCTACCAGGCCACGACCACCGACTTCTGGCGGTCGATGGAGCGGGTCGGCGGACCGGAGACGTACGTCCTCGGAGGGGCCTTCAACTGCGGAAAGGCGCAGCCGGGGCAGGTCGCGGCGGTCAGCCACGGCTGCCCGTCGGCGCTCTTCACGGGCGTGAACATCCTCAACACGACGCAGGAGGCCGGCCGATGACTTCCGGAGCGAGCAAGCCGCACGAGATCGTCGAGCGGGCGCTCGACCTGTCGACGGCCGACGGGTGCGTGGTCATCGCCGAGGAGGAGTCGAGCGCGAACCTGCGCTGGGCGGGCAACGCGCTCACCACCAACGGCGTGACGCGGGGCCGTACGCTCACCGTCATCGCGACCGTGGACGGCGCGCAGGGCACCGCGTCCGGCGTGGTGTCGCGCTCGGCGGTCACGGCCGACGACCTGGAGGGCCTGGTGCGGGCCGCGGAGGCCGCCGCGCGCGAGGCCGGACCGGCGGAGGACGCGCAGCCGCTGGTGAGCGGGGTACCGGTCTCGGCGGACTTCACCGCGCCGCCCGCCGAGACCGGCTCGGAGGTCTTCGCGGCCTTCGCGCCCGCGCTGGGCGAGGCCTTCGCGGCGGGGCGGGCGGGCGGGCGGCTGCTGTACGGCTTCGCCTTCCACTCGATGACGTCGACGTACCTGGGCACCTCCACCGGGCTGCGGCTGCGGCACGACCAGCCCACCGGCACCCTGGAGCTCAACGCGAAGTCGCCGGACGCGGCCCGCTCGGCGTGGGCGGGCTGCGCGACGCGGGACTTCCGCGACGTGGACCCGCTGGAGACGGACGCGGAGCTGGCGCAGCGCCTGGCGTGGGCGGAGCGGCGGATCGAGCTGCCCGCGGGGCGGTACGAGACGCTGCTGCCGCCGTCCGCGGTCGCGGACCTGATGATCTACCAGCTGTGGTCGTCGGGCGCGCGGGACGCCGCCGAGGGCCGCACGGTCTTCAGCAAGCCGGGCGGCGGCACCCGGGTCGGCGAGCAGCTGTCGCGGCTGCCGCTGACGCTGCGCAGCAACCCGGGCGAGCCGGGCCTGGAGGCGGCGCCCTTCGTGGTGGCGCACTCCTCGGGCGACGACGCTTCGGTGTTCGACAACGGGCTGCCCGTCGCCCCGGTCGACTGGATCCACGAGGGCACCCTGCGGCACCTGCCGACGACCCGGCACAGCGCCCAGCTCACCGGGCTGCCGGTCGCCGCGCCCGCCGACAACCTGGTCCTGGAGGGCGGCGGCAAGCAGTCGCTGGCCGAGATGGTGGCCGGGACCGAGCGCGGGCTGCTGCTGACGTGCCTGTGGTACATCCGCGAGGTGGACCCGGCCACGCTGCTGCTGACCGGGCTGACCCGGGACGGCGTCTATCTCGTCGAGGGCGGCGAGGTCACCGGGGTGGTCAACAACTTCCGCTTCAACGAGTCGCCCGTGGACCTGCTGGGCCGGGCGGCGGAGGCGGGCCGTACCGAGCGGACCCTGCCGCGCGAGTGGAGCGACTGGTTCACCCGGGCCGCGGCGCCGGCGCTGCGGATCCCGGACTTCAACATGAGTTCGGTCAGCCAGGGGGTCTGACGGCCCCGGCGGGGGCGAGTGCCGGGGGACGAGATCCCGGGGGGACGAGGGAGATGAACGAGAAGAACACGGTCAGGGCGTCGAAGTTCCTGGCGCGGGTGCTGCGGCACGAGCCGGAGCTGATCGGCGTGACGCTCGACGAGGGCGGCTGGGTCGAGGTCGACGTGCTGCTCGCCGCGTGCGCGGCGCACGGCAGGCGGCTGAGCCGGGCCGAGCTGGAGCACGTGGTCGAGGCCAACAACAAGAAGCGGTACGCCCTCTCCGAGGACGGGCGGCGGATCCGGGCGAGCCAGGGCCATTCGGTCACGGTGGACCTGGGCCTCGCCCCCGCCGTGCCGCCGGACGTCCTCTTCCATGGCACGGCGACGTCCACCGTGCCGCTGATCCTGCGCGAGGGGCTGCGGCCGATGTCCCGGCAGGACGTCCACCTGTCGGCGGACCGGGAGACCGCCGTACGGGTGGGCTCCCGGCACGGCCGCCCCGCCGTGCTCGCGGTGGACGCCGTGGGGCTGGCCGCCGCCGGGCACGTCTTCCGGCGCAGCGCGAACGGGGTGTGGCTGAGCGGTCCGGTGCCGCCGGAGCGGCTGCGGCTGCTGCCGTCCTGACCCGCACCCGGGGGAGAGGTACGGGTACGGGCGCGGCTCAGCGCGTCATCGTGCGGCGGCGGCGCTGGTTCGCCTTGTGCGCCGCCCACACCGCGTCGCCGATCGCGACCAGCACGATCGCGCCGACGAGCTGGAGCACGTGCCGCGTCCAGTCGATGCCCTTGGTGTCGCGGACACCGAGCCAGCCGGCCACTCCGTTGCCGAGCAGGCTGCCGCCCATACCGCAGAGCACGGTGAGCCACAGCGGCAGCACCTGCCTGCCCGGCAGGATCGCCTTGGCGATCAGGCCGAGCACGAGTCCGACGATGATCGCCCACAGCCAGCCCATGCCGCTGCCTCCTCGTTCGCCGGGCGCGCGGCGCGCCCGCGTGCCGTGCCGTCAGTTTCCGCCGGGTCCGGCGGCGGCGCATGTCGGGCACGGGGGGCGGGATCGCGCCAAACTCCGGAAAGGCGGCGAGACCGTACCTCCGGATGGCGCCCCGCTCTGTGGCGTGCGGCGGCCGGAGCGTACCGTGGTGCGGAGCCGGCGCGGCGCGCTGCCAGCCGAGAGCAGCGGCGCCTGGCCCCTGGACTGGGCGGTGGATGGATGCGGAAGCAGGGCGGATCTGGGATCTACCAGATCTCCGGGGCGCGGACCGGGCTGACCGAGGACGTGCGGGGGCGGCAGCGGCGTTACATGATCGCGATGACGATCCGCACCCTGTCCGTCCTGCTCACGGTCATCTTGTGGAACGTCGAGCGGCCGCTCGCCTGGGCGATGCTGGTGGTGGGCATGCTGCTGCCGTACGTCGCGGTGGTGATCGCCAACGCCGGACGGGAGAACGCCCCGAAGGCGCCCATGACGACGTACGTCCCGCCGCCGTCCATGCCCGTGCTGGAGGCGAGCCGGGTGGAGCTGGGGGCCGAGCGGGACGCGGAGCCCGCCGCCGAGGCCTGACCGGTCCCTTCCGCTCTCGTCCCCGGTACCCCGGCATGTCCGGTTCTCCGCGTTTCCGGCGCTTCTCCCGTACGTCCCGCGTACCGGCTCCCGGGCCGGTACGCGGCCTCTCCGGACACGTGAGCGAAACCTCAAGAAAAGCTCAGATCGTTGACGACGTTCCACTCCACGAGCGCGTCAGTGCATGACATACTGCCTAGGCGCTCCGCATCCCCCGTCGGGGCGACGGACCGACGCCGGGCGGCTCCCCCCGTGGCTGCCCGGCGTCGCCATGTCCGCGTGCGCTTCCGTGGCCGGGTCTGGGCCGGGTCCGTGCCGTGCTGTGCCGGGTCCGCACCCGCGACGGGCGCGCCGGGTGCCGCTGGCCGTGAGGTTTACTGGACGCCGTGAACGACGAGACGCCGATCTGCTCGGCCAAGGGATGCCGTGTGCCCGCGGTGTGGGTGCTGGCGTGGAACAACCCGAAGCTGCACACCCCGGAGCGGCGCAAGACCTGGCTGGCGTGCGACGAGCACCGCGAGCACCTGACGCAGTTCCTCGGCATGCGCGGCTTCCTCAAGGACGTCGTGACGCTCGCCGAGTGGGAGTCCCGCCCGGCCGCGCAGGCCTGAACCGGGCCCCGCCGTCCGCCGCGCCCGGCTCAGCCGCCGATCGCCGACATCGGGCGGTCGGGCTGGAGGAACTCCGGCTCGTCCAGGCCCGAGCCCGCCTTCTTGCCCCACATCGCCGCCCGCCACAGCTCCGCCACCCGCGCGTCCGAGGCGCCCGCGCGCAGCGCCCCGCGCAGATCCGTCTCCTCCCGGGCGAACAGGCAGTTGCGCACCTGGCCGTCGGCGGTGAGCCGGGTGCGGTCGCAGGCGCGGCAGAACGGGCGTGTCACGGAGGCGATCACACCGACCCGCCCCGGCCCGCCGTCCACCACCCAGCGCTCGGCGGGCGCCGAGCCGCGGGCCGTCCCGCCCTCGGGGACGAGGTCGAAGCGGGTGCGCAGCGCGGCCAGGATCTCCTCGGCGGTGACCATGCCCGCGCGCTGCCAGCCGTGCTGCGCGTCCAGCGGCATCTGCTCGATGAAGCGCAGCTCGTAGCCCTCGTCGAGGGCCCAGCGCAGCAGGTCGGGCGCCTCGGTGTCGTTGACGCCGCGCATCAGCACCGCGTTGACCTTCACCGGGGTCAGGCCCGCGGCGGCGGCCGCGGCGAGCCCGGCGAGGACGTCGGCGTGCCGGTCGCGCCGGGTCAGGGTGCGGAAGACGTCCGGGCGCAGGGTGTCGAGCGAGACGTTGACCCGGTCCAGGCCCGCGGCGCGCAGCGCGGCGGCGGTGCGGGCCAGGCCGATGCCGTTGGTGGTGAGCGACAGCCGCGGGCGCGGGGCGAGCGCGGCGCAGCGCTCGACGATGCCGGTGACGCCGGGGCGCACCAGGGGCTCGCCGCCGGTGAAGCGGACGTCGGTGACGCCCAGTTCCGTCACCGCGATCCGCACCAGCCGGACGATCTCGTCGTCGGTCAGCACATCGGGCTTCGCCAGCCAGGCCAGGCCCTCCTCCGGCATGCAGTACGTGCAGCGCAGGTTGCACCGGTCGGTGAGCGAGACCCGCAGGTCGGTGGCCACGCGTCCGTACGTGTCGAGGAGCACGGGCTCCGCCTCCTTCCCGGGCGCCTGGTCGCGCCGCCGTCCCCCCAGCCTAGGGCGTGTCTGGCAGATACCGTCGTTCGCCCGGAGGGCGGGGCCGGCGGGGTCCGGTGCGTGCGATGGCAAGGCGGAGGGAGGAGAGCGCAGCGGGCTGCGCCGACGACCGACAACGCAGCAAGCGTGCGTGCCGGGCCCCGCCAGGCAGACGGGATTTGTCAGACACACCCTAGTCTTCTGAGTCAGGAATTTCGTTCATATCTGTAGACTTGGCCTGTGGCACGGACGGGTCGGCCGAAGGCCGAGTTGGTGTTGTCGGTTG
>NZ_JBIRPW010000029.1:0-51190 GCF_044332905.1 Streptomyces sp. NPDC021224 | reverse complement strand
AAACGCCCGGTTACATTCCGAACCCGGAAGCTAAGCCTTTCAGCGCCGATGGTACTGCAGGGGGGACCCTGTGGGAGAGTAGGACACCGCCGAACGAATATTGATGAAGCGTCAGCCCCCGTGCTCAGCACGGGGGCTGACGCTTTTCTGCGTTCAGAACCGCGTTCAGGACCTCTGACCGCCCGCCCTCACTTTGCCGCCGCTACGGCGATCGGCAGCGGGTCCTGGGGCTCGCGGCCGAGGAGTTCGGCGAGGTCCGGAGTGGTGTCGGCCAGGAAGCCGTGGCGGACGGCCGACGCGAGGGAGGCCAGCATCGGGGGCTGGAAGGGCAGCAGGTCCGGCGTCTCCAGCAGCCGTCGGCGGTATTCGGCGAGGTCGAGGGTGTGGTGCGGGGCGCCCAGCTCGGCAGCGATCTGGGCCGCCGTGATCGGGGTGCCGACCAGGTCGTAGACGCGGCCCTGGTGGGCGCCGGGGTCCGCGGCGACGACGGCCGCGGCTTCGGCGAGGTCGTCCCGGGCGACCGCGGCCAGGGCGCCGTCACCGAACGGGGACCGCACACCGGCGTCGCCCGCCGGCGTCAGCAGGGCGCCGAACAGCTCGGCGTAGAGGCCGTTGCGGAGGATCGTCCAGGGCAGCCCGCTCGCCTGGAGGAGGCGTTCGGTCGCGCGGTGGGCGAGGGCGAAGCCGAGGTGGTCGCCCGCGGTCGTGAGGCTGGTGTAGACGACGTGGCCGACCCCGTCCCGTACGGCCGCGTCCAGGGCTGCCGTGTGGCGGCGGATCACCACGTCGTCCTCGGCGTAGCCCGCGGAGACCAGGACCAGCGTCGTGACGCCGGAGAGGTCGAGGGTCGAGGGGGTGTCGAAGTCGAGGGGGCGTATGCCCTCGGCCGGGGTGCGGCTGCCGCCGAGGGCCGTCTCGCCGCGGGCGTGCAGGGCGGCACGGGTGGCCCTGCCGAGGTTTCCGTTCGCTCCGGTCACCAGGATCATGATCAGTCGCCGTCTTCCGTCGTCGTTCTGTCGTTCGTTGTTCGTCGTTGTTCGTCGTCGTTCTCGGCGGTCCGTGTGTGTGCGGCGGGCCGCCGTGGTTCTCTTCGGTAACTAGGCTTGATCCTTGATCGGCCGTCCACCGGCCACAAGGAGGCATTTCGATGTCCGTCACGCACACCGCGGTAACCGCCCAGGTCAGCGCGCCGACGGCGCCCGCGGCCCTCGATCCGTGCGGGCTGCCGGAGCATCCCGACTGCGGGATCCGGGACGTCCTGGACCGGATCGGCGACAAGTGGTCGGTGCTGGTGATCGTCGAGCTGGCGGGCGGGCCGCGGCGCTTCCGGGAGCTCCAGCGGGCGATCGACGGCATCTCGCAGCGCATGCTCACCCTGACAGTGCGCAGGCTGGAGCGCGACGGGCTCGTGCTGCGTACCGTCTATCCGACCGTGCCCGCGCAGGTGGACTACCGGCTGACGGAGACCGGCGCGGGGCTCACCCACCTCGTCAAGGCGCTGGCCGACTGGTCGCTGGCCCACCGCGGTGTCATCGCCGAGGCCCGGCACGCGTACGACGACGCCCACCCCGACCACGACATCCACTGAGGCGGGCGGCCGGTGGCCACCAGGTGCAGCCACCCGGGCCGGCCGGCCCGCGTACCGGAGCCGCCTAGAGTGGGTCCGTGCGGTATGAACTGATCATCTTCGACAACGACGGCGTGCTGGTCGACAGCGAGCCGATCTCCAACCGGATCCTCGCGCAGTGCCTCACCGAGGCGGGGTATCCGACGACGACGGAGGAGTCGGTCCGGGACTTCATGGGCGCGGCCATGCACCGTGTGCACGACGTCGTCCGGGAGCGGCACGGCGGGACGTTGCCGGAGGGCTTCGACACGGCCTACCACGGGCGGGTCTTCGCGGCGTTCGAGCAGGAGCTGCGGGCGGTGGACGGGGCCGGGACGGTGCTGGAGAAGCTGGCGGCGGACGGGGTGCCGTACTGCCTGGCGTCGTCGGCGACGCACGAGCGGATCAGGGTCGCGCTGCGGACGACGGGGCTCTACGGGCGCTTCGACGAGCGGCGGCTGTTCTCGGCGCAGGACGTCGGGCGCGGCAAGCCGGAGCCGGACCTCTTCCTGCACGCCGCCCGCACGATGGGTGTGGCGCCGGAGCGGTGCGTGGTGGTCGAGGACAGCGCGCTCGGGGTGCAGGCGGCGCGGGCGGCCGGGATGGACGTCTTCGGCTACACCGCGATGACACCGGCCGCGAAGCTCGCGGACGCCACCGCGCTCTTCGGCGGGATGGCCGAGCTTCCCGCGCTGCTCTCCGGCTGAACCGGGGGCCGCTCCCGCGCCTGGTCAGAGGTGACGCCGGATCGTGACGCCGGACACCTACTCAACCGTAGCTTTCGCGTCTAGCGTGCTCGCTCATGAGCGACGCTAGCGACGTACGCGACGTCCCGCAGCCCGCCCGGCCGCTGCGGCTGGGCCGCGCCGCCCTCGCGGTGAGCTTCTTCGCGCAAGGGGCGCTCTTCGCGCTGCTGGTGACCCGGATCCCGGCGATCCAGGACCGCTACGGGATCAGCGACGGGCTGCTGCCGGTGTTCCTGGCGGCCGTGCCGATCCTGGCGGGCGCGGGCAGCGTCGTGACCGAGCAGCTGGTGCGGCGGGTGCGGCCGAGCGTGGTGCTGCGCTGGGTGCAGCCGGTCGTCGCGCTCGTGCTGGTCGGGCTCGGGGCCGGGGACCGGATGTGGGCGGCCGCGGTGACGCTCGCGCTGTTCGGGGTGTGCGTCGGCGGGCTGGACGCGTCGATGAACATGCTCGGGGTGAGCCTCCAGCGGGCGTACGGGCGCAGCATCATGCTGGGCTTCCACGCCGCCTACAGCCTCGGCGGCATCGTCGGCTCGGTGCTGGCCTGGTCGGGGGCGCACTGGCACATCGCCCTGGTGACCGTCTACGGGCCCTTCACCGCGGTGATGATCCCGCTCACGCTCGCCGCGAGCCGCTGGTACCGCGACGCGGACGACGGGCCCGCCGTCCAGGAGGCCGCCGCGGGGAAGGGCCCGCAGGTCGCGATGCGGGTGCTGCTGCCGCTGTGCCTGGTCATGAGCTTCGCCTACATCGGCGACTCGACCGTCTCCAACTGGAGCGCGAAGTACCTCCAGGACACCCTGCACAGTTCCGAGCAGCTCTCCACCGTCCCCTACGCCGTCTACATGGTCACGACGCTGCTCGGCCGCTCGGTCGGCGACTTCGGGGTGCGGCGGTACGGGGCCGTGCCGGTCGTGCGGCTCGGGACGGTGGTGGCGGTCGCGGGCTTCGCGGTGGTGGCGGTGGCGCCGGGGGCATGGGTCGGCATGCTGGGCTTCACGCTGCTGGGGTTCGGGCTGTGCGTCATCGTGCCGCAGACCTTCGCGGCGGCCGGGCGGATGTTCCCGCACGGGTCGGACGCGGCCATCGCGCGCCTGAACGTCTTCAACTACGTCGGTTTCCTCGTCGGCTCGCCGCTGGTGGGCGCGCTGGGCGACGCGTGGAGCTACCGCGGCGCCATGCTCGTCCCGATGGTGCTGGTCGCGGCGACACTGCACTACGCGCGCTCCTTCGGGGCGGCGGGCGGCGGGTACGGTGTCGGCCATGAGCGGCCGAGCACTGTTGATGTGGGATGAGCGGGTCACCGGCTACGACTTCGGGCCCGGACACCCGATGGACCCGGTGCGGCTGACGCTCACCCGGGGCCTGGTGCGGGCGGTGGGGCTGGACCGGGCGCTGACGGTGGTGGCGGCGCCGCCCGCCGGGGAGTCGACGCTCGCGCTCGTGCACGACGGGGACTACATGGCCGCGGTGATGCGCGCGGGCGAGGACCCGGACGCGGTGCGGGCCTCCTTCGCCGCTTTCGCCGCGTACGGGCTGGGCACCACGGACAATCCCGTCTTCCCGCGGATGCACGAGGTCTCGGCGCTGATCGCGGGCCAGTCGGTCGCGGCGGCGGAGGCGGTGTGGCGCGGCGAGGCGGCGCACGCGGTGAACTTCACCGGCGGGCTGCACCACGCGATGCCGGGCGCGGCCGCCGGTTTCTGCGTCTACAACGACGCGGCGCTCGCGGTGGCGCGGCTGCTGGAGCTGGGCGCGGAGCGGGTCGCATACGTCGATGTGGACGTCCACCACGGGGACGGGGTGCAGGCGGCCTTCTGGGACGACCCGCGGGTCCTGACGGTGTCGCTGCACGAGCACCCGCGCACGCTCTTCCCGCACACCAGCGGCTGGGCGGAGGAGACGGGCGGCCCGGACGCGGAGGGCGGCGCGGTCAACGTGGCGCTGCCCGCGGGCACGGGTGACGCGGGCTGGCTGCGGGCCTTCCACGCGGTGGTGCCCGAACTGCTGGCCGCCTTCCGGCCGCAGGTGCTGGTCACCCAGCACGGGGCGGACACCCACGTCGAGGACCCGCTGGCGCATCTGGCGGTGACGGTGGACGCGCAGCGGGCGGTGGCCGAGGCCTGCCACGCGCTGGCGCACGAGCACGCGGGCGGGCGCTGGGTGGCGCTGGGCGGCGGCGGGTACGCGGTCACCGACGTGGTGCCGCGCACCTGGACGCACCTGGTGGCGATCGCCGCGGGGGAGCCGCTGGCACCGGCCACGGAGGTGCCTCAGGAGTGGCGGCACGAGGTGTACGCGCGCACCCGGCAGCCCGCGCCGCTGCGCATGACGGACGGGGGCGAGCCGCGCTGGACGGGCTTCGCGGAGGCCGGGTACGACCCGGCGGACCGGCTGGACCAGGCCATCCTGGCGACCCGGCGGGCCGTCTTCCCGCTGCACGGCCTGCTGCCGTAGCGGGGTGCCGGGGTGCAGGGACGCCGCCGGACGGACCGGACGGGTTTCCGGCGGGTGAATTCGGCCGGTTCGGGGTGCCGCCCCGCGGACGGGCCGGGACGATCATGGCGTGGTGAGTGTGGGCGCGCTGCGCGCGCATCTGGAGGCGACGGGCCTGGCCGGCAAGGTCGGGACGCCGCGTGAGAAGAGCCTGGCGAGCTACCGGCTGTTCGCCGCCCGGGATCCGCGGCTGACGCTGGGCCTTGACCCGCAAGGGGAGTGGGACGTACCGGAGTTGCTGCGGCTGATGGCCGACCGGTGCGGGGTGTCGGCGGATCCCGCGCACACCTCGGGTCAGGAGGCGATCGACCCGGACTGCACGGTCGCGGCGCTGGACGCGTTCGCGGAGCGCCTCGCACGGGCGGCCCGTGACCGTATTCCGATCCTTCTGGGCACAGGACATCCACACCGCCTCCTCGGTTTCTACGCATCTCTGGCGGCCGCTCTCTCGGCGGCGGGATGTGTCGTCCTCACCCCTGCGTATGGTCCGGGAGTGGACATGCGCACGCAGTTCGGCGTACGCCGTCACCTCCTGCGCTACGTCGGAGGGGTCGCCGTCGTCCGTCCCGTGGCCACGGAGGGTGACGGTGCGCCGGTCGAGCCGGGTGCGCACACCCACTCGCCGCTGCCGGTCAGAGCGGCGCTCGCGGCGGCCGCCGAAGACGGCGGAATGCTGCCCGGACTCGTGGTCGGAGATCACGGATTCGTGTGCGGCGCAGGTCAGTTGGGGGTTGAAGCCATCGGGCTGGCGGACTGCGACGACCCCGCCGTTTTCGTCGCCGAGGCGGAGGGCAGCGTATCGGTGGCGGTGCCGGTGGACGACGCCGTAAGGTCCGATTACTACCGGCCATTGACGCGCTACGTGCTCAAACGGGCCTGGCTGTCACAGTAGTCATCCATAGGCAACTCCTCTTCCCCACATACCTCATGCGCCCCTAATCTGGTGGGGAGCGCACATGCCGCTTTGAGTCGCCGGAGGGGAAGCCGGTGCCCGGCGTGTGCGGAAGGTTCAGGTGTGACATGGCTACTACTGAAACGCGCCCTCTGAACGAGGTCGTCTTTCTCACCGTCGCCGAAGTTGCGGCGGTGATGCGGGTCTCGAAGATGACGGTGTACCGCCTGGTGCACAGCGGTCATCTGCCGGCGATTCGCGTGGGCCGCTCGTTCCGGGTTCCGGAGCAGGCTGTCCACGAGTACCTCCGGGAGTCGTACGTGGGGGTGGAATCTGCCTGAGAACGCCCCGGCGGGCAGATGACGGCTTGGATCGGGCCTCGTTTATGCCCCTCCGCTCGGGGCGGGTAGGCTAGGCCGACGAAGGTCGTGTGGGCTCGGACGCCCCGCACCGAGTGAAACCGAAGCGAGGGTAGTCGTGGGCTCAGTCATCAAGAAGCGGCGCAAGCGTATGGCCAAGAAGAAGCACCGCAAGCTGCTCAAGCGGACGCGTGTCCAGCGCCGCAACAAGAAGTAGCAGCCGTCCCCGCCCACGGCGGGGATGAGCGCGGGCGACCTTCCGGCCCTGCGGCCGCCGTCCCGCTTCCTGCCCTCCTCCACCGCCTCCGGGCGGCGGGGGAGGGCAGTGCGCTGTCCGGGACCGGACGGCGCCGGGGAACGGGCGGGGAACGGGCCCGGGTCGCGGCTGTGACGGGTCTGTGTCGGGGCGGGCGGTGTCCGGGCGCAGGGGATACGGTGCGAGTGTTCCCCCGAGGAGGCGCTGAGCGTGAGCGAGGGCAGAGTGGGCGGCGGCGTGGTGCTGGTCACCGGCGCGGCGCGGCAGCTGGGCGGGCGCTTCGTCCGCCGTATCCAGCGCGATCCGGCGGTGGCCCGGGTCGTCGCCGTCGACGCGGTGCCGCCCGAGCACGACCTCGGCGGCGCGGAGTTCGTCCGGGCCGACATCCGGCAGCCGATGATCGCCAGGGTGCTGGCCCAGCACGGCGTCGACACCGTCGTGCACCTGGACGTGACCGGCACCCCGCTGGGCTCCGGCGGCCGCACGCAGGTCAAGGAGACCAACGTCATCGGCACGATGCAGCTGCTCGGCGCGTGCCAGAAGGCGCCCACGGTACGGCGGCTGGTGGTGAAGTCGACCACGAGCGTCTACGGTTCCGCGCCGCGCGACCCGGCGGTCTTCCGCGAGACGACCCCGGTCAAGTCGCTGCCCAGCGGCGGCTTCGCGAAGGACGCGGTCGAGGTCGAGGGCTACGTCCGCGGTTTCGCGCGGCGCCGCCCGGACGTCGCGGTCGCGGTGCTGCGCTTCGCGAACATCCTCGGGCCGACCGCCGACACCCCGCTCGCGGAGTTCTTCAAGCTGCCGGTGCTGCCGACCGTCTTCGGCTACGACCCGCGGCTGCAGTTCGTGCACGAGGACGACGTCGTCGACGTCCTCGTGCTGGCCTCCCGCGAGGCCCGCCGCGGCACGCTCAACAGCGGCACGTTCAACATCGCCGGGGACGGGGTGCTGCTGCTGTCGCAGACCGCCCGGCGGCTCGGCAAGCCCACCGTGCCGGTGCTGCTGCCCGCCGTCACATGGATCGGGCAGCTGCTGCGCACCGTCTCGGTCACCGACTTCTCGCCCGAGCAGATCCGGCTGCTCACGCACGGGCGGGTCGTCGACACCCGCGAGATGCGCGAGACGCTCGGCTTCACCCCGACCTACACCACCGCCGAGGCCTTCCACGACTTCGCCCGCGCCCACGGCCCCGGGCTGCTGCCCCCGCAGCTGCTGGCCGCAGGCGTGGACCGGCTCGCGGCGGCGGTCCCGGGCGGGACGGGGGACACGCGATGAGCGAGAGCGCGCCGAGGGGTGCTTCAGGTTCGGCGGAAGGAGCAGGGGCCGTGGGCGACGCGAAGGTGATCCCGTTCGACGAGGGGGCGCGCGGCCGCCGCGCCGCCGCCCGCCGGGAGGCGGGTTCCGCCGCGGGCGGCGAGGGCGCACCGGGCATCCCCGCGCAGGCCGCGGGCGGACGTACCGGCCCGGAGGCGGCGCAGGAGCCGCCCGCGGCCCCGGGCGGCGGGCTGTTCGGCGCGGTGGCCGGACGGCTGCTGGGCGACGACTGGGACCGCAGGGTCGCCTCCGGCCTGGCCTTCCTGCGCCGCCGGGTGACGGGCGACTACGAGGTCGACGAGTTCGGGTACGACGCCGAGCTGACCGACCAGGTCCTGATGTCGGTGCTGCGGCCGCTGTACGAGTCGTACTTCCGCGTCGAGGTCCGCGGCATCGAGAACATCCCCGCCGAGGGCGGCGCGCTCGTCGTCTCCAACCACTCCGGCACGCTGCCGCTGGACGCCCTCATGACCCAGGTCGCCGTGCACGACCACCACCCGGCCAAACGGCATCTGCGGCTGCTCGCCGCCGACCTGGTCTTCATGCTCCCGCTGGTCAACGAGCTGGCCCGGAAGGCCGGCCACACGCTGGCCTGCGCGGAGGACGCGGAGATCCTGCTGGAGCGGGGCGAGGTCGTCGGGGTCATGCCGGAGGGCTTCAAGGGCATCGGCAAACCCTTCGCCGACCGCTACAAGCTCCAGCGCTTCGGACGCGGCGGGTTCGTCGCGACCGCCCTCAAGACGGGGGTGCCGATCGTGCCGTGCTCGGTGGTGGGCGCGGAGGAGACGTACCCGATGCTCGGCAACGCGAAGACCGTTGCCCGGCTGCTGGGCCTGCCCTACTTCCCGCTGACCCCGACGTTCCCGTGGCTCGGTCCCGCGGGTGTCGTGCCGCTGCCCACGAAGTGGGTCATCCAGTTCGGCGAGCCGATCCCCACGGACGGCTACCCGGCGGAGGCGGCGGAGGACCCGATGCTCGTGTTCAACCTGACGGACCAGGTACGCGAAACGATTCAGCACACCTTGTACGAGCTGCTCGTGCAGCGCCGGTCCGTGTTCTTCTGAGGCCGAGCGCCCCGCGCGGGGCAACCGTCAGGGGCGCGTGGGAGGTGCCCCACGCGCCCCTGTGCGGCGCTACTCGTCGTCCTCCGACGCGCCCAGGCCCAGGCCGGGCAGCAGGCCCGGGAGGAGCGGGGGCAGGGTCACGGAGTGGTCCGTGGACGGCGGGGACGTCGGGGTGGCCGGGGCGGTGAGGCCCGGGAGCGGCCCCAGCGGGTTCGTGCCGCCGATGAGGCCCTGGGCGGGCGCCGTCGCGGACGGCGACGGGGTGGCCCCGGGCGTACCGTCCGCGCCGGGCGTCGCGCTGGACGACGCCGAGGGCGGGGCGGACGCGCTGCCGGTCGAACCGCCGCCCGTACCGCCGGAGCCGGAGCCGTGCGACTCCCGCTTCTTCGGCTGGGGCAGCAGCCCCTGGAGCGGCGCGACCTCCTGGTCTATGGCGTCGAAGACCGAGGAGACCTGGTCGGAGACGTCGGTGAGCTGGCTGGGCAGCTTGCCGCGCAGCTCCGTCCAGCCCTGGCGGTGGGCCTCCGTGAAGTTGTTGAGCGTCTCGATCGGCTGGAGGTCGCCGTCGTGCCGGTAGGCCTGGCTGAGCAGCTTGTGGCCCTCGGTGGCCTCCTGGTGCATGCCCGACAGGGCCTTGCGCACCTCGGCCACCGACTCGTCGTCGAGCTGCCCGCCCCGCCCGCGGTCCATGAGGCGGCGGGCCTCCTGGAGCCGGGTGGAGGCCATGTCGAGGTAGATCTTGCCGCGCGAGGCGTCGCCGCTGGCCATGTCGAGCTTGAGATCTTCCATGCCGCGCTTGAGCGGGTAGAGCGTGTCGCCGGGCAGCGCGTTGGTGCTGGCCGCGGCGACCCCGCCGAAGGCGCCCGCGGCGACGCTGACGGTGAGCCCGCCGACCGCGAGCCGCCGGGACAGCTTGCTGCCGGGGGTGAGCCGGCGCAGCCCGCTCCTGCCGCTCCGGCCGCCGTCGCGCTGCTCGGGCACCCGGGCGGTGACCGGGAAGCTGCCGTCGGCGAGGGCCTGCTCCATGGCGGCGATGAGCTGGGCGCGCTGCACGGTCTTGCGCTCGGGGTCGAGCGTGGGCCGCGGCTGCTCGGCCAGCGCCGTGGCGAGGGCCAGCAGGGTGTTCTGCTCGGGGTCGGCGTGCCGGGCCGCCGCGTGGCTGCCGTGGGCGGCGCCGGACGTACCGGGCCGACGGCCTGCCGCGGTGCCGTCCTGGGCTGCCGCGGCGCCTTCGCGCTCTTCAAGGGCCTCGCGGTCCTCAAGCGCCTGGGCGAAGGCGTTCGCCCGGCGGTGTGCCGTTGCCTGTCCGATCACGCGCGGCACCTCCTCTCGTCATCCACACTCGACTCCCCGCACCGCCCGGGGGTTGCGCGGCCCCTCGGCCATGCACCCGAACGGGTGAAAAGCGAGGGGTGCGGGGCGGTGCGCGGGTGTCCGCATGGGAAGCAACGAGCACCGCGCCAGTTGGGTTACGCAGGTGTGATGATCGTGCGGTGGCACCGGGGCCTCACCTCGCGTCATCCGGGAGGAGTCTGGCCAGCGTGCGGACGGCGCGGTATTGCAGCGTCTTGATCGCGCCCTCGTTCTTTCCCATGACCCGGGCCGTCTCGGCGACCGAAAGCCCTTGCAGGAAGCGCAGTGTCACGCATTCCTGCTGCTGCGGGTTGAGTTTGCGCACCGCGGTCAGCAGCGCCTCGTTGGACAGCGACTCCAGGACCGAATCCTCGGGACTTCGTTCGACCTCGTTCGCGTCGAGCATTTCGCCGGTGGTCACTTCGAGACGGAAACGGCTCGACTTGAAGTGATCGGCGACCAGATTGCGCGCGATGGTGACCAGCCACGCGCCGAAGTCGCGTCCCTGCCAGGTGAAGGTGCCGATACGGCGCAGGGCGCGCAGAAAGGTCTCGCTGGTCAGGTCCTCGGCCGTCGCCTTGGAGCCCACCCGGTAGTAGATGTAGCGGTAGACCGTGTCGCTGTAGTGGTCGTAGAGGCGGCCGAAGGCCTCGGTCTCGCCGTCCTGCGCGCGTTCGACCAGGTCCATCATGCGGCCCGAGTCGGTGTCGGCGGCGGGGCGGCGCGGCTGGGCGCCCGGGGCGGCGGCGTGGGTACCGGCGGATCCCGAACTGTTGCGGGTGCGTCTGCCTGCGGCTGTGCTGACTTCGGCCAGCGCGTACGCGGGCCCGGGGACGGTGGGACCTGACGTGGCGAGGGCGGGCACGGCGTGCGCGGGGACGGCGTGCACAAGGTGCCGGAGCACCATGGCGCGCAGCGCAGCCAGGCCGGAGGTGTCAACCCCGTCGTGTGGGTACACGGGACTCCCAGAGGCAGAACTTCCATCACGTGCAGTACGGGACCGTTCACCCGTCGTGGCGACGTGTGGGTACCGGATTGCGTCTGAGGAGAATAACGCTTCGTACAGGAGACGCTACACCGAGTTGCGCAAATCGTCGTTTGCGCCATTTCCTGTGCGGATTGATGATCGACCAATTATCGAACAGGTGGCTGTTGTTGACCACTTGGGTTCGTGAACAGCTCGCGCAGAGGCCGTGATGTGACCGTGTGCGCGCCGTGCGCGGGGCGTACACCCGCCCGCCGGACGGGGCCGTACGATGCCGGGCCGCCCGCCGGCGCGGCTACTTGTGCCGCCGGCTGATCGCGACCGCCGCCGCCGTACCGCCCGCGAGCGCGCCCAGACCGGCCGCCGCCGGGATCCCGATACGGGCCGCCTTGCGCCCCGTGCGGTAGTCGCGCAGCCGCCAGCCCTCCGCGCGGGCGTGCTTGCGCAGCCGGCTGTCGGGGTTGATCGCGTACGGGTGTCCGACGAGCGACAGTATGGGGATGTCGTTGTGCGAGTCGCTGTACGCCGCGCACGCCGACAGGTCCAGATCCTCGCTCATCGCCAGCGCCCGCACCGCCTCGGCCTTCGCGGGCCCGTGCAGCGGCTCGCCGACCAGCCGCCCGGTGTACACGCCGTCCACCGACTCCGCGACCGTGCCCAGCGCGCCGGTCAGGCCCAGCCGGCGGGCGATGATCGTCGCCGTCTCCACCGGCGCGGCCGTCACCAGCCACACCCGCTGCCCGGCGTCCAGGTGCGCCTGCGCGAGGGCGCGCGTCCCCGGCCAGATCTTGCCGGCCATGTACTCGTCGTAGATCTCCTCGCCGATCGCCATCAGCTCCTCGACGCGGTGCCCCTTGACGATCGACAGCGCGCTGTCCCGCGCGTCCTGCATGTGCTCGGGGTCCTCGGAGCCGGCCATCCGGAAGTACGCCTGCTGCCACGCGAACCGCAGCAGATCCTGCGTGTCGAAGAAATGCCGTTTGTACAGCCCGCGGCCGAAGTGGAAGAGCGCGGCGCCCTGCATCACGGTGTTGTCGAGGTCGAAGAACGCGGCGGCCCGCGGATCCCCGGCGACCGGGAAGCAAACCTCCTCCGTCCTGTCCGCCTCTTGCGGAGCGGTGTCCTCCGGCCGGGGCGTCGTCGCGAGCGCCGCCTCCGCGGCAGCCTCGCCGGCCTGCACACTCCGCTGCGTGGCGGACTGTCTGCGGGGGGTGAGCCATCGGGGAGCGGCCATGCCGTCGAGCATAACGATCCCGTGCGACAGGGCCGGTTCGCGCACGATGCCGGGGCGTGAACCGGCTGTGTCGGCCAGGAGTCACAATGAGCGGATGAGCGGAACGACGAACGAGGGCGAGGGCGCGGGCGCGGCTGCCGCGCGGACGGTGACGCTGATCGGCAAGCCGGGGTGCCATCTGTGCGAGGACGCTCGCGCTGTGGTGGAGGAGGTCGCCGCCGCGACCGGGGCGGTGGTCCTGGAGCAGGACATCACGCAGGACGAGGCGCTGTACGCGCGGTACTGGGAGCAGATTCCTGTCGTGCTGGTCGACGGTGAGCAGCACACGTTCTGGCGCGTCGACCGCGCCCGCCTCCACCGCGCCCTCACCTCCTGACCCCCCTCCTGCGGAGGGCCTGCGCGCCCCTGATAAGCACCGCCCTACCCAGAAGGCGAGCTCAGGTAGGATCGGGGGCGTTTTGTACGGCCGGGGGCGAAGTATGAGGAGTGTGCCGAGTGCCCTCGGTGGAAGGCCCCGCGCCCAGCGGGTTCGCGGTGGTGGATGTCGAGGCGACCGGGTCGTCGTCGCGGCGGCACCGGGTCGTCGAGGTCGCGGTGGTGCTGCTCGGGCTCGACCTCTCCCCGGAAGGGGAGTTCAGCACGCTCGTCGATCCGCAGGGGCCCGTGGGTCCGACGCACATCCACGGGATCGAGCCCGCCCACCTCGGCGGGGCCCCGTACTTCGCCGGGATCGCCGGGCGGCTGCTCGCGCTGCTGCGCGGTCGCGTGCTGGTGGGGCACAACGTGGGGTGCGACCGGGCGTTCCTCGCGGCGGAGTACGCGCGGATCGGGATAGTGGTGCCCGCGGTGCCGGAGCTGTGCACGATGCGGATGGCCGCCGCGTACTCCACGGGTGACACCTACGGGCTGTCGCTGCGGGCGTGCGCCCGCGCGCTGGGGCTCGGGGGTGAGGATGCCCACACCGCGCTGGGGGACGCCCGGACCGCAGCGGCGCTTTTCGGCCACTTCGTGGCGGAGACGGGTACGGTCGGCGCGGTCTCGGCCGCGGAGGCGCTGGCGCAGCGGTTGTCGCAGGCAGTGGATGTGCGCTGGCCCGAGGCCGGTGGTCTGCTGCGGACGGCGGACGCGTTGTGGAAGCGGCGCAGCAACGTTTCGGCCGGGCAGTACGTGCCCAATGTCCGACATGGGAGTGCGTGATGCCCATCACTTCCGCCGGGCAAAACGGACACCATCTTTGTGCACGCGTTCACAAAGACATAGCCTGGCACGCACGGGGCGGCTCCAACGACCGTGGCCGCTCTCAGCCCAGCTCTACCCGCAGGAGCACCGTGGCAACTGGCCGATCACACCGACCGGCGACCCGTAGCCGAGGGATCCCCGAGGCCACCGTCGCCAGGCTTCCGCTGTACCTGCGGGCGCTGACCGCTCTGTCCGAGCGCTCGGTGCCCACCGTGTCCTCGGAGGAACTCGCCGCCGCCGCCGGGGTCAACTCGGCCAAGCTGCGCAAGGACTTCTCCTACCTCGGCTCGTACGGGACCAGGGGCGTCGGCTACGACGTCGAGTACCTCGTCTACCAGATCAGCCGGGAACTGGGACTCACCCAGGACTGGCCGGTCGTCATCGTCGGTATCGGCAACCTCGGCGCCGCGCTCGCCAACTACGGCGGCTTCGCCTCGCGCGGCTTCCGCGTCGCCGCGCTGCTGGACGCCGACGCGGGACTCGCCGGGCGGCTGGTCGCGGGCCTGCCGGTGCGGCACATCGACGAGCTGGAGAGCATCGTCGCCGACAACCAGGTGTCCATCGGCGTCATCGCGACGCCCGCGGGCGCCGCGCAGGAGGTCACCGACCGGCTGGTCGGCGCGGGTGTGACCTCCATCCTGAACTTCGCCCCGACCGTGCTGTCCGTGCCGGACGGCGTGGACGTGCGCAAGGTGGACCTGTCCATAGAGCTGCAGATCCTCGCCTTCCACGAGCAGCGCAAGGCCGGCGAGGGCGAGAACGGCCGGCAGGACCCGGACGGGGACGTCCCCGCCGTGATGCCCGCATGAGTCTTCTGGTCGTCGGACTGTCGCACCGCAGTGCGCCGGTGAGCGTGCTGGAGCGCGCCGCGCTGAGCGCGGACGCGCGTGCCAAGCTGCTCCAGGACACGCTCGCCGCCGAACCCGCGAGCGAGGCCATGGCGCTCGCCACGTGCAACCGCATCGAGCTGTACGCGGACGTCGACAAGTTCCACGCCGGTGTCGCCGAACTGTCCACGCTGCTGGCGCGGCACAGCGAGGTCGGCCTCGACGAGCTGACGCCGTACCTGTACGTCCACTACGAGGACCGTGCCGTCCACCACCTGCTGTCGGTGGCGTGCGGGCTGGACTCGATGGTCGTCGGCGAGGGCCAGATCCTCGGCCAGATCAAGGACGCGCTCGCCGTCGGGCAGGAGCTGCACAGCGCCGGACGGCTGCTCAACGACCTCTTCCAGCAGGCCCTGCGGGTCGGCAAGCGCGCGCACTCCGAGACCGGTATCGACCGCGCCGGGCAGTCCCTGGTCACCTTCGGCCTGGCCCAGCTCGCCCCCGTGACCGGCCCGCTGACCGGCAAGCGCGCCCTGGTCGTCGGCGCCGGCTCGATGTCGTCGCTGGCCGCGGTCACCCTGGCGCGCTCCGGCGTGGCCGGTGTGACGATCGCCAACCGCACCCCCGAGCGGGCCGTACGGCTCGCCGCCCAGCTCACCGAGCAGGGCACGCAGGCGCACGCGGTGGGCATGGCCAAGCTGGCGGCCGCGCTCACGGAGGCCGACATCGTGGTGTCGTGCACCGGCTCGACCGGCCTGGTGCTCACCGCCGAGGACCTCGCGGCGGCCGGCCCGCTGGCCGTACTCGACCTGGCGATGCCGCGGGACGTCGATCCGGCCGCGCACGACCTGGACCACGTCCACCTCGTCGACATCGAGTCGCTCGCCGCGGCCTCCGCGGACGCGCCCATGGCCGCCGACGTGGAAGCCGTGCAGGGCATCGTCGCCGAGGAGGTCGCCGCCTTCGGCGCCGCCCAGCGCGCCGCCCGCATCACCCCGACCGTGGTCGCGCTGCGCGCGATGGCCGCCGACGTCGTCGCGGGGGAACTCGCGCGGCTCGACGGCAGGCTGCCCGACCTGGACGACAAGCAACGCGCGGAGATCGGCCAGACCGTCCGCCGCGTCGTGGACAAGCTCCTGCACGCGCCGACCGTGCGCGTCAAGCAGCTCGCGGGCGAGCCCGGCGGTGCCGGGTACGCCGACGCGCTGCGGGAACTCTTCGACCTCGACCCGCAGGCGGTCGCCGCCGTCAGCCGGGCCGAGACCCCCAGGCCCGCGGTGGCCCGGGTGCCCGACCGAATCGAGAGCGGCGATGACTAACCCCGCGAACACCCCCGCGAATCCCCCTGCCACCCCGGCGACCACCTCCGCGCCCCCGTCCGGCGCCCCCGGGCGCGCACTGCGCCTCGGCACCCGGCGCAGCAAGCTCGCCATGGCCCAGTCCGGCATGATCGCCGACCGGGTCCGCGCCCTGACCGGGCGGGAGGTGGAACTCGTCGAGATCACCACCTACGGCGACGTCTCCCGCGAGAGCCTGGCCCAGATCGGCGGCACCGGCGTCTTCGTGTCCGCGCTGCGCGACGCGCTGCTGTCCGGCGAGATCGACTTCGCCGTGCACAGCCTGAAGGACCTGCCCACCGCACCGCCCGAGGGCCTGGTGCTCGCGGCCGTGCCCGTACGCGAGGACCCGCGCGACGCGCTGGTCGCCCGCTCCGGGCTGACCTTCGCGACGCTCCCGCCGGGCGCGCGGATCGGCACCGGCTCGCCGCGCCGCATGGCGCAGCTCAACGCGTGGGCCCGGTCGCACGGCCAGGACATCGAGACCGTTCCGATCCGTGGCAACGTTGACACCAGGATCGGGTACGTTACTTCCGGCAAGCTCGACGCCGTCGTGCTGGCCGCCGCCGGGCTGAACCGTATCGGCAGGATCGCCGATGCGACCGAGCTGATCTCGGCCGACGCCGTACTGCCCGCTCCCGGACAGGGTGCGCTGGCCGTCGAGTGCGCCGCTTCGGACCCGGAGCTGGCCGCACGGCTCGCCGAACTCGACGACCCGGACACCCGGGCCGCCGTGACCGCCGAACGATCCCTGCTCGCCGCCCTCGAGGCCGGCTGCAGCGCCCCCGTGGGAGCGCTGGCCGACCTTGTGGACGACGGGCAGACCACCGAGCTGCGCCTGCGCGGCGTCGTCGGGACCACCGACGGCACCGAACTGGTGCAGATGTCCATCACCGGCCGCGTTCCGGCGTCCGGCGACGAGGCACGTGCCCTGGGCCGTGAACTCGCCGCCGAGATGCTCGCGAAGGGCGCGGCCGGTCTTATGGGGGAGCGCACACTTTGAACCCCGCCGCCGTCGCTACGACCACGACCGCTGGTGCGGCACTGCCGGCCGGCAACGCCGCAAGCCCCGGCCCCGCCGGGCGGACCGCCCACGGTCACGTCACCTTCCTCGGTGCCGGGCCCGGTGACCCCGGGCTGCTGACCCTGCGTGCCGTCGAAGCGCTCGCCCTCGCCGACCTGCTGGTCGGCGACCGCTCCGTGCTCGACGTCGTCCGCACCCATGCCCGTGCCGACGTCGGCACCGCCGAGCCGTCCGGCGACACCGCCGGGGCAGCCGAACCGGCCGCCGGCAGCGCGGTGTTGGACACCTCCGCCCTCGCCGATGCCGCTGCCCAGCTTGTCATGGCGTCCGCGCGCACCGGCAAGCGGGTCGTCCGTGCGGTCGCCGGCGACCCCGGGCTGGACGCCTGCGCCGCCGCCGAGATGCTCGCGTGCGCGCAGGCCGGCATCCCCTTCGAGGTCGTCCCCGGTGTCGCCACCGAGGTGGGCGTGCCCGCGTACGCCGGAGTGCCGCTCGACGGCGGGGTCCGCTTCGTGGACGCCCCGACCGCCTCGCCGCGCTGCTGGACCGAGTCGGGCGCCAGCGACGCGACGCTGGTCGTCTCCACCACGCTCCAGACCGTCGCCGCCACCGCCGCCGAACTCATCGGCGCCGGCCGCAAGCCCGACACCCCGCTGACGGTGACCGTGGCCGGCACCACCACCCGGCAGCGCACCTGGACCGCGACGCTCGCGACCATCGCCGCCGAGCTCAAGGCCACCAAGGCGCTGCCCACCCCCGAGGACTCCGTCGCGGCCATAGCCGTGGTCGGCGAGCGCGCCGGGCGGCGCGAGCACCTGTCGTGGTTCGAGACCAAGCCGCTGTTCGGCTGGCGGGTGCTCGTACCGCGCACCAAGGAGCAGGCCGCCTCGCTCTCCGACCAGCTGCGCTCGTACGGCGCCGTGCCGCACGAGGTGCCCACCATCGCCGTCGAGCCGCCGCGCACCCCGCAGCAGATGGAACGCGCGGTCAAGGGCCTGGTCACCGGCCGCTACGAGTGGATCGCCTTCACGTCCGTCAACGCGGTCAAGGCGGTCCGCGAGAAGTTCGAGGAGTACGGGCTCGACGCGCGTGCCTTCGCCGGCATAAAGGTCGCCGCCGTCGGCGAGCAGACCGCCCAGGCGCTCGTCGAGTTCGGCGTCAAGCCCGACCTGGTGCCCAGCGGCGAGCAGTCCGCCGCGGGCCTGCTGGAGGACTGGCCGCCCTACGACCCGGTCTTCGACCCGATCGACCGCGTCTTCCTGCCGCGCGCCGACATCGCGACCGAGACGCTCGTCGCGGGCCTCGTCGACCTCGGCTGGGAGGTCGACGACGTCACCGCCTACCGCACCGTGCGCGCCTCGCCGCCGCCGGCCGACACCCGTGAGGCGATCAAGGGCGGCGGCTTTGACGCGGTCCTGTTCACGTCGTCCTCGACGGTGCGCAACCTCGTCGGGATCGCCGGGAAGCCGCACAACGTGACTGTCATCGCGTGCATCGGGCCGGCGACGGCCAAGACCGCGGAGGAGCACGGGCTCCGGGTCGACGTGATGGCCCCGGAGCCGTCCGTGCACGCCCTCGCGCAGGCCCTCGCGGACTTCGGCGCGGCGCGCCGCGACGCGGCGGTCCTCGCGGGCGACCCCGTCACGAGGCCCAGCGAACGCCGTCCCGGCGCCCGCCGCCGCCGCGTCTGACCTGCGGTCCGCTCAGAGGGCACGGACCGCCCGCCGAGCCCGCCTCCCCACCCCGCGGGGCACCCGCTCTTCGGGGCGCGTGTGCCGCGCGGGGGGACCCGTTTCTCGGGGGTGCGCGTGGCGGCGTGGGTGACCCGTTTTCGGGTGCGCGTGTGCCGCGCGGGGGGACCCCTTTTTAGGGGGGTGCGCGTTCGCCCGCCGGGGCACCCGTTTCTCGGGGGTGCGCGTGCCGCGTGGGGCACCAGGTTTTTTAGGGGCGCGGGGAACTGCGCGAGCAACCCACCACCGGCCGGTGGTCCGGTACGGGCCGAAGAGACCCTTTGGGTCGGTGACGACCCGCGCCCCGGTGGGGGTGTGCCGCGCAGTTCCCCGCGCCCCAAAAACGGGTGCCCGGCGCGGCAAGCGCCTGCGTACCCCGCGAGCCCCCGACTTCGCGTCGGGAAGAGCATGGCGCGCGCGGGCGTACCGTGGATCGTATGGCTAGGTATGGGGAGTTTCCCGGGGCGCGGCCCCGGCGTTTGCGGACGTCCGCGGCGATGCGCCGCCTGGTCGCGGAGACCCGGCTGGATCCCGCGCAGTTCATCCTGCCCGCCTTCGTCCGGGAGGGCATCACCGCGCCGCAGGCGGTCTCCTCGATGCCCGGCGTCGTCCAGCACACCCGCGACACCCTGCGCAAGGCGGCCGCGGAGGCCGCCGCCGCCGGTGTCGGCGGCATCATGCTCTTCGGCGTCCCCGAGGTGAAGGACGCGGTCGGCAGCCAGGGAACGGACCCTGACGGCATCCTCCAGCAGGCGATCCGCGACGTCGCCCGGGAGGTCGGCGACGCGATGGTCGTCATGTCGGACCTGTGCCTGGACGAGTTCACCGACCACGGTCACTGCGGCGTCCTGGACGCCGAGGGCCGAGTCGACAACGACGCGACGCTGGAGCGCTACGCCGAGATGGCGCAGGTCCAGGCGGACGCGGGCGTCCATGTCGTCGGGCCGTCCGGGATGATGGACGGCCAGGTCGGCGTGGTCCGCGAGGCGCTGGACGAGATCGGCCGGCAGGACGTGGCGATCCTGGCGTACACCGCGAAGTACTCCTCCGCCTTCTTCGGGCCCTTCCGGGAGGCCGTGAACTCCGGCCTCCAGGGCGACCGCAAGACTTACCAGCAGGACCCGGCGAACGTCCGCGAGTCGCTGCGCGAGCTGGCGCTGGACCTCGCCGAGGGCGCCGACATGGTCATGGTCAAGCCCGCGCTGCCGTACCTGGACGTGCTGACGAAGGTCGCGGAGTCCGTGGACGTGCCGGTGGCCGCCTACCAGGTGTCCGGCGAGTACGCGATGGTCGAGGCCGCGGCCGCGAACGGCTGGATCGAGCGGGAGCGGGCGATCACCGAGACGCTGACCTCGATACACCGGGCGGGCGCGAACATGATCCTCACGTACTGGGCGACCGAGGTCGCGCAGAACCTCTGACGGCGGGGCCGCCTACGGCCCCGCGGGGTCAGTCCCACCAGAACGTCCACAGCGTGCGGCCCAGCACCTCCCCGGCCGCGTACTCCGCCAGCGAGCCGCAGCCCTGGTCGACGTTGTCCGGGCAGAAGGCGTAGTGCTCGGCGGCCACCGCCGCGGCCTCCTCGGGGGTACGCGGCGGGGCGGCCACCGAGACGGTGAGGGTGTCGAAGCCGAGGGCCACGACACGTATCCCGAAGCGCTCCTCCCACGAGCGCAGCACCGCGCACAGCCGCGCCACGTCGTCCTCGTGGTTGAGCGGGCCGTTCCAGCCGATCGCGGCGGGTATGTCGGCGCTGCGGCGGGCGGGCACCAGGGCGAGGAGGGCGTCGTCGATCGCCGTGTCGACGAGCCACTCGGCGATCTCGGCCGCCCGCTCGTCCGGATCCGCCTGCGGCGGCGGTGCGGCGGCGAGGCCGGGCCAGCCGTCGTCCCCCGCGGCCTCGGGGGCTTGCCCGTCCGCGTCGTCCCGCCAGGCCCGGCCCGTCCAGTAGCCGACGAGCACCTCCTCGGCGTCGTGGTCGCCGGGGTCGGACGCGCGCCCGGGTGCCAGGCCGAAGCGGGACAGGTCGAAGCTGTCCTGGTCGATCAGCACCGGGAGCAGCCCCACCGCCCGCGCGGGCAACGCGTCTTCCCAGGCTTCCGGCGCCGCCGCCTGATCGGCGACCCACAGCAGCGGCGCGTCGCCCGAACCGTCCTGCGTGCCGTGCACGAGCCGGCCCGGTGGCAGGGCCAGGCCGAGGGCGGAGCCGGTCGGGTCGGCCGCGAGAGCCGGGAGCGGGTCGGGGAGCGTCGCCATGTCCCGACTGTAGGGGCGGGGTCTGACAACGGGTCCACAATGGGCGGCGCGGACCGCCCAGTTCGCGCCCCGGCCGGTGTCGGTACGGGTGGCGGCGGGAGGTGCCCGGCGCGGGCGGGAAGAAGGCGAGCGGCACATGACGGTGAGAGCGGCGGCGTCCGACCTGCTGACCAGGGCGCGCGGCGGGGACGGCGACGCCTTCCGGGCGCTCACCGAACCGCACCGGCGCGAACTGCTGGTGCACTGCTACCGCATGCTCGGCTCCCTCCAGGACGCCGAGGACGCCCTCCAGGACAGCCTGCTCGCCGCCTGGCAGGGCCTCGACGGCTTCCAGGGGCGGGCCTCGCTGCGCACCTGGCTCTACCGGATCGCCACCAACCGCTGCCTCAACGCGCTGCGGTCGCAGGCCCGGCGGCCCGCCCAGGAGTGGAACGCCCCCGGGCTGAATCCGCCGGAGCCCTCGCGGATGGGCGAGGCCGTCTGGCTGGAGCCCTTCCCGGACGCGCTGCTCGCGGGCGCGATCGACGTACCGCTGGGGCCCGAGGCCCGCTACGAGCAGACCGAGTCGATCTCGCTGGCCTTCGTGACCGCGCTGCAACTGCTGCCGCCGCGCCAGCTTGCGGTGCTCGTGCTGCGGGACGTGCTGGGCTTCCGGGCGAGCGAGGTCGCCGGGATGCTGGACACCACCGTCGAGTCGGTGACCAGCGCCCTCAAGCGGGCCCGCGCGGGCCTGCTGCGGCACCGCGCCGCCGACCCCGGCGACGAGCCGCCGCCGGCCGCCGGGTCGCCCGCCGAGGAGGAGATCCTGGCGCGCTTCGTGAGCGCGTACGAGGCCGCGGACGTGGCGGGGCTGGTCGCGCTGTTCACCGACGACGTCTTCATGTCCATGCCGCCGGTGCCGTTCGAGTACCTCGGGGTGGACGCGGTGGGCCGCTTCTGCGCCGCGCTGTTCGGCGGCGGCCGCGCCTTCGACCTGGTGCCGAGCCGCGCCAACGGCCAGCCGGCCTTCGGGGTCTACCTGCGGGCGGCGGACGGCGAGCGGTACGGGATCGGCGTGATCGTGCTCGGGCTCAGCGGCGGGCGGGTGTCCGCGCTGTGCCGTTTCGAGGGCAGCACCTACCCGTGGTTCGGGCTGCCGCCGTCGCTGCCCCCGGCCCCGTCGGCGCCATCGTCCCCGAAGTCCCCGTCGGCGCCGTCCGCGCCGTCCGCGCCGCGGGTCCGCTGAGCCCGCGCCGGGTGCCCGTACGGGGGCGGGCACCCGGCGCGTCACCCGGTGGGGCCCGTCACAGCCGCAGGACGACCAGGGCGGTGTCGTCGGTGGCGCCCTCCGGCGGGAGCAGCTCGTCCAGCAGCGCGTCGGCGACCTGCTCGGGGTCGGCCTCGCGGTGCCGGGCCAGGGACGTCGCGAGGCGGCCCAGCCCGACGTCGATGTCCTCCCCGCGGCGCTCGATGAGCCCGTCGGTGTAGAGGACGAGCGTGGCGCCCGGCTCGAAACCGACGACGGCCTCGGGGCGCGGCTCGGGCTCGGGGCTGGCGCTGATCGGCGGGTCGGTGGCCTGGTCGAGGAATTCCACCGTGCCGTCCGGGTGCACCAGCGCGGCCGGCGGGTGCCCCGCGGTGCTGTACGTGATGGTGCGGCCGCTCCAGTCGACGTGCGCCTTGACCACGGTCGTGGACTCCGCCCCCTCGACGGACTCGGCGTACAGGCCCAGCGCGTCCAGCGCCGCGGCCGGCCCCTCGGTGACCCGGGCGGCGGCGCTCAGCGCGCTTCTGAGCTGGCCCATCACCGTCGCGGCCTGCAGGCCGTGGCCGACGACGTCCCCCACCGCCACCGTGGTGCGGTTGCCGGGCAGGTCGGCCATGTCGTACCAGTCGCCGCACACGTTGAGCGCGCTGACCGCCGGCTGGTAGCGCACCGCGGCCCGGTGGCCGACCGGGCGGGTGGCAGGCAGCAGCGCGGACTGGAGGGTGAGCGCGACCTCCCGCTCGTGGGCGTGCGCGCGGCGCAGCCGCATGTTCAGTTCCTGCAGCTCCCGGGCCCGCATGTACAGCTCGGCCTCCAGCTTGCTGTGGCTGGCCGGGCCGCCGTCGCGGGCCTTCATGAAAGCGGTGACCTCTTCGACGCGGTGCACGATGAGGGTGACCTCGCCGTCGTCGTCGAGGACGGGGGTGTTGATCGTGCTCCAGTAGCGCTCCTCGAAGACGCCGGAGCGGTCCGTGCGCTCCACGTCGTAGCGCTGGAGGGGGAGCGAGTCTCGCTCGTGGGTCGCCAGGACGTGGCGCAGCGAGGCGCCGAGGTTCGCCGGGCCGTTCGCCTCGTCGGCACGCTCGGGGCTGTCGGGGAAGACGTCGAAGATGTAGCGCCCGACCAGGTCGGCCGCGGCGTGGCCGGACAGGCGCGTGTAGGCGTCGTTGACGTCGACGTAGCGCAGCTGCGGGTCGAGCAGCGCGATGCCCGCCGGGAGCCCCTTGTAGACCGCCCGGTAGTCGATGCCGGGTCCGTCGCCGTCGCCTGACACGTGCCCGTCCGTCCGCCTTCGGTGCCGTCGCTGACACTTCCATCGGACCACAGGAGCCGCCCGGCCGCCCGCCGAGCGGCGACCGGCCGGGCGGGTGCGGCCCGGCGGGGGCCGCACCCGGGCGGTCGGACGGCGTGGCGGGTCAGAGGCGGTCGGGGGTGCGGATGCCCAGCAGGGCCAGGCCCTGGCGCAGGGTGCGGGCGGTCAGCTCGCACAGCAGCAGGCGGTTCTCCACCTGGGCGGGGCCGCCGTCGGCGGTCAGCACCGGGCACTGCTCGTAGAAGGTCGTGAACAGCGACGCGAGCTGGTACAGATACGCGGCGAGCCGGTGCGGCTCGTACACCTCGGCGACCTCGGCGAGGGTGTCGCCGAAGGCGTCCAGGTGCAGGCCCAGCGCGCGCTCGGCCTGCTCCAGCGGCAGCTCCGGGTGGGCGGCGGGCCGCTGCTCCGCGGTGGCCTTGCGGAAGATCGACTGCGTCCGCGCGTAGGCGTACTGGATGTAGACGCTGGTGTCGCCGTTGAGCGAGACCATCCGGTCCAGGTCGAAGACGTAGTCGCGGCCGAGCGAGGTCGACAGGTCGGCGTACTTGACCGCGCCGACGCCGACCTGCGCGCCGTTGGCGAGGATCTCGTCCTCGGTCAGGCCGATCTTCTCGCCCTTCTCCCGCACGACCGCGGTGGCCCGCTGGACCGCCTCGTCGAGCAGCGCCTCCAGCTTGACGCTCTCCCCGGCCCGGGTCTTGAACGGCTTGCCGTCCTTGCCGAGCAGGGTGCCGAAGGGCAGATGCCGGGCGGTGACCTCGTCGGTCAGCCAGCCGGCCCGGCGGGCGGCCTCGAAGACCATCTTGAAGTGCAGGGACTGCCGGACGTCCACGACGTAGAGGAGGGTGTCGGCGTGCAGCTCGCCCGTCCG
This sequence comes from Streptomyces sp. NPDC021224, assembly GCF_044332905.1. Taxonomy (NCBI): domain Bacteria; kingdom Bacillati; phylum Actinomycetota; class Actinomycetes; order Kitasatosporales; family Streptomycetaceae; genus Streptomyces; species Streptomyces sp. NPDC021224. Next base: position 27,043 of record NZ_JBIRPW010000029.1, on the reverse strand, counting down.
GTTCCGGATCGCGGACAGGTCGGTGGCCGCGTAGCCGAAGCCGCCGTCGGACTTGCGGACGATGAGCGGGACCGGCTCGCCGTCCTTGCCCTTGACGTCGTCGAAGAAGACGCACAGCGCGCCGTCTGACTCGACCGCGACACCGGACTTCTCCAGCAGCTCGCACGTCTCGGCGAGCATGTGGTTGTAGCCGGACTCGCCGACGATGTCCTCGTCGCGGATGTGGATGTCGAGCTTGCCGTAGACCGAGTCGAAGTAGATCTTCGACTCGTCGACGAACCGCTGCCACAGCGCGACCGTCTCCGGATCGCCCGCCTGGAGATCCACCACCCGGCGCCTGGCCCGCTCCTTGAAGCCCTCGTCGGACTTGAACAGCGCGCCCGACGCCTTGTAGAGCCGGTCCAGCCGGGACATCGAGGCCTCGCCCGCGTCCGCCTCGTCGGCGGTGTGGTCCAGCTCGTGCGGGTGCTCGATCAGATACTGCACGAGCATGCCGAACTGCGTGCCCCAGTCGCCGATGTGGTGCCGGCGGACGACCTGCTCGCCCTCGAACTCCAGGATCTTCACGATCGCGTCGCCGATCACGGACGAGCGCAGATGGCCGACGTGCATCTCCTTGGCCACGTTGGGCTGCGCGTAGTCCACGACGGTGATGCCGGGGTGCTCCTTGAAGGGCACGCCGAGCCGCTCGTCGGCGGCGCGGGCCGCGACATTGCGGGTGATCGCCGCGTCGGTGACCGTGATGTTGAGGAAGCCGGGGCCGGACACCTCGACGGCCGCGACCGGGTCCTCCCCGGGCTGCTCGGCGGCGAGTGCGGGCAGCGCCTCGACCACCTGGGCGGCGAGCGCCTGCGGGTTGGTCTTCTGCCGCTTGGCGAGCCCCAGCACCCCGTTGGCCTGGAAGTCGGCCCGGTCGCTGCGTCGCAGCAGCGGGTCGGCACCCGCGGCCGACGGCACGGCCGCCGCGAGGGCGGCCGAGACACGCTGCTGGAGCGAAGCGGAAAGGGAAGCGACCGAGGCCATGAAAGGTGCCGTTTCGTGTGTCGGGATCGTGGGTGGTGGCCCGCGCGGGGCCGCCGTCCTTAGTTTCCCACGTGTGCGGCGGACGGCGAGCAGGTTATCCACAGGGGTGGGGGCGAGGCGGGGGCGGAGTGCCGGTTGTCCACAGGGCGGCCCGGCGGGGCTCGCGGGTCTGGGAGAATCAAGGGAGCGGGACGCCTCCGGGGCGGCCCGCCCAGCAGGGGAAAGGACAGAGCAGTGGCTGCCAGCACCGAGACCGACTGGGTCTCCCGTTTCGCGGACGAGGTCATCGCCGAGTCGGAGCGCCGCGCCCCCGGGAAACCCGTCGTCGTCGCGTCCGGGCTCAGCCCCTCCGGCCCGATCCACCTGGGCAATCTCCGCGAGGTCATGACGCCCCACCTGGTCGCCGACGAGATCCGCCGCCGCGGTCACCAGGTGCGGCACCTGATCTCGTTCGACGACTACGACCGGTACCGCAAGGTACCGGGTGGGGTCCCGGGCGTCGACGCGTCGTGGGCCGAGCACATCGGCAAGCCGCTCACGTCCGTGCCCGCGCCCGCGGGCTCCGCGTTCCCGAACTGGGCGGAGCACTTCAAGGCGCAGATCGTCGCCTCGCTGGCCGAGCTGGGCGTGGAGTACGACCCGATCAGCCAGACCGCGCAGTACACCTCGGGGGCCTACCGCGAGCAGGTGCTGCACGCGATGCGGCACCGCGGGGAGATCGACGCGATCCTCGCGCAGTACCGGACGAAGAAGGCGCCCGCCAAGCAGCAGCAGAAGCCGCTCGACGAGGCGGAGGTCGCCGCCGCGGAGGGCTCCGGCGCGGCCGCCGAGGACGACGGCAGCGGCAGCGGCGCGGAGTACTACCCGTACAAGCCCTTCTGCGCCCAGTGCGGCAAGGACTTCACCACGGTCACCTCGTACGACGACGAGACGACCGAGATGACGTACACGTGCACGTGCGGCCACACCGAGACGGTGCTGCTGCGCGAGTTCGACCGCGGCAAGCTGGTCTGGAAGGTCGACTGGCCGATGCGCTGGGCGTACGAGGGCGTCGTCTTTGAACCGTCGGGGGTGGACCACTCCTCGCCCGGGTCGTCCTTCCAGGTCGGCGGGCAGATCGTCGGGCCGATCTTCGGCGGGGAGCAGCCCATCGGGCCGATGTACGCCTTCGTGGGCATCTCCGGCATGGCGAAGATGTCCTCCTCCAAGGGCGGTGTCCCCACGCCCGGGGACGCGCTGCAGATCATGGAGCCGCAGATCCTGCGCTGGCTGTACGCGCGCCGCCGCCCCAACCAGTCCTTCAAGATCGCCTTCGACCAGGAGATCCAGCGGCTGTACGACGAGTGGGACGCCCTGACGCGCAAGGTCGAGGACGGCACCGCGCTGCCCGCCGACGTCGCCGCGTACAGCCGTGCGATCGGCACGGCGGCCGGTGAGCTGCCGCGCACCCCGCGGCCGCTGCCCTACCGGACGCTGGCCTCGGTCGCCGACATCACCGCGGGTGCCGAGCAGCAGACGCTGCGGATCCTGTCCGAGCTGGATCCGGAGCGTCCGATCGCGGCGCTGGACGAGGTGCGCCCGCGGCTGGACCGGGCGGAGGCCTGGATCACCACGCAGGTGCCCGCCGAGCAGCGCACGGTGGTGCGGGCCGAACCGGACGAGGGCCGCCTCGCCGCGCTGGACGACGCGGGCCGCGGCGCGTTGAAGCTGCTGCTCGACGGGCTGGCGTCGCACTGGTCGCTGGACGGCCTGACGACGCTGGTCTACGCCGTGCCGAAGGTCCAGGCGGGCCTGGAGCCGGACGCCAAGCCGACACCCGAGCTGAAGATCGCACAGCGGGCCTTCTTCGCCCTGCTCTACGAACTGCTCGTCGGCCGCGACACCGGCCCCCGGCTGCCGACCCTGCTCCTCGCGGTGGGCCAGGACCGCGTCCGCACCCTGCTGGGCGCGCCCGCGGCCTGACCCGGCCCCCGCACCCGCCCGGGAGCCCGGCCACCCGCCGGACCCGGGCGGGCCGGGCCTGCGCGGGCTTGGCTTTCGGGCGGGCCGGGCTCCCGCCGGGCTCCGCCCGCTCCCCGGCGGGCCGGGCTCGCCGGTGGGACGGGCAAGGCCGTCAGGGTGAGATTGGCGGGGCGGGGCATCGGCAGGGCCGGCGTGCGGGGATCCATCGGGGGCGCTTGCTGCGCCCGATCCCGATGGGAGCTCGACCGTATGTCCCGTCTTGCCGCGCGGTACGCCGCGTCACTCACCGCCGCCGCCGTCGCGGCAGTCCCCGCCGTCCTCGTCTGCGCCGCACCGGCCGGGGCGGCGGACGCCGTACGCCAACCCGTCACCGCGACCGACCTCGGGCCGCGGGGCCCGTGGCTGCGGTTGCAGGACGACCCGGGGAACGCCGGGCGGCCGTTCGGCACGCAGGAGGTCTCGCCCTTCGCCGACCCGGTCCGCTTCAACGGCAGCCTGCACCTGGCCGTGACCGGTGCCGCCGAGGCCGAGCAGTCGCAGGCCGCCCGCTACTTCGGCCTTCCGGTGCAGTGGAGCCGGATCGCCGCGTCCCCGCTGTCGTACGACCTCTACGTGCGCAGCGCCGACTCCACCCCCTCCGCGATCCCCTTCGGCGCGAACCTCCAGCTGCCCGGCTTCTGCCGCGGCGCCTTCACCACGCTCAGCTTCCAGCCGCAGCTGGCCACCGACGCGCAGGGCAGGACCGGCGCGGTCGCCGACATCTGGCGGCACTTCGACGCGGGCGGCGACGCCCTGTGGCGCACCTCGCGTGCGGTGGGCTCCTTCGCGGCCGGCAGCGACCACCCGTTCAGCGACTACGCCGCGGAGTGCGGCGGGGTGGGCAGCGGCGCGATCGGCGTCATCGCCAACGTCGGCCGGCTCGGCGACGCGAGCGCGAGCCTGGACACCTCCGTCGACAACCTCACGGTGGACGGCACCGTCTACGACTTCCTGGTGGACGGCACCGCGACCGGCCACATCCACCTCGCGCCCACCGCGCCGGGCGGCCCCGGCCACCCCGGCACGTACAACGTCGGCGGTACGCCCGCCCGCGTCGGCGCGCTCCCGGCGTCGGTGCGCGGCGGCGGCGGGCACGGCGGTGGTGACGGGTGCGGCGACGACGCCTGCTCCCTCGCGGGTGAGGTCGTCTTCACGAGCCCGGCCGACGGCCCGTACTTCACCGAGGTCGGCACCCGTCTGGTGCTCTCCCGGCCCGGCGGCCTGCACCCGGACGACGTGACCGTGACCGCGGACGGCGAGCCGGTGACCCTGACCGGGGGCCCGGACGGCACGCTCGTCGCCGTCGTCACCCCGGCGACCGCCACCGACCTGGCGCCGGGCGGCACGTACCGCACGTCCCTCACCGTCACCTGCGCCGACGGCTCGACGGGCCCGGTCGCGGTGACCGCCGAGCTGCTGGCCCGCGGCTACGAGCAGCTCCAGCCGACCGGTGTCCTCGCGCGGCCGTAGCGGGACCCCGGAGCGGGTTACGGGATGTGCTCGATGTCCGACTCGGACTGGAAGCGGTAGCGCATGTCCCGGATGACGGCGACGAGGGTGCGCTCCTCCGGCGCGGTGCCGCCGTACACCGTCGGAAGGTAGCGGGAGAACTGCCGGGCGTTCGGGAACTCGCCCTTCTCGCGCACGTACTGGCGGTAGGCCGCGAAGTAGGCCTCCTCGACGGAGATCCCCTCGGGGAGGTCGAACGTCGCGGCGGCCTCGGCCACGACGACGGGCGCCGGTCCGGGCGCCGGTCCGGGCCCCGGCAGCGGCTCGGGGACGGGCTCCGGGGCGAACTCCTCGCGCGGACCCGGGAAGGGCAGCGGGGCGCCGTTCGGGCCCGTGCCGACGCCGAGCGGGCGGTCGCGGCCCGGGGCGGTGGGGATGCGCGGTCCGTCCGCCGCGGGCTCGGGCTCGGGGGCCGGTGCCGGGACGGGCTGCGGGCGCTCCGGCAGCCGCTGGGCGTGGAACCAGGGGCTGCCGGGCTGCTCCACCTCGCCCCCGCCCTGCGGCTGCGGCGGGACGTCCATCGGCGCGTACTGCCCCTGCGGCGCCACCTCGGCGTACCGCGGGTCGTAGCGGGGGTCGTACCTCGGGTCGTACCGGGGGTCGTACCCGGCGTCGAGGCGCGGGTCGTAGCGCGGGTCGTACCGGGGATCGAACCTCGGGTCGTAGCGCGGGTCGAAGCGGGCGTCGTACGCGTGCCCGGCCGGTTCGGCGTACGGCACCGGCTGCTCCGCGCCCTCGGGCAGCGACGGCGGCACGGGCTGCTCGGCGCGCTCCGGCTCGGCGACGGGGGCGGGGCCAGGGACGGGGGCGGGGCCAGGGACGGCGACAGGGCCAGGCGCGGGGGCGGCCTGCTGCGGCGCGGCCTCCGACACCGGCTCGGACGCGGGGGCCGCGGCGGTCAGTTCCTTGGGCGCGGGGCCCGCGAGGGGGTCGAGGCCCGCCGCGGCGAGTCCGGCCTCGGCGGTGTCGGCGAGCGGCACCCCGTACTTGGCCAGCCGCAGCGGCATGATCGCCTCGACAGGTGCCCGGCGGCGCCAGGCGACGCCGTAGCGGGCGCGCAGCCTGGCCCGGTAGACGAGGCGGTCCTGCTCGCGCCGGATGACCTCCTCGTACGACCGCAGCTCCCACAGCTTCATACGGCGCCACAGCCGGAAGGTCGGGAAGGGCGCGAGCAGCCAGCGGGTGAAGCGGACGCCTTCCATGTGCTTGTCGGCGGTGATGTCGGCGATGCGCCCGATGGCGTGCCGCGCGGCCTCGACCGACACCACGAACAGCACCGGGATGATGGCGTGCATGCCGACCCCGAGCCCGTCGGGCCAGGCGGCGGCGCCGTTGAAGGCGATGGTCGCGGCGGTCAGCAGCCAGGCGGTCTGCCGCAGCAGCGGGAAGGGGATGCGCAGCCAGGTCAGCAGCAGGTCGAGGGCCAGCAGGACGACGATGCCGGCGTCCACGCCGATGGGGAAGACGTTCGCGAACCAGCCGAAGCCCTTGTCGAGCGCGAGTGAGCGCACGGCCGCGTAGGACCCGGCGAAGCCTATGCCGGCGATGACGACGGCTCCGGTGACGACGACCCCGACCAATATGCGGTGCGTGCGGGTCAAACGTATCGCGGCCACCCGCGACCCCTCCTGCGACTGCGACTCGGCGACTGGGCCGCCCCAGACTGCCATACCGCGGTGGCGGTCCGGCGCTCCGCGGCCCGGACAAACGTACGGATTGCCGCTGGATTGCGGACGGGCGGGGCGGTGTTTGTTACGCGTTCGCCGCCGCGACCGCCGCGACGGCTTCCTTGGCCGCCCGCAGCGCGTTGGCGTTGACGGTGGAGGCGCTCGGGTTCTTCTTGCCCTCCAGACCCGCGCCGTTGTACTCGACGATCACCAGGACGTTGCCGGTCCGCACCAGCAGCGTGTCGTCCTGCGAGGTGACCTTCGCGACGGTGGCCTTGCCCGCGACCGAGGTCGCCTGGTCGCCGAGGCCGGAGACGGCCGACGCGGTCGCGCCCGACGTCTTGCCGAGGTCGGCGGCCTGGTCGGTGTAGCGCTGCTGGGCCTGCGTCTCGGCGGGCGTGGCCGGGGTGGAGCTGAAGCGCTGGAGGGTGACGGACAGCCAGCGGTACTGGTAGCCGTCCGGGCCGTTGCCGGTCCAGGAGCAGCCCGCGCGGTCCTTCGCGTCGTCGGAGGTGGCGGGTGTGCCGGCCGGGGACTTGGCCTTGGGCACGATCGCGGTCACGGTGGCCTTGCCGACCGACAGGCAGGCGTTCGGCAGCGTGGCGAACTTCTCCGGCGCGGGCGCCGCGGTCGTCGTGGTGCCGCCCGCGGTGTCCTTGCCCGCGGACGCGGTGCTGCCCTTGCCGCCGGAATCCGAGCCGGAGCCCGAACTGGAGCCGGAGCTGGAGCCCGAGCCTGAGCCGGAGTCCGAGCCGCCGGAGGAGCAGCCGGCGAGCAGCAGCGCGGGCACGGCCGCGGCGCACGCCAGCAGCAGGGCCCGGCGCGGTGCGGTGCGTCGTCGTCGTTCCATGGGTCCTGGGTTCCAGTCGTCGTGAGTCGTGCCTGTGCGGCCGGTCGGCCCTCCACCCTAAGGGGTGAACGGAGCGCCCCCGTGCCGCCGGCGGCTCAGCTCTCGACCTTGCGCTCCAGCTGCTTGGCGACCTTCTGGGCGCTTTGCTGCACGTCAGAGCTTTGCGGAACGGCGTCGGCGGTGGGCGCGGAGGTGGCGCCGTAGTGGATGCTCACGACGACGTTCGCGGTGCAGAAGACGAGCGTCGCGTCGCGGCGCGCCCCGCCCGTGGCGGCCTTGTCGCCCTTGGGCGGGGTGAGGGTGTCGTAGATGAATGCGGCGTTGCCCACATCCGTCAGCCGCCGCGGCCCCCAGTCCTGGCTGTCGCCGTCCGTGCCGGTATCCGGGCTGCCGCTCGCGGTGCCCGAGGGTGTGGGCGTGGACGTGGCCGAGGGGGGAGTGGTGGGCGTGCTGCCGGGCAGCGGCGGCGGCGGGATCGACGCGTGCGAGGCCTGCGCGTCGAAGTCGTTCTTGGCCTCGACCTCGTCGCTGACGGCCGGGTCGTAGGAGACGACCCGCTCCATGTCGATGACCAGCGAGTGGTCCGTGCCGTCCTTGGTCGTCGCGTGCCAGGTGCAGCCGACCCGGCGGTCGGTGTCGTACGTGAGCGACTCCGTGCCCGCGTAGGTCTGCGCGCCCGGCACGAGGGCCTTGAGGGTGTCCAGGTCGACGGCGATGCACGGCTGCGGCAGCGTCTTGTACTTGCCCGGCGGGGCGGGCGAGACGGTCTGGTCGGTGACCGGCGACGACTTGCTGTCGCCGTCCGCGTCGTCCGAGCCGCCGCCGGTGCACGCGGCGAGCGTGCCGAGGCCGCCGAGCGCGACCGCGAGCGCCAGTGCGCCCAGCGCGGCCTGCGGCCTGCGCCTGGAGTGCGCTGTGCGGAGCCCTTGCCTCACGTGCCGCCTCTCGATCTCGTGCCCCGGAGCCCGCCTCGGGGCGGTGGCCCTGCCGGGGGCTTGTGCCACAACCGGGTGCCGTAACGGTCCCGGGGCGGTAATTCCTTGGCGCGCATGAGCGAACCCTGGACACAATGTCTACCGCACGCGGCGCGGAAAGCACCCGTGGGGGTGGGTTTATCGGGTGACCCGTTGGTCTATTCGACGAATCAGACGTTTCATGCCGTATGGGTGTGAAGCTGGCGTGTTGTGCGTCATCGGCCCGGTCGGTCCTGGATCTCCCTGATGTCCTGGTCTGTCGGTTCTGTCGGTCCGGCCGCCTTCTCGTCCCGTTCGTGCGTCCGTCCGTGCGTCCGTGCGTCCGTGCGTGCGTCCGTTCGTCCGTTCCAGTCGGTCTATGTCCCGGGGGGCAGCCATGTCGTACACCGAAGTACCCGGGGTCCGGGTCCCGATCCGTATGTGGACCGATCCCGCCGCGGTGGAGAGCGGCGCGATGCAGCAGCTGCGCAACGTCTCGTCGCTGCCGTGGATCAAGGGCCTCGCCGTGATGCCCGACGTCCACTACGGCAAGGGCGCCACGGTCGGCTCCGTCATCGCGATGCAGGGCGCGGTGTGCCCGGCGGCGGTCGGCGTCGACATCGGCTGCGGCATGAGCGCGGTGAAGACGTCGCTGACGGCGAACGACCTGCCCGGCGACCTGTCGCGGCTGCGGACGCGCATCGAGCAGGCCATCCCGGTCGGCCGCGGTCTGCACAGCGACCCGGTGAGTCCGGGGGACGTGCACGGCATGCCGACGTCCGGCTGGGACGACTTCTGGGCGCGTTTCGACGGGCTCACCGAGTCGGTGCACTGGCGGGCCGAGCGCGCCGCGCAGCAGATCGGCACGCTGGGCAGCGGCAACCACTTCATCGAGGTGTGCCTGGACGAGTCCGGCGAGGTGTGGCTGATGCTGCACTCCGGGTCGCGCAACATCGGCAAGGAGCTGGCCGAGCACCACATCGGTGTGGCCCAGTCGCTGCCGCACAACAAGGGCCTGGTCGACCGCGACCTCGCCGTCTTCGTCGCGGACACCCCGCAGATGGCGGCGTACCGCAACGACCTGTTCTGGGCGCAGGAGTACGCCAAGCGCAACCGCGCGCTGATGATGGGCCTGCTCCAGGACGTCGTGCGCAAGGAGTTCAAGAAGGCGCGGGTCACCTTCGACCAGGTGATCTCCTGCCACCACAACTACGTGGCCGAGGAGCGGTACGACGGTGTCGACCTGCTCGTCACCCGCAAGGGCGCGATCCGCGCGGGCGGCGGCGAGTACGGCATCATCCCCGGTTCCATGGGCACGGGCTCGTACATCGTGCGGGGCCTCGGCAACACCGACGCGTTCAACTCGGCCTCGCACGGCGCCGGGCGGCGGATGAGCCGGAGCGCGGCGAAGAAGCGCTTCTCCACGCGGGATCTGGAGGAGCAGACGCGCGGGGTGGAGTGCCGCAAGGACTCCGGGGTCGTCGACGAGATCCCGGGCGCGTACAAGCCGATCGAGAAGGTCATCGACCAGCAGCGGGATCTGGTCGAGGTGGTGGCCAAGCTCAAGCAGGTCGTCTGCGTCAAGGGCTGAGCCCGGCAGGGCGGCCCCCCTGGGGAGGGGGCGCGGACGGCGGAGGGAGAGGCGTCAGCTTTCGGGCGGCGCCTCTTCCTCGTCGTCCTCCTTGTCCTTCTCCGGCGCCCGCTGGACGGACGCGCCCGCGTCCTCCTCCTCGCGCTGGACGGCAGCGCCCGCGGGCACGGCGGGGGCCGCGGCCGGTGCGGGCTCGGCGGCGGCGGGGGAGGGCTCGGCGGGGGAGGGCGCGGCCATGACGCGTTCGGCGTTGGCCGACGCCTCCCGCTCGAAGCGGTCGGAGGGGTCGCTGACGCGGATCCCGCCCGCGGTCTCGGTGCCGTCCACGGGGCCCTGCCGCTGCTGCATGACGTGCGTCAGTTCGTGGGCGAGCGTGGTGCGGCCGGTGTCGGAGGCGGTGTCGTAGGCGTCGCGCTGGAAGACGATGTCGTTGCCGACGGTGTAGGCGCGGGCGCCGACCTCGGACGCCGAGGCGTGCGCGTCGGAGCCGGTGTGCACGCGGACGTCGCCGAAGTCCGCGCCGAGCCGGGACTCCATGTCGGTGCGCGTCCCGGCGTCCAGCGGCTCGCCGCCCCCACCGCCGACGACGTCGTGCACGGACGACCGGGGCGGGGCCTCGGCCGCGGGCGCCTCCGTGTGGTCCTCGTCGTCGTGCCGCCGCTCGCGTTGCAGCACCGCGCCCACCCCGCTGTTGCCGACGAGCCGCTGGAGCACGCCGAATCCCGCGGCGCCGACCACGTCGGTACGGCCCGTCGCCGCGGCCCGGAGCAGATGGGGCAGGGCGTCCTGCCGGGCGTCGGCGTCCGCGTCCTGCCGGTGGCCGCCGTCGTGGTCGTGGTCCGGGCCGTGGTCGTGCGCTCGCATGCCGGGCTCCTCCCGGAGGGTGTCGTACGGGGTGGTGCGGGTCCTGGGCGGACGGTCAGCCGGTGAGGGTCTGGAGGGTGCCGCCCAGCAGCAGGGATTCCGCGCACTGCGACGGGGCGGGCGCCTTGACCGGGCGGCCGACCTCGCGGCAGTCGACGGTCAGGGTGATCTTGCCGCCCGCCGGGACGACGATCGGCGTGACGAAGTGGTAGTCGGGGGCCCGGAAGTCCTCCAGTGCCAGGCTGAGCAGCTGCCCGTCCGGGGTGGCGACCACGAGGGTGCCCGCGTCGCCCTGCGGGTTCTGCACCACGACATCGGTGACGTTGAAGTTCTTGCCGCCCGGGACGGTGTACGAGGCGGACTTGGTGCCCCCGCCGACCGCGTCCTTGACGCTGATGTGGGCGGTGGTCGGCGTCCCGGCCGCGACGCCCGACCCGGGGCCGGTGCCGGGGCCGCCCGAGCTGCCCGCCGTGCCGCCGGCGCCCGCGGAGGTGCCGCCCGCGGTCGCCGCGGGGGCGGTCGTGCCGGTGCCGGCCGTCGCGCCGGTGCCCGCCGTCGCCCCGGAGGTGCTGCCCGCGGTGGACCCGGCCGTCGTCCCCGAGGTGCTGCCCGCGGTCGTCCCCGGGGAGACGGACGCGGCGCTCGCGATCGACTCGGGCGTGATGGCGTCGCGCGCCGCGGACCGTACGGTCGGGCGCAGCAGCCCGTACCACAGGCCCACGAGGACGCCCGCGAGGAGCACCGTGGTGATGATCGCGCGGGGCAGCCAGCGCGGCAGGATCGCCTGCTGCTCGTAGGTGCCGTCCAGGACGGCGGGCGGGCGCGGGGTGCCGTCCGGGTCGGGCTCGGGCGTGATCAGGACCTGGAAGGAGTGCGTCGCGGGCGCGCCGCGCCAGATCCGCCGTACGGGGCGGGCGCCCAGCCGCGACAGCTTCGTCTCGCCGCAGGGGATGGTGAGTTCGGCGGGCTCCAGCACGAACTTCACGCGCTCGCCCATGCCCTGGGCGGCCAGCGCGACGGTCAGCGGTGTGTTGCCGCGGTTGTCGATCGCGGCCTCGTGGCGGCCGCGCCACGCGCTCTGCGAGGCGCGCGGCACCAGTTCGGCGGAGACGTCGGTGAACGGCAGGACGTCCAGCGGCCGTTCGGCCACGACCGGCAGGTTCGCGTCGCTCGTCGGCACCAGCCGCAGGCCCAGCGTCGTGGTGCCGGGGGCGGTGCCGGGCGCCCGCGGCGGACGGACGTGCACCTGCGCGCTGCCCGAGGCGCCCGGGTAGAGCGACAGCCGCTCGGGCTCCACCGTGGTCCACGCGGCGCACGGGCCGACGGGTTCGAGGCGCAGCTCCTCCACGGTGGTGCCGGAATTGGCCACCTGAACCAGCAGCGCCACGTCGCCGCCGGGCTCCACGGCGACGGCACCCTCGTCGAAGCTCGCCGAAATACTCATACGCGTCACCGTAGGAGCGGAAGTTTTCCTTCCGGAGGGGCCGTGCAGGAAGTCTTTCGGGCAGGAATGGGTTCGCTTTGAGTCATCGTGTGTTGCTCCGGGGAATAGCGGGATGACAGAACGGGAACTCCAGATGCCGACAGTGCACGTCAGGGGTTTGAGACCTGTGCACGAAAGGGGGAGGGACTGTGAAGGAAATGAGTGTCGACCGCATCGCGGTCGATCTTCGGGCCTGGGATCCGATCTCGCAGGCCGGAGTGGCGAGCCAATTGCGGCTGCGGCCGGAGGTCCGCCTGCTCGACCGGGATCCGGAGGCCGCGTCCGTCGTCGTGGCGGTCGTCGACGCGGTGGACGACGAGGTGCTCGGCATGCTGCGGCAGATCCACCGGGCGGGGAGCCCGCGCGGAGTGCTCGTGGTGACCCTCATCGACGAGAATCAGCTGGTCAAGGCCGCGGAGTGCGGATTCATCGGGGTCATCCGCCGTTCCGAGGCCTCGCCCGCGAAGCTCGTCGAGGTCATCGGCGCGGTCGCCCGCGGCGAGGGGTACGTGCCCGCGGACCTGCTGGGCGGACTGCTGGTACAGGTCGGCCGCTTCCAGGGAGACCGAACAAATGTGCATGGATTGAATCTCAGCCGGCTCAACGAACGGGAGATCGAGGTGCTGCGGCTCGTCGCCGAGGGGTGCAGCACCGCGGATATCGCCCTGAAGCTCGCATATTCCGACCGCACGATCAAGAACATTCTGCACTCGGTGATGACCCGGCTGAATCTGCGGACCCGTTCGCAGGCGGTCGCGTACGCGATGCGGCAGGGCCTGATCTGAAAGCCCGCGACATATGCTCCGGGCGCCGGTGATCGTTTTTCCGTGACCGGTCACGGAAAAACGATCACCGGCGCGGATCACCGCCCGTCCGGCGCCTCGTCATATGCGTCGCGGTTCGCCTGGACCTCGTCCATGTGCATTTCCGCCCAGTTCTTGAGCGCGCCCACGACATGGTGCAGCGAGAGGCCGAGCGCCGTCAGTTCGTAGCTGACCGCGACCGGGACCGACGGGGTGACGGTGCGGGTGATCAGGCCGTCCCGCTCCAGCGAGCGCAGCGTCTGGGTCAGCATCTTCTGGCTGACGCCGGAGAGCCGGCGCGACAGCTCGGAATACCGCATGGCCCGCGGCCCGTCGCCGTGCTCGACCCCCGGGCGGTGCGGGCCGTCGCTGCCGAGGGCGGCCAGGACGAGCGCGACCCACTTGTCGGAGAGCCGGTCGAGCAGCCGGCGGCTCGGGCACGCCGCGAGAAAGGCGTCGTAGGAGGCCCTGGCGTGGGCCCTTTCCTCCAGTGTGGTCCGCGACGGCATCGGCGGCTCCTTCCTGCCTCGGTACGCACTTTGAAGTGCCCACTTCCCCGTGGAGAGTAACCCACCCAGGATGAAGCACGAGCTGATCGCACCACATCCGAGGAGCCGCACCATGAGCGTGACCACTTTCCGCACCGCCGTCGTCCGCGAGCCCGCAGGGCCCGACTCGATCGAGATCATCGAGGTACCGCGGGCCGAACCCGGCCCCGGCCAGGTGCGGGTCGCCGTCGCGGGGGCGACCGTCAACCCCGTGGACCTGGGCGTCGCGGGCGGCTTCTTCCACTCGCTCGGCCTGATCCACCAGCCCGAACACACCGGCCTCGGCTGGGACTTCTCCGGCACCGTCACCGCCGTGGGCCCGGATGTCGACCCCGTGGACGGACCGGCCGTCGGCACCCGGGTGGCCGGCCTCGTCACCGGCTTCGACCGCGACTACGGCACCTACGCGGAGGAGATCGTCGTCGCGGCCGCCGACGTCGCCGTCGTCCCCGACACGCTCGACCTGACCGCGGCCGCCGCGGTGCCGCTCAACGCCCTGGCCGCGGCGCAGGTCGTCGACCTGCTCGGGGACGCCCCCGCGGGCCGCGCGCGCCTGCTGGTGACCGGCGCGGCGGGCATCGTCGGCGCGTACGTCAGCGTGCTCGCGCGGGAGCGCGGCTGGCAGGTGACCGGGCTGGCGCGCGAGGGCGACGAGGAGTTCGTCCGCGGCCTGGGCGCCGCCTTCACCGCGGAGCCCGGCTCCGGATGGGACGCGGTCGCCGACGCCGCCGCGCTCCAGGACAAGGCCGTACCGCTGGTCCGCGACGGCGGCGCGTTCGTCGGTATGCGGCCGAACCTCGCACCGCCCGCCGAGCGCGGGATCACCATGACCGCGGTGGAGACGGTGGCCGACGGCCCCCGGCTGGCCGGGCTGCTCGCCCGCGCCGCGAGCGGCCAACTGCCCGTCCGCGTCCACGACGTCGTCGGCCTCGACCGGGCCGCCGACGCCCACCGCCGCATGGCCGAGGGCGGGGTACGCGGCCGGATCGTCATCAGCCCGCGGGCGGACGTGCGCGGATGAGCCCGCGGGGCCGCGGGCCCGGCGGCCCGCGGCCCTTCCGCTCACTGGCGTCCGAAGAACTCCACCTCCGCGACGGCCAGCCGGTGGCCGTCGGTCGCGCCGTAGCTGGCGTCGGTGGTGAGCCGGACGCGTGCGACATCGGACGCGTGGACGTCGAAGGTCTGCGGACCCGCCTGGTCGTGCAGCGTGACGGTGTGTGCGGTCGGGTGGCCCGCGGTGTCGTAGAAGGTCAGGGTGATCCTGGCGGGGCGGGCCTGCGTGAGGAAGGTGCCGTCGTCCGTCGAGCAGCCCGGGGTGACCAGGATCGTCACCAGGTGCACGGGGTGCGGGAACCCGGCCTCCACGTACTGGCCGACACCCGTGCCGGGGGCGGAGGGCGCCCAGTAGCGGTTGGCGTAGCCGTCGAAGGCCATGCCCGCCGGGTGCGCGGGATCCGCGGAGGACGCCGTCGCGGTGTTCGGGTGCAGCGGGGCGGGCTTCGCCGAGCGGTCCCGGACGTTCGAGACCAGGTCGGAGATCTGGCCGCGGACCAGCCAGCCCACGAGGGCCAGCACCACCGCCACCGCGGGCCACACCGCACGCGGGGGCAGCCTGCGGCGGGTGCGGGTCGGCGGCCGGTACCCCGCGGCGACCGCGCGCTCCGGCCGCCGCAGCAGCCGCCGCCACCAGGGCGTCGGCGCCTCGGGGACGGGCGCGGGCGCGGCCGCGGGCGGGGCCTGCGGGTCGAGCACCGCGCCGCACCGCGCGCACAGATGCCGGTTCGCCGGGTTGGCGGTCCCGCAGGTCGGGCACGGCCGGTCCGGCAGCCGCGCGGCCTCGGCGGCGGGCTGCTCCGCGCCGACGTCGAAGAACCCGGTCACGGGCTGCGGCCGGTCCGTCCGCTCCCCGGGCCGCCGCGCCGCCGCCGCGTCCGGCACGAGGGGCCCGCTGCGCGGATCGGGCGGCGGCAGCGGTACGGCGGCGGGCTGCCCCGCGAGCGTCCCCGCACCGACCGGCCCCTCCACGGACGCCCGCGGCGCGACGGGGGCGGCGGGCACGGGCGGTTGTGGCCGGGGCTGAGGCTGGGGCTGCGCCTGCGGCGCGGGCGGTACGGGTGGCGGCACGGCCTCGTACGGCCGAGGCGCGGGCCCGAACCCCTGCCCGCTCCGCGGCGGCTGCGCGGGCGGAGGCCCGTACCCCGGGGAGGGCGGACCGGGCGGGGCCGGGGACGGAGTGGTCGGGGGGGCCGGCGGGGTCGGCGGTTGCGGGACGGGACCCGGCCGGCGGCGGGAGTCCGGGCGCGGCTCGGGCGTGAGGCCGTACTCCTGGGACGGCGGCGCGGACGGCGGCGCGGGCTGCGGCGCGGGCGCGGGGCCGTACCCCTGCGGGGGTGGCTGCCTGCGGGAGTCGGGGTCGGCCCCCGGAGGCTGCGGGTCCGGGGAGTCCGGGGGCGGGTCCCAGGCGAGGAAGGCCTGGCAGGCGGCGCAGAAGCGGGCACCCGGCGGGTTGTCGTGGTGGCAGGTGGGGCAGATCATGACGGCTCCCCGGCGGAGTCGCGGGGGAGGATCTCGACGCGGTACGTGACGTGCGCGGGCACTTCCGAGGCGACGAGCTTGTCCAGCGCGGCCCGGTCGATCCGCGCGGGGTCGGCGACCCGCAGCCGTACCGTCACCCGGGCGCCGGGTGTGCCCGGCAGGGCGGTGCCGGGGCGCGGGGACCAGGCGGTGCCGCCGTTCTCCCGGATCTCCGGCTCCGTGCCGGTCGCCCGGCGGATCGCCTGGACCAGGCCGCGGCGGGTGCCGCGGATACGGTGCTGGCCCACGGCCGCGGCGATGACCTCGCGGCGCAGTGCCTCGGGGCGCTCCTGGTCCTGCTGGACGGCGGCCCACTGGCCGAGCCACAGCAGGAAGTCGGCGGGGGCGGTGCCGCTGCTGAGGTGGGCGGCGAGGTTGTCGAGGACGAGCAGGTCGGGGGCGACGACCTCGTCGAGCGCGGCCAGGAAGCGGTGCAGGAAGTCCTGTTCCTGGTAGACGGCCGGGAGCCGGTCGATGAGCGGGTGCGGGCTGGGCAGCCCGGGGATGGCCGAGCGCATGTCATCTCACCTGCACCTGGACGTCGTGGCTGTAGCTGAACACCAGCGAGTTGGGGGCGAGTTCGAGCCGGTCGACGGGATCGGTGCGCTCGCCGGTGTACGGATCGGCGGGGAAGAGCTTGACGTCCTCGACGAGTTCGACGCCCGGCACGCGCTGGAGCACCGCGAAGACCTCCCCGGCGTGGATGGGCCGCCCGAACGGCCAGCCCTGGTCGTCGGGTCCGCCCGTGAGCGGGCTGAAGTGGTGGTAGAGCGCGGCGAGCGCGGTGTCCCGCAGCGGCCCGGTGGGCGTGCCCGGCACCGCCTGCACCCGCGCGGCCACCGTCATCCCCTGGTAGAAGGGCGGTTCGACGTTGAGCCGGGTGCCGACCGGGCAGCGGTCGTGCAGGTAGGAGGCGATCCCGGAGAGCATGTCGGTGGGCGGCTCCAGTTCGCGGAAGTCGATGCGGCCCTGCGCGTCGCCGCGCCCCGCCGGGACGACCAGCAGCCGTACCCCGCCCGCCGCTTCGGCCGGGTCCTCGCCGGAGGCAGCCGCGGACAGGCACCGCACCCGGGCGACGCCGGGGGCGACCTCGCGGGCGAGCCGTTCGTAGTCCTCGGCGACGACCGCGCGGTGCAGCGTGCGCAGGGTGAGCGGCCCGCGCACCCGGGCGTTGCCGACGGTCTCGCCGTCCACCCCGCCGACCGCCGCCCGGCGGTTCTCGACCCGGGCGACGAAGGGCACGGAGCTGCGCAGGATCCGCAGCGCCCCGCGCGAGACGTTGCCGCGCCGCCCGCCGCCGGTGCGGTAGCCGCGCACCCGTACCGTCGCGTCCTTGGGCGGCACCGCCCCGAACAGCCGCACCGTGCCGTCCGGTTGGTGCACGGCCGGGCCGAAGTCGACCCGTCCGGAGCCGGGGTCGAGGGTGAAGTGCCGGTCGGACCAGGTGGAATGGGCGAAGTCGTCGACCTGCTGCCAGCGCGCCCAGCCGTCGCCCTCGGCGACCTCGACGACGAAGGGCGCCCCGGTCGGCTCGACCGGCGGCCGGGCGACGTGGAAGGTCTGCCCCGGCAACCCCTCGGCCGCGCCCAGCACTTCCGCGGCGACGCTCTCGGCGTGCAGCGCCTCCACCGTGCCGCCGATCGTGAACGCGCCCGCCTGCCGTACGGTCGGCGGGGCCACGTACGTGGGCCTGCCCTGCCCGGCGGCGACCAGCCGGCAGCGCACCCAGCCCGCGGTGACGCCCGCGCGGACCGCGGTCGCGTGGCCCTCGGGGACGTGCAGCACGACCTCACCGGCCTTGTTGAAGCCGCCGGTGTCGTCCTTGTCCACTTCGCAGGGCAGCCACTCGTCCCCGCACAGCGCCTCCCAGCGCAGCGGCGGGTCGGTCGGATCGACGCCCACACCGTGCACCTGGCAGTCCAGCCGCAGCACCACCGCGCAGCCGGGCACCGCGGCCGACAGCCCGACGTACAGGCAGTCGCCGGGCTGCGGGGTGGCCCCGAAGCACGGCACGTCACGGCCGAGCCGCAGCTCGGCGGTGCGGTCGGTGACCGCGCCGCCCGCGGTGCCGGTCGCGAGGTACGCCCGCTCGCACGGCACGACCGCGAGGTCGCGGGCGGTGCTGAAGACCACCGCCTCCTCGGTCTCGGTGCGCACGGTCGCGACCTGGGTCCCGGCCGGTACGCGTACGGTGTCGGGCTGCGGCGCCGACAGCCAGAACGTCACGTCGGCGCGGGCGGCGGTCGGCGGGAAGAGCCGCACGCCGATGAGGTCGAGGAAGGCCAGGTAGTTCTTCTCCGGCACCCTGTTGAGCCGGTAGACGAGCTGGTCGACCATCGTGGCGAAGGCCTCGATGAGCGTCACGCCCGGGTCGGAGACGTTGTGGTCGCTCCATTCGGGGCAGCGCCGCTGCACCAACTGTTTGGCCTGGTCGACCAGTTGCTGGAAGGTGCGGTCGTCCAGGTTCGGGGCCGGCAGCGTCATGCGCCCTCCTGGTGCTGCGGGATCACGTAGAACGGGAAGACGAGGTTGCGTGGGTCGTTCGTGCCGCGCACGGAGTAGCCGATCTCCAGGTAGAGCACGCCCTTGTCGGCCTCGTCGAAGCGCACGGCGACCTCGGCGACGTCGATGCGCGGCTCCCACCGGTCGAGCGCGAGCCGTACCTCGTACGCGAGTTGGCCCGCGGTGCCCGCGTCGGCGGGGGCGAAGACGTAGTCGCCGAGGGCGCAGCCGAACTCCGGGCGCATCGGGCGTTCGCCCGGCGAGGTGGACAGGATCAGCCGGATCGACTCGGCGATCTCCCGGTCGTCGCGGACCAGCGCGATGCCGCCGGTCGCGTCGGTGTGCGGCGGGAAGGCCCAGCCCGCGCCGATGAACTCCTGCCCCATGGCTCAGCCTCCGATCAGCACGGTCGGGCAGCCCGCGACGACGGGCGAGCCGCATCCGGCGGTGTCGCCGACCCGGGCGGCGCGCCGCCCGCCGATGAGCACGGACGTGCTGCCCGGCCCCTGGACCACCGACGGCGGGTGCAGCGGCGTCCCGCACGTGTGCGGGGTGCCGACGACCGCGGCGGCCCGCCCGCCGATCAGCACGGAGGCCACGCCGGGGCCGCCGATCACCCCGCCGTGCCCGGTCGCGTCGCCCACCCGGGCCGCTGCTCCCATCCGCCCCTCACCCCTGTGACGTCGGTCGGTCGTCCATCACTTGTCAGTTGATACGGACCATCGGCGCGGTCACCGACAGCGAGCCGTTGCTGCGGACGTCGGTGCGCTCGGTGCCGTCCACCGTCACCTGGCGGCCCTGCACCGAGACCGCCGCCTCCGTGCTGAGCGACACCGCGCCCGAGCCCGCCTGGAGCGCGAGGCCGGAGCGCGCCGCGACCTCGACGACATCCCCGGCGAGCCGCAGCCGGCCCTTCCCGGCGTCGAGTTCGACCCCGCTCGCGGCCTTCACCGACACCTGCGAGCCCGCCTCGATCGCGACCGAGCCGTCGCTGTGCACGGTGATCGCGGTCTGCTGCCGGTCGAGCGTCAGATGCGCCTTGCCGTCGCCGGTGACCAGCCGGACGCCCTGCGGGCCGCCCGCGGTGTCCAGCAGCTCCAGCTTGTTGCCCTCCCGGGAGGCCAGCGCCCGCCGGTTGACGGCGCCGCTCGTCGGATCGACGGCGTGCCCGCCGCCGCCCTGCGCCCCCGCGGGCTTGTCCTTGCCGTTGAACAGCCCGCACAGCACGTACGGCGCTTCGAGGCGGCCCTGTTCGAAACCGGCGAGCACCTCCTCGCCGACCTCGGGGATGAAGGCCTCGCCGCCGCCCGTGCCACCGGCCTGGCCGCAGCGCGCCCAGTCGCTGGTGTAGTCGTCCGACAGCCACGGGAAGCGCACCTTCACCCGGCCCAGGCCCTGCGGGTCCTGGGTGTCGGTGACGGTCGCGTTGACCAGCCCGAAGCACCGGCCGTCCCGCTCGGAGCCGCCGTCGCCGGACAGGCCGTAGAGCGTACGGTCCTGGTCGCCGGTCACACCGACCCAGGTCTGGTAGCCGCTGACCGGGTCGAAGACGTGCCGCACCGACGTCACCGTGTAGCCGCCCTCGAAGGGCGCGCCGACCCCGGCGAGCGTCACCGTGCTGCCCGCGCGGATATCCGGGTTGCCGCGCACCACCGCGTCCAGCTCCGCGAACGACCCGGCCACGCGCGCCGCCAGCGCCTTCGCGGCCTGGTCGACGTGCGCCTGGTCGCTGTACGCGGTGTCGCTGACCAGCAGACCGGCCGGGCCGAACGGGCGCGTGACGTCCGCGGCGGTCACCCCGAGCCGCAGCGTGCCGGACGTCCCGGCGTCGGCGTGGCCCACCAGCGGCTGCTTGGTCTGCACGTCCCAGCCGCGCACCTCGACCTCGGTGACCTGCTCGGCCGCCGACACCGACGCCCGGCAGCGCAGCAGGTTGTCGCCCATCTCCAGCACCAGCGGATCGCGCGCGGCCCGCGCGGTCACCGCGGGCGCCCCGCCCGCGCCGGGCGGCGCGGTGACGTTGAGCTTCCCGTCCTCGACGTACACTTGCGCGCCCGCCTGCTCGGCGAGGCCCCGCAGGAACGCCCAGTCGGTGACGTTCGGCTGCACGACGTGCTCCAGCACCGGCCCCGCCACGTCGATCGACCCCGGGCGCAGGCCCGCCCGCTGGGCGACCTGCGTGCAGATGTCGGACAGCGTCATGTTCTGGTAGCCCGCGACCCGGCGGCCGCGGAAGAGCCGGTAGGACTCGTCGGTGCCGCGCACCACCGTGAAGGTGCCGCCGTCGTCGATCTCCAGCTCCAGTGCTGTGACCGCGCCCGTCAGCAGCGGTCGCGCGGTCGGCGGCCCGCCCGCGGCCGCCCGCAGCCGCACCGGCGTGCCGACCGCGACACCCGCCTTGGCGAGCAGCACCCGGCCCGGGTCGCGGAAGCGCAGCAGGAAGGTGCCGGGCAGCGTGCGGCTGCCGTCCACCGACGCCTCGACGAGCGTGTCCGCGAGCCCCGGCGGCAGCGGCCGGCCACCGAACTCCATCACCAGCGTCTTCGCGACGCCCTGGTCGACCACGGTTCACACCCCGCCGGAGCCGCTGCCGGGACCGCCGTTGTACGTGCCGTGCCCGGACTGCCGCAGCCGGTCGATCTCCTCGACGGCGGGCAGCAGCAGCTCCCGGCCGTGCGCGAGCCGGATCGGGTCGTCGATGCCGTTGGCCTCGGCGATCACCCGCCAGGCCGCCGGGTCCCCGTACTCGCGCCACGCCAGCACGGCGAGCGTGTCGCCGCTGCTCACCTTGTGCACGCGGTGCGGGTGCAGCGCGCCCGACGTCGGGTTCTGGCCCGGGGTGTCGCCGCTGATCTCCTCCATCGTGACCTGGCAGACCGCCCGGATCGGCACCCCGGAGGTCGTGAAGAGCGTGTAGTTGGCCTGCACCTGGCTGACGTAGCCGGGAAAGCCGGTGAGCCCGCCCCAGTGGAAGACCACCCACGGTGGCGACGCCCGCTTCTGCTGCCGCGTCTGCCCGGTCGGCACGCAGCACGCGAAGAGCTGCTCGACCGTCCGCACCACGCTGGTGTCGTGCGTGTCGCTCGCGTCGAGGAACATCTCGACGGTGAGCTTGCTGGGCTGCGGCCCCTGGTACTCGGGCGGCCCCGCGCTCTTGGCGCCCTTGGCGGGCGTACGGTTCCAGGTCGCCGCCTTGGTGAGGCTCAGCTCCTTGGGGTTGAACTGGAAGTCGATCCGCCCGCACGCCGGGCCCGGGGTCAGGCTGCCGCCCGGTGGCGGGGTGCGCAGCTCCAGGTAGGCGTGCTCCAGCTTCGGACGCGCGCCGCCCGCCGCGCCTGCCACGCTGCCCGTGCCCGTCGCGCTGAACGCCACCGGACTGCTCATCGGCTCAGCTCCCCATCACGTAGCCGTGGTGGGCGATCTCGATCGTCTCCACCGCGACCTTCGGCGACTCCGGACTGAACGACGGCCCGCTCCACCGCACCGGCACCACCTCCAGCAGGCCCCACTGGGCCACGACATGGCCGTCCGCGGTGCGTGCCTCGATGTGCGCGGTGCGCCGCTTGATGCCCGTCGTCATGCTCGCGAACCACTTGGCGACCTTCTCGGTGTCGCGGGTCAGCGGCCGGGAGAGCTTGACGTTGGAGTAGCGCAGCCGGGTGGGCAGTTGCCACGACAGGCTGTTGTTGCCGCCCTCCTCGCGCGTCTCCAGCACGACCTCGCAGCCGAGCCCGTCGCAGGTGTTGAACGAGCCGAGCTCGATGCCGTCGACGGTCACGACGAAGCAGACGCTGACCGCGGGGTCATCGGTGACCGACATGACGTCTTCTCCTTCTTCTGCCCGTAGGGCCTTGTCAGTGGCGGGTGTTGATGAGGAAGCCCGCGCGTTCGCGGTCGCGCCGCAGCTCGTCCTTGAGCAGGCGGCTCAGCCGGGGGAAGAGGGCGCGGACGAGGGCGTCGTCGACGTGCGGGGCGGCGCCGTCCTCCGCGTCCGCCTTCTGTCCGGGGGCGGTGGGCCTGCTCGTGGTCGTGGCCGCGGGCCCGCCCGGGTCGGGAGCGGAGTCCGCGGAGTCGGCGGCGTCGGACACGGGCGAGGGGGCGAACTCGGGCTCCGCCGTGGACGGAGGGGGCTCGGGGTCGGGCGCGCGCTGGACGGCGAGGGCCCGCTGGACGGCGAGGGCGCCCGGGGAGGGGGGTGCGAAGACCACCGAGCCGTCCGCCGCGCGCTGGGCCACGCCCGCCGCGACGGCCACCGCGCCGGCGTCCGTCCAGGGGCGTCCGGCGGGTGCGGGACGCGGGGGCGGTGGCGGGTTCGGGCCGCCGCCGGGTGCGGTGGCGGCCGAGCGCTGGACGTAGGGGGCCGCGGGGACCGCCGGGCGGCGGGCGGGGGCGGCCGGTGCCTCGGTGGCCCAGCGCGCGACCACCGGCCGCTCCGGGTCGGGCGCGGGCGTCGTGGCGGTACCCGGGCCGTCGGTACGGGCGAAGAGCGGTACGGGGCGTTCGCCGACCAGCCCCGCCACGGGCTCGGCGGAGGGCTGCGGCTGCGGCAGGGGCAGGTCCGCGGGAAGGCGCTGCACCCCGACCGGGACCGGCGGCTCCTGCGGCTCCTCGGCGGGGGACCCGGCCGCCGGGAGCAGCGGGTCGTCGCCGAGCAGGGGGGAGTCCGCGGGGGAGTCCGGCGGGGGCTGCTGGGCCCGCGCGACCTCCGGGACCTGCGGTGCACGCTGCGCCGTGAGCGGCTCCGGGGCGGCGGGCCCGGGCCGTACGGACGCGGGCGTGGAGCGGGCGGCGGGCCCGCGGGCGGTCGGGGGCAGCCCCGGGAGGGGCTCGCCGATGCCGAGGTGCGGGTGGGGCCGGGCCGCGGGCGGCTCCGTCGTGCGCTGCACGGGCGGGGTGGGCGGGCGCGTTTCCGGGCGGGCCTGCGGGCGGGCCTCGGACTGGGTCTCCGGTCGGGCCGCGCGCTGGACCGCGGGCGGGGCCGGGGGCCCGGCGCCGGGGGACGGTACGAGCGGGGGCGCGGGCAACTCCCGTACGGTGGGCGGCTCCTGCGCGGCGGGCCCGGAGTCCGGCGGGGTGAGCGGCCGTACGGTGACGGGCTCGGCGGCCGTGGTCGCCGCCTCCTCGCCGGGCGCGGCTGCGGAGGTCAACGGCCCGCCGTCCAGAACGCGTTGCAGCGCCACCGCCGGGTGCGTGCCCGTACCGCCCGAACGCGGCCGCTCCCAGGTGTGGTTGCCCGGTTCCGGAGCCTCCGCCGACGGCGGTTCGGGGGCGGCGGCGGACGCGACGTCGTACAGCATCCCGGCGGGTGCCTCGGAGCTGACCAGGTGGCCCAGCGGCCGGGACAGCGAGACGTCCTGCCAGGTGCCGAGCGAGGCACGGAAGCCGCCCGGGTCGGTGACCAGGCCGAGGTCGCCCGCGGTGCGCTGGATCGGCGGCAGGTCGCGCCACGCCTGCCCGCCGCCCGTCGCGGGGGCCGCGGGCCCGGCAGACGGCGCGGGCGGCCGGTTCCGGCCCCCGCCGCCGAGCCATGACAGCAGTCCCACCCGTCCCCCTCCCTTCCGGCTCAGCGCCGATCAGCCGCTGAGCTGTGCCGCGTGCCGGACGTACCGGAGCCGGTCGGCGTGCTCCAGATCGAGGATCTGGTCGAGCGGCCAGTGCAAGTGGTAGGCGAGGTACGCGACTTCCTCGTGGATGCGGTCGGCCGCGTACGTCACGATTCCCCCAGGCGACCACCGCCGCCGGACAGCTCCACCGCGAAGTCCTCCCGACAGGCCGGGCAGGTGACGCGGGCGCGGGTGTGGCCCTCGGAGTTGATCCGCCGGTAGAAGTCCTGGAGGAAGGCCAGGTCGGACGCGAAGAGGTCCTCGATGACGCCCGGGTGGACGTCCTCGACCGTCCCGATCCGGACGACCACCCGGGAGATCAGCACCACCGACAAATACGCGGAGTTCTCCCGCACCCGGTCGTCGCGCAGCGGCACCAGCTCGTCCCGGGCCGTCGCCAGCCGCATCACGCCCGAGCGGTGCACCGCGCCCGACCCGTCCACGTAGCCGCGCGGCAGCTCGAAGGCGAACTCCGTGCGCAGCCCCGCCCCTTGGCCCGCCTCCGGCGAAGCCGAAGCCGAAGCCGATGGCGGGGCCGGTGCCGCGGCCGTGATCCGGCGCATCAGTCGAGTTCCACGCTCTCGTAGGTGA
The DNA here is from genome assembly GCF_044332905.1 of Streptomyces sp. NPDC021224. NCBI lineage: Bacteria > Bacillati > Actinomycetota > Actinomycetes > Kitasatosporales > Streptomycetaceae > Streptomyces > Streptomyces sp. NPDC021224. The sequence continues at coordinate 2,481 of NZ_JBIRPW010000029.1, read as the reverse complement.
TCGACAGCTTCTCGGTGAGGACCGAGGTGTCGCCCGCCTTGAGCGTGCTGATCTCCAGGGACTTGGGCCAGGCGTTGATCAGCTTGTAGCGCTTGATCGGCAGGCCCTCGTAGTCGTAGACGATGATCGACCCGTTGCGCCGGGCGTTCGTCATCTTCCCGAACCGCGAGTCCTTGATCCACTTCTCGAAGCTGTTGTCCTCGGTGAGACCGCGGGTGACCGTGACCTCGCCCGCCTTGGGGCGGCCCGGCAGCTTCTTGATCGCGTACTTGCCGTCCGCGGTGTTCTGCTTCAGCTCGATGACGTCCTGCTCCATCTTCAGACCACTGACCTCGGTGATCCGCTTGATGAGGACGCTGTCGAACTCCAATCCGAACGAGTGCCCGACAGAACTGTCGAGTTCGGGCAGCGGCATGACTCCGGCCTCCTGTGATCGCCTTCCGGCTGCTTCCGGCTGCTTCCGGCTGCTTCCGACTACGGGACTTGGGGCGGTTTACGAATCGGCGCCGGCGTCCTACTCGTCGACGGCGCCGGACCCGGCGGACATCTGCGCGAGCCGGAAGACGACGAACTCCGCCGGTTTGACCGGGGCCACGCCCACCTCGCACACGACCTGCCCCGCGTCGATGGCCTCCGGCGGGTTGGTCTCCGCGTCGCACTTGACGTAGAAGGCCTCGTCCGGCGTGAGGCCGAACAGGGCGCCCTTGCGCCACTCGTTGACCAGGAAGGCGGAGATCGTGCGGCGGATCTTGGCCCACAGCGCGTCGTCGTTCGGCTCGAAGACCGCCCACTGGGTGCCGCCCAGGATCGACTCCTCCAGGTAGTTGAAGAGCCGCCGCACGTTCAGGTAGCGCCACGACGGGTCCGACGACAGGGTGCGCGCGCCCCACACCCGGATGCCGCGCCCCGGGAAGACCCGCACGCAGTTGACCCCCGCCGGGTTGAGCAGGTCGTGCTCGCCCTTCGTGATCTGCGTCTGCAGCGCCACCGCACCGCGGACGACCTCGTTCGCCGGGGCCTTGTGCACCCCGCGCGTCTCGTCGCTGCGGGCCCACACCCCCGCGATGTGACCGCTCGGCGGCACGAAGCCGTCCCGGCCCACGGACGGGTCGAAGACCTTGATCCACGGGTAGTACAGCGCCGCGTACTTCGAGTCGAACGCCGCCGTACGCTCCCGCCACACCTTCACCTGCTGCGGGCTCAGCGCGGGCGGCGGGTCCAGGATCGCCACCCGGTCGCCCATCAGCTCGCAGTGCGTCACGAGCGCCTGCTGCACCGAGATCAGCTGCTCGCCGTCGATCCGCCCCGCCTGGTACGCGCTCATCAGGTCCGGCGCGGCCACCATCGTGACCTCCTCGACCGCCTCCAGCCCCGCCACACCCGTCCGCTGCTCCGGGTCGCCCGTGTAGGACGCCGCCGACACCTCCAGCGGCCCCGGCGCCGCCGCCGGCACCGCCACCTGCTGCGCCTCCGGCCGCTGCGGCGCCGGGCCCTGCTGGCTCTCGGCCAGCGCGATGAACTGCGAACGCGAACGCACCTGCGTCGCCGCGTTGTCCTTGCTGCGCTTGGTGGTCAGCTTCGGGTACGTCTCCACGACCTCGCCGTCCCGCCGGACGACCAGCCCGAACGTGTCCTGCGGCGGATCCTCGCCCTCGGGCTCCGTGACCTCGACCGTGATCTGCCCGGTGACCTGCGGCAGCGCCCGCACCTCGTACGGCCCGACCCGCGCCGCCTCCCCGCCGGTCAGCTCGGCCGGCTCGTCCTGCGCGGCGGAATCCGGCGCCCCGATCCGGACGACGTAGCAGATGCCGCCGCCGTTCGCGAAGAAGCCGTAGACGGCACCGGGCAGATACGCCCCCTCCGCGAAGTCGCCGAACACACTCTTGAACTGCGTCCAGTTGCTGATCGGTGTCGGCTCGTGCAGCGGCCCCTTGCGCGCGAATCCGATGAAGGCGGCAACCGCGGTCCCGACCCCCTCGATGGGCCTCGACCCGGACTCCACCTCTTCGACGTAGACGCCCGGGGACAGGTACGACGGCATGCCACTCCCCCTCGACCATGAGATACGGGAGGAAATCCTCCGGCGACCTCCCCCGTGGCGCACAGGATTTGGGCCGTACCGGCGACTCGACCTCGATGACCGACAGGGCAGCCCGAACGGTCGAACCGCCGGGGCACCTTTCCCTTCCCCAACGGCTTGCCTTCCCGCCTGTCCCACCGGGACGGGGCAGAGGTGACCCTGGCGGTCATGGTGTCGACCGCGCACGGGGACCGCGGAGGAGCCGAGCGGACCGGGAACCGCCCGGCCCCTGCCCACGAGCCCGAGCCCGCGCCCCTTCCAGCTCCGGAGGCCCCGTTGAGCCGGGCGTCGGTGCACCTGCTCCAGGGTGTGGCGGGGAATGCGGCGGTTTCACGGCTGGTGGCGCAGCGGTACGTGGCTCCGGTGGTGCCTTCGCCGTCGCAGGCGCCGGGGATGCGTCG
>NZ_JBIRPW010000028.1:0-60285 GCF_044332905.1 Streptomyces sp. NPDC021224 | reverse complement strand
CCGGTGGCCGTCTTGCTATGCGGGCACCAACCCGGACGCCGGAGCAAACCCCCGGATCAGGTCCAACCCGCTACACCACTTCCAAGGACGCAACCGAGTCCCCACGCGACTTCTGGCACCTGTCCGAGCAACACGAGCGCACTTTACGGACGGCCTTCCCCACGGTGGATTTCCGCATCGCCACCGCCGGCACGGTCCGCCAGCAGCTCGAACAAGCCCAGGTCTACTTCGGCTGGCGCTTCAACCCCGACTGGTTCCCCGTATCCCCGCACCTGAAGTGGATCGCCTCCCCGGCTGCCGGAACAGACCACCTGCCCGTCGCCGAAGCCGAGAGCAGCGGCGTCGCCGTGACCCGCTCGTACGGCTTCCACGGTCGCCCGATGGCGGAGCACGCCATGGGTCTGATCCTGGGCTACTCGCGGGGCCTGTTCACCAGCAGCCTCCTCCAGCAGACCCGCCACTGGTGGAAGGACGACCTCGCCGAGGAGTTCTTCGACCTGGCCGGCGCCACCCTGACCATCGTCGGCTGCGGCAGCATCGGCGGCCATCTCGCCCGCGCTGCCCGCGCGTTCGGCATGCACGTCATCGGCGTACGCCGCCGACCGTCCGCCTCCGATCGCCACGGCGTCACATGGATGCGCACCGAGGACATCCGTACCGCGGTTGCCGACGCCGCCGTGGTCGTCGACCTCCTGCCCGCCGCCCCAGACACGGACCGGTACTTCGACCGCGACACCTTCGCCGCCTTCAAGTCCGGCGCCCTGTTCGTCAACCTCGGCCGTGCCTCCACCGTCGACCAGAAAGCACTGCTGGACGCCCTGAACACCGGCCGCCTTCGCGGTGCCGCCCTGGACGTGACCGACCCCAGGCCCCTGCCTATGGACCACCCACTGCGCCACCACCCGCGCGTCGTGATCACGCCGAAGAGCGCCACGTTCTCACGCACCTACATGGACGACGCCGTGGCCTTCTTCGCAGACAACTTGCACCGCCACCTCGCCGGACAGCCACTGAACGGCCTCGCCATTTCGCCGACCGCCCCGCCCCCAACCGCAGGAGGCTGAACCGATGCTCACTCCGGGCCACCGCGACCTGCTGGCGTCCTTCGCCGCCACCGGCCGCAACCACCCCTACCTGGCCTTCACCCTCAACTCCCTCTGCAACCTCGACTGCGTCTTCTGCAAACCCCGCTGCATGCCCGACTACGGCCACAAGGACCGGCCGCTCACCGTCGCCGACTACGCCGCCATCGCGCAGGAGGCCGGAGCGTGGCAGGTGAAGAAGGCGCACTGCTCCGGCGGCGAGCCGACCCTGCGCGCCGACATCCTCGACGTCATCGCCGCCCTCGCCGGCGGCCTCGGCACCGGAGCCTCGATCGGCATGACCAGCCACGGCAATCTCCGCAAAGGCCTGAGCGTCGAGCAGTTTCAGCGTGCCGGCCTGACGTACCTCAACGTCAGCCTGCACAGCCTCGACCCGGCCCGCTCCGCCACGATCATGGGCGGCGGTGACCCCCGTGTCGCTCGCACAACGATCGACGAGGCCCTCGCCCTCGGGCTCAAGGTGAAGGTCAACTGCGTTCTGCAGCGCAGCTACCTGGACGACGCCCTCCAGGTGGCCGAACTCGCCAAGGACCTGCCGATCGCCGTCCGCCTCGTCGAGCTGCAGAACATCGGCCCCGCCCGAGAGCTCTTCGACAGCGAGTTCGTCCCCGAGGCAGACGTCCGCGCCCGGCTGGCGGACTGGTTTGCCGACGCCGACGAAGTCGCCCGCGGCGAACTGGGCGTGCGCAGCCCCGGCCGCTACCTCCGGCCCCCGGGCTGGGCCGGATCGATCGGATTCATCTCGAACTCCAGCTGCGCGACCTGCTCGGACGCCAACCGCATCAAGATCACCCCGACCGGTGTGGCCCGCCCGTGCATCCTCCACAACCGCGACATCCCCCTGAAACCGCACCTGGCCGACCACACGCTGAGCGACGCCTACGCCCACCTCTTCCGCGCCATGCTGGAGCGCAACGGCAACGACGCGTGGCAGGGATTCCACTACGTCGACTACGACCTGCGCTGGGACCGCATGGAGCGGCCCGAAGGCAAGCCCGTATTCCCCCTGCTTCCCGTCGTCCGCACTGCCGGCTCCTCCTGCGCGGTACGAAACCCGGGTGTCGGGGAGGACCGGTGAGTGCCGCGTCCACCGCCGTGACGTCGCTGTACGACGACCTGGGCGCGTTGTACGTACACGAGCTGGCGGAGCACGGTCTCAGCGCGGCGATGTTCACCCACAAGTGGCAGCGCACCGACTTGCTCGCCCCACACTCGGACCTCGATGTACGGATCCTTCTCGCCCAGGCCCCGGCCGGGTGGCGCGAGTGGAATCACTGCCTCGCCGCGGCACACTCCGCCGCCGTGGCCCGCGACGTCGCCAACCGGCGCCTGCTCGAGCACCCGCCCGGATTCGCCTTCACCACCTCCGAGGTCGACCGCCGCCGCATCTCCCCGCCCGAACTGGTGACCTGGAGCCTGATCCACGGCCACCGGCCCACCCTCCAGCGCTGGAAATCCCACGCACAGATGGAGCCCTGGAGCAGCGCGGACGAGCGCTTCTACCGGGGCATCCTCAACTCCCGACTCGGGGGCCGCTACCTGCTGGCCGCCGACAGCACCGACAACGTCACGCGGGACCTGCCCGGCTACCGCAGGCACTGTGTCGCCTGGCACTACCTGGCCCCTTGCTGGTTCGCCGGCGCAGCCCTCGCGACGCACACCCGCTGCCCCGGTAAGTCAGCTGCTCTCGCCCAATGGCGCCCGGACGGGCTGGAACATCACGCCGAGCTGTTCCTCCGCCAGGCAAGAGGCGCGGAGCCGGAGCAGGTGGAACGGCCACCGTCGGCGCAGCACCTCCTGCGATCGGCACACGTCGCCCTGAGCGCGCTCCTGCGGCACATCCCCGATCTCCCGGAAGACCGAGAAGGGGAGGACGCCGAAGGCTCGCGGTCCATCGCCTGGACGATGACCGCCGGCATGCTCCGCGTCCGGATCGCCCGCTGGCTCTACTACCTCGACCCACCTCCGACCGTCGCCACCGGCTACCTCATCGCCCGCGAAGCGAAGGAGCTCTGCGGCGCCGCCAGTGTGCTGCGCTCCCTGGCAGCCGACGGAGAGACCAGCGAGCAGCGGCTCGCCGCCCGCATGGCCGACCTGCTCCCCACCGGCCCGACGACGCCTGATGTCCTCCGGGACGCGCTCGCCGCCTGGGACCGGCACCACTCCGTGGTGGAGGACTTCCTCACCCTCCACTCGGCATGACCCACCGCCGCACATCGATCAAGGAGACAACGCCATGCCCGCCGGAGCCAGCAGCCCCCGGGTCCTGAAGACCGCCAAGATCAAGATCACGACCAAGTGCAATCGCTCCTGCGACTTCTGCATCTTCGCCGACGGCGCCCAGGGGGAGAACATGCCGCTCCCCACGTTCGCCACCGTCCTGGACCGCCTGGAAACGATCCCCTTCCAGCAGCTCCACATCAACGGCGGCGAACCCACCGTCCACCGCGACTTCCCCGCGCTCAGCCGACTCGCCCGCACACGCCTGCCGGACAAGGTCATGGTGCTCGGCACCAACGCCCTCAGCCTCGCGCGCAACAAGCGCCTGATGGCGGTCGCCCTCGCCTGCTACGACCAGGTCCTCATCGGCTGCGACGACGAGCACGGCAACTACGACCAGGTCCACGCCGCGGTCCCGACCCTGCGCGCGGCCGGCAAAACCGTCGTCGTCAACAGCGTCCTGGAAGGGATCAGCCCGAGCCGTCTCGACCAGCTCGCCGAGCTGTGCGCCGCCCACGGTGCGATCCACGTCACCAACCACGTCCACCACATCGACGTCGGTCAGCCCGTCAACGAACTGCGTGGTCTGTGCGCCCGGTACCTCGACCAGCACCTCATGATCGAACTCGACGGCTCCTGCTACCGCTGCTTCAACGCGATGGCCAAGGACGACAGCGAGTTCAACATCTGGGACGACGACTTCACGGCCAAGGTCTTCGCGCCGCGTCGGGATCACTACCGCTTCTGCGGCAAGTGCCACGAGTACACCGACTCCGGCTCACCTGTCGTACCCGCTCTCCTGCCCGCGCCCGTCACCGTTGCCTGACCGGAGGTACCGGACAACCATGCCCGCTGTCCTTGGCCTGAACTTCCACCACGACACGTCCGCCGCCCTGATCGTCGACGGTCACCTCTACGCCGCGGAAGAGGAGCGCTGGAGCGGCCTCAAGCACAACCGCCAACCCCACAACCGCAAGGCCACCCTCACCGCCCCGACGCACTCCCTGGCCTGGTGCATGGACGCCGCAGGCGTCGGCCCCGACGACATCGACGCCATCTGGACCCCCTCCATGCGCCCCACCCCGGCCGCAGGGTGGTGGCTCGCCGAGGAACGGGGGGAGCTCGCGGCGCTTCTCCCCACCTCCCTCGGCGGACGCCTGCGGCTGCTCTCCCACCACACCGCCCACGTCATGGCCGGCTACCTGCTCTCCGGTCACGACCACGCGGCCGGACTCGTCATCGACGCCGGCGGATCGTCCCTCGGCAGCGACATCGGTGCTGGTCGCGAACGCGTCACCGGCTACGACCTTCGCCCCGACCGGATCGACCGCATCCACCAGGCCCTGCCGAGCCTCAGCCCCGGCCCCCGTCGCGCCCACCCCTCGCTCGGCCACTTCTACCGCAACCTCGCGCTGCGACTGGTCCCGCCCGGGGACGAACCCGAAGGCAGCATGATGGCCTTGGCCGCGTACGGAGACCCGGGCCGCCACCGCGACGAGGTTCGCGCGCTGATCCACCTCGGCAGCGACGGCGAGGTCCACGTCGCTCATCCGCTTGGCTCCGCCGACGCCGACACCCCGCTGCTCATCGGGAAGCGTGCCTGGAGCGCCGACAGCGTCGCGGAAGCGTCCCTGACGGAACGAGCCGACCTGGCCGCCGCCGTACAGGAGACCTTCGCCGACGCCGTCACCCACGTCGCCCGCCACCTTCGACACCTCACCGAAGCGGACACGCTCGTCTTCTCCGGCGGATGCGCGCTGAATTCCCACCTCAACGGCCGTCTCGCCGCCGACGCCGGGTACGAGACCTTGTTCGTGGCACCGGCCCCGCACGACGCCGGTACGGCCGTCGGCGCCGCGCTGTACGCCTGGCACTACCAGCTCGGCCAGCCCCGCCTCGCTGCCCCGACGGACGCCGCCTGGGGCCCGGAACCCGGCCGGCTCCCGACCACGGGCCTGCCCGCCGGATACCGGATCATCCCGAACCTCGGCGCCCAGCTGGTGCCGACGGTGGCCGCCCTCCTGGCCGACCACCGCATCGTCGGCTGGGTCCAAGGCCCGATGGAGTTCGGCCCCCGCGCCCTCGGCCACCGCTCGATCCTCGCCCACCCCGGCCACGCAGCCACCCGCGACCGCCTCAACGCCATCAAGCAGCGCGCCACGTACCGGCCGTTCGCCCCCGCGGTACTCGCCGAGCACGCCACCGAGTGGTTCATGGCCGAAGGCGACCCCTACATGAACCGCGTCGCCCAAGCCCGCCACTGCCACGCTGACCGCATGGGCGCCGTGGTCCACCGCGACGGCAGCAGCCGCCTGCAAGCCGTCACCACCGAGCACACCGGCCTGCGGGCCCTCCTGGAGGAGTTCCACCGCCGCACGGGCCTGCCCCTTCTGCTGAACACCTCCTTCAACCGCAAGGGCACCCCGATCCTGCGCACCGCCGAGCAAGCCGTCCACGCCACCGCGGACCTCGGCCTGGACGCCCTCGCCGTCGGCGACACGCTCCTGCTCGCCGACGGCATCCCGGTCCCCTCCACGAACGGAAGGTGAGTCACATGCCTCCGACTTCGGAACCCACCACCGCCATCCTCAACGCCTTGCAGGCCGATACCTGGGACCAGGCCGACTACACCCGCGCGGAGAGTGCTGCCGCCTTGGCATTCGGCATCTACTCCGGCCGTACCCGGGACCAGGGCACTCCCTATCTCCACCACCCCGTCGCCGTCGTGGCCATCCTCCGGGACGAACTCGCCGTCACCTCGCCGACCACGCTACTCCTCGGCCTGCTCCACGACGCCCTGGAGATCTCCCCGGAATCGGCGTCCGCTGTGGCAGCCGAACTGGGCCAGGAGTTCGCCGAACGGCTTCGTGAGATGACCCCCGACCACCGCTTGGAGCGCAGGCCCAAGCAGCCCGGCGACGAGGCGGCCTGGCGGGCCAAGACCGGCCGCCTCGGCCCCGAGCCGCTGCTCGTAAGGCTCACCGACCGCATCCACAACCTCCGCGACCTGCGGAATTCCACAGACTCCGGCCGCCGCGAACGGTTTGTCGCCGCTCTCGTCGACTTCTACCTGCCGCTCGCCGAAACCAGCCGAACTGTGAACACCCACCTCAACGCAGCCTGCGCGCTGTTGCGGGCCGAATACGAGCGCTACGCACACGAGACCCCGGAGGTTGGCTTATGAAGCCGGTCGTGCACTCCCTGGAACCGACAGGCCGCACCGGCGGCCGTGCCTACCTTCGGATGATTCACGACGTCACCGCGGACCAGTACGAGTGGCACACCGTGCCGGACTACAAGCGGGCCTACCGGGCGCGGCGCTGGCGCAAGCTCCGCCACCTGGCCCGCCTCGCACCTGCCATCCGAGGCTTACAGCACGTGCCGGGGACGTTCGTGTGGGACGATCTGAGCCTCCTGCTCTTCACCCCGAGCATGCGCGCCCGCACGATCTTCGTCTTCCACCACTACGAACCACTCCAACACGACTCGGCCCCTATCGAAGCCCAGCTATGGCAACGCCTCTTCGCCGCGCTGCCCCAGTGCGCCGCGGTGGTGTGTGTAGCTCCCTACTGGGCGAACTTCCTCCGTGCACAGGGCGTCCCCGACGTCAAGGTCATCTACAACGCCTTCGACCTCACCGAGTTCGACCACGTCCGCACCCTCGACCGGCAGGTCTGCCGTGACGAATTCGGTCTCGCCCCGGACGCCATCGCCGTCTACGCCGGCAAGGCCGTGCACTGGAAGGGCACCGACGCGGTCGCCTCGGCCCTGCACGGTGACTCCCGCCTCCACGTCCTCGCCACGGGCAGCAAGACCATCGGCTTCACAGGCACCCACCACGACCTGCCCCGCGACCGATACCTGCGGCTGCTCCGGGCATGCGACCTCGGCGTCTTCGCCCCGCAAATGCGCGAGGGCTGGAGCCGCTGCGCAGCCGAGGCCCTGCTGACGGGCATGCCGTGCCTGATCCGCCCGATCGCCGGCCTCGGCGACCTCGCGTACATCGCCGGGCAGCCCGTCCCCGACCTGTCCCGCCTCCGGGAGCAGGTATACGAGCGGGCCGCAACGCCCGAAGCCGAGACCAAGGCCGCCTACGACGCCCTCGCCCGCTTCGACTCCGGCTACTTCTCCCGCGCCTGGGGCGGACTGCTCGCCGCGGTCGCCGCCTGACGTATTACTCCGCCGCCAGGCGCTCCAGAGCCGCATCCAGCCGGGCCAGCACCCGGTCGCGCCCGAGCACCTCAAGCGACTCGAAGAGCGGCAGACCGACGGTGCGTCCCATCACCGCGACACGGACTGGAGCCTGGGCCTTGCCCAGCTTCAGTCCGTGCTTCTCCCCCACCGCTACCAGCACGGCCTTCAGCGGCTCCGCCTCCCACTCGGCGGTGGCCAGCTCACCTCGGACATCACGCAGCAGCTCGGCGGCCCCGGGCTTCATCGCCTTGCCCCACGACACCTCGTCGTGCACCGGCTCGTCCAGGAACAGGAAGTCCACGTATGACGTGACCTCGGACAGCACCGCGAGCCGCGTCTGCGCCAGCGGCGCCACCGCCTCGAAGACCGCCTGGTCGTAGGCCTCCGGCTTCCACGGCGCGTAGGGAGCGGTCAGCCACCGCGCACACGCCTCGACGAAGGCGTCAGGTGCCAGCGCCCGGATGTACTCGCCGTTGAACGCCGTCAGCTTCTTCACATCGAAGAACGCCGGCGAGGTGTTCACATCCTCGATCCGGAACAGCTGCTCCAGCTCCTCGTACGGCCGGATCTCCACGTCCCCGCCCGGCCCCCAGCCGAGCAGCATCAGGTAGTTCGCCATCGCTTCGGGCAGGTAGCCCTCCGCGAGGTAGTCCTCCAGGGCGACCTTGTCCCGGCGCTTGGAGAGCTTCTGCCGCTTCTCGTTGACGATCACCGGCAGGTGCGCCCACACCGGCGGCTTCGCACCCAGCGCCTCCCACAGCAGCTGCTGCTTCGGCGTGTTCGACAGGTGCTCCTCGCCCCGGATGACCTCCGTGATGCCCTCATCCAGATCGTCGACCACATTCGCGATCAGGAACACCGGAGACCCGTCGCCGCGGGCGATCACGAAGTCCTCGATCGCGCTGTTCGGGAACGCAGGCTCCCCCCGGACGAGGTCCACCACTACCGTCTCGCCCTCATCCGGCGTGCGGAACCTCAGCGCCCGGCCGGGCTCGTACGCCAGCCCCCGCCCCCGGCAGAAGCCGTCATAACCAAGGTGCTCGGACCCGGTGCGCTCCTTGAGCTGCTCGCGGGTGCAGTCGCAGTAGTACGCCTTCCCGGCCGCGAAGAGCTGCTGGGCAGCCTCACGGTGCCGGTCGGCGTTGTGCGACTGGAAGTACGGCCCCTCGAAGACACTGTCCGACTCATTGATCCCGATCGCAGCCAGCGCGTTGATGATCCCCTGCACCCACTCCGGCTGGTTCCGGGCCGCGTCGGTGTCCTCGATCCGCAGGACGAACGTGCCGCCGGACTGTCGCGCCACCGCCCAGTTGTACAGAGCGGACCGGGCTCCACCGACGTGGAACATGCCGGTCGGAGAGGGGGCGAAACGAACGCGAACCGGGGCATCAGACATGGGCCAAGCCTAGCGAGCCCTGGCGTAGGCCCGTGCCGGTCCGCAGACATCAGCCGCCCCTGAATGGAGGTGTTCCTGTGTCGGCGAACAAGGCGCAAGCAGGTCAACGACCCGATGATCGGGCGCCCTGGGCTTCATCGTCCGGACGGGGCGCGGCCCGTGCAGGAGCCGTGCGGTCCGTCACCGCTGAGTGCCTGTCAGGGCACAACTGGGAGACGGAGCACGGCTACCGGCCCCGTGGCCGGTAGTCTCCATGCCGCCAGGAGCAACTTCGGGGACGAGGCGGTCAGAGGATGAGCGGGGCGGGCGGGGCCGGAGGGTCCGGCGAGGTTTTCCAGCCACTCGAGGCGGACGATCCGGCGTCGGTGGGGGCGTATCGGCTGGCGGCGCGGCTCGGCGCGGGCGGGATGGGCAAGGTTTACCTGTCCCACACGCCCGCCGGGCGGCCCGTCGCCGTCAAGGTGATCCGGCCGGAATTCGCGGAGGACGCGGAATTCCGCCGCCGGTTCAAGCAGGAGGTGCAGGCCGCGCAGCGCGTGCAGGGCCTGTACACCGCGCCGGTCATCGACAGCGACGCGGACGGTACGCGGCCGTGGCTGGCCACCGCCTTCGTGCCGGGGCCGACGCTGGCGTCCGCGGTCGCCGAGCACGGGCCGCTGCCGGTGCCGACGGTGCTGCTGCTGGTCGCCGGGATCGCGGAGGCGCTGGAGGCCGTGCACGGCGCCGGGCTCGTGCACCGCGACCTGAAGCCGTCCAACGTGCTGCTGGCCTCCGACGGCCCGCGCGTCATCGACTTCGGCATCGCCCGCGCCGCCGACGCCACCGCGCTGACCGGCAGCGGCGTCACGATCGGCACGCCCGCCTTCATGGCGCCCGAGCAGGCCTCCGGGCGGGAGATCACGCCCGCCACCGACATCTTCGCGCTCGGACAGGTCGCCGCCTACGCCGCACTCGGCGCGCCCGCGTACGGGGACGGCCCCTCGCACGCGGTGCTCTACCGGATCGTGCACGAGGAGCCGGACCTGGCGACGCTGCCGGAGGAGCTGCGCCCGCTGGTGCACCGCTGCCTGGCGAAGGACCCGGCCGAACGGCCCTCGCTGGCCGACGTCGTGGGGATGTGCCGGGCGGCCTCGCAGCAGACGGAGCTGCGCCGCCCCGAGCAGTGGCTGCCGGTCGCGCTGGCCGCGGAGATCCCGGCGCGGCACGTCGCGCCCGAGTCGCCCGCCACGCCCCCGGCCCCGTCGGCCCCGCCCGCCTCCGCCCCGGCGGCAGCGGCCCCCGCCACCCCGCCGCCGGCCGCGCCCACCGCGCCGCCCGCCCCGGCCACTCCGCCGCCGCCCGCCGCGGCCCCGGCGGACGCCGTCCCGCAGACGCCCCCGCCGACGCCGACCCGGCCGGACGTGGCACCGACCCCGCCCCCGGTCCAGGCCCCGCCGCAGGCCGCACCGCAGGCCCCGGTACCTCAGGCCCAGACCCCGGCTCCGGCCGCGCAGGCCCCCGTCCAGCCCGCGCAGCCCCCGGTCGAGCCCGCGCAGCCGGTCCAGCACGCGCAGCCCGCCGCCTACGCCTCCCCGCAGCCGCAGGCCCAGCCGGGCGGCGAGCAGGGTGTCCCGGCGGCGTACGCCTACCCGGCCACGCACCCCGCCGGTCCCGGCGGCGCCCCGGCGTACGGCTATCCGCAGGGCGGCTCCCCGTACGCGCCCCAGGGCCAGTTCGGCGCCCCGAACGGCCCGACCGCGCCGACCCCGGCCGGCAGCGGCGCGGGCACCCCGCCGCCCCGGCGCATGGGGCGCGGCAAGCGGGTGGCCATCGCCGTCGGCGTCGCGGTCGTCGTCATCGCGGCGGCGGTCGGCGCCGCCGTCGCCCTGAACGGCGGCGGCAAGAGCGACGACCAGGCCGACAAGCCGACGACGCACACCTCCGCGCCCGCCACCACCGCGGCGCCGACGACCGAGCCGGAACCGACCGACGCGGCCGACAGCGGCGGCGACACCGGCACCCCGGACGACCAGCCGTCCAGCCAGGCCGACCCCAACCCGCAGCCGGAGCCGCACAACGGCATCCAGCTGCCCGCCGGTTACCACCTGAGCTTCGCCGACAGCGAGCTGACCCCGCAGAACGACACGGACGACGACTTCTCCTACAGCTGCGCGAACGACCCGTGCAGCCTGAAGGCCTACGACACCAAGCTCGTGCTGCTCGACACCGGCGAGGAGGGCTCGCTCGCCACGTGCCTGCACGACACCCGCTTCACCCAGGAGATCAGCGTGGCCCGGGTGTCCCCCGGCAGCCAGATCTGCGCCCGCACCCCCGAGGGCACGGTCGCGCTGATCACCTACAAGAGCGCGTCGAAGGCCACCGAGACCAGCACCTACGTGGTGCTGGACATCACCTTGTGGCGCAACGCGCTGCCGCCGCAGGAAGAGAGCTGAGCCACGCGAAGCGCCCCGGCCCCGCAGTCACCTGCGGGGCCGGGGCGCTTCGTCGTCCGCACGCGCAAACAGCGCGGGAACGGGTCAGGCGCGGGAACGGGTCAGGCGCGGGGGGTGATCTTCGTCAGGCCGTTGATGATGCGGTCCATCGCGTCGCCGCCCGTCGGGTCGGTGAGGTTGGCGAGCAGCTTGAGGGCGAAGCGCATCAGCATCGGGTGGGTCAGGCCGCGTTCCGTGCACAGCTGGAGGACCTTCGGGTTGCCGATGAGCTTCACGAAGGCGCGGCCGAGCGTGTAGTAGCCGCCGTAGGTGTCCTTGAGGATCTTCGGGTAGCGCTGGAGGGCGAGTTCGCGCTGCGCCGGGGTGGTGCGGGCGTGTGCCTGCGTGATGACGTCGGCGGCGAGCTGGCCGGATTCCATCGCGTAGGCGATGCCCTCGCCGTTGAACGGGTTGACGAGGCCGCCCGCGTCGCCGACGAGCAGCAGGCCGCGGGTGTAGTGCGGCTGGCGGTTGAAGGCCATCGGGAGGGCGGCGCCGCGGATGGGCTGCGTCATGTTCTCCTCGGTGTAGCCCCAGTCCTCGGGCATGCCGGCGACCCAGGCCTTGAGGACCTCGCGCCAGTCCAGCTCGCGGAAGGCCGCGGAGGAGTTGAGGATGCCGAGGCCGACGTTGGAGGTGCCGTCGCCGAGGCCGAAGATCCAGCCGTAGCCGGGCAGTTGGCGCGGGACGGAGCCGCGCCGGTCCCACAGCTCCAGCCACGACTCGAGGTAGTCGTCCTCGTGCCGCGGGGAGGTGAAGTAGGTGCGCACCGCGACGCCCATCGGGCGGTCCTCACGGCGGTGCAGGCCCATCGCGAGGGAGAGCCGGGTGGAGTTGCCGTCGGCGGCGACGACGAGCGGGGCGTTGAAGGCCAGCGGGGTCTTCTCGACGCCGAGCTTGGCGGTCACGCCGGTGATACGGCCGGTGCGCTCGTCGATGATCGGACCGGAGACGTTGCAGCGCTCGTAGAGCCGCGCGCCCGCCTTCACGGCCTGCTGGGCGAGGAGTTCGTCGAAGTCCTCGCGGCGGCGGACGAGCCCGTAGTCCGGGTAGGCGGCCAGGTCCGGCCAGTCCATCTCCAGGCGCAGGCCGCCGCTGATGATGCGCAGGCCCTTGTTGCGGAGCCAGCCCGCCTCTTCGGAGATGTCGATGCCCATCGACACGAGCTGTTTGGTGGCGCGCGGGGTGAGGCCGTCGCCGCACACCTTCTCGCGCGGGAAGGACGTCTTCTCCAGCAGCAGGACGTCGAGCCCCGCCTTCGCCAGGTAGTACGCGGTCGTCGAACCGGCGGGGCCGGCGCCGACGACGATCACGTCGGCGGTGCGCTCGGACAGGGCGGTGTCGGGCACGGTGGCTCTCCCGTAGTGCGGCGAGGGACGGCATGACGGCGCCGGGCCGCGGGCCCGGTTGCCCCCGAGTCTATGAGCCCCCGCCGCGGTCGGGCGGCGGCGGGGGCGTACGGACCGGCCGGATCCGCCGTTCGCCGGGCCTCAGCCCATGGTCTTCGCCCCGTCCAGGGCCTCGCGGATGATGTCCGCGTGCCCGGCGTGCTGCGCGGTCTCGGCGACGATGTGCAGGAAGGTGCGGCGGGCGCTCCACCGCGCGTCGCCCTCGTACCACGGCGCCTTCGGCAGCAGGTGGGAGGCGTCGAGGTCCGGCAGCGACGCGACCAGATCGTCCGTGCGGCGCGCAGTCTCGTCGTACGCGGCGAGGACGCCCGCGAGCGTCTCGCCGGGCTGCATGCGGAACTCGGCGGCGCGCGCGGCGAAGTCGGCCTCCGTCATGGCCGTGAAGTCGGGCATCGCGGAGGCGCCCTCGACGACGAAGTTCGCCCAGGAGCGTTCGACCGAGGTCACGTGCTTGATGAGGCCGCCGATGCACAGCTCGCTCACGGTGGTCCGCTGCCCGGCCTGCTCGTCGGTGAGGTCGCGGGCGGTGAAGCGCAGGAAGTGGCGGTGCTTGCCGAGCACTTCCAGCAGGTCGGCGCGCTCCCCGGTGGGTACGGGGGCGGCGGCCGCCGGGTCGCCGTTCTGCTGCTGGTCGAGGGTGCCGGTCCCGGTCATGGTGGTCCGCCTTCCGCTGTCCGCAAGGGCTCTCCTTGGGGGTGCGACACCCACGCTAGAAGCCCTTGCGGACAGCTTCGGTCCGCAAAGGGGACCGGTGACCGGGACCGTGTGTCACGCCTGCGGCGGCGTGCCCTCCCCCTCGTCCCGCTGGGCCGCCTCGCGCTTGGTCAGCCGGTCGGGCTGGACCACCCCGAGGTCGTGCACCTCCTGCGTGGGCGTGGGCGGCTGCGGCGCGGGAGCGGGCTCAGGCGCCGGGGCCGGCGCCGGGGCCGCGCCCTGCCCGGGAGCGGGCTGCGTCGGCACGTACGCCCCGCCCTGCGGCTGCCCGTAGCCCTGCGCGGCGCCGTGCGGCGCAGGCGGCGCGTACGGCGACGGGCCCGCGTACGCCGGGGTGCCGGGCTCGTCCCCGCCGCCGAAGACGCGCCGGAGGAACGGGGCGACCAGGACACCGCCGAAGGACCACAGCAGCGCGAACAGCAGCGCCTGCCCCGCGTCGGTGCCGACGTGCTCGTGGCCGTTGGTGCCCTCCGCGAGGCTGAAGGTGTAGAGGCCGCTCACACCGATCCCGCCGATCACGACCAGCACCCAGAACATCAGGGTGAAGGCGCCAGCGACCGCGAACTGCTGGGCCCGGTCCCGCACCCGGCTCGACGCGATCAGGCCGATGGCCAGCGCGCACAGCGCCCCGCCGAGGACGGCGAGCGGCGTGGCCGAGCCGTCCCAGTAGTCGTTGAGCTTGCTCAGGCCGAAGGACACGCTGTGCGAGCTGCGCCCGCTGCCGCCGGTCGCGGTGACCTTGAAGGGGGCGCCCCAGCCGAGGCCGAGACCGGCCAGCCCGAGGTTCGGCAGCAGCAGCGCGGCCGCGATCAGGCCGGGGGTCTCCAGCTCGTGGTGGTAGCCGATGCCGATCGCGTAGACGACGACACCGGCGAACATCACGGTGACGACGAGCGCGAGCAGCGCCGTGCTCAGCACGCGGTAGACGGTGCCGAACCGGGTCCGCAGCGCGGGCCCGTCGAGGACCACCAGCGAGGTCACCAGGGCGAGCAGGAAGGACCACAGCAGGACGCGCCAGGGGCCCGAGTGCAGTTCGATGCCGTTGAGGGACGGCTGCGCGTAGAAGGCCAGGGCCGTCGACACGACGCCGGTCAGCAGCGCGACGCGCGCGGCCGTCTCCGGGCCGGGGCTGCGCAGCCGCACCGAGCGCAGGCAGAGGATCAGCGCGAGCAGCCAGACGAGCGTGACGCCGAGGGGGACGACGGACAGATGGGCGCTGCGGGTCGTCGTCAGGCAGTCGTCGGCCGCGAGGTGGTCGCTGTAGGTCCGGGGGGAGCTGTCGGTGCGGTAGCTGCCGAAGGTGCTGCCGTCGCTGCTGTCGCCGTAGTAGTCGCTGCCGTCGTCGCCGCTGCTGTCACCGTAGTAGTCGCCGCTGCTGTCGCCGAAGTCCCCGCTGCTGTCCCCGCTGCTGTCGCCGAAATCGCCGCTGCTGTCGCCGTAGTCGCTGCCGCCGCTGCTGAAGTCGTCGCCGTTGTCGTAACCGTCGCTGCCGTCGTCGCCGCTGCTGTCGCCGTAGTCGCCGCCACTGCTGCTGAAGTCGTCGCCGTTGTCACCGCCGTCCGAGAAGCCGGAGCCGGAGTCGCCGCCGTCCGAGCACCTGTCGCCGTACGGGCTGGGCACGTTGGCGTGGCCGCCGAGGCCCTGGACGGTCAGCGCGAGGGCTATCCGGGTGCGGGTCTGCCAGCTGACCTCGTCGCTCTTCAGGGAGTGCTGCGACCAGGTGCCGAGCCCGGCCGCGATGACGAACAGCACCACCGCCGGGACGACCGCGGCCATCACCGCCGGGCCCCAGCCGCCGGAGAAGACCCGGCGGACGAACAGCGCGGCCGGCGACGGCGGTACGGGCGGGCCCGGCACCCCCGGCGCGGCCGGCGGCGGTCCGCCGGCCGCCGGGAAGGTCGCCGTGGGTGCGGCGTACGCGGGCGGCGGGGGTGGCGGTGGCGGTACGGGGGTGACCTGCGTGGGCGTCGGTGGCACGGGCGGAGCGGGAGGCGGGGTCGCTGGCGCCGGACCGGCCGCGGGCGGTGCGGCCGCGGGAAGTTCGCGGCCGCACTTCATGCAGAAGCGGGCGGAGGCGTCCGAGACAGGGTTCCCACACGTGGGGCAGTACGACATACGGGGCTACTCCGTCGGTCGGGGGGATACGCGCTCCCCAGCACAGACACCGCAGCCTAGGGGTCAGTTCCCTTCCCGGACACCCGAATGGCCCAGTCCCCGGGGCCGCCGGACGGGCTGTCGGACGGCTCAGACCGCCGGACGTGTCGCGCGGTGCAGCGCGACGATGCCGCCCGTCAGGTTGCGCCACGCGACCTTGCCCCAGCCCGCCTTCTGCAACCGCCCGGCGAGCGCGCGCTGGTCGGGCCACTCGCGGATCGACTCGGCGAGGTAGACGTACGCGTCGGGGTTGCTGCTCACGGCCTTCGCGACCGGCGGCAGCGCCCGCATCAGGTACTCGGTGTAGACGGTGGCGAACGGCCGGAACGTCGGCTGGCTGAACTCGCAGATCACCAGCCGTCCGCCGGGCCTGGCCACCCGCAGCATCTCGCGCAGCGCGGCGTCCGTCTCCTGCACGTTGCGCAGCGCGAAGGAGATCGTCACGGCGTCGAACACCCCGTCCGCGAACGGCAGCCGCGTCGCGTCCCCGGCGGTGAGCGGCAGTTCGGGATGCCGCTTCTTGCCCTCGCGCAGCATCCCCAGCGAGAAGTCGCACGGGACGACGGTCGCCCCGGCGGCGGCGAACGGCAGCGACGACGTCGCCGTCCCCGCCCCCAGGTCGAGCACCCGCTCCCCCGGCCGGACGTCCAGGGCCTGGGCCACGGCCTTGCGCCACAGCCTGCTCTGCCCCAGCGACAGCACGTCGTTGGTCAGGTCGTACCGCGCCGCGACGTCGTCGAACATCCCGGCGACGTCCTGCGGCTGCTTCTCCAGCGATGCGCGCGTCACGTTCCCACCTTAATCTCCGTGCGGGGCAGGCCCCTTCGGTGCCCGGGGATCACGCCGGGGTGATCTGGAGCTCGGGGTGGGCGGTGCCGCCCGGGATCGCGGTGGAGGACAGGTGGGAGACCACGTGGTCGTCCACCGGGTCGTTCGCGGGGTCGGTGTGGACGACGAGGTGCTCGTACGTCGTGGCGCGCTGGGCGGGGACGCGGCCCGCGGCGCGGATGAGGTGGATCAGCTCCATGCGGTTGGAGCGGTGCTTGGCGCCCGCGGAGGAGACGACGTTCTCCTCCAGCATGACCGAGCCGAGGTCGTCGGCGCCGTAGTGCAGGGAGAGCTGGCCGACCTCCTTGCCGGTGGTGAGCCAGGAGCCCTGGATGTGGGCGACGTTGTCGAGGAACAGCCGGGCGATGGCGATCATCCGCAGGTACTCGAAGAGCGTGGCCTGCGTCTGGCCCTTCAGGTGGTTGTTCTCCGGCTGGTAGGTGTAGGGGATGAACGCGCGGAAGCCGCCCGTGCGGTCCTGGACGTCGCGGATCATCCGCAGGTGCTCGATGCGCTCGGCGTTGGTCTCGCCGGTGCCCATGAGCATCGTGGTGGTGGACTCCACACCGAGGCGGTGCGCGGTCTCCATGATCTCCAGCCAGCGCTCGCCGGACTCCTTGAGCGGCGCGATGGCCTTGCGCGGGCGCTCGGGGAGCAGTTCGGCGCCCGCCCCGGCGAAGGAGTCGAGACCGGCGGCGTGGATCCGGCGGATGGCCTCCTCGGCGCTGACGCCGGAGATCCGGGCCATGTGGTCGACCTCGGAGGCACCCAGCGAGTGGATCACCAGCTGCGGGAACTCCCGCTTGATCGCGGCGAAGTGCTCCTCGTAGTACTCCACCCCGTAGTCCGGGTGGTGCCCGCCCTGGAACATGATCTGCGTGCCGCCCAGCTCGACGGTCTCGGCGCAGCGCCGCAGGATGTCGTCGAGGCCGCGGCTCCAGCCCTTCGCGGTGTCCTTGGGGGCCGCGTAGAAGGCGCAGAACTTGCAGGCCGTGACGCACACGTTGGTGTAGTTGATGTTCCGCTCGATGATGTACGTCGCGATGTGCTCGGTGCCCGCGAAGCGGCGGCGGCGTACGGCGTCGGCGGCGGCGCCGAGCGCGTGCAGGGGGGCGTCGCGGTAGAGCGCGAGCGCCTCCTCGGCGGTGATGCGGCCGCCGGCGGCGGCGCGTTCGAGGACGGCTGCGTGGTCGCTCACCAGGGAGTCCCTTCCGGAAAGGCGCAGGCGGGGGGCCGCCGACGGCACGGGCACGACACGGGCCAGCGTACGCCGCCCGCGCGGTCAGCTCGGGGGCAGGAGGGTGACCTCGGCCTCGCGGGGGAAGCCCACCCGGCGGGCGAACTCCGCGATGCCCGCCAACTGCTCGGCGCCCAGCGAGAAGTCGAGGGTCGTGAAGTAGCGGCGCAGCAGGTCGGCGTCGAAGGCCTCCCAGCGGGCGGCCTGCTCGGCGACCTTCTCGACCTCTTCCAGCGACAGGTCGCGGGAGGAGAGGAAGGCGCGGTGGACGTCGTGGACGGCCTCCGGGTTCGCGGCCAGGTAGTCGCGGCGGGCGGCCCAGATCGCGAAGACGAAGGGCAGCCCCGTCCAGTCCTTCCACATCTGCCCCAGGTCGTGGACCTCCAGGCCGAGCCGCGGCGCGTCGTGCAGCGAGGCCCGCAGCGCCGCGTCGCCGATCAGGACGGCGGCCTGCGCCTCCTGCATCATCAGCGACAGGTCGGGCGGGCAGCGGTAGTAGTCGGGCGTCACTCCGTAGCGCTCGGTGAGCAGCAGCTCGGCCAGCCGGACGGAGGTGCGGCTGGTGGAGCCGAGCGCCACCCGCTGGCCGTCGAGGCGGTCGAGCGGCAGCTGGCTGACGATGACGCACGACATGACCGGGCCGTCGCAGCCGACCGCGATGTCGGGGAGGGCGACCAGCTCGTCGGCGTGCCGCAGGTACTCCATGAGCGTGACCGGGCCGATGTCCAGGTCGCCGGCCACGAGCTGGGCGCTGAGCTTCTCCGGGGTGTCCTTGGTGAGCTGGAGGTCCAGCAGCGCGCCGGTTCTGGCCAGGCCCCAGTAGAGCGGGACGCAGTTGAGGAACTGGATGTGTCCGACCCTCGGGCGGAGGGGTCCGGGGCCGTCGGTGTGCGCTGAAGTGTCCACCTGGTGGACGCTACTCCTCGTGTCGCCGCGCCCCGCGCAGGGCCCCCCGCGCGTGCCGGAGAATCGATCTTGGATCCCTTCCGTCGCCACGAGGGGTCATGCTAGGCTCCTCGCAAGTTGCAGTTTGGTTTCCCTTGCAGTACAGAGCCTGCGGAGCATGTAACCCGCAGGCTCTTGTCGTTTTCAGACTTCGCAGTTGCAGGTTCTGGAGCAGGGCGACCCTTTGGCCCAAGGAGGGCTTTAAATGGCTACCGGAACCGTCAAGTGGTTCAACGCTGAAAAGGGCTTCGGCTTCATCGCCCAGGACGGCGGCGGCCCGGATGTCTTCGTTCACTACTCCGCGATCAACGCCTCCGGCTTCCGCTCCCTCGAGGAGAACCAGGCCGTGTCGTTCGACGTCACCCAGGGTCCGAAGGGCCCGCAGGCGGAGAACGTCACCCCCGCCTAGTCGGTCGCCTGACCTTCTAGTCAGTCCGGCGGCGCATGTCCGCGCCCAGAACCTGTAGTACCAAGGGGCCGCCTCACTCCGGTGAGGCGGCCCCTGCCTTTACCCGCTGCCGGGGGTCTCATCCGGCACGGCGGGCGTACAGCGCGTCGATGTCCGCGGCGAAGTCCCGGGCGACCGCCGCCCGGCGGATCTTCAGGGACGGGGTGAGGTGGCCGCCGTCCTCGGTGAAGTCGACCGCCAGCACCCGGAAGCGGCGGATGGACTCCGCGCGCGACACCGTCGCGTTGGCCTCGTCCACCGCCTTCTGCAGCTCCGCCAGCAGCTCCGCGTCCTCGGCCAGCTCCGCCGGGCCCAGGTTCTCCTTGTGCCGCATCCGCTGCCAGTGCGCGAGCCCGTCCGGCTCCAGCGTGAGCAGCGCGCCGACGTACGGGCGGTTGTCGCCCACCACCATGCACTGGCCGACCAGCGGATGGGCCCGCAGCCGGTCCTCCAGCGGGGCCGGGGCGACGTTCTTGCCGCCCGCGGTGATGATGATCTCCTTCTTCCGCCCGGTGATCGTCAGATAGCCCTCGGCGTCCAGCTCGCCGACGTCCCCCGTCGGGAACCATCCCTCGACGGCCGGGAAGGGTCCTTCGTCGTTCCAGTACCCGGCGAAGACCTGCCCGCCGCGCAGCAGCACCTCGCCGTCCGCGCCGATCCTGACCGCCGTGCCCGGCAGCGGCCAGCCCACCGTGCCCAGCCGCGGGTGCAGCGGCGGGGTGACGGTGGCGGCCGCGGTGGTCTCCGTCAGGCCGTAGCCCTCGAAGACCATCACCCCGGCGCCCGCGTAGAAGGCCGCGAGGCGCGCGCCCAGCGGGGAGCCGCCGCAGATCGCGTACCGCACCTTGCCGCCCAGCGCCGCCCGGATCCGCCGGTAGACCAGCGGGTCGTACAGCGCGTGCGCGAGCCGCAGCCCCAGACCCGGCCCCTCGCCCGTACCCGTCTGCCGGGCGACCTGCGCCCGCCCGTACGCCTGCGCGATCCGCGCGGCCCGGTCGAAGGACGCCGCCCGGCCGATCTTCTCGGCGGTGGCCCGGCCGGTGTTGTAGACCTTCTCCAGCACGTACGGGATCGCCAGCAGGAAGGTCGGCCGGAAGCCCGCCAGATCCGCGAGCAGGTCCTCGGTCGCGATGCTCGGCGCGTGCCCCAGCCGCACCCGGGCCCGCAGGCAGCCCACCGCGACCATCCGCCCGAACACGTGCGACAGCGGCAGGAAGAGCAGGGTGGACGCGGGCTCGCTGCTCACCGACTTGAACACCGGGTGCAGCAGCTCGATCGCGTTGTCGACCTCGGCGAAGAAGTTGCCGTGCGTGAGGATGCAGCCCTTGGGCCGGCCCGTCGTCCCCGAGGTGTAGATGAGCGTCGCGACGGTGTCCGGCGCCATCGACTGCCGCCGCGAGGTGACCAGCGCGTCCGGCAGCGTACGGCCATCCGCCGCGATCTGGTCCAGCACACCGGTGTCGAGCTGCCACAGCTCCCGCAGCTCCGGCAGCCGCCCGCGCACCGCGCTGACCATACGGGCCTGGTCCACGCTCTCCACCGCGCAGGCCGCGGCGCCCGAGTCCGCGAGGATCCACTCCGTCTGCGACGCGGAGGACGTCGGATAGACCGGCACGGTGACCAGACCCGCAGCCCACGCCGCGAAGTCCAGCAGCGTCCACGCGTACGAGGTCCGCGCCATGACCGCGAGCCGGTCACCGGGCCTGAGGCCGGTGGCGATCAGCCCCTTCGCGAGCCCCAGCACCTCCCGGCGGAAGTCCTCCGCCGTGACGTCGTGCCAGGCGCCGTCCGGCGCTTTGCGGCTGAGAACGACGTCGTCGGGGGCCTCGTCGGCGTTCGTGAACGGGATGTCGGCGAGTGAGCCCCGCTTCGGCGGGTCCACCAACGGTCTGACGGAGGCGGTGACGACCCGGCCGTTCTCGACCCGGACCTCGGGCCTTTCCCCCGGCGGGGGGAGCGTCTTGCGTATGGGCATCCGTACGGCTCCTTGAGGGTGAGGGTTCCGCTACCGCGGAGGGTGGGCGTTCTCAGGGGCGCGTGAGGGCACCTCCCACGCGCCCCCAAACGCTCACCGCCCCGCGCCGGCTCAGGGGCGGGTGAGGACCGCGGTGACGCCCTGGCCGCCCGCGGCGCAGATGGAGATGAGCCCCCGCGCGGGCGAGGCCTCACCGGCGAGGTGGTGGGCCAGCGTGGCGACGATCCGCGCACCCGTCGCGGCGAACGGGTGCCCCGTGGCGAGGGAGGACCCGGCGACGTTGAGCCGGGCGCGGTCCACGGAGCCCAGCGCGGCGTCGAGCCCCAGCCGGGACACGCAGTAGTCCTTGTCCTCCCACGCGGCGAGCGTGGCCAGCACCTGGGAGGCGAAGGCCTCGTGGATCTCGTAATGGGTGAAGTCGTCGAGCCCGAGCCCGGCACGGGAGAGCATGCGCGGCACCGCGTAGGCCGGGGCCATGAGCAGCCCCTCCGCTCCGGAGACGAAGTCGACCGCGGCCGTCTCGTAGGCGGTGAGGAAGGCGAGGGGTTCGAGGCCGTGGGCGGCGGCCCATTCCTCGGAGGCGAGCAGGACGACGGCGGCGCCGTCGGTGAGCGGGGTGGAGTTGCCCGCGGTCATCGTGCCGTCGGGGCCGCCGTAGACGGGGCGGAGCCGGGCGAGCTTCTCGGGCGTGGAGTCGGGGCGGAGGTTCTGGTCGCGGGTGAGTCCGCGAAAGGGGGTGACGAGCGGCTCGAAGAAGCCCCGGTCGTAGGCGGCGGCGAGCCGCTGGTGGCTGGCGGCGGCGAGTTCGTCCTGGGCCTCGCGGGTGATGCCCCACTGCGCGGCGGTGAGCGCGGCGTGCTCGCCCATGGAAAGGCCGGTGCGCGGTTCGGCGTTGCGCGGGATGTCGGGGACGAGGTGCCGGGGGCGTACGGCGGCGAGCGCGCGGGCCCGGCCGCCGAGGGTCTTGGCGCGGCGGGCGGCGAGCAGGGTGCGGCGCAGCTGGTCGTTGACGCCGAGGGGCGCGTCGCTGGTGGTGTCGGCGCCGCCCGCGATGCCGCTGTCGATGACGCCGAGGGCGATCTTCGCGGCGACGGCGAAGACGGCCTGGAGGCCGGTGCCGCAGGCCTGCTGGACGTCGTAGGCGGGGGTGTCGGGGGCGAGGACGGAGCCGAGGACGGTCTCGCGGGCGAGGTTGAAGTCGCGGCTGTGCTTGAGGACGGCGCCCGCGGCGAACTCCCCCACCCGCTCGCCCGCCAGGCCGGTGCGTTCGGCCAGGCCGTTCAGCGCGGCCGTGAGCATGTCCTGGTTGGACGCGGTGGCGTAGGGGCCGTCGGCGCGTGCGAAGGGGATGCGGTTGCCGGCGATGACGGCGACGCGGCGGACGGTCTGCATGCGGTCTCCCGATCTTCCGATCTGCGTGACTCACCAGTAGCCTTACCGCCGGTAAACTTACTCCAGAGTAAGGAGAAGGCCAATGGCCGATCGTTATCTCCGCGCCACCGGCACCGCACCCGGCCGCTTCCTCGCCCGCCGCCTGGGCCTTCCCCTGCCCGTCCCGCTGCGCCGCTACTCCGCGCGGACGCCGGAACTGCCCGGCCCCGTCCTGCGGATCGCCGCGGGCGAGGCACCGCCCGCGGCGGGTGAGGCGCCGTACGGCGGGATCGTCGTCGACGCCGGCGGGATCGACGAGCCCGGCGCGCTCGGCGGCCTGCACGCCGCCCTGCACCCGCTCGCCCGCTCGCTCGCCCCGTGCGGACGCGTCGTCGTGCTCGGCGGGCGGCCGCAGGACGGCGACATCGCGCACGCGGCCGCGCAGCAGGCGCTGGAGGGCTTCGTCCGGTCGTTCGGCAAGGAGATCGGGCGGGGCAGCACCGTCAACCTCGTCCGGCTCGCCCCCGGCGCCGAGCCCGACGCGGCGCTGGACTTCCTGCTCTCGCCGCGCTCGGCGTACGTCAGCGGGCAGGTCGTCGAGGTCGGCCCGGCGGCCCCCCGGCCCGAGGGACCGCGCACCGCGCTCGTCACCGGGGCCGCGCGCGGCATCGGCGCGGCCGTCGCCGAGACGCTGGCCCGCGACGGGGCGAACGTCGTCCTGCTCGACGTGCCGCAGGCGGGCGACGCGCTCGCCCAGGTCGCCGCCCGCCTCGGCGGCAAGGCCCTCACGCTCGACATCACCGCGCCCGACGCGGGCGAGCGCATCGCCGCGGCCCTGCCCGGCGGCAGCCTCGACGTCCTCGTCCACAACGCGGGCATCACCCGCGACCGCAAGCTCGCCAACATGGCCGCCGACCGCTGGAACAGCGTCGTCGACGTCAACCTCGGCAGCGTCCTGCGCACCACCGCCGCGCTTCTCAAGGCCGGTGCCGTCGCCGACCACGCGCGCATCGTCGGCACCGCGTCCATCGCGGGCATCGCCGGGAACGTCGGCCAGACCAACTACGCCGCCTCCAAGGCCGGGATCATCGGCTGGGTACGCGCCCTCGCCGCCGACGCGGAACTGCGCGAACGCGGCATCACCGCCAACGCGGTCGCGCCCGGCTTCATCGAGACCGCGATGACCGCGGCCGTCCCCCTGGTCATCCGCGAGGCCGGCCGCCGGATGAACTCCCTCGGCCAGGGCGGGCACCCCGAGGACGTCGCCGAGACCGTCAACTGGCTCGCCGCGGGGGCCTCCGGCGGGATCAACGGGCAGGTCGTCCGCGTCTGCGGCCAGTCGCTGCTGGGCGCCTGACATGGCGCCACTGCTCCTGACGCTCGGCCGCGGCGCGCTCACCGGGCTCACCAAGCGCCCCTCCGCCGCCTCCCGTCTCACCCCCGCGCGGCTCACCCGCGAGGCCGTCCGCATCGACCCCGCGCGGGCCGCCGCGTACGCCCGCGTCTGCGGGTACGAGCCAGGGCCCGTCCTCCCCCTCACCTACCCGCACATCCTCGGCTTCCCGCTCGCCGCGCGGCTCATGGCCGCCCGCGCGTTCCCGCTGCCGCTGCTGGGGCTCGTCCACACGTCGATCACGGTGCGGCGGCTGCACGCCCTGACCGTCACCGACCGGCCCGACCTCACCGTCCGCACGGAGGGCCTGCGGCCGCACCGGCGCGGTACGGAGGTCGTCGTCGTGACCGAGGCGCACCTCGGGGGCCGACTGGTGTGGCAGGACGCCAGCACGTACCTGGCCAGGCACCGCGTGCCGGACCAGGGCGCCTCGGGGGCCGCCGCCCCCGGCCCCCGCCTCCCCCTCGTCGAGACCTGGCAACTGCCCGGCGACCTCGGGCGCCGGCACGCCCGGGTGAGCGGCGACTACAACCCCATCCACCTCTCGGCCCCCACCGCCCGCCCCTTCGGCTTCCCCCGCGCGATCGTCCACGGCATGTGGACGGTGGCGCGGTGCGGGGCGCTCGCCGCTGAGGCGAACGTTCTTGAGGCCGAGTTCCGCCGGCCCGTCCTGCTCCCCTCGACCGTCGAGTTCGCCGCGTCCGGCTCCGCCTTCGAGGTCCGCTCCCCCTCCGGCGTCCACGTGGTGGGCACGATGAGCTGACCTCGCCGGTCGGGCATCTCGCACTGCCGCACGGGGCGAGCGTTCCGCGCTGCCGCACGGGGCACCCGTTTTTAGGGGCGCGGGGAGCTGCGCGAGCAACCACCCACCGGCCGGTGGTCCGGTACGGACCGTACTGCCCCTTCGGGTCGGTGACGACCCGCACCCCGGTGGGGGCTGGTCGCGCAGTCCCACGCGCCCCAAAACCGGGCGTAGCCCCTACCGTTCCCCCAGGGCCTCCGCCGGAAGCGCGGAGAGGCTCGCGAGGGCGGCCAGGAGGGTGGAGGCCTGGGCCTCCGTCAGGTGGCGGGACAGGAGGGCGTTCTCGCGGGACTGGATCGCGCCCTGCGCGGCATCGCGGAGGCGCAGGCCTTCCGGGGTGAGGGCGAGGAGGCGGACGCGGCGGTCGGAGGGGTCCGGCGTGCGGGTGATGAGGCCGCGGGCCTCCAGATCGGCGAGGACCTCGATGATGCGGGTCTTGTCGGCGCCGATGGCCTCCGCGAGAGCGGCCTGGCTGCGCAGGGGTTCGGGGTCGAGCCCGAGGAGGACGGAGTAGGCCCACATGGTGAGCCCGTACTCGCGCAGCACGGGGAGTTCCGCCGCGGTGAGGGCGCGGCCGAGGGGGACGATCATCGCGGCGAGGTCCTTGCGAGGCGGGCGGCGGCGATCGGCGGACATCGCAGGAACTCCCTTGACAGATAATAAGCTCTCGCAGACGATAAGCACATGCCTACCATTATGGAGCGGCTCCGTGACCTCGACGCACGCGCGGTGCGCCTGAGTACCGGGCTCGTCCGGGAATCGACCGTAGCCGATCTGCGCCGCCCCACCCCCTGCGAGGGGTGGGACCTCGCGGATCTGCTGGGGCACATGACGGCCCAGCACCGTGGTTTCGCCGCCGCCGCACGGGGGGCGGGCGGCGAGGCCGCGGTCTGGGCCGTCGCACAGGACGCGGACCCGGTGGCCGCGTACGAGGCCGCCGCCGCGGACGTCGTCACCGCCTTCGCCGCCGTGGACGACCCCGAACAGCCCTTCACCCTGCCCGAGTTCAGCACCGGCCCGGACTTCCCCGCCCGCCTGGCGGTGGGCTTCCACTTCCTGGACTACGTGGTGCACGCCTGGGACGTCGCGGTGACCCTCGGCGTCCCCTTCACCCCCGACGCCGACCTGGTCGAGGCCGCGCTCCCGATCGCCCTCGCCGTACCGCCCGCCTCCCCCGTCTTCGCCGACCCGCTGCCCGCGGCGCCGGACGCCGACCCGCTGACCCGCGTCCTGACCTGGCTGGGCCGCAGCCCGCGGGGCTGAGGCAGCTCCACCGTCACGTGCGGTGCGAGGGCGCGCAGGAGGTCGGCCGCGTCGAACATCTCGCCCGCCGGGGCGACGCCGACCGTCTTCGTACGTCCGTCGAGGATCCGTGCCACCGCCTCGACGGCGAGGGGCGCGCTCACCGCGTAGATGTCCCGGCCGCTCGCGGTGGCCCGGCGGCGGTCCGTTCCGCGGCGCAGCTCGACGTCCACGACGAAGGTCTGCTCCGAGCGGCCGTCCGCGCCGGGGGCGGGCGGCGGCGTGGCGGGGGACGACAGTTCCTCGACGGCCTCGACCGTCATGTAGCCGCGCACCTCGGGTACGGGCAGGTGGCGCGGGATGGTGACGGAGTCGGCCATGGTGAAGTCGGCGACGACCGCGCGGCGGCCGAGCGGGCCGGGGAAGTGCCATTCCTCGGTCGGCAGCGGGTCGTCGTGGTAAGTGAGCCGTCCGCCGCTGAAGCGGACCCGGCGGCCGCCGCGCCGCTCGTGCGAGACGGCACCGGAGGCACGCGTGCCCGGCGTGGGGTGCCAGCCGCTCAGGCCGTAGGCGACATGGGCCTCGTCGGCGGACGCCCAGTCGCCCATCGCGGCGGTGGCCAGCAGGTCGCCGAGGCCGCCGTAGAAGGCCATGGCGGGGACGACGACCGCGCCCGCGGCCTTCGCGCGGTCCGCGTAGCGCTCGAAGGTGTCGTGGTTGGCCTCGATCTCGGCGGCCACGTCCACGTAGGGGATCCCGGCGCGCAGCGCGGCCTCGACCACCGGGCCCGCGGTCGCCGCGAAGGGGCCCGCGCAGTTGACCACGGCCGCGGTCCCGGCGAGGGCCCGGTCCAGGGCCGCCGGGTCGTCCGCCGACGCCGGGCGGACGTCGTGAAGGCCCCGCCCGGCCGCGAGTTCCGCCAGCCGCCCCGCGTCCCGCCCGGCGGGCACGGGCACGAAGCCCCGGCGGGCCAGTTCCGCCACCACGAAACGCCCCGTGTGCCCGTAGGCCCCGAACACCGCGACCTTCCGCCCCGTCCCCGTCCCCGCGTCCATCAGCTCTCCCGTTCCCTACGCCGTCCCCGCGCGGTGGTGTCCGCCGCGATCCGTACGGCCATCCTGGCGGGCGGCCCGGACGGCGACGAGTGTCCGGAACGACAGCACACGTACACTTCCGGACATGACCACGGTCGCGCTCGCCGTCAGCGAGGGAATGCTGCACTTCGAACTGTCCCTGGCCACCGAGGTCTTCGGCGCCAAGCCGGACACCGTCCCGGGACCCTGGTACGACCTGGAGACGTGCGGCGCGGCCCCGGTACGGGTCGGCCGCTTCCTGCTGGAGCCCGAGCACGGGCTCGACCGGCTCGCGGCAGCCCACACCGTGATCGTCCCCGGCTGGGCGGATCCGGACGTCACCCCGCCCGCGGACCTGGTCGACGCCGTACGGGCCGCCCACGACGCGGGCGCCCGGGTGGCCTCGCTGTGCACGGGCGCCTTCGTGCTCGCCGCGGCCGGGCTGCTGGACGGCCTGCGCGCCACCACGCACTGGGCCCACACCCGCGAACTGGCCGCGCTGCACCCGCGCATCGAGGTCGACCCCGACGTGCTCTACGTCGACAACGGCCGGGTGCTGACCTCCGCGGGCAAGGCCGCCGCCATGGACCTGTGCCTGCACCTCGTCCGCCGCGACCGCGGCTCGTCCGTCGCCAACGCCGTCGCCCGGCGACTGGTCGTACCCCCGCACCGGGAGGGCGGCCAGGCCCAGTTCGTCCGCACGCCGGTCGCCGCGCCCGGCCGCCACCCGCTCTCCGAGCTGCTGCCCTGGGCGCTGCGGCACCTCGACCGGCCGCTGACGGTGGAGGACCTCGCCCGCCAGGCCCGCATGAGTTCGCGCCACCTCGGCCGGCACTTCCGGTCCGTGACGGGCACGACACCGCTCCAGTGGCTGCTCGCCCAGCGCGTCCGGCGCGCACAGGAACTGCTGGAGACCACCGACCGCGGCATCGACGCGGTCGCCGCCGCGACCGGCCTGGGCTCGGCCGCCACCCTGCGCCGCCACTTCCACCGTGTGGTCGGCGTCCCGCCCGACACCTACCGCCGCACCTTCCGCGCGGAGGCGCGCGAGGGCTAGACCGTCTGGGCCAGGCCCGTCCAGGCGAAGGTCATGAGGGAGGCGGCCAGATCGTGCGGGAGCGGCGGTTCGGACGTCGCCGACGCCCACGCCGCGAGCGACTCCGCGGCCCCCACCAGCGCGTACGCGTACGGTGCGACGGTCCGGGTGTCGGGGGCGCCGCACGCCGCCGCGATGAGTTCCGCGACGAAGTCGACGATCCGCGCCCGCAGCCCCGCCACCTGCGCGGCGAACGGCTCACCGACCGTCCGGGCCTGCGCGTAGAGCACCGTCCAGCCGTCGGGGTGCGCCGCGGTGTGCTCGAAGAAGCCGAGCAGCCCGCTCCACAACTGCCGCTCCGGCGGCGCGTCCGCCGCGACCGCGTCGCGTACGGCCGCGGTCAGCGCGTCCGCCTCACGCCGGATGCACGCGGTGAACAGGGCGTCCTTGGACTCCAGGTACAGATACACCAGCGGCTTGCTGACGCCCGCCGCCTCCGCGATCTCGTCCATCGACGCGGCACGGAAACCGCGGCGCGCGAACACCGCGACTGCGGCGTCGAGCATCTGCCGCTCGCGTTCGGCCCGCGGGACCCGCTTGCCCCCCGCCGCGGGCATCAGGCGGTGCGCGCAGCGCCGTCCCGCGCGGCGTCGTCCGCCGCGTCCTCCTGCTGCTGGTTCGCGATGAGGTTCTGCCGGGTGCGCTCGACCCTGTCGGACACCTGGGTCGCCGCCTGCTCGCGCACGTTGCGCAGCAGGACGAAGCTCAGCGGGGCGGACACGATGAGGGCCAGCAGGGCGACCCACAGGTAGTTCGAGTCACCGAGCCCGGCCGGCAGGACACGCAGCCGGACCAGCCCCCAGATGACACCGAAGCTCGCGACGATGAGGCCGAAGCGCATGGCGGTGTACCTAAGCATGCTCCCAGTGAAGCACGCCGCCCCCTCCCCACCGGGGGCGGCCCCCCGAACCCCGCCCCTGCGCAGGGCCCGCGCCCCTGAAAACGCGCACCGCCCCACGCGGCTGGGGAGCTACAGGGTCAGGAGCATCATGATGTCGTCGCGGTCGTCCCCCGGGGCCACCCGGATCGCGTCGGGGACGCGCCCGACCTCCTTGTAACCGCATCCCGCGTAGAAGGAGTCGACCCCGGTGCCGCCCCGGCACGTGAGGCGGATCGCCTCGATGCCGGGGAAGGTGCGGGCGGCCGCCTCCGCCGCGGACATCAGGGTGCGGCCGTAGCCGCGGCCCTGGTGGCGGGGATGGACCATCACCGTGTAGAGCCACAGCCAGTGGGTCATGAGCCGGTGCTCGTTGAAGGCGAGGAAGACCGTCCCGGCCACCGCGCCGTCCTCGTCGCGGCCGACGAGCAGCCGGCGGCTGCCGTCCGCGACCGCGGCGAGGGACGCGTCGAGGGTGGGGCGGATGTCCTCGGGGGTGACGGGGGGCACGAAGCCGACCGCGCCGTCCGCGTTGGTGACGTCCGTCCAGAGCGCGAGGATGCCCTCGCGGAGCACGTCGTCCAGCACGGGGTCCAGCTCGCACGTAAGGGTCATACCTTCAGAGTAGCCATTACGTGGAGCCGGGTCCCCATGAGGCGGGTCACACCCGCATGGGCTGCGGGGCGTCGCGGCGGGAGTCGTCCGGGCCCGGGTACTCGCGGATGATCTCGTAGCGCGTGTTGCGCTCGACCGGGCGGAAGCCCGCGTCGCGGATGAGGTCGAGGATGTCGTCGCGGGTGAGCTTGTTGGGGGTGCCGTAGTCGTCCGCGTCGTGGGTGATCTTGTATTCGACGACCGAGCCGTCCATGTCGTCGGCGCCGTGGTTGAGGGCGAGCTGCGCGGTGGACAGGCCGTGCATGACCCAGAAGACCTTGACGTGCGGCACGTTGTCGAAGAGCAGCCGGGAGACGGCGAAGGTCTTGAGCGCCTCCGCGCCGGTGGCCATCGTGGTGCGGGCCTGGAGGGTGTTGCGGACCTTGCCGTCCTTCATGTCCACGAAGTCGTGCTGGTAGCGCAGCGGGATGAAGACCTGGAAGCCGCCGGTCTCGTCCTGCAGCTCACGCAGCCGCAGCACGTGGTCGACGCGGTGCCGGGGCTCCTCGATGTGGCCGTAGAGCATGGTGCAGGGGGTCTTGAGGCCCTTGGAGTGCGCCAGCCGGTGGATGCGGGACCAGTCCTCCCAGTGGGTGCGGTGGTCCACGATGTGCCGGCGCACCTCCCAGTCGAAGATCTCCGCGCCGCCGCCGGTGAGGGATTCCAGGCCCGCGTCGATCAGCTCGTCGAGGATGTCGGAGGCGGACATCCCGGAGATGGTCTCGAAGTGGTGGATCTCGGTGGCGGTGAAGGCCTTGAGCGAGACCTGCGGCAGCGCTTCCTTGAGGGCCTTGAGCGAGCGCGGGTAGTAGCGCCAGGGCAGCGTGGGGTGCAGGCCGTTGACGATGTGCAGCTCGGTGAGGTTGTCGCCCTCCATGGCCTTGGCCAGCCGGACGGCCTCCTCGATGCGCATGGTGTACGCGTCCTTCTCGCCCGGCTTGCGCTGGAAGGAGCAGTACGCGCACGAGGCGGTGCACACGTTCGTCATGTTGAGGTGACGGTTGACGTTGAAGTGGACGACGTCGCCGTTCTTCTGCGTGCGCACGTGGTGCGCGAGCCCGCCGAGCCACGCCAGGTCGTCGGACTCGTAGAGAGCGATGCCGTCCTCACGCGTCAGCCGCTCGCCCGCGTAGACCTTCTCTTCCAGCTCCCGCTTGAGCCCCGCGTCCATGTGCTTCTCCTCCTGCCGGGATCGACCGCCCGGCGTCCGACACTACTCCCCCGGCCTCCGGCCGGGCGGTGCCCCCACCGCCTCCTCGGGCAGCGCGCCGACCCGGTTCTCCCACTTCGTCGACAGCACGATCGTGGTACGGGTGCGGGCCACGCCCTTGGTGCCGGACAGCCGGCGGATGGTGGCCTCCAGGCCGTCCACGTCGTTGACCCGGACCTTGAGCATGTACGAGTCGTCCCCGGCGATGAACCAGCAGTCCTCGATCTCGTCGAGGGCGCGCAGCCGCTCGGCGACGTCCTCGTGGTCGGCGGCGTCACTGAGCTGGAGGCCGACGAGCGCGGTCACCCCGAGGCCGAGCGCGGCGGGGGCGACCGTGGCGCGGTAGCCGGTGATCACCCCGGCCTGCTCCAGGCGGTTGATGCGGTCGGTGACGCTGGGGCCGGACAGGCCCACCAGCCGGCCCAGTTCGGCGTACGACGCCCGGCCGTTCTCCCGCAACGCCTGGATGAGCTGTCTGTCCACCGCGTCCATCAGGGGGGACCCTCCTGTTCGTACCGCGACTGCGCTGTCTGGACACGAATCTAAGGCATGGCGGGGCCTGCGCCCTGCGCATCTGCCCGTCCGAGGCCGCCTTGCCAGCGGCGGTACAGGGTGTGCGGAACCCCGGCGGCGTCCAGGGCGCGCCCGGCGACGAAGTCGACGAGGTCCTGGATGTGGGTGGCGCCGGTGTAGAAGGCCGGTGAGGCGGGCAGGACGGCGGCCCCGGCGTCGTCCAGGGCGACCAGGTGGCGCAGCGTCTGGCCGCTCAGCGGGGTCTCGCGCACCGCGACGACGAGCGGGCGGCGCTCCTTGAGGGTCACGCTCGCGGCGCGCTGCAGCAGGTCCTTGGACAGCCCGAGCGCCACCCCGGCCACGCACGCGGTGCTGGCCGGCACGATGAGCATGCCGCGGGCCGGGTACGAGCCGGAGGACGGCCCGGCGGCCAGGTCGCCGGCCGGCCAGTGGCGTACCCGGTCCAGGTCGGGCACGGGGTAGGCGGCCGGGTCGCCGTCGGCGCCGCGGGCGAGCAGCCGGGCGAGGTCGGTCCGCCAGTGGGCGTCGCGGAACGGTCCGCCGGTCTCGTCCAGCAGGGTGAGCCGGGCCGCGCGGCTCACGACGAGGTCGACGTCCTGGCCCGCGGCCAGCAGCGCGCGCAGCACCGCGGCGGCGTACGGGGTGCCCGAGGCGCCGGAGACGCCCACCACCCACGGGGTGCGGGGCGGCCCGGCCTGCGGTTTCGCGTCCTCATGGGGCTCCCCGTGCTGTGCGTCGTCCACGCCGACGAGGGTAACCGGCGGCGCCGGAGACCGCCGCGGAGGGAACCCCGCGGGGGCGATCGGCGTCTTCCAGGAGTAAAGGGAGTGGCGGGGCCGGTCGCCGTCGGGAGACGGCCGGGGGATTCAGGGGGTTGGCCGTGGGTCACGGACACACCGCGCACGGCGGGAGGCGGTCATGAGCGTGTCGGGCACGCTGCTCGCCCCGGTGCGGGCCGGCGGCCGGGTGGCCGCGGCGGGCATCCTGATGGGCGGCTGGCTGGCGCTGCTGTGGGGCATCGAGGCGGTCAACGCGCTGAGCGGTCAGCGGTTGGACACCTACGGGATCTCCCCCCGGCAGGGCAGCGAGCTGCTGGACATCGTGCCGGCGGCCTTCCTGCACGTCGGCTTCTCCCATCTGGCGTCCAACAGCCTGCCGTTGCTCGTGCTGGGCTTCATCGCCGCGCTCAGCGGCATAGCCCGCTACCTCGCGGTGGCCCTGACGGTCATGGTGGTCAGCGGGCTCGGCGTGTGGCTGACGGCGCCCGCGCACAGTGTCACGCTCGGCGCGTCCGGGCTCATCTTCGGCCTGTTCGGGTACCTGGTGGTGCGCGGTTTCGTGGACCACCGGGCGCTGGACGTGATCGTGGGCCTCATCGTCGGCGTGCTCTACGGGTCGATCCTGTGGGGTGTGCTGCCGACGGCCACCGGGGTGTCCTGGCAGGCGCATCTGTTCGGTCTGGTCGGCGGTGTCGTGGCGGCGTTCCTCTTCCGCGACCGCTCGGTGGCGCAGGCCTCCTGACGGAGCGGCTGCTTCCGCTGCCGGATCCCGGCAGCGGGCGGCCCGCACGTCGGCAGACATATCCCGTCGAAAGCACAGCGCCTGCACAGGTAACCTTCAGTCAAGATTGTGCAAAGTCCGCGGGTACGGAAGTGCTCGGCGGCGAACGAGGAGTTCGACATCAACAGCATCCGCAAGGGTCTTGCCGCCGCCGCAGTCGTGGCACTGATAACCGCGGGCGCCGCCGCCTGCGGCGACGACGAGCCCAGCACCCCGCAGGGCAAGGTCACCAACGCGTTCACCAACCTGGGCGACCAGAAGGCCGTCACCGTCGGCCTGTCCTTCGACGGCACGGCGCAGCAGATCTACGCGGCGATGAAGGACCAGGACGACTTCGACCTGTCCGACGCCAAGGTGCTCGCCGGGCTGAGGATCAGCGCCGCGCTCAGCTCCCCCAAGCCCTTCGCCCAGCTCAAGCAGGGCGACAAGGGCGGCAACGTCGGCTTCACCGTCGCCTCGGACGCCTCCGGCGGCAAGGACGGCAGCACGCTCGTCGGCCTGCGGGCGGTGGACGAGAAGGTCTACCTCAAGGTGGATCTCAAGGCCATCGCCGGGCTCGACCCGTCCGACAAGGACCTCCAGGAACTCAACGGCATGCTCGGCTCGGTCGACCAGATGCCGTCCTCCTTCGCCTCCGTCAAGACGCTCGTCAAGGGCGGCTGGGTGTCGCTGGACCCGAAGAGCTTCGGGGACTTCTTCAAGTCCCTGGGCTCGCAGGGCGACGCGGCCTCCGGCGACTCCGGCAGCGACGACCCGCTGTCCGGCCTCGGCCTGCCCACCGGCCTGCCGACCGGGCTGCCCACCGACCTCGCGAACAAGAGCCTCACGCAGCTCATCGACCCGCTGCGCACCTCGCTCACCCGCGACGCCAAGCTCACCGACCTCGGCACGAAGGACGGCGCGGACCACATCCAGGCGTCCATCCCGGCCCGCACCCTCGCCAAGGACCTGCAGAACGGCCTCGGCTCGCTCTCCAAGTCGCTGCCCGGTGACGTCACCAAGAACCTCGACGACGTCCCGAACAAGACGGTCAACGTGGACCTGGCCATCAAGGGCGGCAAGCTCACCCACATCACCGTGGACCTCGCGCAGCTCGACGACACGATCCACGGCAAGCTGCCGCTGGACCTGTCGATCGACGGCGACGCCGCCCCGGTCAGCGCGCCCTCCGGCGCCCAGCAGCTCAACCCGCAGGACCTCATGGGCCTGGTGATGTCGCAGCTCGGCGGCTCGGACGACGGTTCCGACCCGAGCGCCTCCGACACCGCCGACACCTCGGACCTCAACGGTGCGCTGGACGACCTCAACTTCGACCCGAGCGATTTCTGAGCCGTACGGCTCGGGACCGCGTGCGGCCCCGGTGGTTCAGCCGCCGAGGCCGCGCGCGAGCAGGTCGCACAGCGCGAAGACGAAGAGCGTGATGCCGATGACGCCGTTGACGGTGAAGAACGCCCGGTTGAGCCGGCTCAGGTCGTGCGGCCGGACGATGGAGTGCTCGTAGAGGAAGGCTCCGGCGACGACCGCCAGGCCCGTCCACCACAGGCCGCCCGCGTCGGTCAGCACGCCGTACCAGACGAGCAGCGCGGTGGTCACGACGTGGCTGGCGCGGGCGCCGTGCAGGGCGGCCGGGATGCCGAAGCGCGCGGGGACGGACTTGACGCCGTGCGCCCGGTCGGCGGCCACGTCCTGGCAGCCGAAGATGAGGTCGAAGCCGCCGATCCACACCCCGACCGCCAGGCCCAGCACGACCGGGGGCCAGGACCACGAGCCGGTCACCGCGAGCCACGCCCCGACCGGGCCCATCGCCTGGGCCAGGCCCAGGATGGCGTGCGGGAAGTTCGTGAAGCGCTTGCCGTAGGGGTAGACGACCATCGGCACCACCGCGACCGGCGCGAGCACCAGGCACAGCGTGTTGAGCAGCGCGGCCGCGCCCAGGAAGACCGCGAGCGCCACGAGCGCGCCCGTCCACGCGGTGCGCACCGACAGGGCGCCGGTGACGAGTTCGCGGGTGGCGGTGCGCGGGTTGCGGGCGTCGATCTCCCGGTCGATGATCCGGTTGCAGGCCATCGCGAAGGTCCGCAGGCCCACCATCGCCACGGTGACCAGCAGCAGTTCGCCCCAGTGCACATGCCCGTCGTCCCGGAACATCGCGGTGAGCGCCGCGATGTAGGCGAAGGGCAGGGCGAAGACCGAGTGCTCGATCATCACCAGCCGCAGGAAGGCCCGTACCCGGCTCTCGGGCCGGGGACCGCGTCCGACGAGGTCCGGGGTGGCTGTGTCGGCACTCACAGGCCGTACTCCCTCCATCGGCGGTCGACCTTCGCCGCCGTCTCCGGGTCGGAGAGCACCATCTCCGGCCAGCCCCCGTCCCGCGTGTAGCCCTCCTCGGGCAGCTTGCGGGTTGCGTCGATCCCGGCCTTGCCGCCCCAGAACTGCTGGTAGGAGGCGTGGTCCAGATGGTCGACGGGTCCTTCCACGACGGTGAGGTCGCGGGAGTAGTCGGTGTTGCCGAGCGCCCGCCAGGCGACCTCGTGCAGGTCGTGGACGTCGCAGTCGGCGTCCACCACGATGATCAGCTTGGTCAGCGACATCATGTGGGCGCCCCACACCGCGTGCATGACCTTCTGGGCATGCTTCGGGTACTTCTTGTCGATCGAGACGATCGCGCAGTTGTGGAAGCCGCCCGCCTCCGGCAGGTGGTAGTCCACGATGTCCGGGACGATGACCTTCAGCAGCGGCAGGAAGAAGCGCTCGGTCGCGCGGCCCAGCGGCCCGTCCTCGGTCGGCGGCCGGCCCACCACGATCGACTGGAGGACCGGCTTCCTGCGCATCGTCACGCAGTCGATGGTGAGCGCCGGGAAGGGCTCCTGCGGGGTGTAGAAGCCGGTGTGGTCGCCGAACGGGCCCTCCGGCAGCGTCTTCCCGGGCTCCAGCCAGCCCTCGATGACGACCTCGGCCTGCGCGGGCACCTGGAGCGGCACCGTCTTGCAGTCGACCAGCTCGATCCGCTTGCCCTGCACGAAGCCCGCGAAGAGGTATTCGTCGATGTCGCCGGGCAGCGGCGCGGTCGCCGCGTACGTCACGGCGGGCGGGCAGCCGAAGGCGATCGCGACGGGCAGCCTCTCGCCGCGCCGCTGGGCGGCCTGGTAGTGGTTGCGGCTGTCCTTGTGGATCTGCCAGTGCATGCCGATGGTGCGCCGGTCGTGCCGCTGCAACCGGTAGAGGCCGAGGTTGCGGACGCCCGTCTCGGGGTCCTTGGTGTGGGTCAGGCCCAGGTTGAAGAAGGAGCCGCCGTCCTGCGGCCAGGTGAAGAGCGCGGGGAGGGCGTCGAGATCGACGTCGTCCCCGGTCAGCACGACCTCCTGGACGGGCCCGTCCTTGACCTTCTTCGGCGGCACGTGAAGCATCCCGGACAGCTTGCCGAATGCCTCCCGGACACCGACGAAGCCGTGCGGCAGCTCGGGCTTGAGCAGCCCGGCGATCTTCTCGCTGATCTCCGCGTAGGACTTCAGGCCGAGCGCCTTGAGCAGCCGCCGGTCGGTGCCGTAGACGTTCATCGCGAGCGGCGCGGCCGAGCCCCGCACGTTCTCGAAGAGCAGTGCGGGGCCGCCGGCCTTGTTGACCCGGTCGGTGATCTCGCCGACCTCCAGGTACGGGTCGACCTCGGCGGTGATCCGCCGCAGGTCGCCCTCCTTCTCCAGTGCCCGGAGGAACGAGCGGAGATCGTCGTAAGCCATGGGCCCCAGTCTCGCATCCCGCCGGGCGGCGCCGGGTCAGACCCCGGCGTAGGAGTGTTTGCCGCCGACGAAGATGTTCACGCCGTAGTAGTTGAACAGGAAGCACGCGAAGGCGGCGAGGGCCAGGTAGGCGGCCTTGCGGCCCTTCCAGCCCGCGGTGGCGCGCGCGTGCAGGTAGCAGGCGTAGGCGACCCAGGTGATGAACGCCCAGGTCTCCTTGGGGTCCCAGCCCCAGTAGCGGCCCCAGGCGGCCTGCGCCCAGATCGCGCCCGCGATGATGGTGAACGTCCACAGCGGGAAGACCAGCGCGTTCATCCGGTACGCGAACTTGTCCAGGGTCGCCGCCGCGGGCAGCCGCCGCATGATGTCGCCCCAGCGACCGGTGCTCGCCTTGCCCGCGGCGACCGCGACCTCGTAGTGGTCGCGGAAGAGGAACAGCAGCGTGCCGACGGCCGCGAGGTAGAACACCGCGCCGGAGATGATCGCGCACGACACGTGGATCCACAGCCAGTACGAGTGCAGCGCCGGGACGAGCTGCTCGCTGTTGGTGTAGAGGACGGTCAGCGCCAGACCCAGGTCCAGCAGCACCGTGGTGGTCAGGAACAGCCCGATCCAGCGGACGTTCTTGCGCAGCGCGAGCAGCAGCAGGTACGTGCCGACGGCGACCGCGCCGAAGGTGGTGGAGAACTCGTACATGTTGCCCCACGGGGCGCGCTCCACCGAGGCGGCACGGAAGGCGACGCCGCCGACGTGCAGCAGCCACGCGAGCACCGTGAAGGAGACGGCGATCCGCCCGTAGAGGTCGCCCTTCTCGTCGCCGCCCGCGGCGCCGGGGCCGTCCTCCATGCCGCGGTCGCTCGCCGAGGCGCGCGTCACGACGGTCGGGCGCTCCAGCGTGACGGTGCCGCCCGCGGTCTTCACCGTGACCTGCTGCGCCGCCTTCTTGCGGGCGGCCTCGGCCGCCTCGGCGGCGGCCAGCTCGGCACGCCCCTCCTCGGTGAGCGCGGCGGACTGCACCGCGATCTTGCTGCGCCCGCCGAAGACCCACTCGGCCAGGTGCGCGAGGAAGGCGAGCGTGTACACGAACATCGCCGAGCGGATCATGTAGTTGCTGTAGTTCGCGAAGTTCTCGTTGACCGCGGCAGCGATGTTCACGCGCGCGCTCCTTCGTCGTCGGTCGCTGTGGTGTCAGGTTCTGACCCGGACTCGGGTGGTGCCGCGTCGTCCCCGTCACTGCCGGGGTCGGGCGTGACGGGTGCGTCGGGGAGCATCTGTACGGCGACGTCGCCCAGCTCGTCGGCGATCCGCGCGGACTCGCTGCGGCCCAGGCCGCCCAGCTCCACGACCGTCCCGCCGCCCTTGCCGGCGCTCGCCCGCACCCAGATCCGGCGGCGCTGGATGAACAGCGAACCGGCCAGGCCGAGGATCGCGCCGATACCGCTGACCAGGGCGCCGAGGTTGCCGGACTGGTGGGAGACGGTGAAGCTGGCCCAGGTCGCGATGCCGTCCAGCCGCAGGGTGCCCGCGCCGTTCGGCAGCGTCATGGTGTCGCCCACGCCGAGCAGGTCGGACAGCGGGGAGCCGTCGGGGTTGGTGAACTGCTTCAGGTGCGTCTCGTCGAGCTTGTAGACGTTCTGCTGGAGACCGGCGTCCAGGCCCAGGTCGCCGTGGAAGGCGTTGAGGGCCAGCCGCGGGTTCTGGAGCGTCGG
This sequence comes from Streptomyces sp. NPDC021224, assembly GCF_044332905.1. Taxonomy (NCBI): domain Bacteria; kingdom Bacillati; phylum Actinomycetota; class Actinomycetes; order Kitasatosporales; family Streptomycetaceae; genus Streptomyces; species Streptomyces sp. NPDC021224. Next base: position 21,933 of record NZ_JBIRPW010000028.1, on the reverse strand, counting down.
GAAGGTCGAGTACATGCCGAGCGTCTTGCTCGTGGCGAAGGTCGGGGCGAGGATGCCGCGGAAGCCGAGCTGGTCCTCCTTGCCGTCCTTGCCGATCGCGTCCGGGGCCTTGATGACGCCGACCGAGGTGAGCGCCGAGTCCTGCGGGAGGAACGGCACGGTGGTGTGCACCACGTTGCCCTGGCCGTCGACGACGGTGACCTTGACCGCGTAGCCGTGCGAGATGAGGTAGACCTTCTCGCCGCCGATGCTCAGCGGGTGGTTGACCGAGATCGTGCCCTTGGTCGTCTTCGAGTCGTCGGTGCCGGAGTAGTAGCGGATGTTCGCCTGGAACTTCAGGGCGGTGCCCTTCTCCGGGCCGCTCGTGGCGTACTTCGACTCGAAGTTGTCGAGCTTGAAGCCGAAGGGCTGGAGGTCGTCGGCGCCGTACCAGGTGCCGCCGCTGAAGTCGTCGTACGAGGTCAGGTTGTTGACGAAGCCGTCGCCCTCGACGATGAGCTTGCCGCCCTCGGCCTTCTCCAGCGACGTCAGCGCGAAGGCGATCAGCAGGCCGAACAGCGAGACGTGGAAGAGCAGGTTGCCGAACTCGCGCAGGTAGCCCTTCTCGCCCGCGACCGAGGTGCCCGTCACGCTGGTGCGGAAGCGGCGTCCGCGCAGCACCGTGCGGGCCGCCTCGGTGACCTGCTCCGGGCTCGCGTCCGTGCGCCAGGTGCTGTACGCGGGCAGCCGGGTCAGGTTGCGCGGCGCGGCCGGCGGCCGGGCCCGCAGCTGGCCGACGAACTGCCAGGTGCGCGGCACGATGCAGCCCGCGAGCGACACGAACAGCAGGATGTAGATCGCCGCGAACCACGGCGAGCTGTAGACGTGGAAGAGGCCGAACCGCTCGTACAGCGGCGCCAGCACGGTGTGCCGCGCCTTGAAGGCGTCGACCTTGAGCTGGTCGTTGTGCTGCGGGATGAGCGAGCCGGGGATCGCCGCGAGCGACAGCAGGAAGAGCAGGATCAGCGCGATCCGCATCGAGGTCAGCTGCCGCCACATCCAGCGCAGCCAGCCCAGCACCCCGAGCCCCGGCACCTCGTTCAGGCTGTCGGCGGGGGCGGTGCTCAGCTGCGCGCCGGCCGCGCCCAGGTCGTCGCGGTCGGGCTGCCCGGCGCCGGGCGCGGTCCCGTCCGTCCCGGCGTTCCCGGGTTTCTCGGTGATGCTCATGGGTTCAGACCCCTGAAGTGAAGCCGCTCGACCAGATCTGCATCTGGTAGGTGATGTGGTCCCACACTCCGGTGACCAGCAGGACGCCGACCGCCACGAGCATGACTCCGCCGGTCCGTATGACCCACGCGTAATGCCGCTTGACCCAGGCGAAGGCGCCCAGCGTACGGCGGAAAGCTATGGCCGCCACGATGAACGGCACGCCGAGCCCGGCGCAGTAGAAGGCCATCAGCACCGCGCCGCGCACCGCGCTCGCGTCGCTGAAGGCCAGCGTGTTGACGGCCGTCAGGGTCGGCCCGACGCAGGGCGTCCAGCCGAGCCCGAACAGCACACCGAGCAGCGGCGCCCCGGCCAGGCCCATCGTGGGCCGGACGTGGAAGCGGAACTCGCGCTGCGTGACCCCGCCGACCATGCCCATGAAGGCCAGGCCCAGCACGATGGTCAGCGACCCGAAGATCTTGGTCAGGACGTCCTTGTGGACCAGCAGCGTCTGCCCGAAGTTGCCGAACAGCGCCCCGCCGGACACGAAGACCGCGCTGAAGCCGAGCACGAACAACGCCGCGCCCGCGAGCGTCCGCCCGCGCCGGGCCTCGCCGAGGTCGGTGCCGGTGACACCGGTCACGTACGACAGGTAGCCGGGGACGAGCGGCAGCACGCAGGGCGAGAAGAAGGAGATGAGGCCGGCGAACATCGCGACCGGTATGGCGGCGAGCAACGCGCCGGTCAGGACCGTGTGCGTCTGGTCGAACGCCAGCACGGTCAGCGTGCCGTTCCCGGCCATGTCACTTCTCCGCGACGATCTTGTCGATCATCTCGTTGAGACCGTCCTCGGTGAGCGCACCGAGGACCCGGGCGGCGATCTTCCCGTGCCGGTCGACGACCAGCGTGGCGGGCAGCGACGCCGGGTTGATGTTGCCCCTGGGGAACTTCAGGATCAGGTTCCCGGCCGGGTCGTACAGGCTCGGGTACGGGATCTTGTAGTGGTCCACGAACCGCTGGGCGGGCGATCGCTCGAGGTCGCGGGTGTTGATGCCGAGGAACTGCACGCCCTTGGAGACGTCGGCCTGCGACACCGACGCCATGTGCGGCGCCTCCGCGCGGCAGGGCGCGCACCACGAGCCCCAGATGTTGATGACGACGACCTTGCCCTTGTACGCCGCCAGGTCCGCGCGCCCGCCGTCCACGGTCTCGCCCGCCAGCTCGGGCGCCGACTTGCGGTCACCGGCCTTGACGTACGTGATCGTGCCGGCGCCGCCGACGTAGTTCGAGCCGTCGGACGACGTGGACCCGCTCGACGACGAGCACGCGCTCAGCAGCGACGCCACGGCCGCGACACAGGCGAGCGCCGCGGCACGGCGCGGCATACGGCGCCGGGGGGCGCGGGTAGGACTCATGTGAAAAGTTTCGCATGGGCCCCGGAGCGATCTTCCACACCCCCGACACCGGCACCAAAAGCGGCAATCGCCCCAAGTAAGGACCAGGTGATGGCCGCGGGCGGACCTAGACGACCGGGGCCGGGGGCGAGGCGGTGGTGCCCGCGGGCTTGGGCGCGGGCAGCGTCATGAACTCCTTCCAGCCCTGCGACGGCTTCTCCCCGACCTCCAGCCCGCGCAGCCGCTCCAGCACCGCCGGGTCCTGCGCGTCCAGCCAGTCCGCGAGCTGCCGGAAGGACACCATCCGCACGTCGTCGTGCCCCGCGGCCGCGATGTACGTGAACGCCGCCTCGACCGCGTCCATGTAGATCCCGCCGTTCCACTCCTCGAAGTGGTTGCCGATGTAGAACGGCGCCCGGTTCGTCTGGTACGCCCGCTCGAAGCCCGCGATGTACGACTGCGTGGCCTGCTCGCGCCAGTACGGGTAGTTGCGCGGGTCGGACTGCGTCGCCGCGTGCGACTGGTTGGCCAGCATGTTGTAGTCCATCGACAGCACCTCGAAGGTGTGCCCGGGGAAGGGGATGAGCTGGAGCGGGAAGTCCCACAGGCCCAGCTTCTTCGAGGGCCACACCTGGTTGCCGCCCGGCGAGCTGGCGTCGTACCGCCAGCCCAGCGCCGACGCCGTCGGGAGCAGGCTGTTCTGCCCGAGCAGGCACGGGGTGCGGCCGCCGACCAGCTCCTTCTCGTAGTCGAAGGGCAGCGGCTCCTCGCCGTGCCAGCCGGTCTGCGTCTTCCAGGTGGTCACGAAGCTCTTGGCCTGGTCGATCTCGCTCTTCCAGTCCGCCGGGGTCCACCGCCCGACGCTGCCGGTGCCGGTGCAGAAGTGGCCGTTGAAGTGCGTGCCGATCTCGTGGCCCTCCAGCCACGCCTGCCGGACGTTGTCGAGCGTCATCCGCAGGTGGTCGTCCGCGAGGTAGCCGATGTCGGAGGCGCCGAGCGGGCTGTTGGGCGGGGCGTAGTTCAGCTTCTTGTCCTCCGGGAGCAGATAGAGCCCGCTCAGGAAGAACGTCATGGACACGCCGTGGTCCGAGGCGAGCTTGCGGAACCGCGGGAAGAGCCCGTTGCCGACCTCGCCGGCGCCGTCCCACGAGAAGACCACGAACTGCGGCGGCGTCTGCCCCGGCTCCAGCCGGTCGACCACCGGCTGGTACGGCTGCGCGCCCGTGTGCGCGGTCGACCCGTCGCCGATGAGGGTCACCGTCCGCGTCGGCGCGTGCGCCCCGCTCGCCCCCGACGGCTCCCCCGTCCGCCGGGCAGCACCCTCCTTGCCGCCCTTCCCCGCCCCGCACCCCGCGACGGCCAGCCCGGCCGCCGCCCCCGCGGTTGTCGCCAGCAGACTCCTTCGGCTCATTCCACTCATGCGTGGGTCCCGTCTCTCGGCACGATGCACTTGCCGTGCGGCTCCGGGGCGGGTGCTCGTGTGGACAGCCCGCCTTGCTGTCCACACGTTCCTCACGCTTTATGTGATTGTGGTCAAATCCTATTAATTACCCCCACATGGTGGATCCCCCTTCCCCCTCCCGGGGGTGCCGGCTCTGCCGGAGGGCGGCTGCGCCGGGAGGTGCCGGCTCCGCCGGGGGCTGCGGCCGCGCCGCCGGGCACGCGTTTCGCGCTGCCGCGGGGGGGTCCGCGCTGCCGCACCGGGCGAGCGTTTTCAAGGGCGCGGCTGCGCCGCCGGGCACGCGTTTTTAGGGGCGCGTGGGGGTACCCCCACGCGCCCCTGAAAAACGGGTGCCGCCCCCCCGCGAAAGGGGGCTCTCAGGGGCCTACGCCCCGAACGCCTTGCTCGCCCCCTTCGGGGCCTTCGCCCCGCCCCCACGCAAGTGCACGGGCACAAGATCGATCGCCGGCTCCGAATAGCCGACGGACACGATCTCGTCCCCCCGATACGTAAAGCTCGTGAGGCTCGCCAGCGTGCACTGCCGCCTCCGCGGGTCGTGCCACAGGCGCCTGCGCTCGGCCCATGAGCGCACGACCCAGATCGGCAGCTGGTGGCTGACGGCCACCGCCTCGTGCCCGCGCGCCCCGTCCCGCGCGGCGGCCAGCGCCGCGCTCATCCGGACGACCTGGTCGACGTACGGCTCGCCCCAGCTGGGGCGGAAGGGGTTGGTCAGGTACTTCCAGTTCGCCGGGCGGCGCAGCGCTCCGTCGCCGATGCCGAAGGTCTTGCCCTCGAAGATGTTCTGCGCCTCGATGAGGCGGTCGTCGGTGGCGAGCTCCAGGCCGTGCGCCGCGGCGACCGGTGTCGCCGTCTCCTGCGCGCGTTCCAGCGGCGAGGCGACGACGTAGGTGATGTCGCGGTCGGCGAGGTGCTCGGCGACCCGGTCGGCCATCTTGCGGCCCAGCTCGGAGAGGTGGTAGCCCGGCGCGCGGCCGTACAGCACCCCGTCGGGGTTGTGGACCTCGCCGTGGCGCATCAGGTGCACCACGGTCAGCTCGTCGGTCCCGGAACTCATGCGCGCGCCTCCGCTGCGGCTCGTGCGGCGGCCGGCAGTGCCGCGGCGACGCGCTCCACGGCCCGCTCGTCGTGCGTGGTGGACACGAACCAGGACTCGAACGCGGACGGGGGCAGGTAGACGCCCTGCGCCAGCATCGAGTGGAAGAACGGGGTGAAGCGGTACGCCTCCTGGCGCTTGGCCGCCTCGAAGTCACGGACGTCGTCGTCCGTGAAGAAGACGGAGAACATACTGCCCGCCGTCTGGATCCGGTGCGCGACCCCCTCCTTGGCCAGGGCCTCGGTGACCAGCGAGCGGATCTGCGCGGAGACGGCGTCGAGGTGCGCGTAGGCCGCGTCGTCCAGCAGCCGCAGCTGGGCGAGACCGGCGGCGGTGGCCACCGGGTTGCCGGACAGGGTGCCGGCCTGGTAGACGGGCCCGGCCGGGGCGAGCAGGGCCATGACGTCGGCGCGGCCGCCGAAGGCCGCCGCCGGGAAGCCGCCGCCCATGACCTTGCCGAAGGTCATGAGGTCGGGGCGGACGCCGTCCAGGCCGTACCAGCCGGCGGCGCTGACCCGGAAGCCCGTCATGACCTCGTCGGAGACGTAGAGGGCGCCGTCGGCGGCGCACAGCTCCTTGAGGGCGGCGTTGAAGCCGTCGCGGGGCGGGACGACGCCCATGTTGCCGGGCGAGGCCTCGGTGATGACGCAGGCGATCTGGCCGGGGTGGGCGGCGAAGGCGGCCCGTACCGCGTCCAGGTCGTTGTACGGGAGCACGATCGTGTCGCCGGTCTGCGCGCCGGTCACGCCGGGGGTGTCGGGCAGTCCGAAGGTCGCCACGCCCGAACCGGCGGCGGCCAGCAGCGCGTCGACGTGACCGTGGTAGCACCCGGCGAACTTCACCACCTTCGCGCGCCCCGTGAACCCGCGGGCGAGCCGGATCGCGGACATGGTCGCCTCGGTGCCGGACGACACCAGCCGCACCTGCTCCAGCGGCTCGACCCGGGCCACCATCGCCTCGGCGAGCTCGACCTCGCCCGCTCCCGGGGTGCCGAAGGACGTGCCGCGCGTCACGGCGTCCTGCACGGCCGCGACGACCTCGGGGTGGGCGTGGCCGAGGATCATCGGGCCCCATGAGCAGACGAGGTCCACGTACTCGCGGCCGTCGGCGTCGGTCAGGTACGGACCCTTGCCGGACACCATGAAACGGGGCGTACCGCCCACGGCGCGGAAGGCGCGGACCGGGGAGTTCACGCCTCCTGGGGTCACGGCCGCCGCGCGGTCGAACAGTTCCTGGGACACTGGTGCTTCGTACGGGTAGCTCACGGATACATGGTCTCAAACGCCGGGCGTTGCGCGACAACGTCTCAACCGTGCATCTGACACGATGATCGGGTTGCATGGTTGGGGCGGCAGATGGTCGGGTAGTGGAATGCAGCAACGGGGTGGCGGTCCGGGCGAAGAGCCGGGAGAGCACGTACCCGACCCCGAGGACGCCGGCCCGACCGGAAAACGCCGTCGCGCCCCGCAGGACCGGCGGAACGCACAGAATTCACAGAGCCCGCAGAACGCGCAGGATCCGCAGAACCGACACGCAGCAGAGCCGAGCAGTCCAGCACCACGCGATCCAGAACACCACGAGCAACAGCAACACCGCGAGCCGCGCAACGAGCGAGACCGGCGCGGGCGCGGACGCCGAACGACCGCAGAGGGCAGGAGCAGGGGTGGCCGAGTGGGGGTGACCTACAAGTACTTCGGCGCGCCCGACGGTGCGACCGCGGCGCGCGTGCCGATCTCCATGCGCCCCGAGGAGCTCGGCGGCGACGAACTCGGCCAGGGCATGTACACCAAGGTCAAGCCGGAGACGATGGCCGCGATGGTCCTCACGGGCATCGAGGGCATACCCCCGAACAAGGTCCCGCCGCTCGAACTCGTCGTCCTGCACCCCGACTACGCCGTGGTCCGGCTGCCCGCCTCCGTCGTGGAGCCGCTGCGCAACGCCAACGAGGAATCCCTCGGCGCCGCCGCCTTCATATGGTCCACGGTCCCCGACCGGCGCGGCCCGCGCGACGCGTTCGTCATCTACCAGATGCTGCACGAATGGCAGGACTTCGCCCGCCGCTGCCAGGAATCCGGCCACCAGCTCTACTGCCTGGTCTGGCCTTAGGTCCGGTCGTTCGGTCCGGCGCCCGGCCGTCCGGGCCGTTCCCGGTCCCGTCGCCGGTCCCGGCCGCGTCCCGGAGGTCTCCGGATCTCCTCACCGCCCGCCCGCGCCGGCCGCCGTGCCCGGTGTCTCCTCCGCCGCGTCCCACGCGAGCGCCTTGAGCTGCATACGGGCCGCAGGCCCGCAGTCGGGCACGGTCGCCCAGAACGGGTGCGCGGTCACCAGCACGGACAGCCGCACCAGGCGGCGGCGCAGCACCGTGGTCCGAGTGCCTGCGGATGCGGCGAGTTGGCGATAGGTGACGTACCACTCGCGCTGCGCCTGGACGAGGTCGGCGGGAAAGGTGTGGTGGTGCATGCCCGGGATTCAACCACACGGTCGAACGTTTGTACGATACGCGTGGCCCACATGACCGCAGCGTGTCGCGCACACCACCCGGACCGCGCAATCCGCGGCCCGGCCGCCGGCTCACAGGCAGAGGACCAGGACGCAGATCTCGTGCGGCGGCGTCGTCGGGTCGGTCCCGGCCGGGGGCGTCGAGGTGGCGGGCGGCGGGGTCGCGGTGTCGGTCGGCGGGGGCGTGGTCGCCGTCGGCTGCGGGGCCGCGCTCGTGGGAGCCGGCCGGGCCGCGGACGCCGACGGGGCCGGCTGCGGCTGCTGCGCGCCGTCCGCCGCCTGCCGCGGGGCCCGCGTGCGCGGCACGAGCGGGACGGAGCGGGTGTGGCCGGGCGTCGAGGTGGCCGCCGGGTGCGGGGGTGCCGGGGTGCCGGTACGGGACGGGGCCGCGGCAGCGGGCGGCGCGGTGGTGGCGGGCGAGGTCACGGTGGGCAGGGCGTCGCCGACCGGGGCGTCGGGGGCCGCGGCGGCGTTCGTCGTACCGCCGGAGCCGCCGCCGGTCGGCATCGCGGCGATGGTCAGACCGCCGCCCGCCAGCGCGACCGCGGTCGCCGCGACCGCGCGGCGGCGGTTCCGCCGCCAGCGGGCCTGCGCGTGCCGCCGGGCCGCCCGTCCGCCGCCCGCGCCCGCCGCGGGCAGTGGCTCGGGCAGCGGCTCGGGCTGCGGCTCGGCTGTCGGGGGTCCGGGCATGGGAAGCAGCCGCGGGCCGTCCGTCACCGGGGCCTCCGTCCGTATCGCGGACAGCGCCGACCTGGCCGGAGTCGTGTACGCCGCGGGACCCGTTTCGGATTCCGGTATCGGCCCGTCCGCGAAATGCGGCGCCCGGTAGGCGGACGCGGGCGGTGCGATATCAGGCGCATAGGCACCGCAACCCGGGCATACCAGCGCCCCGTTGAGGTTGCGGCGGCATTGGTAGCAGTAGTCCATCGTCTGTTTCCTGCCATGGTTTTCTGTGCTGCCTCGGGTGACCACAAAACGCTAACAGCGGCACCGCGAGGCACTGCGGGGCAGTTGTGAGGCTTTCGAAAAGATCCCCCGCGCAATTCCGGCGAAGTCACCGTCAACCTCGCACCGGCCGCGGCCTTCAGCCGCGGTCGCGCGCATAGCGCAGCAGCACCACCCCGTTCCCGAACGTCCGGCTCTCGGTCAGCCGCAGCCGGGTGCGGTCGGCGGCGGCCGGGAAGAGCCGCTTGCCCGAGCCCAGCAGCACCGGGTGCACGTAGATCAGGTACTCGTCGATCAGGTCGTGCGCGGCGAACGCGGCGGCCAGTTCCGCGCCGCCCAGCGCGAGATCGCCGCCCTGACGCGCCTTGAGGGCCTCGATCTCGGCGGGCACCACCTCGTGCGCCACCGTCGCGTTCCACGCCGCCTCGCGCAGCGTGCGGGAATACACGATCTTGGGCATCTCCCGCCAGATCCGGGCGAATTCCCGGACCGGGGCCGGGGCGTGCGGATCTTCGTCGGCGGTAGGCCAGTATTCGGCCATGAGTTCGTACGTGACGCGCCCGTCGAGAAATGCGCCCATGTCACGCAGCTGATCATTGAAGTACCCGTGCAGCTCGTCGTCCACGAGATGCCAGTCGATCTCCCGGTTCGGCCCCTCCATGAAACCGTCGAGTGAAACCGACATCGCCACTACGATTTTCCGCACCGTGCCGCACTCTCCTCTCCGTGTTCGCGTCCGCGCCCGAAGCCGCGGCTCGTCCGGGTGTTCGCACTCCCGGTATCCGGATACTCCTTCCCGGATTGTGCCGCGGGGGTCCGACAATGCGGTGTCACCAGCGCTTTCGGCACGCGCGATAGGCTGCGGACGTAAACCGGAGGACGTACCGCCGGAAGGCGGCAGCGAGACGGCAGCCAGACGGCGGGGAGGACGGCACGGTGGACGGGACGGCCCGGGCGGCGCGGATCCAGGACGACACGGTCGGCGGCTACCTGGAGCGGCTGGCCGCCCGCGTACCGGCCCCGGGCGGGGGCGCCGCCGCGGCGCTGCACGCCGCGCAGGGCGCCGCGCTGCTGGCCATGGTCGCCCGCTACTCGACCGGCGAGAAGTACGCCGCGCACGCCGCAGCGATCGGGCGGATCACCGCCGAGAGCGACGAGCTGCGTGTGACCGCGCTGGACCTCGCCGCGGCCGACGCCGCCGCCTTCACGGCCGTGACGGACGCGTACGCGCTCCCGCGCGGCGACGACGCGCAGAAGGCCGCGCGCTCGGCGGCCGTCGCGCGGGCCCTCGTGGGCGCGGCCGAGCCGCCGGGCGCGGTCGTCGCGGTGGTCCGCCGGCTCGTCGCCCTCGCCGAGGAGCTGCTGCCGATCGGCAATCGCAACGTCGTCACGGACGTCGCCGCCGCCGCGGAGGCCGCGCGCGCCGCCGCGACCACCGCCCGCGTCAACGTCGAGATCAACCTCGGCGGCATCAAGGACCCCGACACCCGCGCCGCCCTGGCCGCGACCGTCGGGGACGTGGACGACCTCGCGGCCCGCGCCGCGGCGGTGACCGACTCCGTCCGCGCGTCCCTGGCCTGACGGCCGCCCCGCGGCACGTACCCCCGGCCCTGCGGCGTGCAACCGCCGCAGCCCCCACCACGTACCGCCCGCCCCGCACCACGTACCGCCCAGCGAGGAGTACCGCCCATGAGCGACAGCACCGCATCCCTCACCGGCGCCGAGTGCGCGGCCGGGTTCCGCGCGGAGGCGCGGGAGATCGCCGAGCGGCTGGTACGGGAGGGCGGGGCGGCGCCGCGGCTGGTGGTCGTGGTGGCGACGGAGGACGAGAGCAGCGCGTGGTACGTGCGCTCCATCACCCGGGCCGCCGCGAAGGTGGGCATCGTCTGCGACACCGTCACGCTGCCCCCGGACACCGAACCGGACGTGATCCGTGAGCAGTTGGCGACGCTGAGCGGCGACGCGACAGTGCACGGGATCATCCTCCAGACGCCGCTGCCGCCCGGCGCGTCCGCCGCCGACCTGGCCGGGGCCATCGCGCCGGGCAAGGACGTGGACGGCGCCAACCCGCTGAGCCTGGGGCGGCTCGCCGCCGGGCTGCCCGCCTTCGCCCCGGCCACCGCCGAGGCCGTCGTCCGGCTGCTGGACGCGCACGGGCTCGCGCTCGCGGGGCGTACGGTCGCGGTCGTCGGCCGCTCCACGGTCGTCGGCAAGCCGCTGGCCCACCTGCTGCTGGACCGCGACGCGACCGTGACCGTCTGCCACTCCAGGACCGCCGACCTGGCCGCGGTCACGCGCGGCGCGGACGTCGTGGTGGCCGCCGCCGGGCGTCCCGGGCTCGTCACCGCCGAGCACCTCGCGCCCGGCGCGGTCGTGGTCGACGTCGGCACCAACCCCACCGAGGACGGCGGCCTGACCGGCGACGTGGACGCGGACTCCGTGCGGGGTGTGGCCGCGGCCCTCTCCCCCGTGCCCGGCGGCGTCGGCCCGGTCACCACGGCGCTGCTGCTGCGGCACACCGCCCTGGCGGCGGAGGCGGCGCAGCAGCCGGGGAGCACACGCGTCACGCCGTAGCCGTGACATCTGTCATGGCCGGGTCCGGACGGACGGCTCTGCCGCCGGTACCCCGCCGGCCGCGATGCTCGTGTCATGACGATCACCGAGGCACTTCCCGCGACGGACACCCCTTCTGACGTCCCGTCGGCCGACGCCGCCGCTCCCGTGGAAGCCGCGACGGCGGCGGGCGGCGCCGCGGACTTCCGGCCCGTCCCGGTGTGGTTCTTCGCCTTCGAGGGGCTCATGGGCGCGTCCTTCGACGTCTTCAAGGCGCATCCGGACGGCTGGATGGTCATCGCCGCGTGCGCGGCCGTGAACCTGGTGCTGGCCTCCACCGTGCTGCGCGGGCGGCTGAAGATGGCCAAGGCGATGCTCAAGGGCAAGCGCACCCGCAAGATCGCGCTCGGGCTGATCGCGCTGCGGCTCGGCCTGCACGTCCTGCTCGGCGCGGTCGGCATGCACGCGACGTCCGGCTGGGCGCACCTGGCCCTCGCCGCCGGGATGTGCGGCGCCACGGTGGGGCTGCTGGCCTTCGACCAGCGGGTCATGCTGCGGGCCCTGTGCACGGAGCAGGCGGCCGCGTCCACCGCGCGGTGACCTCCAGGGCGCGGCTGGGCCCGCCGGAGCCGCCGCATATGCTGCGGGGCAGGACGCCCGCACCCCGAGAGGCAGCAGCATGAGCACCCGTACCGCAGTGGTCACCGGCGCGAGCAGCGGAATCGGTGCCGCCACCGCCCGCAGGCTGGCCGGGGCCGGTTTCCACGTGGTGCTCACCGCGCGCCGCGCCGACCGCCTCGACGCGCTCGCGGCGGAGCTGGGGGGCGCGGGTCACAGCGTGTCCGTGCACGCCCTGGACGTGACGGACCGGGCGGCGGTCGACGCCTTCGCGGCGGGTCTGGCGGAGCTGCCCCCCGTGCACGTCCTGGTCAACAACGCGGGCGGCGCCCTCGGCACCGACCCGGTCGCGACCGCGGACCCGGCCGACTGGCGGGCGATGTACGAGGTCAACGTCCTGGGTGTGCTAAACGTCACGCAGGCCCTGCTGCCCGCCCTCAGCGCCTCCGGTGACGGCACGATCGTGGTGCTGTCCTCGACGGCGGGCCTGGCGACGTACGAGGGCGGCGGCGGTTACGTGGCCGCCAAGCACGGCGCGCACGTCATCGCCGAGACGCTGCGGCTGGAGCTGAACGGCCACCCGGTGCGGATCATCGAGATCGCGCCCGGCATGGTCAGGACCGAGGAGTTCGCCCTCACCCGCTTCCGCGGCGACACCGACCGCGCCGACGCCGTCTACGCGGGCGTCGCCGAGCCGCTGACCGCGGACGACGTCGCCGACACCGTCTGCTGGGCCGTCACCCGTCCCTCGCACGTCAACGTGGATCTGCTGGTGCTGCGCCCGCGCGCGCAGGCGTCCAACTACAAGGTCCACCGGGAGCAGTAGCCGTTCCCGCCTCCGGAAGGCCCGGCGCACACCGCGCCGGGCGGGCGCGCACGGGCGCGTGCACCGGCTCCTGACGGCACGTCACTTTCCTTCGGGTTCACCCGCACCGGGCGGTTACCGGCGCGTAGATGACGGGAACCATTTCCGCGCGGCTCTTCGCGCGTAGACCCTTACGTCACTCCGACCCCGTTGACTCGTTGGCTCGTGCGAAGAACCGGACACCCCGTCAGTGCCCCACCACCGCCCGGAGGTTCACATGCGCCGCTCCCGCCGTCTGGCCCTACCGCTGGCCGCCGCGGCCCTCGCCCTGCCCGCCGTCCTGACCGCCGCGTCCCCCGCAGGCGCCACCCCCGCCGACAAGCCGCAGGTGCTCAGCAGCTGGACGCAGACCAGCGCCGCGAGCTACAACGCCTGGCTCGCCGCCCGCAACAACCAGGCCGCCTGGTCGGCGTACGGCTTCGACTGGTCGACGGACTACTGCTCCGACTCCCCCGACAACCCGCTCGGCTTCCCCTTCAAACTCTCCTGCGCCCGCCACGACTTCGGCTACCGCAACTACAAGAAGGCGGGCACCTTCACCGCCAACAAGGCCCGGCTGGACAACATGCTCTACGCCGACCTCAAGCGCGTCTGCGCCGCCTACTCCGGTGTGACCAAGTCCGCGTGCGACTCGACGGCGTGGACGTACTACCACGCCGTCGACATCTTCGGCAGCGCCACGCCCGCCGCGCGGCGCGGCTGAACCGCCCGGCGGGCCGGAGCCGTTGTCCCCTCCGGCCCCGGCCCGCCGGTCCCCGTCAGCTGTGGGCGACGGTGAGCGCGTAGAAGGCGACGCGCGCGCCGTTGGTCGTGCTGTCCGAGGAGGACTGGTTGTACGAACCCGCCTTGAAGTACTGCTTGTAGGCGTTGAACGACGACGGGATCGGGTAGTGCGTGACGCTCCCGTTGACCGTCAGGTCGATCGTGTTGCCGCCCGACACGGCGATCGTGTAGCTCCACTTCGTTCCGACGGCGACATGGCCGACCGTGTGCGTCGTCTGGCCGCCGTCCGGGGAGTTCTCCACGCCCGCGACGATGTCGCCGTTGGAGTGGTAGTACAGCTCGATGAGCGGCTTGGTGGACGTGCCGCCCGACCCCAGGTGGATCTGCCCGACGCACACGTTGGACGTCACCGACACCACCCGCAGCGTCGCGTCCATCCGGTGCGACCCGGCGAGCGACCAGTCGGCGGCGCTGCCGCTGCGGTTCATCTCGCGCAGCTCGGAGCGCGCGTAGTTGGAGTTGGGCGTGGTGACGCCCTTCTCCGGCGCCCAGAACGTCATCGCACCGTCGGAGCCGTCGGTGAAGAAGTACGTGTCCTGGTAGCCGCCCGCGCCCTGGAGGTGGGAGGAGGAGATCGTCGTCGGCGAGCCGGGCGAGCCGACCGGCTCCTGGAGCTCCCACACCCCGAGGTCGAAGTTGCCGCCGGGCGCGACGCCGGTGTTCAGCCCGCCGCCGGGGGACGTCGAACCCCCCACCGTCCACTGCTGGTTGGACGCGCCCGTGCACGTCCAGATCTGCAGCCGGTTGCCGTTGGCGCTGGACTTGTCCGTGGCGTCCAGGCACTTGCCCGAGCCGCCGTTGACCAACTGGCCACCGCTGTACGTCCACGCCTGCGCCGCCGTGCCGTTGCAGTCGTAGAGCTGCACCTTCGCACCGCTGGCCGTCGAACCGCCCGTGACGTCCAGGCACTTGCCGAGGGCCCGCACGGTGCTGTCGGAACCGCCGGTGGTCCAGCTCTGCGCGGAGGTGCCGTTGCAGTCGTAGAGCTGCACGGCCGTGCCGTTGGCGGTCGACGCGGCGGCGACGTCCACACACTTGCCGCCGAGCCCGGTGATCGGCCCGGACGTCGCCGCAACGGCCGCGGGCGACACGAGCACTCCGGCGGCAGCGGCCACACCCGCGGCGCTGACGGCCGCGAGCAGTTTCGGGAGGTTTGCCATGGGTGGGGGTCCTTTGCCTAGATGGTCTAGTCCAAAGGGTGCGCTCCAGTTGAATAACACGCCCACGTCAGAGGCGTCAACGCCACGCGCCGCGGCAGTCGTTGGCGTCCGCTGGTCCAGCGGGCCCGGGCACCGGGTGTCCGATGAGGCAGCCCTTTCGTACCCGATGGTTTGACCCGCTCCGCGCTGCCCTTTCCGGCCCCCGCACGCGACGGTGTCGGCTGGTGCGATTTCCGGGAACGGGGGGTTCGGTGCGCAAGCGTCAGCACGTCGGCGGTGTCGGCGGCCACGAAGCCGGTACCGATGCCGGTGCCGGTGCCGGTGCCCCGGGGGTGCGGCCCGGCCGGTCCGCGAGCCGCGCGCTGCGGCTCGGCACCCTGGTCGCCGGGCTCGTCCTCGTCGCCGGAGCCGCCCCCGGCCTGGCCGCGGGCCCGGCCGCGTCCCCGGCGGCCGCCAACCAGCCCGTCCAGCCCCAGGTGGTGGACCAGGCGCTCGCGCCCGGGGAGTCCACGCACGTGGCGAAGACCGTGCAGACGCCGACGATCCCGCCGCGGCCGGACGTCGTGCTGATGATCGACGACACCGGCAGCATGAAGGACAGCATCAGCAACGTCGCCGGATCGATGCAGACCGTCGCCACGAACGTCCTCGCCCAGCAGCCCGGCGCACGCTTCGCGCTCACCGCGTACGGCGACGTGACGGACGGCGCGAAGGTCTTCACCGTGGAGCACCGACTGACCTCGGACGTCAGCGATGTGAGCGGGTGGTTCGACGACCTGGACGCGGAGCGCGGCTACGACAGCCCCGGACCCGCCGAGGACTGGATCAACGGGCTCTGGCAGATCGCCAACGGTGCGGACGGGCGGATCACCTTCCGCCCGGAGGCCAGCCCCATTGTCGTCCTCATCGGGGACGCCTCCAGCCACGACCCCAGCGTGGACCACTCGCTCGACTCCACCATCGGCGCCCTCAAGAACGCGGGCGTACGCGTCCTCGCCATCGACATCACGACCGACCTCGGCGACGGCCTCGACGGCGACGGCGACACCCCCGAGAACCACGAGGGCACCCACGACCCCGACGAGGCCACCAAGGTCGTGAACGCCACCGGCGGCAAGCTCATGTCGGGCGTGAACGAGAACGCCGTCGCCCAGGCCATCAGCGACGGCCTGGTCAACCTCCCCACCACCGTCACGTACCAGACCGTCGGCTGCGACCCCGCCCTCACCGTCAGCCTCGACCCCGCCACCAGGACGGTCACCAGCGGCGAGACCGCGTCCTTCGACGAGACGATCGCCGTCGCCCCCGACGCACCGCAGGGCGCCGAACTGACCTGCGCCGTGCAGTTCCTGCTCGACGGCAAGGTGCCCGGCGGCCAGGCCCCGGACGTCGTGACCGCGGCAGCCGTCCGGAACAGATCCGGTACGGGCCCGGCCCGTACGCCGCCGTCCGGCACGGACGGCGTGACGGGCACACCCGCGGCCCCGCAGCGCGCGGCGGCGGACAACCCGGCCGGCACCACCGCCGGAACGGACCTCGCGGCGGGCGTGGG
Organism: Streptomyces sp. NPDC021224; assembly: GCF_044332905.1. NCBI lineage: Bacteria > Bacillati > Actinomycetota > Actinomycetes > Kitasatosporales > Streptomycetaceae > Streptomyces > Streptomyces sp. NPDC021224. The sequence goes on along the minus strand of NZ_JBIRPW010000028.1, from coordinate 5,824 downwards.
CGCGGGCGGCGGCGACGGGGCCTGCGGCCGGGGCCTGGTGGCCGGACTCGGCACCGGCCTGATCGCCGGCCCGGACGGCCTCGTGGCGGGCGCGGGCGCGGGCCTGCTCGGCGGCGTCACGGGCTGCGCCGCCGCGACGGGCGGCACGGACACGGACACCGGTACGTCCACGGGTACGACGACGACCGGGACCTCTACGGGTACGTCGTCCGGGACGACGACGGGGACGACGACGGGTACGACCACCGGGACCTCGTCCGGCACCACGACCGGCACCACCACGGGTACGACGACCGGCACGACCACGGGCACCAGCACGGGTACGACCACCGGGACGTCGTCCGGCACGACCACGGGCACCACGACGGGCACCACCACCGGGACCAGCGCGGGCACGTCGACCGGCACGTCGACCGGCACGTCAACGGGCACCACCACCGGCACCACCGGTGGGCCCGGGGCGCCCTTGCCGGAGCCTGCCAACGACTACCAGGAGATCATCGGCATCGCCGTCCGCGACGTCACCGCCCCCGTCGTGACCGTCGACAACCGGTCCGTCGAGGCGCAGGGCTCGCAGGGCGCGCACATCAGCTACACCGCGACCGCCGTGGACGGCGTGGACGGCCCGCTGCCCGTCACCTGCACGCCCGCCTCCGGGTCGCTCTTCCCGCTCGGCTCGACCACCGTCACGTGCACGGCGACCGACGGCGCGGGCAACACCGGCAGCGCGCAGGCGACGTTCACGGTGCTGCCGAAGCCCATCCCCGACCAGGCGGACCTGACCGTCCGCATCGGCGTCGGGCCCGCGCCGACGTACACGGGCGCGCGTACGGTCGCACAGGTCACGATCAGCAACGCGGGGCCGCGCGCCGCGACCGGCGTGGTCGTGTCGTCGGTGTGGCCGGCGACCGCCGCGGGCGGGAGCAGCGTCGGGGCGCCGACGGCGTGCACGCCCGCGAAGCCGTGCACGATCCCGCCCGGCGGCCGGGTCACGCTGCTCCAGCAGGGCGTCCTCCACGTGCCGCTCGCGGGCACGGTGCGGGTGAGCGTGCACGGCTCGCCCGCCGACCCGCGGACGGCGGACAACACCGCGACCGCGCCGATCCGCGTCCTCCAGCCGAAGCTGACGGTCAGCCCGTCGGTCGTCCGGCCCGGCGACGTGGTCGTGGTGCGCGGCGCGGACTTCCCGCCCGGCACGGCCGTGCCGCTGGCGTGGAGCCGGGGGATCACCGCCCGGACCGATCCGGCGCTCGTCGCGCCGGACGGCACGTTCGCCGCGCAGGTGGTGGTCCTGCCGCGCGACCTGCTGGGCTCGCGGGACGTGACGGCCACGCCGACCGGTTACGACCCGCCGGTGCCGCAGCCGGTGCTGGTCGTGCAACAGACCGTGCAGCCACCGGACTTCGCGGCCCGCAGCTGAACCCCGTCCGTAGGAGCCGGCACGGCAGGAGGCACGCCCATGATCCATGAGGTCGACGAGGCCCTGCGCGCCCTCTTCCGCGCGGACCCGCTCGCGGGCGGCCAGGTCGCGGTCGTCTTCGACGCGCCCACCCGGGACTGGGCGGCCAAGGTCAACGCCCCCACCGTCAACCTCTACCTGTACGACATCCGCGAGGACATGCGGCGGCGCGAGCGCGGCCTGCTCAACGAGTACGACGAGCACGGCACCGTCACGGCCCGGCGCCGCCCGCCGCGCTACTTCAAGCTGTCGTACCTGATCACCGCCTGGACGCGCCGCCCGGAGGACGAACACCGGCTGCTGTCCTCGCTGTTGCTGTGCCTGCTGCGCTACGAGGCGCTGTCGCCCGAGCGGTTCAGCGGCACGCTGTCCGAACTCGGCATCTCCGTACCGATGAGCGTCGCCCTGCCGCCGCCGGAGGACCGGTCGTTCGCGGACGTGTGGAGCGCGCTCGGCGGCGAGTTGAAGCCGTCGCTCGACCTGGTGATCAGCGTGCCCGTGACGGAGTCGCCGGTGTACGCGGCGGGTCCGCCGGTCGGCGAGGACGGGCTGCGGCTCGGCTTCTCCGAGGGCGTCCCGCCGCCCGGGGCGTCACCGGAGCGCCCGCCCGCCCGGATGCCGTCCGGGACCGAACTCCCCGTGTACGGCAGCAGGCCCAACGTCCCCCCGGCGCCGCCCCGCGAGCCGCGCGAGCCCCGCCGGTCGGGCATCACGTCCCGTGTGGCGGAGGACACGTGACGCCGGAGCCGTACGGCCTCGGCGCCGGGTCCGCCGACCTCAGCCTGCGGCACCTGCTCGCGCGGGCCGGGCTCGTCGAGGAGCGGGTGCGGCGCGCGGTGGCCGCCCGGCAGGCGGTCGACCCGCAGCCGGACGACGCCTTCCGCGGGCTCTACCTCAGCGACGAGACGGTACGGCGGCTGCTGGACGAGGGCCGCTCGCTCGCCGGACCCGACCACACCGACGCCGAACGCCTCGCGGAGGCGGAGGCGCTGGCGGACGCGTCCGAGCACACCGGGCGCGACACGTCCCGGTTGCGGCACCTCGCCCGCGCCTTCGGCCTGACCCCGCTCGACGTCGAGATCCTGCTCATCGCGCTCGTCCCCGACCTGGACGACCGCTTCGAGCAGTTCTACGGCTACCTCAACGACCATGTCGCGCGCTGCCGTCCCACCGTCGGACTCGCCCTCGGGCTGTGCGGGCGGGCGGCCGCCGATCCGCGGGCGCGGGCCCGGCTCGCGCCGCAGGCGCCACTGCGGGCGGGCGGGCTGCTGGTCGTCGAGGAGGCCGAACGCCCCTTCCTGGGACGGTCGTTGCGCGTGCCCGACCGCGTCGCGGGCCATCTGCTCGGGGACGACACCCCCGACCCGCGGCTCACCGACCTGCTCACGTCCTGGCACGACGTCCCCGGCGTCGGCGACCCGGACGTCCTCGCCCGCGCCCTCACCCACGGTGTCCGGCTGGCCCACCTGCGCGAGGACCAGGGCGGCGCCGGAACCGCGCTGGCCGCGGCGGCGCTGCCGCGCTCGGGCCACCCCGTCCTCGGTGTCGACCTCACCCGCCTGGCCCAGGACCCGCACCCCGCGGAAGCCGTCCGCGCCCTGGCCCGCGAGGCGCGGCTCACCGGGGCGGGCCTGGTGTGCGCGCCCCTCGAAGCGCTCACGCCCGAGCACACGGAGGCGCTGCGACTGCTGGCCGACACCGCGCCGCTCACCGTCCTGGTCGGGCGCACCCCCTGGGACGCCGCCTGGTCCGCGCGCCCCCCGCTGCTGCTGCACGCCCCCCGGGTGGACCCGGCGACCCGGGCCGCACTGTGGGCCCGCACCTACCAGGCCCCGGTGCCGGACGACCTCGACGTACGGCGCACCCTCGCGCCCTTCCTCCTCACCCCGGACCAGATCACCCGCGCCGCCCGCTCCACCGCGCAGGCCGCGCTGCTCACGGACGGCCCGCTGGACGCCGACCACGTACGGGCCGGGGCCCGCGCCCAGAACGCGGCGGGCCTGGACCGGCTGGCCCGGCGCATCGAACCCGCCGTGGGCTGGGACGACCTCGTCCTGCCCGCCGACCCCCTCGCCCAGCTCCACGAACTGGCCGCCCGCGCCCGGCACCGCGACCTCGTCCTCGGCGCGTGGGGCATGCGGCCGGGCGGCGGGCGCGGCCGCGGTGTCACCGCCCTGTTCGCCGGTGACTCCGGCACGGGCAAGACGATGTCCGCGGAGGTCGTCGCGAAGGACCTGGGGCTCGACCTCTACACGGTCGACCTGGCGACCGTCATCGACAAGTACATCGGCGAGACCGAGAAGAACCTCGAACGCATCTTCAGCGAAGCCGCGGGCGTCAACGGCGTCCTCCTCTTCGACGAGGCCGACGCGATCTTCGGCAAACGCTCGGAGGTCAAGGACGCGCACGACCGCTACGCCAACGTCGAGAGCGCGTACCTGCTCCAGCGGATGGAGACCTTCGACGGCCTGGCCATCCTCGCGACGAACCTGCGCGCCAACCTCGACGACGCCTTCACCCGCCGCCTCGACCTCGTCGTCGACTTCCCCCTCCCCGACTCGGAACAACGCCACCTCCTCTGGCACCGCGCCCTCCACCCCGTCCTCCCGCCGTCGTCCCCCCTCGACCTCGCCTTCTGCGCCGAGTCCTTCGAGCTGGCCGGCGGCAACATCCGCTCCGTCGCCGTGACCGCCGCCTACCTCGCGGCAGAAGCCGGCACCCCCCTGACGATGCCGATGCTCATCCACGCGGTGCAGCGCGAATACCAGAAGCTCGGCCGCCTGACCCTCCCCTCCGAATTCGGCGAGTACGCCCACCTGCTGACGACGTGAGCCCAGGGTGCACAGCCCTCAGGCCCAGGGGGGAGCGCCTTCGTCGTCGGCGATCTGCCGATCGAGCTCGTCTCCGTACGCCCGGTCCTCGATCAGATCCGCCTCGGTGGCGACACGCCATCGGACGGGTCCGAGGGTAGTGAGCATGTCCGCGAAAGCCTCACTGACCCGCACTACTTCCAGCGGCTTCCTCTCGGCCGCCTCCAGGAACCTGACGTCGTCGATCCTGCTCTCCAACAAGTAGAACTCGCCCCACTTGAAGAGTCCGATATGCATTCCGAGCGAGTTCGCCACCAGAGCAGGAACGTCCTCGAATTCTCCCTCTTCGAAGGTGAGACCCAGCGCCTGCTCAACCACATTCCGCACACGTGCGAACGGCTCGCTCGCGTTCGCCCGGACCGAGAATTCAAGAACTTTCACCACGACACCCTCCAAGGCGCGTACCCGTCATCCGCGATGATCCTAGCCCACTTGATGGGGATGAAGCAGTTCATTGCCCGGGTTCGCTCCGGCGCAGGATCACCTTGGAATCGCCGATCCCCTTGACTTCCGGAAATGCGCCCTGCAGCGCCTGTGCGACTCGAAGACTGAGCCTGAGAAGTTCTGGCGCGTAGACAGCGTCGCCCTTGATCCATTTCGTCCGCTGCCCGAGCCCCTTACGTTCCGCGATTCTCTCGAAATCCTCGGGGTCGATCACGTACATATCGACGTCGAAGTCCTTCGGATCGTAATGGGTCTTCCCCTTCTGCGGGCCGCGCCAGCCGGACTCCATGCTGCCCCGATACTGGATCGGATTTCCCCGGTACCGGAAGCCCCCGACAACCGACTCGATGAGCTGCTTCTTCCTGTCGAATTCCTCCTTCCAGATCTCTGCACCCTTGACATTGATCGTTCTGTTGATCGCCTCGGGCTCGAGGTCAGGTATACCGGTCTTCGCAGCCCACTCCTTGAGATTCTGCAGAGCCTGCTCCGCCTGTGAGGTCATCCGGCTGATTCTGTCCGTGGCAGCCGACGGGCGGTTCGGCTCCCCACGCGCCGGATACCATTCCTTGTAGATGCTCCTGAACGTGGCTACATTGTCCCGAGTGAACGACTCCAGCCAGGGAAGTATCTGAGCTTCATAGCCCGCCTTCACCTTCGGATCCTCAATGGATTCGATGTAGTTCCTGAAGTAGTCGATCCTGGCATGCGCCGTACTGAACTTCTCCGTAAGGTCCCTGGGATTGACGGACGCCATGACAACATCGACGTCGCCCCCCTTGGGGGTGAAGGTGAGGGAATGGGAATCACCGGCCATGTCGAACGGCACCCGGACGACGGGCCGATCACCTGAGGCCGCTGCGTCCTTTCCATCGCCCTTGCCCTTGCCTTCGTTCTTCTTCTTGCCGAACTTCGACTTGAGCTTGGCCCAGATCTTCTTGCCGATTTTGACGATGAAGCCGACGATTTTGTCGATGACGCGGTTGACGGGTTTGGCGACGGCGTGGAAGACGGATTTGACTTTGGATGCGAGGTTGCCGATGCCGAGGAGGGA
>NZ_JBIRPW010000027.1:0-66579 GCF_044332905.1 Streptomyces sp. NPDC021224 | reverse complement strand
CGACCCCAAGCCCTACATCTGGACCAAGACCGCCGACGACATCCTCGAGCGCCTCGCCGGATATTTGAAGCGAATTCCTGACTCAGAAGACTAGGCTCTGTCGTCAAAGTGTGATCGTCCTTGGGTCCCCCTCTGGCGAGGGTGCAACCATCATGGGCTGATGAGTAGATTCGCAGAGGTCATCGTCCTGGCGCGAGAAGCTGAGGAGGTCATGGAGCCCCTTACCCGCCCTGACGAGGACCGGGACTGGCACCAGTGCTTCACGCGTGTGGACGATGGCATGTTCAATGGGTCGCGCGTGCAGTCTCGGGAGTGTTACGCGTGGGTTGTCCAGTTCATCCGCCACAACTGGCGCGGGTTGCTGAGCCATCTTGAGTCTCTCGCCTGGCCGTATCCGCATTCCGTTCAAGTCCTCGTTCGCGACGAGGAAGATGACTGTTTCGGTCTGTGGATGATCTACGACGGCAAACTGGTCGAGGTATCGCTGCCGCGCACCGAACGAGAGCCGTTCGAATGGTCCGTTACCGGGGTCCTCACTCGAACTGACCGCTATGCCGAAGAGGGTCCTTAAGGGCTGTCACCCCCACATCAGGAGTGATGCGAGGGTGACAGCCGCCTGGGGTAGGACTCGGCGGTCTTGTCGTATCGGGTGGCGACGCCCCGCCATTGCTTCAACCGGTTGAAGCAGCGTTCCACTACGTTGCGCCGTTTGTAGAGCTCACGGTCGAAGGCCGGTGGGCGGCCGCCGCGGCTGCCGCGCCGGGCCCGGTTTCGTACCTGGTCAGCCCGCTCGGGGATGGTATGGGCGATGCCCCGACGCCGCAGCCAGGTGCGGATCGCGCGGGAGCTGTAGCCCTTGTCACCGAGGACGTGAACCGCCTCTTCGGCCCCCACCGCCGAGAGCTGTTCCTCACCGTACTCGCCGCGCGCGACGACACCGTCGCCCGGCAGCGAGACCGGGAGCAAGAGCGCCTGCAGCGCAGTCTCGACGAGACCACCCGCCGGCAGGCCAACCTTCTCGCCCAGGCCCAGGACCGCGCCCCCGGAGACCCTTTTGCCGCAGGGCTGCGCGAGAGCTTCAACCGGCTCGCAGCCGACCAGATGCGGCTCGTTGCGGAGATCGGGGAGCCTGCCTGGCCCTGAATCTGGCGAAAGCGCCGGAACGTCTTCTCCGACCGCTGTTCGAGATCATCGGGCTCCGGATCAAGCTCCATCTCGACTCGGACGCAGTGACGATCAGCGTCACCCTGCCCGCCGAGGCGATGCCGGACCTGGCGTCGGCCGCCGGAAGGATCGAGGAGGACATGCCCGCACCCGGACGAGATGCCGGACGTGCAGGGTTTTGTGGTACCCCCAACGGGATGCCGCCAGCCACGGCACAGGCACCGAAGGGCTCACTGACGCTGTCGGCGACGGTCGAGGTGCCTCGTCGGCGCCGGGGCGGGGCGAGCGGCTCGGGAAGGGGCGCGAGGTGAGCGCGCCCGACGTCTGGGCGCGGCGTGCGTGCGCAGTCGTTGTGGCGGCGGTGGCGGCCTACGCCTCGTACGAGCACCAGCGGACCTTCGCCCTCGACGGCGGTGCGGACCCGGCGGGGGCGTCGCTGTGGCCGCTGTCGGTTGACGGCCTGCTGGTGCTGGCGACTATCGGGCTACTAAAGCCCCAGGCCGCGGGTCGTCGGCGTACCCGGTACGCGGTGCGGTTGGCATTCGGTATGGGCATCGCGATGTCGCTGGCCGCGAACGTGGCGGCGGCGCCGCGCTTGGCCTGGCAGCCGGTCCTGGTGGCGGGGTGGCCGCCGGTGGCGCTGCTGCTGGCGGTGGAGCTGCTCGCGACAGGCGCGGGGCGGGTGGAGCGAGCCGGGGCGGTGGGCGCACTGGAGGGGGCCGAGACACCGGCCTCCGGGCGCGAGAGCGCGGCCCGGCCCTCGGGCGTTCCCGAGCCCGCCGAGAGGAGCATGCCGCGAGAGTCCCGTCCCGCCAGCACAGGCCGTTCGAGAAACGGTAAGAGCGCGGAAGAGGCGATGTGGTCCTACTTTCAGCAGGAGCACGCGAAGGGCCGGACCCCGAGCGGCGCCGAGCTCGACCGCGCGATCGGCACCAACAACTACGGCCGCGCGGTCCTGGCCCAGTGGCGCCGCACCGGACGCCTTCCCTCCCAGGAGGGCGCGATCGAAGGGTGACGGCTGGTCCCGGAGACCTCGTATAGGCCATACCGATGCCGCTCACGAAGGCTGGAGGGTGACGTCCCGGTCGAATTGCTCGTGGTCGACTGGCCGCACTGCGGTCGCGACACCTCCGCTCACGCGGAGGGGAGCGGTGACGCCAAACACCGACGCCCGCCAGCCACGGGGCACCTCAGCTCGCGCGGAGAGGACTCGGCGGGGGTCTTGGGGGTCATGACGGGCTCCGGGGCACCTCCGCTCGCGCGGCGAGGACATGATCGCAGCCCTGTAGGAGGCACACGTGGGAGGGGTACCTCCGCTCGCGCGGAGAGGACGTACTGGAGCCCGGCTCCGGCGCCGGCGTCACCGGGACACCTCCGCTCGCGCGGAGAGGACGACAGCTCGGCGTACATCTCGCGGTACGCCCGCGGGACACTTCCGCTCGCGCGGAGAGGACTCACTCCTGAGGCACGGCCACTCGGGGAGCACCGGGCCACCTCCGCTCGCGCGGTGAGGACGAGCAGCATGACCACGCCGAGCACCGCCTGTGCGGGACACCTCCGCTCGCGCGGAGAGGACTATGGGAGTCACGCCGGCGTACCTCATCGAGGCGGGACACCTCCGCTCGCGCGGAGAGGACGGCATGCCCTGCCCGGACACGATGTCGTCGACCGGGACACCTCCGCTCGCGCGGAGAGGACGAAATCGAGCCGACACCCGAAGAGGTCTCTCGCGGGACACCTCCGCTCGCGCGGAGAGGACCCCGCGATCCCTGACGCCGTGTCCTCCAGCGCCGGGACACCTCCGCTCGCGCGGAGAGGACAACTTCGTCTCGCCGTCCAACATGACGTCGGACGGGACACCTCCGCTCGCGCGGAGAGGACCTCGGCGAGATCCCGGCCCACCTGCACGAACGCGGGACACCTCCGCTCGCGCGGAGAGGACACCGGCTGGGAGCTGCTGTACGACAAGCCCCGCGGGACACCTCCGCTCGCGCGGAGAGGACCTGGAGGGTCTGCTGGATGATTGCGGGCTGGTCGGGACACCTCCGCTCGCGCGGAGAGGACCTCTCGTTCGTTGCTCAGGTGTACGGCTGGCACGGGACACCTCCGCTCGCGCGGAGAGGACACCTCCCTGGCGAACGCCACACCGGCCACCGTCGGGACACCTCCGCTCGCGCGGAGAGGACACTTTCTGACCTGCGGCGTTAGAGGGACTTTGCAATCTCTTTGCTCGGCTCCAGCCGCGTCTGGCCGCTGCGGGTGCAGGTCGGGTCAGGCCGATACATGGAACGTCAGCCTACGGCCGGGGCCGCCATGAGCACCACGCGGTCGGCCGCGGGATCGAACCCGAGTACCGGGTTCCCGTAGTCGCCCTCGGCCGTCATCACCACCGACTTGCCCAGGTGGCGACCGAGCGTGGTCAGGAACTGGCACAGCACGTTCACCCCCTCCTGGCCCTGAAGCTCCCGGAGGTCGACGTCGAAGTCGATCTCCTCGGTCGACATCGGGCGGAAAATCACCAGCACGTCCGGCACTGGCCAGACATGCAACTCGGCAAGCACCGCGTCGGCATGATGTGTCAGCGCCTCTGCCGCGGAGGGCAGCGGACCAACGGCGCCGTCGGTCGAGTATTCCCATGCCCAGCCGCACGAACGGACCAGATCGAACACCGATTGCCAGTCCTCGACCGAGGCCCCTGACACGCACCCATCAGGCAGAGCGCCCATCAGCTCGGGGGCGAAGATATCCGTGACGTCTTCCCACAGCAGGTCTGGCATCCCGCCATGCTGCTCCCAAGGCCCCGCGAGCGCAGCCTGATTTCGAGCGACTGGACCCGCTGCCTCATACGTGCGTGAGCTGCTGGCGGAGTGCGGCGTCGGCCCGGTCGACGGCTGCTGTAATGGCTTGTTCGTGGATGGTGGGCAGGTATCCCGTGCCGACGCCCGCCCGCGACACGGTGGTGTGCAGATCCTGTTTCTGCCGCTCGGAGAGGTCCGTGCTCGCGGGGTGGTCGAGGAGTTCTCGGGCTGCGTGGGCGTCCAGGCGGGCCGCGGTGGCGGCGCCGTCGCGTAGTCGGTCGGCGCGGGGGTCGGACGGGTCCTTGAGGAGTTCGAGCGCGCTCAGCGCTGCTCGCGTCTGGAACGTGGCGGTTTCCGGGTCCGGAGAGGCCAGCAGCGCCTGTGTCAGCCGGAGTGCGCGGTCGAGCTCGCCCTCTTGAACGCCGATGTCTCGTGGGCTGCAGCAGACGCTCAGGAGGGCCCCGACGGTCCCCTCCCACGGTTCGCAGATCGCGGAGGAGCTGATCAGGTCGCGGGCTTCCTGGCCGAGGCCGCGTTCCATCAGCGACATGACCTTGATCTGGCGTCCGTCGAGCAGGCGGTTGCCGATGCCGCGGTGTGCGGCCATCGCTTCGGCGGCTTCCGTCCAGCGGCCGGTCCGGGCCAAGGCCCGCGCGCCGTCCGTCAGGAGGGCGAGCCAGAGCTCGCGGACGATCCTGCGGTGGTCCGTATCCGAGGTGGTGAGGGCAGAGAGGTCGACGGCGTGGCCGTGGAACTCGGCAGTGCCTCGGGCAACAGCGGCACGGTGGAGCCGGTCGAGAACGTCGTAGGCGGCTTCGCCGTCGCCCGCGCGGGTCAGCAGGCGGGAGACGTTGATCAGGGGCATGAGCGACATCGACGCGACATCGCCGGTGAGGCGTCCTGCGTCGGCGAAGGCGGCGTGCTGCCGCCAGCACAGCTCGGCCGCGAGTTCGGGCATGCCGACGTCGGAAGCGATCAGGGCGGCCATGTTGAGGATCCCGCAGGTGCAGGCCACCGTGTCGCGGTGGTCGGCACCTGCGGGCGCGACAGCCGCCCGGGTGAGGTGGGCGACGCGTTCGTCCAGCGGTAACGCGGGCCGCTTGGGACGGCGGACCAGCGGGATGCGGCGTGCTATCGCGGGGAGCATCCGCGGTCAGCTCTTGCGGGGCCAGTCGACGACGAGGCGGCTGTGCGCCTTGTCGATGACGAAGCGCGGCGCGGTGGGGGCGAGTTGGTCGCGGGCGGTGCCGACGGCCATGCGGAAGGACGGCTCGGGCCCGTCGTTGCCCCAGCCCTCGTGCCACGTACGGATCTCGGTGGCGACGTGGTCGGCGAGTTCCGCACCTCGCGGGCCGTGGCCGATGACGCCGATCGCGCCGAACCAGCCATGCTCGTCCTCGCCGGTGGGCATGGTCAGGTAGGCGAGGCTGTCGCCGTCGAGCGCGGCCATGGAGCCCCAGAAGAAGTGCGGCCTGAAGCCGGGGCGCTGGCCCGGCATCCGGGACAGGCCGCTCGGCAGGACGCACGCCAGGTAGAGGTACAGCCACTCGAAGGGCGCGCCCTTGCGGAACACCACGCCGGTGTCGACCTCGGTCGACGGGGTGTCCAGGACCGTACGGATCGCGTCGCGGTCGACCTGCTGCTCGCTGAAGGTCTCCAGGCGGACGTTGCCTTCCCCGGCCAGGGGTACGACAGTGCGGAGGTCGTCGCAGACGCCCTTGCGCAGCGGGATGAAGCTGGCCATCTCGCAGGAGACGGTCCTCCACACGTCGCCGTCGCGCTCGAAGGCGAAGGAGCGGGAGATGCTGCCGCGGATGCGCATCGGCAGGACGAGGCGGCCTGCGGGCGCGAGCTGGTCGAGGATCCTCACCGGCACGTCGCCCGCACCGACGGTGAACTGGATGCGGTCGTACGGCGCGTGTTCGGGCAGGCCGGCCGCGCCGTCGCCGAGGACTGCCGAGACGTTCTGCGCCCCGGTCCGGGCAAGGGTCGTGCGGGCGCGTTCGACGAGGTCCGCGTCGACGTCCAGCGTCCACACGTGCCCGCCGGGGGAGACGAGCCGGCCGAGCAGCGCGGCGTTGTAGCCGGTGGCGGCCCCCGCTTCGAGGACCCGGTCGCCCGGCTTCGCGCCGAGCTGCTCCAGCTGGATGGCGACGATCTGGGGCGCGGAGATGCAGGAGAGCACCTCGCCGCGCTCGCCGTGCTTGATCGGTGTGGCGTCCTCGGCGTAGGCGCCTTCGAGGTCGACGCCGGGGAGGAACCGGTGGCGTTCGACGGTCCGGAAGGCCTCGGTGACCTCGGGGGTACGCAGGTGGCCGCTTTCGGTGAGGCGGTTCACGAGCGCTTCGCGCAGGGCGGCGGGGGTGGTGCTTTCGGGGGTCAGCGTCTTCTCCATTTCGGTGAGGCTAGGGGCGGTGCGGGCGGCCCGGCGGGGTGACACGGCGTCTTCCGCTCGTTCGGGGAAGGCCACGGTGCGGCCCAACCAGGCTGCGGCGGCCTGTTGGTGGGCGGGTACGCCGGCGCGGTTGAAGGCGAAGATGGCGTGGTGGGCGAGGACCGCGCGAAGGCCGCGGGTCAGTAGTCCGTCAGAGGCGAGCTGCTTGAGCTCCCGCCCGGTGCGCTCGAAGGCGGCCACGCGGTCCGTCCAGCCGGGCTCAGGGTTCTGTCGGCGCGCAGCGTCCGCGGTCATCAGGTGCCGCATCGACGTCACCGCACGGCCAAGTGCCGAGCCGGTGGGCGGGATGGCGGGCGGCCGCAGGGCGGCGAGCTGCGCCCAGATGTCCCCGGCCTCGAAGGGATCCTGCCCGGCAGAGCGGAACATGGCGGACAGCAGCAGGACGGAGCGCTCGCGGCCCCCGGGGACGCCGACCTGCGCCAGGGCGCAGCGCGAGTCCGCGCAGAACAGCTCGTGCGCGAGTCCCATGGCGTCCGGACCGCCGAAGGCATGGGTCTCGGGCTCGTAGATGCCGCCGGTCCAGCCGCTGATCTGCCCGTCAGCGACGAGTTTCTCCAGGAGGTCGAGGACGGGGTGTTCCGTGCGCAGCCGCAGGCCGGCGTCCTTCCGGAGGAAATGGAACCGCTGATCGCATAACTCCGCATGCAGGGCTCGGGCCCCCTGCGGGGTGACCGTGCCACCGGGGAACGCCAGGCTCACGTGCCACCAGGCTGTTTCGTGAGCGATCGGGATCTTCTCGTCGTCGGTGTCCATGCGCGCCTCCGCGCTCCTTTCGGTCGGTGCGGATCAGGTGATGAGCAGGGCCTTCGTCCAGCCCGTGGTGTCAGTCCCGTCGAGCGCGAGCTGTGCTCCTGCGCGGCCTTCGACGAACCCCGGCTTCGGCAGTTGGTCCAGGTCCGCGGTCAGGCGTCGAAGCAGGTCGTCCAGTAGAGGGGTGAAGCGCTCGGGCACGAGGCTGTCGGCCGTGACGGCACGGGTCAGGGTCACCAGGCCCGCCCAGCCGTGACAGAGCGAGGCGTCGGTGATGCGGGCGAGGTGCGCCGGGTCGGACAGAATCGCCACGAAGGCGTCCTCCGCCGCCCGGCGGCGGTAGGGGTCGTCCAGTGCGAGCCCGGCGAGCTGTTGCGCGCGGGCGATCCCGGGCAGGCCGTAGCACCACGAGGGGCGGGCGGGCTCATGGCCCGATGGCCCTCCCGCGTTCAGGTGGGCGCGTGTCGTCCAGTACGACCCGCCGTAGACGTCCAGCCAGTTCGCGATCAACTCGATTGCCTCGTGCTGCTCCGGCACCAGGACGTCCTGCCCGGCGGCCAGGCACAGGACCGAGAGGACTCCGGAGATGCCGTGCGCCATGCCGTTGTTGCCGTGCCCGCCGGGCATCTCCTCGCCGCCGGGCCCGGTTGCGGACCACCACCCGGGCAGCTGCCGGCCGTCGATCCGGACCGGTCGCGTCAGGGACACGAGGTAGGTCAGTACGTCCTCCAACCGTCGGGATGTCTCCCCACGGGTGAGCAGCAGCGCGCCGAGCCCGGTCAGGCCGCGCACGAGGTCGAACTCCGCGAGATGCGGCAGCTCGCCGCAATTCTGTCGCGCACGAGCGGCGGCAAGCCGCGTATCCACGACGCGATCGACCGTGGCACGGACGTCGGGACGGACGCGTCCCGTACGGCCGAGGACGAACTCCAGCGCGGGGGCACCGTGGAAAAGCGATGCGTTGCCGCCGGCGCTGACACCGCCTGCCACTGCTCGGGCCAGATGCTGGTGCGCGGCGGGCAGGTTGCCGCGTTCGATGTCCAGCAGCGCTGTCCCGAGCGGGCCTTCGGACAGATCCTGCGTCCGGGGCAGGGCCTTCGCCGTCACGAGCGCGCCGCCATGGGAACGACGATGCTGTGGGCGCGCCCGCCGATCCATCCGTCCGCATCCTGCGGCGGAGCCTCGTAGAGGGATGCGGCGCTGGCCGCGCTTCCGGCGAGGTGCACGCGCAGCAGGTCCAGATGCATGTCCTGACGCAGATCGAGGGGGAGTTGCATGTCGTCCTCGGCGAGCAGCACACGGTCGGGCAGCCTGAACCGGCTCTTCCACGCGTGTAACTCCCGGGCCCACTCGCCCAGCGACGCGCTACGGCCGGGCAGGTCCCGGGCCCGGAGCTTCCACCGTGCGGGCACCAGCAGGGTGCGCCGGTAGCGCAAGGCGGGGAGGACGGGAAGCGTCCAGGCCGCTCCCCAGTCGAACCACGTCACCTGCGGCGCACCGGCCCTGCTGATCTCGGCCAGGAACCGGGCCAGCGGCGGGGCGCAGTTGTTCCACACGAAGTTGACGGCGGTCGGCGTGACCGGCTCGATGCGCGTGCCGGTCGCGGCCTCGACGAGGTGGAGACAACCACCGAGCGCACGGACAGCGAGATCCGCGGGGAACAGCACCCCCTCCCGCGGACGTCGGAACTCACCCACGCTGAGCACTCGGGGAAGAGCCTGCGGAGCCCGCGTCAGCAGGTCCAACGGGACGCGTCCGGCATGGAAGGACAGTTGCAACAGCTCCGAGCCGTCCTCAACCGTGGGCAGATCCTTACAGGCCGTGGCGGCGTCCGGGACGAGGTGCCAGAACCGACCGGTCATCGTGCCGACTCCGCGAGACACGGTCGAGACCTCCAGCCGGAAGTCACCCCGGTCGAGGGCGTGCACCGAGCAGGCCCTGAGGTGCGCGCACAGTTCGAGGTGCGGCGCATCGATCCGGCGCGTGCCCGCGGCGGCCTCCAGCTCGTCGATCAGGACGCCGGACAGCACCACCTCGCGGCGGCCTTCGGCGGCAGCCGTCCCCGCCAGTTCCAGCAGCAGACGGTCCCGCCGCGTCATCACGCGGGGCGGCGCGTATACCTCGCCGAAGCCCACGGGCAGCCCGAGGCCGCGACCAGGGTCCGTCACCAGCTCCAGCGGCACCTCGGCGCCCTCGCCGTAGCGGGCGATGAACCGCTTGGTGTAGTCGCGCCACGCGTGGGTGCCCGCCGGGTGCATCGCGAGCCGGGCGAGAAGCGTCGCGGCGGTCTCCGCCTCGGTGAGCACCGTCTCGGGTAACCGTACAGTCGCATCCAGCCGCAGATCCGCCGCGGATCGCCCGCGCCGAACCTCGTCGCGCAGGGCGGCCGGCAGCACGTCGGCCGGATCGACGACGGTCGCGGGAGCGCGCAGCGCGGAGCGCAGGAGCCGCACGTGGAGGAGCTGGGCGAGCAGCCGGGACCGAGCGGGCTCGGACGTGCGCGGGTACTCCGCGGCGAGCTTCTCCGCCAGGCCCGCACATCGGATCGGCGCCCGTGCAGCGTCGAGCACCAGGGCGACCGCGGGCGACATCACGAGCGAGATCTCCGCTGCCCCCTCGGAAGGGACGACGACGCGTCCGTCCTGCAGGCGGGCGAGGTTGTTGACGCACACCTCCACATCGGCCATTCGCTCGCTGCTTGCTTCCCACCTGCTGACGGCCTCGTCCAGAACCACCGGATCAGGACGGGCGACGGCCCGGTGCCGGTCCCCGACGCGCACCTCGGCCCCGGCGCCGAAGCGGAGCGGTGCGACCCCGGCGAACAGCCCGAACGGGGTGGAACGGCCGGTGTACCGGATCGCATACCGGGCGAGGGCCAGGGCCGCACGCCGCGCACGGCGTGTCGGCACCGAGTCCCCGGCGACAATCCCCTCGACCTTGCGCGTGAGGTCGGGGCTGGCACCGGTCACGGCCTGCCGGAAGGCGTCATCGCCCCACACCGCGGCCAGCCATGCACGCCAGTCGTCCACGGGAGCGTCAGCCGCCGGCCACGGCGGCACGGTCGGGCCGGCGACGCTCGCCGCGGCCCGCAGCATCCCGTCGGCCACGCCTCGGTAGGTCCTGGCTCGCGCGCGCGTCATCTGGAGCTTTCCTTCCTTGTACGAAGGTGCGTGCTGGGCGGAGGAACCCGCCCAGCACGCACAGACGGACCTTGCTACTCCACCGAGGAGCCGCCGCAGGCGCTCGGGCACGACGAGCCGCAGTTGTCGCCGGTGGTGCACATCAGCACCGACTCGCTGGCCGGGGTGTTCTCGATGAAGGTGATGTCGAGCTCGAACGGGTCGTCGGGGACCTGGGCGCTCGGCGCGGGAGCCGAGGCCTGGGTAGCAGTGGTCATCTGCATGTCCTTCCACTTGAGGTGCGGTGAACCTGGCCTGTGCCTGCTGGCGTGCAGGGCAGGGGCTCGGGGACCGGGCGTCGACGTTCGGACTCGACGCCCGGAGATCATCGGGGATGAAACACAGGAACGGGGTCGGCCACAGCGGGGCGGGGGCCGGCCCGTTGAGCCCGACGGAGCGGAGCGTCGGCGCCGCCGCGGGCCGCCTGATCACGGGGCCTGGGGCAAGGACGGGTCGTCCACCTCGAACGTGTGCCCACCCGGGTGTCCCGCGAATTCGCAACACGGCTCGCTGCCGTGGGCGGACGGGCTGACCGCGTCGCAGTCGTCCCGCACCTCCAGAACCACGGGAAGGTGCCCCTCGGCCCAACTGGTCCAGACGGCGCCGGTCTCGCACCCGTCGAGGTGGAGCACGAAGGCATGGTGGTCGCCGGTGGAGTGAGTGCCGAGAGGGCATCGGAGCTTCCGCTCGACGTCCTCCGCCTTCGCGCTTCCAGGAAGGGCGAAGGAGAGTGCCAGCGTTGCCAGGTGCCGGGGAAGGAGCGTGAGAGCTCCGCAGACGGGGACGCGGGGGTGGGACTGGCCACGGGAAGGTGCCGACATCGGGCTGGAGGGTCCTTATGGGGTTCGAAAGCTCGGCAGTGGTGAGGGGGCTGTCGCACCAGCCCACGGAGGCGGCAGGCCGCGAAGCCGGCGGCAGCGCGGCGGCAGATTCCGTCGGGCGGGGCTCGGATGGAGGCGGCGATCACGGCATGAGCTCTCCGTCCGTGGGGACGCGGGCAGCACACCAGGTTCGTGTGCCGTCCTGGCTGACGCCCCAGTCGTCCGCGAGGGCGTCCACCAGGAGCAGGCCACGGCCGCTCTCCGCATCGGAGTCCGCGGCGCGGATGCTCGGCCGGGTGGGAGACCCGTCCTCGACCTCGACGACGAGGAAGTCGCCGACCAGCACCATGCGGAACGCGATCTGCTGATCGGCCCCGTAACGCAGCCCGTTCGTGACCAGCTCGCTGATCAGCAACAGCGAGCTGTCGATCACCGACGGCAAGCCCCAGAGCGACAGCTTCGCGCGGGCAATTCTGCGCAGTCGAGGGACCCAGGCGGCCGTGGTCTCGGATACCTCGGCTCCCCCTAACAGCGGCTCACGGTCGACCGTCAACGAGAGCATCTGCCGTATGCCCGACAAGGCGGTTGCCGGGTTCCCCGCGCGCAGCTCGGCGAGGATCTCCAGACCGGGGGCAACAGCACCCATTTCCCCTCACCTCTCGGCAACTCACGGGCGACGGCGCGGCTCATGGGCCGCTGGCAGCCGACCCTTCGTCAGGTCTTGTGCGGGCCCAACTACGGTGGCGCAGCCCCTCGTAGAGTTGCAACTGGATCGCCACTGAAATTTCTGCGCAACTCAAAAAAGGACTATTCGTGAGGTTGCGCAGAAGGATGTGGCGGCGACGCAGAGGATGCGACACTCTGCGCACAGTGGTAGAGAGCATGCACAAGTGCTTGGGGGTAGTGCACACATGGCAGCGAAACGCGGTGCGAGCGGCAGGAGGCTGGAGCTCGGCATCCAGCTCAAGCAACTCCGGGAAAACTGCCCGCCCGTCGAGGAGGGCCGAGCCCGCGGGATGACCCGCAAGGCGGCGGTACGCGGCCTCAAGGCGCTCTCCGAGCCGAGCCTTGCCAGGATCGAGAACGGCGAGCTGAACTTTCGCCGGAACCCCGGGGACCTGAGGACGCTGCTGCGGCGGTACGGCGTCATCGACGAGTCGCTCGTCGAGCAGTTGCTGGAGCTGAACCGGGAGAGCGCGAACGACGAGTGGCTCACGCAGTACCGCAGCTTCATGCCGACCGGGATGCCGCACTACGTCGGCCTAGAAGCCGAGGCGATGATGATCAGCGCCTACCACCCGACGGTCGTGTACGGCCTGCTCCAGACCGAGGCGTACGCTCGGGCGCTCTTCGAAGTGCAGCGGCCCGTCGAGGACACCACGGCAGAGTTCGTACGGCGCAACGTGGAACTTCGGATGGAGCGCAAGCGCCGCGTCCTGGGGCGCGACGACTCGGTCCGGCTGCGCGTCATCCTCGGAGAAGCGGCGCTCAGGATTCCCGTCGGAGACGACGAGGTGATGCGCGAGCAGTACACCGAGATCGTCAAGCTGGCCCGGCAGGACCACGTCTCGATCCAGATACTGCCCTTCAAGCGCGGCTACCGGTCAAGCAACGACTTCACGATCCTCGACCTCGGTGAGCTGCCTGCGCGGGTGCAGACGGACAATGCTTGGGGCGCGGTGTCGACTTCGGACAAGCCCCGCGAGGTCGATCGGTTCACCCGCCGGTTCGACGCGATGGTGGGTGTGGCCCTGGGCCTCGAAGACACCATCGACTTCCTGGAAGAACTAGCAAGAAGGTAGTAGAGCCATTAACACTCACGTTCCGGCCAACGAACTGCTTCCCGACGAGGCCTGGCGCAAGTCGTCCTACAGCGACGGCACCGGCAACAACTGCGTCGAGTTCGCCGACGCGCTCGCTGTTCTCGGCGGCATCGGAGTACGCGACTCGAAGGACCCGAGCGGCCCGGCCCTTACCTTCAGCCCGGCCGCCTGGGCCGAGTTCGTCGACCTGATCCGCACAGGCCGGGCCGACTTCGGCACAGTCTGAGGCCCGACTGCGCTACGGGGCAGCGGCGCCGGGGAAGAGCGCCGCGCCGTACCCGCCGGTGGGGCAACAACCCCGTGCGCAGCCTCGGAGTCCGGGCCGCCGCCGGGGCCATCCCCGTCCTCGCCTCAACGGCCGGCGCCCCGGGCCGGGTGCCCAGGGGGTGGGGTGCCTCCGCTCGCGCGGAGAGGACGGCCCGACCAGCCAGGCCGGGGCCATCTACCCCGGGACACCTCCGCTCGCGCGGAGAGGACGGTGCGCTGGCCAGCCATGCCTCCACCTCCTCCGGGACACCTCCGCTCGCGCGGAGAGGACGCCGAGGCCCTCCTCGCCACCATCGCCGACATCGGGACACCTCCGCTCCCGCGGAGAGGACGACGTGCACATCAACAGCCCAGGCGGCGACGTCGGGACACCTCCGCTCCCGCGGAGAGGACTTCGAAGCGCCGTTGGCGGTGAAGCGGACGGCCGGGACACCTCCGCTCCCGCGGAGAGGACACCCGCACGCGACACCGGTCGCGATGGGAATGCGGGACACCTCCGCTCCCGCGGCGAGGACCCTTCGAAGGTGCGGCCGTGGCAGTGGCCATCCGGGACACCTCCGCTCCCGCGGAGAGGACGATACCCCTGTGAGACCTGACCGCAGCGAGACCGGGACACCCCCGCTCCCGCGGAGAGGACCTCGCCGAGCACGACGACGGGCTCGCCGGCGCCGGGACACCTCCGCTCCCGCGGAGAGGACACAGGCCGCCGGGATTCATACGTTCACCGCGCCGGGACACCTCCGCTCCCGCGGAGAGGACGGCGGAACCGCATGACCGTGTACTTGGCGCACCGGGACACCTCCGCTCGCGCGGAGAGGACGCGCCCGCGGCGTACACCGCGGGCGCCGGGACCGGGACACCTCCGCTCGCGCGGAGAGGACGGGAGCGGGGTGACAAGCAGGGGCGTGTCCAGCGGGACACCTCCGCTCGCGCGGAGAGGACACTTCGTGACCTGCGGCGTCAGAGGGGCTTTGCAATCTCTTTGCTCGGATCCAGCCGCGTCTGAGCGCTGCGGGCGCAGGCCGGGTCAGGTCGGTACATGGAACGTCAGCCTACGGCTGCGGAGGCCATCAGCACCACGCGGGCAGCTGCCGTAGTGAACCCGCGCGGCGGGTTCCCGCAATTGGCTTTCGGCCCTCATCGTCACCGGGCTGCGCACGACCGGTGACGGCTGACGCTTCCGCCCGGGGCTCCCGGACGGCGTCGCTAGGGCTGCGGGTCGCAGCCAACTCAGAGCCGCCGGAGGGGCCGTGGACATCGCAGAGGCGCAGAAGCTCGCCTGGGAGAACAAGAACGCCAAGGGTTTCAACACCACTAACGTGGCACTGGAGTTCGGCCTGCTCACCGCTGAGGTGGGGGAGGCGTTCACTGCGTGGCGTAAGCGGCTTCCTGACTTCGGCGAAGAGCTGGCGGACGTCGTGCTCTACGCTGCGGCGCTCGCCGAGATGAACGGGGTGGACCTCGACGCCGAGCTGGCGCGCAAGATCGAGAAGAACGTCCGCAGGACGTACGAGCGGAATGCGGACGGGGTGCCGATCAGGTCCAGCGACGACTGAACTCGTACGTTCCGGTTCCGGAGACCGCGCCTGCCGGATTCAGCCACGAAGGCTTCTGGAGCGCAGGCTTTTCGCCAAGTCGGCGTTCCCACACAAAAGTGGGAGCGTGCATAGCCCCGTTCCCACCTTGCAGCGGGAACGGGGCGGGGGGATAGGGATTGCTGACCGCAAGGTGAGCATCTCGACTACGCGTGAGGCGGGTGTGGCTATGGCGGTGCCCTCACGGGCCTTACGGCGCTGCCGGACGCCGTTGTTGATCGGTCTCACCGTGATCGCTGGGCTTGCCCTCGCCGACTGCAACTCCACCGAGGACTCGCCCCCGGCTGGCAAAGACGTGACGCGGGCACCGAGTTCGCCCGTCACCCGGTCGGCCGTGCCGACAGCTTCCGACGCCGCCGCCAGGCGTGCCGCCACCGCGGCATACCTGGGGATGTGGCAGGACATGGCCACCGCCGGCGGGACCTCGGACTGGAAGTCGCCGCTGCTCGCCCACCACGCCACCGGCGATGCCCTGTCGACGATTTCCCGGGGTCTGTACGCGGACCACCTCAACGGCCTGGTCAGCAAGGGCGCGCCGAAGGACGACCCCAAGGTGACCTCGGCCGTGCCCGCGACGGAGCCGACGACCGTGACGGTCTCCGACTGTGGGGACTCGACCGGGTGGCTCAAGTACCGCGAGGGCAGTAACAGCCCGGTCGGCGACAAGGGCGGTCGGCGAGCGATCACGGCCGAGGTCCAACGGCAGGCCGACGGCACATGGAAGGTCGCCCGGTTCGCGGTCGAGGGGCTGGGGTCGTGCTGAGGCGGGGTCTTGCCGTGGGCGCCGCTACGGCCGTGCTGCTCGGCATATCCGCCCTGCCCGCCGCCGCGGACGGGTGGGGGAGTGTCGACTGCACGCAGTCGACGTACGCGGGCTGCTCGCTCGGAGCTGGAACCGGTGGCTCCAGCAAAGGCGGCGACCACGGTGACGCGGGACACCCCCCGCGCGGACACAAGAAGGCCTCCGGAGGCAGCGCGCACACGAGGCCGAAGGACCCGAACCCCGACCTGAACCTCGCGGACTGTTCCTACCAGCGCAGCGACTACGTCCCGCCGCCCGGAGTCCTGCAGACCGGCTACAGCGGTGCCCGCAACGACGCAGTGCCCGCGGTCTACCGTCCTGCCCCACCGGCGAATGCCGTCCCCGTCGACGGCCCCAAGGCGGGCCGGCCGGGCGCCTGGTACGTGTACAAGTGCAGCGCGGACGGCGTACGGGACGCCTTCTACCGGCCGCCGGTGTGGATTCCCGACGCCCCGCGGCGACCGGCGCAGCCCGCCGCCCTCCCGGATCCGGCCGAGCTGGCGCGAGCGGCGTACGAGCAGCTGCGGTTGCCGTCGCCGACCGTGGAGTCGAGCCCGGCGGGCGAGCAACTGGTCGGCCTGCCGACGTGGCTCTGGCTGGACCGCGGCCGGTGGAAGTCGGTGTCGGCCACCGCGTCGGTACCGGGCGTCTCCGTGACGGCGGTGGCCCGGCCGGTCTCGGTGGTGTGGGAGCTGGGCGACGGCTCCACGGTGACGTGCTCGGGGGCGGGGGCGGCGTACAAGCCGTCCGCGGGGCCGAAGAGCGCGTCGCCGGACTGCGGGCACACGTACCGCACTTCGTCCGCCGAGCGTCCGGGCGGCGCGTACGCGGTGACGGCCACGGTGCACTGGACGGTGACGTGGTCCGGTGCGGGGGAGAACGGCGTGTTCCCCGACCTGACGACAGTGTCGGACTCGGCGTTCCGGGTCGCGGAGAGCCAGGGCTTGAACGACAGCGGTTGAGTAACGCGGCGGCCCAGCGCCGCCCCCCGATGACGCAGCCGCGGTGCAGGGAGCGCGGCGCGACGACCTCGTGCGCCCGGAAGGCGGTGTTCGGTGAGCACCTACGTACCTCCTCCACCTGCGGCCCCGGCGAACTCCCGGTCCCCCGGCGGGCTTCGGCGGCCCGTCGGAGTTACGCGGCGGCGGCGACTGCCCTATCTCCTGCTGGGCGTCCTGCTCGTGGCGGGGTGCTCTGCGGGTGGCGTCGTAGTGGCGTTGCAGCTCGGGCACCGCCAGCAGGTGCTCGCGCTGGCCCGGCCCGTGGTGGTCGGCCAGCAGCTCTCGGCCCGGGACCTGAAGGAAGTCAGCGTGCCGGGCGACACGGGGCTCCAGATCCTGCCCGCCGCTTCCAGGGCACGGGTCGAGGGCCGTCCGGCCGCTTACAGCCTGCCCGCGGGCACCTTGCTGACCAGCGCCCTGCTCGGCAGCGCCCGAGTGCCGCCGACCGGGCAGGCAGAAGCTGCCGTGGGGTTGAAAGCCGGGCAGTTCCCGCCGGGCCTCCAGCCAGGCAACCGGGTGGCCGTCGTGGTCGCGCCGCCCGCCGACGCCGCGAGCGGCACGGCGCCGAGCCCTTCCTCCTGGAGCGGTGTGGTCACCGGCGTCCGGAACGATGCGACCGAGCAGACGACCGTGGTCTCGATCCAGATGGCGCAGGCCGACGCGCAGGCGCTCGCCGCACAGCCCGCCGGGCAGATCAGCGTGGTCATCGTGCCGGAAGTGCCGGGAGGCGGACGGTGACGCTGGTCGCGCTGCTCAGTCTGAAGGGCTCGCCGGGGGTGACGACCACGGCGCTCGGTCTGGCGGTGTGCTGGCCTTCGGGGGAACAGCCGGTGGTCGTGGAGTGCGACGCGGCCGGCGGGGACCTGCTGGCCCGGTTCCGGCTGGAGCTCTCGCCGAGTCTGGTCAGCCTTGCCGCGGCAGCCCGGCACGGTGCGGACGCCGGACTGCTGTGGCAGCACACCCAGCGCCTTCCCGGCGGGCTGCCCGTGGTCGTGGGCCCGGCCGGCGGCGACCAGGCCCGTGCCGCCCTCGCCCAACTCGGTGCGGGAGCGGGAGAGGCCGATGTGCTGCGGCAGGCGGCCGACCGTGCCGGAACGGTCGTGATTGCGGACTGCGGTCGCTTCTCCGGCGACGAGGCCGTGATGCGGATCGTACGAGGCGCGGACGCCGTACTGCTGCTGTCGCACGCCCGGGACGACGCGCTCTCCCATCTCGCCACGCTGCTGGCCCGCGCGCCCTCGTGGCTGCGGGACCCGCTGTTCGTCCTCGCCGGTGACGGCTATCCCACACCGGAGGTCGCCGAGGCGCTGAACGTCACGGTGCTGGGAAGGCTGCCCGACGATCCCAGGGGAGCGGCGGCCCTGGCCGGTCGTCCGGTCCGCCGGCCGGCGCCCGAGAAGTCGCCACTGCTCCGGGCGCTTGCGCCGATCACCACATCCGTGGCGCACCGCGCGGACGCGTATCGGCGGCACCGCTCCCGCAGCGCGGCCGGCGCTGTGTCCGACCCGCGCACGGTATGGGGCGGGGCGAGCCGATGAGCCACGCCGAGTCGACGTACGCAGAGGGCTTCGACCCCCACCGCACCGCGCACAACGCCCCTGAGCAGTTGCGGCAGGAACTTCGCCGGAAGCTGTCGCAGGAGCTGTCCGACCGCATCCGCGCGGACGAGGCGGGCCACAGGCCGGCCATGACGGAGGCAGAACGTCGGGCGCTGGCCCGGCAGATCCTCACCGACGCAGCCGAGGCGCATACCCAGGCCATGCTCACCCACGGGCGTCCCGTCGTCGCACCGGAGGTCGAGGAGCTGGTCATCGCCTCCGTCATCGACGAAGTCTTCGGCCTGGCCGGGCTCGAACCGCTGCTGAAGGACCCGCAGATCGAGAACATCAACGTCACCGGGGACCGGGTCTTCGTACGGTACGCGGACGGCCGCCGCGAGCAGCTGCCGCCGGTGACGGCGTCGGACGCCGAGCTGGTGCAGCTGATCCGCGACCTCGCCGCCCGCTCGGGGGTGGAGGAACGCCGCTTCGACCGCGGGAACCCGGGCGTGGGCTTCCAGCTCCCGGGCGGGGAGCGGGCGTTCGCGGTGATGGCGGTAACGGCACGGCCGTCGCTGTCCATTCGCCGACACCGCTTCGCGCACGTCACCCTCGCGCAGTTGCGCGCGAACGGCACGGTCGACCCCGGCACGGAGCAGCTGCTGCGCGCGATGGTGCGCGCCCGTAAGAACATTCTGGTCACCGGCGGTACAGCCATCGGCAAGACGACCCTGCTCCGGGCCCTCGCCGCCGAGATCCCGCCCTGGGAGCGGCTGATCACCATCGAGGACGTCTTCGAGCTCGGCCTGGACCGCGACCCCGCGGCGCACCCGGACGTTGTCGCAATGCAGGCCCGCGAGGCGAACATCGAGGGCCAGGGGACCGTCAGCCAGGCGGAGTTGGTGCGGTGGGCGCTGCGCATGTCCGCCGACCGGGTCATCGTGGGCGAGGTCCGCGGGCCCGAGGTGATCCCGATGTGCAACGCCATGTCGCAGGGCAACGACGGCTCGATGGGCACGCTGCACTCCTCGACCAGCCGCGGCGCCTTCACCAAGCTCGCCGCTTACGCCGTGCAGGGGCCCGAGCGCCTGCCGTTGGAGGCGACGAACCTGCTGGTGGCGTCGGCGCTGGACTTCGTCGTCCACCTGGACAAGCCGCGCGGCGACCACGCCCGGCGCGTCGTGTCATCGGTCCGCGAGGTCGTCGACGCCGACGAGCGGCAGATCATCTCCAACGAGGTGCTGCGCCCCGGCCCCGACCTGCGCGCCGTGCCCGGTGCGCCGCTGCGCAGCACCACCGTCGACGACCTGACCGCCGCCGGCTTCGACCCCGACGCCTTCCACCGCGCCGGGTGGTGGCGTACGTGAACGGCTACGTGCCCCTGCTGGGCCTGCTCGGACTCGGCCTCGGCGCCGGGATCCTCGTGCTCCTCCGCGCGTGGCGCACCCCGGACGTCCCGGCGGAGCCGCCCCAGGCCCGCAAGCCGCGCCGGGCACACGTCGCGCGGTGGGCTGCTGCCTCCGCGGCTGGCGGCCTGCTCGCCGCCCTGTTGACGGGCTGGATCGTCGGTGGCCTGCTCGCGGTGCTCACTGTGTGGTCGCTGCCGCGCATGCTCGGAGCCGACGGTACGCGGGAGCGGACCACGCGGATCGAGGGCATCGCGGGATGGACGGAGATGCTGCGCGACACCCTCGCCGCCGCCGCAGGGCTGGAACAGACCGTCGTGGCGACGGCTGCGACCGCACCCGAATCCGTACGACCGCAGATCCTCGACCTTGCCGCGCGGCTGGAGTCGGGCGAGCGTCTTCCGAACGCTCTGCGGCAGCTCGCCCAGGAACTCGCCGACCCGACCGCGGATCTGGTCATCGCCGCACTCGTCCTGGCCTCGGGCCACGAGGCCCGCCGGATCTCCCCGCTGCTGGGGGAGTTGGCGGCAACGGCCCGCGCGCAGGTCGAGATGCACCAGCGGATCGATGCCAACCGGGCCCGTACGCGTACCACGACCCGGGTCGTCGTCGGGACGACGCTGTTCTTCTCCGGCGGGCTGATCGTGCTCAACCCCGCCTTCCTCAGTCCGTACGACACGGCGACCGGGCAGCTCGTGCTGCTGCTGATCGGCGGCCTGTTCTCCGCCGGCTTCGCGTGGCTGCACCGCATGGCGCACTTCGACGAGCCCGAGCGGTTCTTCACCGCGCTGGGCACGGCCCCGCAACCGAGCAGGAAATGAGCTGAGATGCTGCCGCTCCTCGTCCTGCTGGGCGCCGGACTCGGCTGCGGCCTGTGGGCGACGGCGGTATGGCTCGTACCGCCGCGGCCCCCACTCGCCGAACTCGTCTCCCGGCTCCGCACACCGCCCAAGCCGGCGCCCATCCTCCTCGGCACCGAAGGAGGCGGCTGGGCGGCACGTCTCGGCAGCCCGTTCACCGGCCTTCTGCGCGCGCTCGGACTGCCGGGGCACGGCATCGCCGGGGACCTGGCGATCACTGAGCGATCGCCGGAGGCCTTCCTCGCGGAGAAGGCCGCGCTCACCGTCGCGGGCCTGCTGCTGCCGGGCGCTGTCGAGGTGCTGCTGGTGCTGGGCGGCCGTCCGCTGCCGTGGCAGATGCCGCTGGCCGGCTGCCTTGCCCTCGCTGTCGGCGGGTTCCTCCTGCCGGACGTGACCGTACGGCAGGAGGCCGCCCGCCGCCGCGCCGCGTTCCGGCACGCGCTCGGCGCCTACCTCGACCTCATGCACGTCCTGCTCGCCGGTGGCGCCGGCGTCGACGGCGCCCTCACCGACGCGGCGGCCATCGGCGAAGGCTGGGCCTTCCGGCAACTTCGCCGGGCCCTCAACACCGCCCGCCTCACACGCTCGTCACCGTGGTCGGCGCTCGCGCAACTCGGCGCCGAGCTCCAGATCGCCGAGCTCTCCGAACTCGCCGCCGCGCTGTCCCTCGCCGGAACCGAGGGCGCTCGCGTCCGCGCCTCCCTCGCCGCGAAAGCCGCCGCCATGCGCCACCGTGCCGGCGCCGAAGCCGAGGGCGCGGCCAACGCCGCCACCGAGCGGATGGCACTGCCCGGGATGGTCATGGCCATCGGCTTCGTTGTCTTCGTCTTCTATCCCGCCCTCACCCAGATCACCGCCTCCCTGTGACCGGGGTAGGTCAGCTCAGCCGAAAGGACACCCGACGTGGACCTTCTGACCTCCCTGTGGACCCGACTCAACACCAGGCTGCACGGGCTCGCCGCGGACGACCGCGGGGTGACCACCGAACACGTCATCTGGATCGCCTTCCTGGCGGCCCTCGCACTCACCGTCACCGCGCTGTTCGGGCCCAAGATCCTGGACGCCGCCCGCAACATCAGCTTCGAGTAGGCGGCCGATGATGTCCCTCCACAGGCTGTGGACGTGCCTTCGCCGGGACGACGGAGGCTCGGTGACCGCGGAGACGCTGTTCGTCCTGCCAGTGCTGTTCACCCTGGTCCTCCTGCTGGCCCAGGTCACCGTGTGGTGGCACGCGACCCACATCGCGCAGGCCACCGCCGCCGATGCCTTGGCCGCCACGCGCGTCCAGGGGGGCACTGCCGCGGAGGGGCAGACCGAGGCCGACCGGGTCCTCGACCAACTCGGCCGCGGGCCGCTGCAATCCGTGCAGGTGAGCGTCAGCCGCGGGGCCGACAGCGCCCAGGTCCGTATCAGCGGCACCGCGAGCAGCGTCGTCCCCTTTGTCCACCTCCCTGTACGGGCCACGGCCGCCGGGCCCGTCGAACGCTTCCGCCCCGTGGTCGGCACGCGGTGAACCGCGGCGAAGGCGCGCGGGGGAGTTCGGGCTCGGCGACGGTCGAACTCGTCCTCGGCGTGCCCGTCCTCGTCCTGATGTTCTGGCTGCTCATCTACTGCGGCCGGGCCTCCGACACCCGGCTGCGCATCGAGGACGCGGCGCACCAGGGCGCCAGAGCGGCGACCTCGGACCGTACGGCGTCCGCCGCGGCAGCCGACGCCCGCGCGACCGCCACAGCCGCGCTGAGCGACGCTGGCATCACCTGCCGGTCCGTCACCGTGACCACCCGCGGCAGCCTCGCCCCGGGCTCGGCCGTGACCGTGACAGTGACCTGCACCGTCGGCCTGGAGGACCTCGTGCTGCTCCACCTCCCCGGCACCACCACCGTCACCGCGCACTTCACCGCGCCGGTGGACACCTACCGCTCGACGGGAGGAACGGCACCGTGAGAGCGGAGGATTCGTTGCGCGGCGACCGCGGGCAGGTGACGACGTTCGTGGTCGTCTTCGCCGCCGCCGTCGTGATGTTCGCCGGTCTCGTCCTGGACGGCGGCCTCGCGCTGGCGGCGAAAGTGCGCGCCCTCGGCGAGGCGCAGGAAGCAGCGAGGGCGGGCGCGCAAGCGCTGGACCTCGCCGCCTACCGGCGCGACGGCACTGTACGCCTCGTACCCGCCCAGGCCCGCGTGCTCGCCCTGCGCTACCTGGCCGCGACCGGCGACCAGGGGACGGTGACCGCCACCCCCGAGGCCGTGACGGTCACGGTCACTGCTCGCCAGCACACCCAACTGCTCAACGTGGCCGGCCTGCACACCCTGACCGTGACCGCCACGGGTTCCGCCCACCCCGTCCGCGGCATCAACGCTCCCGACTCGTGAGGCACGGCATGTCTGCTCAGCCCACTGCGTACGGCCGTCACCGCCTGGCCCTCCGACAGGCGGGCGGTGCGGTACGAGCGCTCCTCGCCGTCGCGTCCCTGACCGTCCTTGTCGCCGGGCTGCCGTACGGGCTGGCGCACTTCATCGGCTGGCCGCTGCCGCATGACGTGCCCACCCGGGAGGACGTGACGGTCGTACTCACCACGCCGATGAGCACGAGCTTCCTGGCCGACGTGCTGGCGTGCGTTCTGTGGCCCTGCTGGGCGCTGTTCGTGCTCGACGTCGCCCGCGCGGCAGTAGGGGCGGCCCGAGGGCTGCCGGTGTCCGTCCTGCCAACTGCCGGGCCGCTCCCGTCGCTTGCTGCCGCGCTCGTCGGGACCCTGGTGCTGTCGTTGCTCGTTCTTCGTCCCGCCGCATCCGTCTCCGCGGCACCCGCGCCGACACGAGCAGCGGCGACTGCTCCGGCCAAGCCCGGTATTACGCCGGTGACCATCGCCGATCGCCGGGGCGTCTCCGGTACCGTCGAGGTACGAGCGCCCCGCGACGGCTTCTACGACAGCCTCTGGCGCATAGCCGACCGCGAGCTCGGCGACGGAAGCCGCTGGCCCGAGATCTACGCCCTCAACCGCGGGCGCCCCCAGGCAGACGGCCGAACCCTCACCAGCCCCCACCTGATCCGCCCCGGCTGGATCCTGCGCCTTCCCACCACTTCGGCGCTACCGCCCCGTACGCCCACACGTCCGCCGGTCACCGCGGCCCCGTCGCCCCCTTCGAGGCCGAGCCCGCCGCCCTCGCCGACGAGGGCAGGAACGCCAGCTCCACATGAGAGCCGACACGATTCGCACGGCCCCGGAATCGCGTTGCCCAGCGGCGGCTTCGTCGGAGCAGCTCTGGCAGCGATCGCGGCGGGTGCCCTCGCCACCGTCCTCCTGCGCCGCCGCATCCATTACGAGCCCGGGAGCGGCGACCGGGACGACCTGGCCGTCGCGCCGGTCGTACGAGCGCTGCGGATCGCCCACGACCGGGCCGCTTCGGACAGCGCACCCGCTCTCCGCCCCGGTGCGCCGATGGCCACCCACACCGTCGGCGTTCGCGACGGACAAGCCCTCGCATGGGACCTGGCCGGGACCCGCGGGCTCGGGTTGATCGGCCCGGGCACCATCGACGCCGCACGCGCCCTGCTCGTATCGCTCCTCGCCGAGCAGGACGCAGGCATCGTGACTCCGCGCGCCGGCGCCGAACTCCTCCTCGACGGCGCGGCCTCGGCGGGCGTACCCGGCCTTCAGCTCGTCGAGGACCTGGACGCCGCCCTCGCGTTGCTGGAGAGCGAGCTGCTCAGCCGGACCCGAATGGCTGCCGACGGAGGCGACACTTCCGCGTCCCGGAAGCTCGTCCTGGTCGCGGCACCGAACACCACCACCCACCGGAGGCTCCAAGCCGTACTCGACAACGGCTCCAGCCTGAATCTCGCCGGTGTTCTCCTCGGCCAGTGGCTGCCCGGCGGCACCCTCCGAGTCCGCGCCGACGGCACCGTGACGGCGACGAGCCCGGACCTCGCCGCCACCTTCACCGGCGCCCGCCTCTTTCACCTGCCCGCCGCCGATGCCCGGGATCTGCTCGACCTCCTCATCCGGGCAGCGCCACCGACATCTCCGCAACCGCCCGCCCTCGCTGCCGTGACCGCTCCCCGCCCGTCGAACGGCCACCGCCCAGCGCCGTCCTACCCCGCCCCGCCGGAGGCGCGGCGGCCTCGGCGCAAGCTGGGTACGGGATCCCCGTCAGACGCCGCTCCCCAGCAGGCCCCAATCGTGTCGGGCCCGAGCCCGGAAGCCCCCGACGAGGGTGAGCCGACACCGGCCGCGGAAGAACCCGAGCCGGACGACGCGCGGCTCCCGCTCGAACTCACCTTCCTCGGCCGCGTCCGCCTCACCCACCACCTCCCCGACGGCGACACCCACGCCGACCTCACCTCATCCCTGACCCCCAAACACCGCGAACTCCTCACCTACCTGGCCCTCCACCCCGACGGCGTCCGCAGAGAAGCCCTCGGCGCGGCCATCTGGCCTGACGCGCCGCGCACCCGCCCTTACAACAGCTTCCACGCCACCCTGAGCCAACTGCGCAGCGCACTGCGGACCGCCACACACGACGAGCAGACCGACGTCACCCTCAACACGGACGGCGTCTACGCCCTGGACCCGCACCGCGCCTCGGTCGACCTCTGGGCCCTCAACGACGCCCTCCGCGCCGCCCGCATCGACGCACCCGCCCGGCGCCCGGCAGTGGAGCAGGCCCTCACCCTCTACACCGGCGATCTGGCCACCGACGTCGTAGCCGAGTGGATCGAAGCACCCCGCGAAGCCCTCCGCCGCGACCTGCTCGACGCCCTCAGCGCCCTGATCCGCGACGTCCGCCCCATGCACCCCGACGAAGCTCTCCGCCTCCTCGAACGCGCGCGGTCCCTCGACCCGTACAACGAGGCGGTCTACCGCGCGATCGCCCGCCTCCAGACCCGCCTCGGCCACCACGACGCCGTCCCCCGCACGGAGAGCCTCCTGGCCACAGTCCTCGCCGAAATCGACGAGCGCCCCTCCGCCGAGACCAGCACCCTCTTCACCGAGCTCCGTGCCCGGCAGAACCGAAAGCCGGCACCACCGACATCAGCCGTCGGATCCTGATGTCTCGCGCCGGTTCCCGCGGGAGCGGACGCCGCCCTGTTCCGGCACCGCGGAGTCAGGCCGGTGCGCGGGCGGGTTGGCCTCTTGCCGCGCAGCCATGAAGCGGCCCAGCAGGACCCACACCACAGCGCAGCTCTCCACGTACTCGATGGCGGAAATCCCCGAGATGTCGATCGAGTGGGCGGCACGGTTCCTGAGGGCGACCAGTTCGGCGATGAGATCGGCTACGTCGGCGTCCAGACCGGCCGCGACCAGGCGCTCCGCCCACCGTCGTGGGGTGATGGGGAAGACGCGGTAGGACGGCTCACCGCCGTACGGAGTGCTGTCCCCGACGATCTGCTGCGCCTCGGAGAGCCGTAGTTCGACGCGGCGCCACGCTGCCATGATCGCCGCTTCCGGGGCGGTGACGGCGACATCGCGAAGTGCGTCGAACGCGCTGGGCCGCTGAGCGTCACCGCCATGTGCGGCGTCGGAGCCCGTACCGGCGTGGTCGTCTTCGTCCGCGGCCTCGACGACCGCCTCGTGGAGCTGGTTCACGTCAGCGGCGAATTCGAGTTCGCCAGCAGGCGTGCTGATGACCCGGATTCTGTCAACGAGCCCGGTTAAATGATCACGTAGCAGGTAGATGAGAGTGACGGTGACAGCGGGCCAAGTGAGCGTCCTGATGTACGCCAGTACGATCTCGGCGATCTCCACGAGTTCATTGTGTCCAATCAGGTCACCCTGGCGCTACGGTACCGAGTTGTCGTCGTGACGGCGCTGTCTCACGCGTTCAACAAGGTCCCCGTGCTGCTCTGCCCACTTGACCAGGGCCTCCTCCGCGACCAGGAGGTTCCTTGCAGCGTCGGTGAGTTGATAGGTGGCGTGGTAGGGAAATTCGGGCTCTCGAATTCCCACGACCAGCTCGCTCTGTTCCAGCCTCCGCAGTGTGCGGTTGAGCGTGCTGTCGCGCAGGTGGCGGTGCTGACGGCCGGGCCAGCCGTCGTCGGTGGAACGCTTCTGGATGGCGTTGAGCAGTTCGGTGTATTGGGAGGGGCCGCGGTGCAGGACGACAAGCACGTCCCATACCCACTCCCCATTCGTCATGTGACGTACGTCAATGGAGCGTTGCAAATAGGTTTCTTCATCCGGAGGATATGATTCCGGTACTTCCCGGGGTTGGAGCCATCTGCCAATGTTGACGGAGCCGTTCTGACGTGTCGTGATGGTCGAATCGGAGCGTCTTCTCGCGCGTTTCGGCACGGCCGGATCCTCCAAGGGCTGAGGGGGCAATCGCCACGGTACGTCAGGTGTGTGGGTGGGCGAGACGTTTTTCGCGAACGTGCTTTGGTGGTGCAGGTGTTCGGACCCGGCGCGTGTGTCTGCGCGTCACCTGACTCGCGGTGCTCAACCTGATCATGCCTTGTCGTATACCGATACGCCTTCCTGTATGGGTTATTTTGTCGGTTCCCTCTGGACGGGAAGGGGGGAAAGGTGCTTTGTCGCTGGTGGGAGTGGTGGCGCCGGTGCTCAGGGCGCACGCAACTCGTCAGCCGCCAGGCGGGGTAATCAGACGGTGCGGCGCTGATGGCGGTGGTCAATATCGCCCGGCTGCGAACTTCATGTGATGTGATAGCTGCCCCTCGTTCACTTCTATTGTTTTTCGGTATGAAATGGCTATTCGCATGTGCGCTGGCGAGGGGGTGATTATCGGTCGCCATTGTGGAAATATTGGACTGTTGAATATCTTGGAATTCTTTGCCGCACTCCCTTGAAATGAGTGAATTGGATGGGATAATCGAATTTAAAGGGGTGGTGCTCAAGATGATCGCACCGCGGGACGATGGGAGATGGTGGTGGGAAGCGATTCGCGGAACCAGGGCCGGAGCGCGATCGATGCTCTTCCGGAGGAAATGAAGCACGTCACCGAGAACGACTTCCGTGAACTTCAGCGGATGGCCCGCGGGTACTGCCGGGCCGTCGACGCGACGCGTTCCCGGCGGCGCATGGACGGAAGCGCTACGGCGGTACGTGGCGGGCGTGCCCTTTACGGCACCGATGACGTGAGCGACGACGTCACGCAGGACGCCGTCCTGATGTTCGCCAAGCGGCTCCACAAGATCGTCACGACCTGCGAGGTGTCGGCGCTCCTGGTCGCCACCCGTCAGCCGTCGGCATGGCAGTACGTCCGGCGGGACGGTGACGTCATCGTGGTCAGCCGGTGGACCGTTGGGTATTGGGCCGTGCGGGATGCGGCGGCGCGGAACGGGTATCGGCTGGACGTCCGGCCCGACGTCGCTGACACGGTCCCGGGACTCCAGACGATGCGCGGCGTCCCGCACGCCGACAAGCTGCCGTCCCTCGCCCTGGCGCCGTACCTCGCCGGGCACTCCGAGACGATCTTCCGGACCGCGTGGGGTGACGGGACCAAGTTCCCCATCCTCGCGGACGTGCTCGACCAGGCCAGCACGGCGGACGATCTCGGTCGCGCCGGAATCATGGGGAAGACCGCGCAGAAGATCTTCGGCGGGCCCCGGAACTCCTCCTCGAAGGTGCAGCGAACCAGGGATGCGGCGCTCGCGGAGTGGCGCGACTTATCGGCGTCGCTGGACGCGGTGCGCGACGACATGGTGTTCCGGAGCGCGCAGTCGCAGTAGCGGACGCTGGGTGCAGGAGCGGCCGGATGTCGGTTCGGGAGCCGACCCGGTCGCTCTTTTTTTGCGCCCGAGAAGTTGCTGAAAAAAATCCTCATGATCGGTATTCGGGCCGGTTCCGGCGCCGTATTTAGGTGACAGCGAAAACGAACCGAGTCTTCGCCCGGATACGAGCGAAGGGGGGTTTTCGATGAGGGAACCTGAAACACCTGAAGAGGAAGAAGTTCGGTCCGACGTACTTCCGTGGATCGCCACGGTCGCAGTCTTCCTCATGTATCTGATCATCGCGCTCGCGGTATTCGTCGCGGGCTGATTCGCTGATCTGTCGCGTCGTATGGGCGGTAGCCCGGATTCGTGTCCGGGCTACCGTCCGTCCGTTGCAGCAACATGATCGCACAGGAGAGGGATTATGCGACTCATGTACAGCGAATCCGGCGACGTCATCCGTCCCGGAACGATGATCCACATGACGTCCGGCCCGTCGGCCGGGCAGGCTTGGCGGTTCGAGCGGATCATTCCGCACCAGGAAGGCCACCGGATCCATTGCACGCGCTCGCACCCGCGCACCGGCCGCCTTCACCGCGAATTCCACCCGCGGGTCTTCGGGTGCCACGTCGCGGCCGACATCTGCTGGTACCGCGACCGTGCCCGGATAGCCCGA
The DNA here is from genome assembly GCF_044332905.1 of Streptomyces sp. NPDC021224. Taxonomy (NCBI): domain Bacteria; kingdom Bacillati; phylum Actinomycetota; class Actinomycetes; order Kitasatosporales; family Streptomycetaceae; genus Streptomyces; species Streptomyces sp. NPDC021224. Next base: position 37,779 of record NZ_JBIRPW010000027.1, on the reverse strand, counting down.
TGGATTTCCGTCCTGGTCACGCAGACCGTCGTCCTGACCATCGGCGGCGTGATCGCGTGGCTGGTCGCGGAGTACGGAAACGCGCAGTGGGGCGGGCTCCTCAGCGCGTTCGGCGTCCACCACACCCAGTAGCCCCGCGCCGAACCGACCCGTGCGGCCCGGGGCGTACTCCTGCACGCGGGGCCGCCAGTCAGCGCGGCACCGCTCCTTTGCCCGCACAGCCTCACCGGCAAGAACTCCCGCGCCCCGTCCAGCTCCCCTGGCGGGGCGCGGGGCCTTCGCACCGCACCGCACCGCCCCGCCGAGCCGACACGGCGCGCCCGGCGGGAACTCACATGAGAGGAGTCGTGCAGTGATCCCCGTCGACGCGTCCGAGCGGACGCGGGAGGAGTACGTGCAGAACATCATCGACGTCTGGCTGTTGGCGACACCTGAGCAGATGCGCCGCGGGCGGAGCTGGTATCGGACCGCGCACGAACTGGCCGAGAAGATCACCGACGGGAACGCCCGTACCGGCGCGGGGGTCATCGCCGCGCTGTCGGCGAACAAGTCCTGGCCGGAGAACTGCCGTCTGGCGCGCGCGGCCTGCGGCACGGAAGGGCTCGCGTCGGGCCACTTCGCCGATGCGCTGCGGAAGGCCGCGCGCATCTTGGCCGGGGCCGACCCCCAGGACGTGCTCCCGATGGAACGCAAGACCGGCCACTTCTTCCGCTGCATCGCCAGCCCCGAGGATCCTTCGGCTGTCGTGGTCGACCGGCACGCTCATGACGTGGCGGTGGGGGAGATCTACGGCAGCCGCGAGCGCGGCCTGTCGGCCGTCCGTCGGTACGAACTGCTCGCGTCGTGCTACCGGGAGGCCGCGCGACGACTCGGTGAACTGCCCAGCACCGTGCAGGCGGTGACCTGGGTCGTCCACACCGACCGGATCGCCGGTACGAGCACGCGCGGCCCGCGCCCCGACCAGCGCGCGCTGCTGGCAGCCTGACCCATCTTGCCGCTGATCGGCAATCGGGCACCCCCGCACCCCGTATCTGTACAGGCAGGCTGCCGCACGCCCTGCCCCGCCTATGGCAGCGCGTACCCCTGTACGCCCGGGCACCTCCGTCCCTCCCCCCTCACCCGGAGGTGCCCGGGTTCTCACCGGACATGGAGGAAGAACCATGTCGCGCACAAGGCGCGTACTGACGCGTACGGCCGACCCACCCGTGTGCAGCTGAGCGAGGGCGGCGTAGTCGGGAGGCGAGGGCGAGTGCGGGCACCTCCGCCCGCGCGGAGAGGACCGGCACGGGCGGACGAAGCGTACGACCCAATCGGAACTCCAGGAGGAGTTGATGAGCCAGTTCGAGCACTTCCAGTTCCTCGGCTACCGCTGGGACGTCACCCGCGCGAAGGCGATCGCCGCCGACCTGCCAGTCGGGGCCGTCGACGTCCGACCGTTCTTCGCGTCGCTCGACGTCGTCCGCATCGATGCCGATCACGTCCCCCACGTCGACCTCACCAAGCCGCTCATCCTGGTTCGCATCGCCGAGCTCGGCGGCGCGGCGTTGCTCATCGACGGCTGGCACCGCGTCGCCCGCGCCCGCCGCGACGGCGTCGCCGAGCTGCCCTGCGTTGTCCTCGACACGACGCAGGAGCGGACCGTCCGGCTCCTCGGCGGCACCGTCGAGAGCCCCACGTACGCGCCGTTCGCTGAACAGGACATCCGGGCCGCGGTACTCGGCGAGATCACCGACCACTTCACCGAGTGCCGCGAGGAGCAGCAGACGTACGCAGGCCTCGACATCACGGAGGTTACCCAGGAGCAGGACGGTGTCGTCGTCCACGGCTACGACCGCCGGTCGCGCCGCCGATTCACCGCCACGGCCACCGCTCGCGTCACCACCGAGCCGGGGCCCGCCCCCACCGCGTAGCCACCCGCACACCTTCCACCACCTGCACAGAAGGGAATTCCGCATGTCCATCGACGTGAACGAGGCGTTCGCCGCAGGGCGCGAGCGCCAATCCATCACCGCCCGCGACCGGCAGGGTGAACTCCGGGCGGGCGTCGAGGCCGGACGGCTGCGGCGGCTGCCGGACGGCCGGTACAAGGTCCTCACCGGGTTCGACGCCGGTGAGCTCCTCAGCCCGCGCGGGGAGCCGGTGCACGGCCTGGACGAGACGGCCGGGAGAGCGGTGGCGCTGTATTCCGCTGTTCCGGCCTGGCACCACCTGGGGCAGGTCGTCCCGGGCGGCACCACGGACATCGACACGGTCCTGTCCCTGGCCGGGATCGGCTTCGAGGTCGTGACCGTGCCCGCCTTCTACCTCTGGGAAGGCCGTTACGTCCCCCACGCCGGACAACGCCACACCGTACGGACCGACACGGGTAGGGCCCTCGGCATCGTCGGCCCGGACTACGCGGTGATCCAGAACCGGCGCTCGTTCGAGTTCCTCCAGGAACTCGTCAGTGACACCGACGCGGTGTGGGAGTCCGCCGGGTCCATGCGCGGCGGCTGCAAGGTCTTCGTCGCGCTGCGCGTGCCCGGACACGTCGTCGTCGACCCTGGCGGTCTCGACGACCGGATCGTCCCGTTCATCGTGGCGATCAACAGCCACGACGGCCGCTCTGCGTACGAGGTCGTCGCCACGCCGTGGCGGCCGGTCTGCGGCAACACCGAACGCCTCGCCGTCCAGCAGGCCGCCACCCAGTGGAAGGTCCGCCACACCCGCAACGCCACCGAGCACATTCACGAGGCGCGCCGCACGTTGCGGCTGACCAGCCGCTACTACGACACCTGGGCTGCGGAGGAGACGGCGCTGGCCCGTACGAACCTCGCCCTCGACGAATTCAACACGGTCATCGGCCAGTTGTGGCCGTTGGAAGGGGACGCGACGCTGCGGCAGCACCGCACCGCCGAGCAGCGGCGCGACCGCCTGCACGCCCTCTTCGAGGAGGAAGCGGCCCGTAGCGGGCGTACGGCCTACGCCGCCGAGCGCGCCGTCACCGACTACACGGACCACTTCGCCGCGATTCGGCCCAGCGCCGCCTCCGGGCTCAAGGGCAACGAGCCCGCCGCCCGTGGCCTGCGCCTGTTGGAGGGCACCGACGACGAGATCAAGTCCCGAGCCCACCAACGCCTGATGCTCCTGCGCCGCCGCTGAACCGCCAGCCCACCCGGAGGGTCCGGCCTTACGAGGCCGGACCCTCCCGCCATTTCGACAAGGAGGTCCCGCCATGACCCCGAACGCCCCCGACTCCTCCGACACGCCCCTGGACGGCACCTTCAAGGACCGGACCATCCGGGCCGTCACCCTGCTCTCCGACCTGACCGCCGCACTCGGCCCGGGCCGCCACACCGTCACGTGCTCCGCCACCCGGGTCGGCGAGAGTTTCAGCCTCTCCACCGAACTGCTGGCTGACGAGAACGGCGTCGACAACCTTGAGGTGATACCGGCGCTCGCCCTCGCCCTGGCCGAAGGCTTCCAGCCCGACTGCTCCAGCGGGTTGGTCGTCCGCACCCACCACCACGACGGGGGCCGCGACATCCTGCGCGGATGGGTGACCACCGACGCCGGGCTGCGCCCGCTGACCGCCAAGGAGATCGAGCACGCTTACAGCACCGACCCGTTCACCGGCCTGCCCGTCCCCCCGGACCCGGAGACCGTCTTCTACGACGGCTTTCCGCTCCGCGACCCCGACGACCAGGGGGAGGGGGGAGATGAGCGTGGCACCGCCCTTCACGATGGCTGAGGAAACCGCCCGGGCTTGGTTGACCGACGTGGTGGTGACGCACGAGCTGGCCGAATGCTTCGGCCAACTGCCCCTCGCGCAGGCCAAATCCCTCCCGATCGGGTTGACCTGGCACCCCGCTGGCATCGGCGAAGAGGAAACCACGAGCATCCTCGTGCGCGCCGCCCAGCGAGCAGGCATCGTCGCCGGGCCCGACCACGCCGAGCTGACCTTCGAATACATCGACGACGGCGACGCCGGCCGCTACCGATGGCTCCTCGATTTGACCGCACCGACGCCGCTCAAACTCTCGACCCTTTCGGAGTCGCTGTCCCTCCTCGGCCGACCCGATGCCACGGGAGTCGCGGCAGCGCTCGCAGTCCTGCGCGAGGCCGTCGAGGCGGCTAACCTCCTCCTGCACCAGTTGTCCGGCTACGTACGGGCCAGCACCATGTCGCCGGACGGCGAACCTGGAGCAGAAGGACAAGGCCGAGCCTGAGCACACCGCCCGGGAGGCGATGCGGATGGACACCCGCCGGAGCACACGCCGCGGCGCCGCCGCACCCCTCCCGCGCCGGGCGGCACGGTGAACCACGACACCGAAACGCTGATGTTCGGCGCCACCGACCGTGTCCAGCAGGCCATCCTCGACCGCGAGGCCCCCGCCATCGCCGTCCTCCAGGGCGACCGCCTCCTGGTCATGTCCGACTACGACTACCACCGAGACCGCGACACCGCCGCCACCTTCGAACGCCGCGCCGCCGCCCAGGCCCAGGAGATTCACGCCGTCCGCTTCGTCTTCGCCGTCCCCCAGATCTGGGAGCCGACCAAGTCCGGCATCAACGCCGGCCCCGTCTCCAACACCCCCTTGCGCGAGGGCGAACAAGAGGTCATCGCCTGGCTCGCCTACGACACCACCGACGGCGTCGACTACGGCCACGTCCCCTACACCCGCCGCCGCAACGGCGCCCCCGTATTCGACGACCCCGAGGTCTTCACGAACCCCGTCCGGCCGTACGACCGCTACCCGGGCTGGTTGCTGCTGCGGCTGCTGCTGGAAGCGGACGACGGGCTGCTCGGTAACTAAGGCTGAGCTTCTGCGCTTGCCGGTCGCTCTTGGGACGTGTGGCTGAACAGACCTCCGCTTGCGCGGAGAGGACACCGTCCAGGTGGAGCCGGCAGCCCGCTCGACCGGGACACCTCCACTCGCGCGGAGAGTAGTGAAGGGCTCGCATGTTGAGGTGTCGCGTACGGACGGGAGGGCGGTCCAATTGGTCACAGTCAGTGATCTCCTGGAGGGCTCTGGCCGCGCTTGACCACCTCGTCGAGTGCATTTCTTGCCGCAGTAAGAAATTCATTGCGCTGGGCAAGAAATGCCATACCGTCATCATGGACGGCGAGGCCCAGGCCAGCAAGTTCTTCACGCGAGGCAGCGTGTGCCTCCGCGTATCGCTGAACATCTTGCACGAGTGAGGAGAACTGATCGATCAGACAGCGGGCTAACTCTGCTACGGTTTCGGGGCCTTCTAACAGCACCAAGAGTCCGGCATCCTCGGCATCCTTGAACATCTGTCTGATCTCAGCGACGCACGCTTCGTTGAGCGGCGCCGCCGAGCGTGCGGCTTGCAGCTTTCGGAAGAGGGCTTGGTTGCTGCGGTCAGCAGCCCCTAAAGCCGTCAAGAAGGACAGGTAGACAGCCTGTCGGCGTTCACGGCGCCAGCGCTGATGCTCAACCTGCAACTCCTGCACCTGCGTCCGTCTTTGTATCTGTTCCTGGAGTACCTGCTGTCGCTCAAGGGCCGCATCACTGCGCTGTTGCGAGCGGGCGGTGATGAAGGCCGTGAGGGCTGCCCCGACGAGAGTTCCCAGCACACCCACGAACGAGACGATGATGGCAGTCATACCTGAAGGTGCCTCCCGGTGAGGATGCCCACGCGTACTGCTCGAACCAGGTCGCATCCGCACTCGCCTGGTGTCGAGTGGAAGACGTCATCCAGCTCGCCTGTGCCTGCTCAAGACAGAATGTCGCAGGTTATGCGCCCAGTGAATGGCTTTCCCGGCCACCTCCGCTCGCGCAGATGCTGGATTCCTCGGTTCTGGCTCAACGCTTGTGGACCTGGACGGACGTCACGGTGCTTGTCCTGGACAAGATGCAGGTCGGCTGCGGTGCCGACGGGATTCGAACCCGCGGACGGATAGGGGCAGGCCCGCCCCGTCTCCATCAGTCGCTGTGAGCCGGACCTCGCTCACAGCGATTGCAATGGGCCGCTCTGCCACGGCACCGCAACCTGCGAGAAAGCGCGCCATCCCGCTCCAGCTCAAGGTAGGGGATCGCTCTGCGGGCGGCGAGCCGTTATCCAGCACCCGGCAGCCGCTACAGCAGGACCACATAAGTTGGGCCAGAACTTATTCCTCCTTCAGGATGTCCGCGAGTTCGGGGACACCTCCGCTCGCGCGGAGAGGACCGGATCCACTTCTGCCAGGCGTCGGGCCAGGACGGGACACCTCCGCTCGCGCGGAGAGGACGACGACGGCCGCGGCTACGAGGACGGGGAGGGGACACCTCCGCTCGCGCGGAGAGGACGGCGGCCTGCAGATCGTCAACACGTTCGGCGACGGGACACCTCCGCTCGCGCGGAGAGGACGATGTCCCCGGCGGCCGGGGTGCTTGGCAGGTGGCGGGCCTCGAAGCCGGGACACCTCCGCTCGCGCGGAGAGGACGCTTTGAACTTTGCGAACTGCTCCGGGGTGATCGGGACACCTCCGCTCGCGCGGAGAGGACCCTAGGTCCATTTGGGCTGACGGTCACTGGGTCGGGACACCTCCGCTCGCGCGGAGAGGACACGAAGGTGCGTCTCTAGGCGTCGCTGACATCCGGGACACCTCCGCTCGCGCGGAGAGGACGGGCCCAGCGCCGTCATCAGGCCTGCGATGGGCGGGACACCTCCGCTCGCGCGGAGAGGACCTGAACAAGCTGACGCCTGAGGCGCGTGACCTCGGGACACCTCCGCTCGCGCGGAGAGGACTTCGCCCGTATCCCTGAGCGGCAGCGGACCGCCGGGACACCTCCGCTCGCGCGGAGAGGACAGGCCCCCAGGTCAGCGCACCCGTTGTTGCCCCGGGACACCTCCGCTCGCGCGGAGAGGACCGGCAGATTGCTGAGCGCCTGGTGGGCATGGGCGGGACACCTCCGCTCGCGCGGAGAGGACGCCGCGGCCGCGGTCTCCGGGGCGAACGGGTCCGGGACACCTCCGCTCGCGCGGAGAGGACATCACGGGCCTGCTGTTCTGCCGCAGGTTGTCCGGGACACCTCCGCTCGCGCGGAGAGGACACTTTCTGACCTGCGGCGTTAGAGGGGCTTTGCAATCCCTTTGCTGTCTTGGTCGCGCAGGCCCGGAAGCTGGTCGGCTTCCGAGGAGTCGTCGTTGAGCACGTGGTGAGTATAGGGCGACGAGTCGCGGCTTGGAGTCATTTGCCCAGGTCAGCCCGCATTGTCAGAGGGGGGTGGTAGCTCTGGGGGTATGGAAGCGAGCGATTACGGTACGGCGGCGGGCGGCAGCGGCCTGGACTGCCGGTTATGGGGCAAGGAGAAGGGGCTGCCTCGGCCCTACCCGGTGGTGTGTCACATGCTGGATGCCGCCGCGGTGTTCTCCGTGCTCTGGGACGACCTCCTGGGAGCGGAGCTGCGATCCCGTATCGCGGCGGCGCTGGGGCTGAGTGACGCGGACGCCCGGTCGGTGGTGGCCTTCTGGGCAGGGCTGCACGACCTGGGGAAGATCACTCCGCCTTTTCAAGTGCAGGTGAAGGAAGAGTTCGCCAAGCTGCGGCAGGATCCGGCGTACGCCTTCGCGCGGGGCGCCGAGCGCGAGGTGGAGTTTCGACACGAAGTGGCTACGCACTGGGCGTTGGCCGGGCTCTTCGCTGATGCAGGATATCCCGCCGGGACCGGCAGAAGGCTGCTGGACGCGGTCAGCCACCAGATCGCCCAGCTGCTCGGCGGTCATCACGGAAGTGTCGGGTCGGCGCTGATCCGGCACGAGGTCGAGCGGGCCGCCGCGTACAAGCCCGGTCTCGGCGGCGCTGGTTGGGCCGACCAGCGGCGCGCGCACTTTCTGGAGCTGCGCCGCATCACCGGCGGGACCGCCGTTCCGACCGAACTGCTGCCCGCCGAGCTGGCCGTGATCGTTCTCGGCCTGGTCGTCCTCGCGGACTGGCTCGCCAGTAGCGCCGAGCACATCCGAGGGCTCATGCCACCCGCCGGGTGGAGCGAAACTCCGGACGAGCTGGACGCGCACTGGAAGCGGACGAACGTCGCAGCAGCCGACCAGGTGCGCAACGCGCGGATCGGCAAGGTGACCTTCGACGCCCAGGCCTTCGACGAGATGTTCCCCTTCGTGCCCAACCCCCTCCAGCAGGACATCGCCACGCACCTCCCCGCGCTCGTCACAGGCCGCCGCGGGGGATTGGTCCTGGTCACCGCGCCCACCGGCGACGGCAAGACGGAAGCCGCCCTGCACGCCACCTCGATCCTCGGCCGGGCCTCCGGCGCTCGCGGCTTCTACTTCGCGCTGCCCACCATGGCGACCGCCGACGGCATGTTCCCCCGGGTACGTGATTTCGCCGGCAAGGCTCTCGGTGGCGAACGGGCCCTGGCCCTCGTCCACTCGATGTCGTGGCTGAGCCCCCTCTATGCCGCCCCGGCTGAAGACGAAGCAGGAGCGGACGCAACCCTCAGCGCAGACGGCCCGACCGCTCTGGAAGCCGACGCCTGGCTCCGCGGGCCACGAAGGGCCCTGCTCGCGCCCCTGGGCGTCGGCACCATCGATCAGGCCCTCGCCGGCGTCCTCCCGCTGCGGTACAACGCCCTGCGCCTGTTCGGCCTCAACGACAAGGTCTTCGTCGTCGACGAGGCGCACGCGTACGGGCCCTGGATGCACAAGCTGCTGACCGTCCTGCTCGAATGGCTGGGTGCCTTCCGCGCCCCCGTCGTGCTGCTGTCGGCCACTCTGACGGGCCGGACGGCCGCTTCCCTGGTCGACGCCTACCGCCGCGGCACAGGATTTGCCGAGCCTGCGAGGATTGCCCCCTCCTACCCGGGGTGGCTGTACGTCGACGCGGCCGGCGGCGCCGTCCACCAGCCGCGCCACACCCCGAGCGCACGCGAACGCGTCCTCGATGTCCAGCTGCGAACGGTCCGCTGGGACGCGATGAGCGATCCCGCCCTTTCGCCGCGGCGCGGCGGCCGCCGTGCCGAACTGCGGAAGCTGCTCGCGCCGGTCGCAGAAGGGGGCGGCACCGCCCTGGTGTGCTGCACGACCGTCGCCGAGGCCCAGAGCACCTACCGCGACCTCGTCGCCGCCTTCCCCGAACTCGCCACGTCCGACGGCGGAATCCGGCTGCTCCACTCCCGCTACCCCGCTTACGTCCGCCAGCGCATCAGCGCCTCCTGCGAAACCGCCTACGGCAAGCCGGCCAGTCCGCAGGAGGCTTCCGCAGGGCCGCGACCCGCCTCGATTCTGGTCGCAACGCAGGTGGTCGAGCAGTCCCTCGACCTGGACTTCGACCTAGTCGTCAGCGACCTCGCCCCCCTCGCGCAGCTCCTCCAACGCGCCGGCCGCGCCCGCCGTCACGCCCGAGGCTCCGCGGGACGTCCCGCTTGGGCCGCCCAGGAGGACCGGCCGCAACTCGTCGTCCTGGAACCGATCAACGAGGAGGGCCGCACCGCACCGCCGGTGACCTGGGGGACGGTGTACCCCCACTCGCTCCTCGTGCGGACAGCACAACTCCTGCGCTCGCGGACCGGCGGCATCAGCGTGCCGGGGGAAGTCCAGGAGATCGTCGACGAGGTCTACGCCGAGGAGTTCGTCGACCGGCTGGACGCCAGCGTGCAGGCTGAGCTGCGTGCGATGGATGCGCAGCACCAGGCCGAGGAGCATGCCGAGACCCACCTCGCCGACATCGTCAGCATCCCTGCTCCGGCCGACTTCCGCGGTGACCTCCACCCGCTCAGCCGCCGCGAGGCCGGCGTGACCGAAGAGCTGCTGACGACGCGGCTGGGCGCGGACACCGGTCGGCTCCTGTGCCTGTACGAGCAGCCGGACGGCGCTCTCACCCTCGACGCCGATGGTGATGCCCCGCTGCCGAAGGGCACCTCGCGGGCTGCTCTGAGGCAGATCGTGTCGCACGTCGCGCCGGTCCCGGGGCGGTGGCTGAGAGGCGAGGGCGAGGAGGGGCTGGTCCCGGCGTCGTGGCGCAAGCACTCGCTGCTGCGGGATCTGGTGCCGCTCCGTGTGCGGCCGGAGGGCGCTGGCGTGTGGTTCGGGCGACATGACGGTCAAACGATCAGTGTGTCGGCCGAGGTGGGACTTGAGGCCCGATGACTGCCGGACCGCTCAATCACCGACAGCTGCTGGCTTCGCCTAGTCCCCAACAGCTGCTGGCTTCAACAAAATTTGGTGGCGAGCCGTCAGGTGAGATAACGTCAGTTTGGCCACAGCGACCGCGCAGGCGCTCACCCCGCGCGGGCGCTGTGGTCACCGCCCGCTCGCGCGGGCCTTGGCAGAACTCTGCCCATTCCCCCGCCGCTGCTGGCGGGTCACCTCCGCACGAGCGGAGCGCGCCGACTTCCGCGTCGGCTGGCACCCGGATACCCGGGGCTCCTCCGCTTATGCGGAGTGCTGAACCCTCATTGTGACGCACACGAAGGATGCCGCCCACCGTGCCCAGCATGTTCAACCTCCTCACCGAGCCCTGGATCCCCGTCCGCTGGGCTCAACCCGCCCCCTCCGACGACGACCCCCCCGACCGCGTCGGCCTGCGGACCGCGCTCGTCGACGCCCACCGCATCCAGCAGCTCACCCCGTCCCAACCCCACGTCCACGCCGCCCTCCTCCGCATCCTCTACGCGCTCACCGCCCGCGTGACCGGGCTGGACGAGCAGGGAGCGGCAGGCGACTGGCTGGAGCGGCAGGAGGAGGTCATCGACGCCGGGCAGCTCTCCAGCGCAGCCGTCGACGCGTACTTCGGCCGCTTCCCCGAGCGCTTCTTCCTCTACGACGAGGACGGCGGGCGCCCGTGGATGCAGGACGCGCGGCTGGCCCGGCAGTGCGACCCGGCCAACACCGCGGGCGTCAACAAGCTGGTCATGACGCGGCCCTCGGGCAACAACCACGCGTGGTTCCGGCACGGCGGGGACGGCGCCCCCGACCTCCCCTCGTCGGCGGACGCGGCCCTGCACCTCCTGACGTGGCACTACTACGGCCCGTCCGGCCGTTGTTCCTCCCGCGAGGTCAACGGCGTGAAGTCGGCCAGTACCACCGCGGGCCCGCTGCGTACGGCCCTCTCGTACCACCCCGAGGGCGAGAACCTCTTCCAGACGCTGCTCGCGGGGCAGGTCCCGCCCAGCTTCACCGTGCGCCGCGACGAGGACCTCTGCCCGTGGGAGTGGGAGAAGCTCCCCGACCCGGAGAAGGCGCCGGATGCCCCGACCGGGCCCTGTGCGCGGCTGACGGCGTGCTCGCAGCATGCGGTGCTGCTCGTGCCCGGCGGTGAGAAGGGCGAGCTGGCGGCGGACGCGTACATCACGTGGGCGTACCGGGAGGGCCGTATCCAGCGTGACGACCCGTATCTGATCTGGCAGATCAGCCAGCAGGGCAACCGCTACCCGCGACCCGCCGACTCCTCGCGGGCGCTGTGGCGGGACGTGGACACGCTGCTTGAGCACCGTGTCAGCGACTCGGACGGACCGCAGCCGCCCCTGGTCTTCGAGACCGCCCGTGGGCTGTGGCCGCACATGCGCGTGCGCGCGCTCGGCTTCGAGCAGGAAGGGCAGGCCAAGAACGTCCAGTTCGTCGAAGGAGTGACGCCGTACATCCTCGGCAAGGAGGAGCTGGTGGAGCCGTCCACCCGCCCGAAGGTGGCTCGGCTGCGGCAGTTGGGCCAAAGGTACGGCCAGCGCCTGGACCGTGCCGTACGGAGGGCCTACCGGACGTACCTCGACGACAAGAAGGCCGATGCCGGTGCCTGGTCGGCCGACGCGGCGGCGCGCTACTGGCCCGCGGCGGAACGCGAGTTCTGGGCCCGCTTCCGTCCACTGCAGCCCAAGGAGGACGGTGCTCCGGAAGGCGCTGACTTCGACTTCGACGCCACCCGCTCGGCCTTCCTGCGGATCGCGGAGCAGGCGTACGACGTCGTCACCGAGCGGGCGGGCCGCACCCTGCGCGGCGCGCAGGCCGTCTCCGACGCGCGCATCGAGCTGTACGGCGGCCCCCGCCGTCGCTGACCACGCCGAGTTCGGACCCCGTACCCACCCTCACCGAGAAGGCCCCGCATGACGACGATCTCCGAGCCCGCGCGCTCCACCGACCGCCTCACCCGCTACCAGGCGTACGTGCGGTGGGTCGAATCCACCTGCGGCAGGGATCCCGGCGCACGCACGACGCTGCGCAAGGGACTCGGCCGCGGCCTGGACGACATCCGCTACGTCCGCGGTATGCACCGGCTCATCGCGCGCTGGCTGCCGCAGGGCACCGAAACGTCCGACGCCGAGCAGCGGGCGTACTACTCCGTCGCCTCGCTGATCGCCGCCCAGCCCCGGCACAGCTTCGCCAAGGACGAGCCGGAGCCGGGCCCGGACGCGCCCGAGGACGTCGCGCCCCCCGCCGACCCGGAGGACGAGCCGGAGGCCGCCTCCCCCGGGAAGGCGTACGGCGACAGCCTGGGCGTCGCCTTCGCCGAGGCCGTCCTCACCGGCGGCGGCAACCGCGAGATGCGCCTGTCCACTGCCGAAACGCGGCTGCACCTGCTCACGCGGCAGAGCCTGGACGGTCTGCACCGCCATCTCCCTTCCACCGTACGGTTCCTGCGCGACGCCGACGCGAAGATCGACTACGCCCGGCTCATGGCCGACCTGACGGACTGGCCCGCCCGGCAGGGGCGGATCTCGCGCCGCTGGCTCCAGGACTTCTACTCGCGCTACGCGAAGAGCAAGAACGAGGCCGCGAGCGCCGCTGACGCCGACGAGGCCCAGGACCCCGACGCGGGCCAGTAGCCCGCCACCCAGCCGTACCCCACCACCCTCACCACGGAGTCACACCATGAGCAGCACCGATCCCGCCCGCTTCATCGACATCCACATCCTCCAGTCCGTGCCCTTCTCCAACCTCAACCGCGACGACACCAACTCCGTCAAGACGGTGCAGTACGGCAACGCGCTGCGCACCCGCGTCAGCAGCCAGTCCTGGAAGCGGGCGGGCCGCGAGAGGTTCGAGGAACTGACCGGGCACCGCACCCTCCGCACCCGCCGGATCGGCGAGCGCGTCACCCGCGAACTCGTCGTGAAGGGCTGGCCGGACGCGCTGGCCCAGCGCGCGGGAGCACATGTCGCCGCGGGCAGCAGCATCAAGTTCGAGCTGGGCACCGACCGCGAGAAGAAGGTCATCACGAACAGGGTGCTGACCAACGCGATGATCTACCTGCCGGACTCCGCCGTCGACGAGCTCGTCGCGCTCGCCGAGGAGCACCGGGCCGAGCTGGAGGCGGCCAAGGACATCAAGAAGACCGGCGACAAGAGCGTGCTGCCCAAGAAGCGCATCGAGGAGTTGCTGCGCGCCCGCAACGCGGTCATCAACCTCTTCGGCCGGATGCTCGCCGAGGTGGACGACGCGGGCGTCGACGGCGCCGTGCAGGTCGCGCACGCGCTGACCACCCACCGCTCGGACGTCGAGCTCGACTACTTCTCCGCCGTCGACGACATCACCGACTCCTGGAACGACGCCACCGGCAGCGGTCACATGGGCAACGCCGAGTTCAGCGCCGGCACCTTCTACCGCTACGCGACGATCGACCTGCGCGACCTGGCCGCGAACATCGGGCCCGACCCTGAGAACCAGACCGCCCGCGAGCTGGCCGAGGCGTTCCTGAGCTCGTTCATCACCTCCCTGCCACAGGCGAAGAAGAACGCCACCGCCCCGCACACCATCCCCGACCTCGTGCACGTCGCCGTCCGCTCGGACCGTCCCCTGTCCTACGCCGCCGCCTTCGAAAAGCCCGTCGCCGCCACCGCGGAGGGCGGCTACGTCCAGCCGTCCGTCCGGAAGCTCGCCGTCTACGCGCACGCCGCCAACACGCTGCTGGGCCAGGACAGGGTGCTGTCCGCCGCCTGGGCCGGGCTGCCCGCGGGCGATGTCACCGCCGCCGACCTGACCGGGCTCGGTCAGCGCAAAGCGGCCTTCGACGCCCTCGTGCGCGGCGCCGTCGAGAGCGCCCTGGGCGGCAGCCCGGCGGAGGCGTCCGAGTGACCACCGACACCCTTCCCGCCACCGCGGCCGCCGAGGGCATCCCGCCCGCGGCCGTACCGGAAGCGGGCCTGCTGCTGCGGCTGACCGGGCCCCTCCAGTCCTGGGGCGAGCACAGCCACTTCAACGACCGCGACACCGCCGCCTTCCCGACCCGCTCCGGCATTCTCGGACTGCTCGCCGCGGCCCTGGGCCGCCTGCGTACGGAACCGGTCGACGATCTCGCGCGGCTGTCGGTGACCATCCGGATGGACCGGCCCGGCGTGTACCTGCGCGACCTGCACACCGTCGGCGGCGGCCTGCCCGCGGACCGGACCGTCACCACGGCCGACGGCGGCAAGCGCCCCGGCGACACCGGCACGCTGCTCAGCCACCGCCACTACCTCGCCGACGCCGCCTTCACCGTCGCCGTCACCGCTCCCTCCGCGGACGGCGACCTGCTGGACCGGTACGCCGACGCCCTGCGCACCCCGCGCTGGCCGCTCTTCCTCGGCCGCCGGGCCTGTCCGCCCGAAGGGCCCCTGCTGCTCGGCCGCAGCAGCGACGCCCTGCGCCACCTCGTTCGCCTGCCGCTGTCCGCCCGCACCCCGCGTGGTGACGGGCGCCCCGCCGTGGAGTTCCTGTCCGACCGGCCGTTGGACCGGCTGCCCGTTCCCGCCACGGCGACCGCCCCGCGCAGCAACGACGGCGTCCACCCGGAGTCCGAAGTCAGCGACGACCCGGTGTCCTTCGCCCCGCGCGACCGCGCGTACCGCTCGCGGCCGCTCTACCGCCGCAGTGTGCTGCTGCCCGACACCGAGTACGCCGGCCTGGGCGCCGATGCCCTCCACAGCCTCGCCCGCTACCTCGACGGTGAAGGGGGCCTGCGGTGAACGTCTGGCTCACCCGCGTCATCCCCGACCCGCGCAACCGCGCCGCCGCCTTCGACCTCGGCGGCGCCGGCTCGGCGGTGAACCTGCACCGTAGGCTGATGTCCCTCTTCCCCGACGGCATCGGCTCGGACGCGCGCGCCAAGCTCGGCGTCCTCTTCCGTGCCGAGGACACGCCCACCGGCACGCACCTGCTGCTCCAGTCCACGTACCAGCCCGACGTCGGCCGTCTCCCCGACGGCTACGGCACCGCCGTCTCCCGCCCGCTGGACCCGCTGCTCGACGCGCTGCGCCCCGGACTGGCCATCCGCTACCGGTGCGTCGCCAGCCCCGTCCGCAAACCCGGCGCCACCACGCGTGCCGCCTACGGCCTGCCCGCCGTCGTCGCCCTGAGCGGCGCCGCGGCCGACGAGTGGTGGGCGCGCCAGTCCGAGGCGTCCGGGCTGCGCACCCTCACCCTCACCTCGCAGCAGCTGGACGGCATCCGGGGCCAGCGCGGCAAGAGCGGCCCCGCCGCCCAGCAGCGCATCAGCCACAACCGCACCCGCTTCGACGGCACCGCGCTCATCACCGACGCCGAGCTGCTGCGCACGAAGCTCGTCGAAGGCATCGGGCGGGCGAAGGCGTACGGCTGCGGCCTGCTGTCCATCGCGCCTGCCAGGACGCCCGGATGAGCGCGCCCGTCCGCCGCCGCCCGCCCGGACCCGGTGACGCGCGGCGCAAACTCGCGGCCCCGACGGTCGCGATGCTGCCGCGCGTCGCCGACTCGCTGTCGTTCCTCTACCTCGACATCGTCCGTATCCACCAGGACGACACCGGCGTCTGCGCGGAAGTCACCAGCCAGCAGCGCGGCACCGAGACCCTCTACCTGCCCACCGCAGCCCTCACCTGCGTCCTGCTCGGCCCCGGCACGTCCATCACGGCCCGCGCCCTGGCCACCTTCGCCCGCAACGGCACCACCGTCCTGATCACCGGCTCCGGCGGCGTGCGCTGCTACGCCGCCACCCTCCCGGACTCCCTCACCACCACCTGGCTCGAACGCCAGGTCCGCACCTGGGCCGACGACACGCAACGCCTGAGCATTGCCACGGCGATGTACGAACAGCGGTTCGGCGCCGGCACGGTCCCGGCGGGCACCACCCTCGCCCAGCTGCGCGGCATGGAGGGCCAGCGTGTCCGCGCCCACTATCAACTCCTCGCCCGCCAGTACAAGATCGGCCGCTTCCGCCGCGCCTACGACCCCGAGTCCTGGGACACCCAGGACCCCGTCAACCTCGCCCTCTCCGCCGCGAACACCTGCCTGTACGGCATCGTCCACGCCGCGATCCTCGCCCTGGGCTGCTCACCCGCCCTCGGCTACGTCCACCACGGCAACCAGCAGGCGTTCGTCTACGACGTCGCCGACCTCTACAAGGCCGACCTCACCATCCCCCTCGCGTTCTCCCTCAACGCCTCCACCAACCCTGAGGCCGAGGCCCGCCGCTCCTTCCGCGACGCGCTGCGCCTCTTCCGCCTCCTCCCGCGCATCGTCACCGACATCCAGTACCTCCTCGACCCCACGACCGACCACGAAGTCCCCGACCCGGAGGAACACCTCGTCGACCTCTGGGACCCCGTCACCGGCCCCATCCCCGGCGGCACCAACCACGCCACCTGACCCCTACGCGGGAGGCCCCGCACCATGCCCTCCATGACCGTCATCGCCGCCACCGCCGTCCCCGACCACCTCCGTGGCGCCCTCACCCGCTGGCTCCTCGAAGTCACCCCCGAGCTCTACGTCGGCTCCGTCTCAGCCAAGGTCCGCGAAGAACTCTGGTCCGCCGTCTCCGCCTCCACGGCCGCTGGCACGGCGGTCCTGGCCCACCCCGCCGACAACGAACAGGGCTTCACCCTCCGTACGGCCGGCACCCAGCGGCGAGAGCCGCTGGACTTCGACGGAATGACGCTGATCGCGTTTAGGAGGGAGGGTCAAGGGATGGCAAAGGCCCTCTAACGGTCCAGGTCAGGAAGAGTCCGCTCCGCGCGAGCGGAGGTAGCCCGGGGTCCGGCGGCGTGAAGCAGCTCGGCAAGACGTCCGCTCCGCGCGAGCGGAGGTAGCCCGAAGAAGGGCAAGAAGGGCCGTCAGGGGGCGGTGTCCGCTCCGCGCGAGCGGAGGTAGCCCGTGGCACAACGTTTCCGCAGGTCAGAGGAGTAGGTCCGCTCCGCGCGAGCGGAGGTAGCCCGCAGCTCGTGTACGCGGGCCCCCAGATCGTGAACGTCCGCTCCGCGCGAGCGGAGGTAGCCCGGGGCGCAGGGTCACGCAGTTCTCGTTCGCCTAGTCCGCTCCGCGCGAGCGGAGGTAGCCCGCCAGCCGGAGACCTCGTTGGGGTCCTGCGTCGGTCCGCTCCGCGCGAGCGGAGGTAGCCCGCGGTCCGTGCCGTCGATACGCAGGTGGTGGGCGTCCGCTCCGCGCGAGCGGAGGTAGCCCGTCCTCGCCCCCGGCGGCCTCGCCCGCTACCAGGTCCGCTCCGCGCGAGCGGAGGTAGCCCGGTGCCGGAGACCTCGAACGCGGGCACGGCCTGGTCCGCTCCGCGCGAGCGGAGGTAGCCCAAAACCTGCGGTCGCGACGCCGGTAGCGATCGGGTCCGCTCCGCGCGAGCGGAGGTAGCCCGGGCCTGCGTGTCCACGTCCTCACCGGCAAGACGTCCGCTCCGCGCGAGCGGAGGTAGCCCGACGTATCTCGGCACGCCGCTGGCCGATCCGGAGTCCGCTCCGCGCGAGCGGAGGTAGCCCGGCGCGGGCGCCGCTGGGAGCCGTGTGGACGGCGTCCGCTCCGCGCGAGCGGAGGTAGCCCGACCGGCGGGGCTTCGGCGTAGTCCGCGGGCATCCGTTTTGTAATGACTTGAGCTGATATGAGCGCAAGTGGACAGTTCCTTCCCCAGGTCTGCGCACCTCGGTGGCCTCGTGCCTCCCCGCACTGTCAGGTGGAGCTCGCCGGCTGCCCTGGGGGATGATCCCCTGCGTGAGTGAAGAGACAGGTGCAGGCGCGGACGACGCTCGTGCGTGGGATGAGCGGCTGGGCTGGGCATTCGGGCTGATAGCGGATGATCCGGCCACGAGAACGGCGGCGCTTGTTTGTCTGGCTGAGGCCCAGCGGAAGGTCGCGGAAGCACTCGGCCGGTCCAACGAGATGTGGCTGCTGACGCGGCCTCTGGGAGTGGACGAGCAGTACCAGGAGCCCGCCTTTCTGCGGGCGCGACAGAAGTATCAGCAGGCCCAGAAGGGCTCACTGCCTGATGGGGTGTGGAGTAGCCCTGTGAGTGGAGATCTGGCGACGTGGCCAGGGCTGCCCTATGCGCTGCTCTTCTTGGAATGGGAGGCGAGGTACCCGCACGAGTGGACCCGGCATGCGAAGTCGTGGGGTACGAAGCAGAGCCTGATCCGGGATGTGGCCCGCGCCCACCAGGACGAGGCGGTCAAGGCGAAGCTCACCGACATGGTCGAGATCGTCGTCCGCCGCGCGTATCGCTGCAAAGACCGCGAATATGTGCGGGTTGCCCGAGCCGTCGACAGCGCCGACTTGCGCGGCAGGCTCGATCGCGCCGTCGATTCGGACAGCCCGTGGGCCCGGTGCCAGGCCGGGTATGTTCTCTGGCTCCTTGACCACCCCGATCTGCCGAATACCCGTCATGTCTGGCGGGCCTGGGTGGCGGGTCAGGCCGCCGCGTTGATCTGACCGGGAACGGTCCCGTGATCACGGAGTGCTCTACGCACCGTGACCCGCCTGGAAATCGTGCCCGCCGACGCATCAAAGCCGATCCCGCCCGCCTTTGACCAGCTCCGCGAGGAGCCCGACGTCGCGCCCGCAGAGGTGCCCGATCTACTGGAGCGGCTGGCCCAGGTACCCGACCCGCGTGATCCGCGCGGAGTGCGGCACGCGCTCGCCGTCGTCCTCGCCCTGACTGCGTGCGCAGTGCTGGCCGGGGCGACCTCCCTGCTCGCGGTCGGCGAGTGGATCGCCGACACCCCGCCGCACGTGCTGGATCGGCTGGGCGTGCGCTCTGACCCGGTGCTGCCACAGCGGCTGGTCCCGGCCGAGACGACGGTCCGCCGACTGCTCGCGCGCATCGACGGCGATGCCCTGGACCGGGCAGTGGGCGGATGGCTCGCCGACCGCCAGCCGGCTGGAGCCGGGCCGCGCGGCCTGTCCGTGGACGGCAAGTCCTTGCGCGGTGCGGCGAAGGCCCGAGGGCGGAAGATCCACCTGCTCGCCGCGGTGGAGCACACCACCGGGCTGGTCCTGGCCCAGCTCGATGTCGGCGAGAAGACCGGAGAGACCAGCCGCTTCCAGCCGCTGCTGGACAGCGTCACCGACCTCGCCGGGACGGTCGTCACCAGCGACGCGCTCCACACCCAGCGCGAGCACGCCGCCTACCTCCTCGGTCGCCAGGCCCACTACATCGCGATCGTCAAAGGCAATCAGAAGAAGCTGCGCAAGCAGCTGAAGTCTTTGCCCTGGAAGGACATTCCGCTCCAGGGTCGCAGCCGGGGAGCCGGCCACGGCCGTGCCGAGATCCGCCGCATCAAGGTCGCCACCGTCAACAACCTGCTCTTCCCCGGCGCACGCCAGGCCGTCCAGATCAAGCGCCGCCGCACCGCCCGCAAAACCGGCAAGACCACCATCACCACCGTCTACGCGGTGACCAGCCTCGCCGCCGAGCAGGCCACCCCCGCCCGGCTCGCACAGCTGATCCGGGACCACTGGAAGATCGAGGCCCTGCACCACATCCGCGACACCACCTTCGCCGAGGACGCCTCTCAACTGCGGACAGGCAACGCTCCGCGCGCAATGGCGACCTGGCGCAACCTCGCGGTCGGCGCCCTCCGGCTGAGCGGCGTCAAGAACATCGCCGCCGGCCTCCGCCGCAACGCTCGCGACGCCCGCCGGCCCCTCGAACTCCTCGGCCTCGCGTGATCACGAAACGGACGTCGCTCGACTACGCCGAAGCCCTGGCCCGACCGGGGGGCCGGGCAGAGCGTGGATGGGCGTGTCTGCTCCGCGTGAGCGGAGGTAGCCGGACACGACATGTGACCGTACCGCCCGCCCTCGGCCCGCTTTGCACCGGCGGCTGAGCGTGCTTGGCGTGAGGGGACGCCGTTTCGCTATTCAGAATTAGTTGTTCCCGTCGTCGCGTCGACGTAACTGACTGACTGCGCCTCATCTCCGCTGGGGGTGATGTAAGAAACAACGTACTCGGTGCGCCACTTTCCTCCCCGGTCCATGGCCCGAAGTGAAACATTCGCTACTTTAAATTTCTGGCCATCGTGCAGGAGATTCGCGATTGACTGCCTAGCTTTCTCCACGGCGTCGGCCTTTGCTACTCTCACGGGAGGGAGATCGATCGGATCGCTGATATCTGCGCTGACCATCTGTGATATGCGCCCGGCTCGATTGATCTCAACGTCGAGTCGCATGGGCATGAGGATGCCGTCCGCACTCACTCGCCGCCAGCTAGCCATCCACCCCAGCTTCGCATCTGGGTCCACCTGGGTGACTGTGCTTTGGGAGGAGACAAGTGCATCGGGGTGGTATTGGCGCGCATATTTCGTAGCAATGGCAAGCGCTTCTTGTCCCGTCTTCGGGGCCGCTTCTGCTCCAGCAACGGGGAAGCTTTCATTTGTGATAGTATCGGAATTCTCAAACGACACGGTGAGTGTCTGGTTTTCGGGCCAAGTCAGTGAAGCATTTGCCTGTCCATTGTCCAGTACCATTGCGATGGTTCCTTGGCCGCTACCACCGCCTACCGGTGGCTGGTACTGGATCCTGGTTATTCTGTACTTGTCGCCAAATGATGCATGCAAAGCTTTCTGTGCGGCGTCTTTCTGCTTCCCGTTGGCGAATTGAATTCCGGTGGCATCCATTGAAAGAAACTGGATGCTGGTGGTAGACACGATCGCAACTACGACAACTGCGGCAGCGAATCCGTAGGCGGTGGGGCGCCAGTGTCGTTCCAGGGGCGGGCGGGTACTTGGGTTATCCAGTATGACGTATGCGACGGCGGCGCCGATAACAGCGCCAGCTGTGTTCATGGTCAGGTCGCTGCTGTCGCAATTGCGACCGATGCCGGGTACGGCTGCTTGGGCCAGTTCTGTGAACATCGAGAGGGCTACGGATCCTGCGACGGTCGGCAGTACGGATCGGGTCGCCAGCACGCCGGTCAGGCCGATGGGGATGAACATCAAAAGGTTGAACAACCCTTGGTCGGTCAGTAGCGACCCAAAGACGTTCCGGTTGATGATGCAGGTGTGACTCGTATAGCCCCCGTTAGGCATGAGTAGCGTCACGGAAATTTCCGCTACCAAGAAGGCGGTGAGGCTAGCGAACTCCCATGGCCGAACCCCGTGTCGTTGCGCCAGGGAAAACGCACCACATGCCAGTAATAATGCAATGATGCAAGCGCAGAAGAGGAACCATGACTGGCCATGGAATACAGCTGAAAACACAATTCTCCGTTTATTTTATTGGGTGTGCCGCCCCTGTGGGCGGCACACCCTAAAATTTCTGTTCGATCAGCAGGACGCCGGCGGCGTCTGGTAAGTTCCGGTGCTCGCCTTCAGGAGGCCGACGGTCGACGTGCAGTACGCGACGCCCGACCAGCTGGAGTCGAGCGTCTGGCCCGAACTGACAGTCTTGGAGGCAGCGTACACGGTGGAAGAGCCCTTTCCGTATCCGACGGCCGCGCTGACCGCGGAACCCCCCTTCTTGTAGTACGCCGTCTCTGCGATGTCGTTGGTGTACTTGTAGTGCTGAAGCACGCCATTGGAAAGCGAGGTGCACGTGAAGTAATGCTCGATGTACCCGCTACCGGGGCAGCCGGTGGTTCCACCGATCCGCGGGGAGGCGGTGGCCGCTTCCGAAGCGGCTCCTGTGCCCAACGCCACCACGGTCAAGCAGGCGATTGCCGCAATGCGAGAAATTTTGCTCTGAACAAGCTTCATGTTTTACCCCTCTGCGGGAAGAGTCGTGAGAGGTGAGGTAACGCATACTGCCTACACGCTGGCGCGCCCCCCTCGGAGACGGCATTTTGCCACCCCGCGATCGACCCTACGTAACCGTAGGGCTACGGACAACCACCGTATTTGAGTCACGCGTGTGACTACTTTGAGCGGTTGTCGACACACGTAAATACATGTAGAGGCGATCCGGCGGGAGCGGCCAATGTGTGACCTCTAGCGGCTGTTTTTGCCATGGAAGCGGCCGTTCCGGAGTGGAGTGGTCGTTCGCTTTGCGCAATGGCTCAGTCCGCGCCCGTAGAACTGAGCCAAGGTATGGTTATTGGGAGCACTGTCATCCTCTTGCGGCCAGGCGTTGCTGCGCGCCAACTGCCATCCTCCGTGGTGGCCGTGACGATGGCCGACTCGGGCCTCGGCTGAGGACTCTGCGTCCGTCGGCGAGGACGAGCGGTCAAGCAGGCCTGACTGCGCCCACGTAGTCGTCGCCCTCGTAGCGGTACAGCTCGATACGGATGGTGGCTCCGGTGTGCGGCGCGTCGATTATCTGGCCTCCGCCGATGTAGAGGCCCACGTGGTGGATGTGGGTCGGGGTGCCGTAGAAGACGAGGTCGCCGGGCAGCAGGGGCGAGCCCGCGGGGAGGTGGGGGCCGCGGTGGTACTGCTCCTGGGCCGTGCGGGGGAGGACGATGCCGGCGGCTGCGTAGGCGGATTGGGTGAGGCCGGAGCAGTCGAAGCTCGTGGGGCCCGTGGCGCCCCAGGCGTAGGGGAGGCCGAGTTGGCCCTGGGCGTAGTTGAGGGCTTCGAGGGCGGCGGGGGCGGTCGACGCGGGGGCGCCGAGGGATGACGAGCTGGTGTAAAGGGCTGCCTGGGTGAGGACTTGGGAGACGTACCACTCGACGTGGTTGTAGGCGTAGACGGCTTGGTGGAGGTCGGTGGGGGCGCCGGAGCGGCAGAGGTAGGTGGCCGCTGCGTAGATCGCGTCGTGGGGGTCGTAAGGGGAAGGGGCAGGGCCTCCCGGCGAACGGGCGGTCACCGAGGTGAAGGTCGCCGGGAGGAACTGCATCGGGCCCTCCGCCCCGGCGGAGTTGGCACCTGTGCGGACACCGGGCAGGCCTGAGCGGCCGTGGTCGCTCTCGATCTTGCCGATGGCGGCGAGCACGGTCCAGTCCAGCCCCGGGCAGGTCCGAGCCGCGTCGACGTAGAGGGCGAGGTAGTCGGGCGGGATGTCGGACAGCGCGGTGGCGCTCGCCATGCTCGCTGTGCCGGTGAAGGGGGCGAGCAGGGACGTCGCACCGGCCGAGGTCAGTGCGACGAGGAGGGTGAAGCAGGCCAGCGCTGCCGCGACTGCCTTCGCCATGGACGTCAGCCGCCCGTGCGTACGGAGGCAGGCGGGGGCGTGGGCGACGGGGGGAGGAGTCCGCTCGGGCCAGGCGCGGCCACACCGCCGCTGCCAACCGGTGTGACCTGCGGCCATGCGGCGAGGAGCCCTGCGAGGCGAAGCCGGCCCGGCGCCGGGCGGTGCGCCTGGAGGGGGAGCCAGTGCTCGCCCGCCGGGTTGCCGTCGACGGCGAGGTGGTCGGCAGACGCCGTGGCCACGGGAAGCCGGGCGGGCTGGTCGAGTTCGGCGAGCGCAGCCGTCAGGGCGCGGCGGACGGCCGCTTCGCGGCGGGCGGTGGGGAGCCAGAGCAGGAGCGGTGTGGTGATGCCCGTAGTCGTGGCGAGCTTGGCGTACGCGGGGAGCTTCGCGGCGACGCGGTCGGGGCGTTCTGTGGCGAGGTCGTACTCCAGGAACCACTCCACAGTGGAACTGGCCTCCTGCCAGCGGGCGTACGCGTCGGGGCGGACGATGTCGCCGAAGTGGCGGGCGCAGCGGGCCTCGGACCACCAGGTGGTCAGCTGCCCGCTTCCGCCGCGCCTCGCGCACGCGATCAAGGTGGTGAAGACCTCGTTGGTGCCGACGGTGTGGGCCAGGCGCAGCGAGTGGGCGATGCCGATGGCGCGTTCGTGGCGGTAGCCGAGGTCGCGCGGGTCGAGGCCGTCCTCGTGGGCGAGGATCGCGGCGCCCGCGGCGTCGAGGACGTAGTGCATGGGCGCGGAGCCGGACGGCGCGTACGGCTGGAAGCGGTCGACGACGCGCCAGGTGAACAGCTCGCGCAGCCGCATGTTCGCCACGCGCTGCGAGGGCCAGGCCATGGCGGCGAGCTGGGTACTGGTGAGGACCTTGTGCTCGTGGAGCATGCGGGCGACCCAGCGGTCGCGGGCGGTCAGCCGGGAGGCGAGGCGGGCGATGTACTCGCCGGTCGCCGCCGCGCGGGGGGTCGGCCGGGGCGGGCGGTGGGCGCGCAGGGCGCGCTGCGGGGTGGGTTTGGTGATCACGGGCGGGTGCACCTCCGAGGCGTCAGGTACTGCGGCGAGGGTCCGCTCCCGGCTCGGCCGGCCCGGGTGTGGCGTCGGCCGCGGGCAGGGCGTTGCGGCGGGCCGCGGCGCGGATGCGGCGGGCGCGGCCGGGGACGGGCGGCGGGAGCTTCTCGGTGACGGCGGTGAAGGCGGGGGCTTCGGCGCCGTGGAGGACGGGGCGGACGACGGCGTGGAAGGCGTCGAGGTTGGACAGGTCGTGGGCGGTGAGGCGGGGTTCGGTGTGCCGGGCGAGGCGGTGGGCGTCCTCGGGGGAGGCGTTGAAGAAGATCTTGGTGCGGGCGTTGGTGCTGATGCCCTCTTCGAGTTCCTTCGGCAGTTGGCGCAGGTGCTGGTGGGCGAGGGTCATGGACAGCCGGTAGGCGCGGGCCTCGGCGAGCATGTCCTCTAGGGCGTAGGGGAGGTTGAGGAAATTGTGGGCCTCGTCGAGGTAGAGGCCGGCGTCGTGGCGGCGGGGCTGCGGGATGTGGGCGCGGCGGGTGGCGGCCTGCCAGGTGGCGGCGACGGCGATGGAGCCCATGAGGTGCGCGGTCTCCGTGCCCAGGGCGTCCTTGGCGATACGGACCAGGCAGATGCCCCCGTCGAGGACGGCGTCCATGCTCACGGTGGAGGGGCCGCCGGCGAGGGCTGCGCGGACGAAGGGGCGCAGCAGGAAGCCGCGGAGCTTGTTCATCAGCGGGGCGGTGACCTGGGCGCGGGCGGGCGCGGACAGGTCGTCGTACCAGGACCAGAAGCCGCGCAGGATGTCGTCGTGGATCTGCGCGGTGGCGCGCTGCCGGAAGGCGGGGGAGGTCAGGAGCTGGGGCAGGTCGCTGAGCAGCGGGGTGCCGGGGAGGGCGCGCAGCGTGAGCAGGCCCGCGCGCAGGATGTCGTCGGTGCGCGGGCCCCAGGACGCGGAGTAGACGCGGGAGAAGATCGACACCAGGTTGTCGACGGTCGCGGCGGAGTCCTCGCCCTGGAGCGGGTTGAGGACCGGCGGGCGGGCCTTGCTGCCCGCGTCGAAGAGGATCACCTTGTCGCCGACGTCCTCGGGCAGCCGCATCAGGATGTCGGTGATCAGGTCGCCCTTGGGGTCGACGACGACCAGACCCCGTCCGGCCTCGGCGTCGGCGAGGATCATGCGGGCGAGCAGCTCGGACTTGCCGGAGCCGGTGGCGCCCAGGACGTGCAGGTGGTGGCGGGCGTCGGGGACGCGCAGGCCGACGGGTCGGGAGTGGCCGGAGTCGGTGAGGCCGATGGGGCGGACGGCCGCGCTCGTGGTGGGTACGCCGGGCGGGGGCGGGACGGCCCGCGCTCCGGCGCGCTGCAGAGCGGGGACGGCGTCGTCCCAGGGTAGGTGCGCGAGCACGGCGAGCTCCGGGACGGACAGCAGGTCGCCGCGGTCGAGGCGGCGTTCGTCGACGCGCGCCCGTGCGCGGCGCAACCGGACGCGGCGGTAGTAGTTGTGCTCGGTGTACGCCGAGAACGCCGCCGCAAGGGCGTGCGCCCGCCCGCGCAGCGCCGCCTGCTGGGACGGGCTCCGCTCGGCGTTCCCGGCGGCGGTGACGGCGTAACGGATACGGGTCTCGTACGACGCCCCGCGCTGCTTGACCACGACCGCGCGGTCCTCCGCGGCAGTCGCGAGCGCGTCCTGCCGCTCCTGGACCGGGCGGGACGGGCGGGCCGGACGGTTCGCACCGGGGGTGAGCAGGTCCAGCAGCCGGGCGACTACGCGGGCCGAGGCCCCGGCGCCGGTGCGGCGGGCGCGTTTCACCCGGCGGCCGGTGACCGGCCGCGCCAGGACCTGCACGATGGCCTGCTCGTCCGCGCCGAGCCCTGCCGGAGCGCCGAGGAGCGCCCGGATCGGGTCGGCGGGGAAGTCTGTGCGGATCGGCAGCGCTTCGATGCGGGCGAGCCGCAGCTCGCCGCCCGCGGCCTCCACCGTGCCCTTCCCCGCAAGGAGCCCGCTTCTCGCGGACGTCGTCCGGGTACGTGCGCCGGGCCAGGCCGCCTCGATCGCCCGCTCCACCATGCCTGGCGGGATGACGCCGGGCACCCACATCCGTATGTGGATCGTCTCGCGGTCGAAGACGTACTCCCAGGCCAGGTGCGGCTGCCCGGTCCAGTAGCGGCGCGATGCCGGACGGAGCAGGCCCAGTAGGTTCGCCCAGAGCGCCGCGGCGCCGGCCGGGTCGGCGCCGGGCGGGGGCAGGATGCCGACCAGCCGGGCGCCTGCGGCCATGCGGCGGCGGAGCCTGCGGCGCCACCACCGGCGGCCCCACGCGGCCGAGCCGAGTACGGCCGCGAGCGCCGGGGCAGCGACCGGCGCCCACGCGGTGGCCGTCACGAAGCTCTGCTGGAGGACCGAGTGCAGCGTGCCGCCCGGGTCGACGAGGAAGCGGCCCAGCAAGGAGGCGCTTACGGTCGGGTTCGTCATGGCGGCTCCCGAGATCAAGCCGCGCGCCGGGACGAAGGCGCGGCGCCGGCCCCGCGGCGCTCGGCGTCCACCTCGGCCTGCCAGGAGCGGAAGGTCCTGGTGCCGAGGCGCTTGAGGTAGTGCGGGATGCGGTTGGCGGGGATCCCGACCAGCCGTGGGCCGAGGACGGCCAGCAGGTCGTTGGCCTCCTGGGAGTTCCAGCCCGCGTCGTGGACGGCCTGCTCGTCGGGGAAGACGTCGGCGACGCGGTCGCGGGCGACGTCCAGGGCCACGTCCTGGGTGCCGCCGAAGCTGTAGACCCACAGGAAGTTGTCGGGCGGGTCGGGCTCGACCAGGGCGCGGAAGCGGGCGACTTCCTTGGTGTAGGCGTAGAAGCCGGTCGCGTCGCGGACGCGTATGACGCGCAGCCAGGCCAGCAGGTAGGCGTCGGAGAAGAAGTCGCCGCTGTCGTGGATCCGCACCCACGCGCCGTGGAAGCGGCGGGCGCCGAGTTCGGCGACCATCGCACGCTCCCACCCCGGCAGGTCGTCGAGGACGAAGGTGAGGTTCGCATGGTGCTTGGCGCGGACCTTCGGCCAGCGGTAGGTGCCGTTGCGGGCGTAGCAGACGTGGCGGCAGATCCCGGCGGACGGGCACGTGTTGTACGTGCGCCCGTCGGGCAGCCGTCCGGCCCAGGCGGGGAGCGTCCAGTTCCAGACGCCGATGGCCCGCATCTCGCGGTTCTGCGTCAGGAGCCGTGCGGGTCGGTCGGAGGAGGGGCAGGGCGCTGGAGGCATGGTGAGCCCTTCGCAGCAGAGGCAGGGGGAGCGCGCCGGTCAGCCGGCGCCGAGGTCGAGGTAGCCGTCGTCGTCCTCCGCGAGCCCGTACGTCCCGTCGGCGTCCTCGTCGACGTCGAGGGAGAAGTCGTCCCGTGCGGCGTCGAAGGCGGCCAGCTCGGCCGGATCGGTGGTGACGAGGGCGTGCTCGGCGGGGGAGGCGACGGCCTGGAAGGCGACGCGTTGCGTGCCGGTGGACAGCAGCCCCTGTCCGCGGTCGGCCGAGAGCAGGAACTGGCGCTCGCCGTCGGACAGGTTGAAGGTCGCGGTGATCTCGTCGATGGCCTGCGGTGCCTGCCGCAGCAGGATTTGCGTGGCGGCGTTGGCGACGACGGCTTTGCCGAGGTCGGAGCCGAGGACGTCGGCGGTGTCCTGGGTGGCGACGGTCAGTCCGGCCCAGCGCTTGCGGCCGGCCTTGGCCATCCGGAAGAGGAAGTCTGCCCCGGCGGGCTCCCGCATCAGCAGCCACGCCTCGTCGACGACGACGAGCCGCGGGCGGCGCAGCGCGGGATCGGAGACCTTGCGCCAGACGGCATCGAGGGTGAGCAGCGTGCCGATGGGCTTGAGCTCGTCGGCCAGGTCGCGCAGCGAGTACACGACCAGGTGCCCCTCGGGCCGGGTGGTGGTGGGCCCGTCGAACAGCCCGGAGAAGGCACCCTCGACGTACGGGTGCAGGCGCGCGGCCAGATCGTCGGCCGTACGGTCCCCGGCCCGGCTCAGGACGTCGGCGAGGTCGGCGAGCAGCGGTGCCGGACGGGCCCAGGTACGCGGGTCGCCGGTGATCCCGGCCCGCTGGTAGGTCGCGGTGATCGCGCGGTCCAGCACCGCCCTCTCGGCGGGGGCCGGTTCGGCGCCCAGCAGGACGACGAGCGCGGTGTGGAGGAACAGCGAGCGACGCAGCAGGGCGTCGCGCGGCGCGCTGCGGCGGCCGCCGGGGCGGGTGTGCAGCGGCAGGTCGAAGGGGTTGATGCGTACGCCCTGGTCGCCGAGGTGGACGTACGTGCCGCCGACCGCGGCGGCGAGGCGGGCGTACTCGTCCTCGGGGTCGACGACGTGGACCTCGATGCCGCGGTAGAGCGACCGGAGCAGTTCGAGCTTGACCAGGTACGACTTCCCGGCGCCGGAGCGGCCCAGGACCACGGAGTTGTGGTTGTCGAGGGCGAAGCGGTCCCAGTGGACCAGGCCTTGGGAGCCGATGTTGTAGCCGTAGAGCACGCCGCTGGGCGCGGTCGTGGCGGCCGGGTCGGGCGGCGGCAGGTCGGGGTTGGTGAAGGGGAAGCTCGCCGCAAGCGCGGCGGTGTCGAAGGTGCGGCGCATCCGGATCGGGTCCAGCCCGAGCGGCAGGCATGTGACCCAGCCCTGGAGGCTGCGGTACGTGGTCGGTTTGGCGTCCATCAGCAGGCTCGCGGCCAGCGAGCGCACCGCGGTGACCTCGTCGGCCAGGGCTTCGGCGGTGTCGGCGTGGACGGTCAGGTAGAGGCCGACACGGTAGAGCTTGCCCTCGCCGCGGGCGACACGGGCGGACAGCTCGTACGCGTCCTCGGTCGCCGCCTCGACGTGCGGGTCCAGGAGCCTTCCGTGCTCCTGGGTGTGGCGGCGGCCGGACTCCATCTTGGCCAGCTGGCGCTTGAGGCGGTTCGCGGCGGTGACGGGGTCGATGGGCTCGACGTGCAGGGCGACGTCGACCCGGCCGGGATAGGTCAGCAGCGGCTGGAGCCAGCCCGGGTGGACCTCGCGCGGGTAGCCGGTGACGGCGAAGGACGCGACATGGTCGGTGCCGACCTCCAGCCGACGGGGCGTGACAGCGAGGGTGTCGGGGGCGAAGGGGCTCGCGGTGCGCTGCCGTGCCGGGGTGCGGGCCTTCTTGCTCATGACCGGTCCTCTTCGCCGTCGGGCCACGCTCCGGTGATGACGTCCTGCGGGCCGACGAGTTCGGCGGACGGCGGGAGGAGGCTGTCCGGGTTGCAGGCCGCGGCCAGGACGGCGGAGGCCTGGCCGGCGTCCAACGGCGTGACGGTGATGCCGGTCGGGCCCAGCAACTCGGCCGCCTCGCTCAGCCGCCGTGCCAGCCGGTTCTCCGCAGCGCGCAGGGCGGCTTCGGTGACCGGGCCCGAGCGGCGTCCCGCCCGCAGTTGGGCGAGCGCGGCGAGCGGTGAGGCACCGCCGAGGCCGTCCGTGGGAGGCGCCGCGCCGAGCGGCTCACGCAGGACGAGCAGGACCTGGCGGCGCAGCAGGACCGACGAACGCCCCAGCTCGACAAGGTAGTCGGCGTGCTCGCGGGCCGCGTTCTCCAGCGCGGGGTGCGGCAAGCCCGCCGCCTGGGCGTGGAGTTCGGCGATCTGCGCGGACAGGTCCAGGCGCTCGGCTCGTACCAGGACCTGCACGGGGGCGGTGAGCGAGTGCAGGTAGCGGCCGAACGCCGCGACGAGAGCTTCCTGCTCGGTCGGGGTGCGCAGCGCGAAGTTGACCGTGCCGCACGCCGCGACCGCGGCAAGACCGTCGGAGCCGAGGTCGATCACTCCTGCCTCGTCCACTCCGCTGACGGGGAGGCTCGGCGGACCGGCCGCTTTCCCGAGGTGCTCGGTGCCTGATGTGACGCGGGCAGCCAGCCAGGCGGGTGCCTGGTCGGTCCCTTCCGGGGCGGCGATCTGCAGACGAGCGGCGGCGCGTTGCCGTACCGCGGCCAGGACCAGCCGATCCATCGACAAGCCGTCGCGCCGCCCCAGCGCGAGGAAAGCCGCCGCTCCCGCGACCGGGACGGCGCCCAGCAGGAAGACCGCTGCGGGGACGAAGCCCCGGCTCAGGGACCAGACGCCGTACAGGACGGTTCCCGTGACGGCGAGGATGAGCAGCTGCCGTGCGGTGAGGTTCGCGACGACGGTGTCCTCGCGGTCGACGTCGGCCGGGATGCGTACGGGCTGGCTCACCGGCGATCACCTCCGGGCGGTGTGCGGCGGGGCGGTGGGGGTACTTGGGCGGCGCCAGCCCGGGGGCGCGGCTCGCGGAAGGTGGCGGGCGGGGGCGGCGCAGTCACCCGCCGGGGCTGCACCGGATTTGCGGGGACCGGCTGTCGGAAGAGCGGCTGCCGGGGCGGAGGGCCCACCGGCCGGGCGCCGGGCCGTACTCGGGCAGGTGCAGCCGGAGCCCGGAACGTCGGCATCCCCGGCGGTTGCGCGGGCCGCGGTACAGGGGCGGGAGTCCCAGGGGCGCCCGGAGCCTGGAACGTCGGCATGGGCGGCGGACCGGCCGCCCGACGCGGAGATGCCGCGGCCTGCGGGCTCTGCCCCGGCGAACGGAAAAGGGGCTGCCCGGGCGGCCGCCGACGCGCGACGGGTGCGGCTGCCGCCGGGTTGACGGCCCGGCGCGGTGCCACCGGGACAGGCCCACCGCCCGGCCGCCGTGGTGCCCCGCCTCCGTTCGGCCCGCTGCGGACAGCGGCCCTCGTGTTCCCGGCGCCGCGCAGCATCCCCAGCGTCTGGTACATCAGGTACGCCCGCACCGCCCGCCCCGCGAACGACCGGCCCTGGCCGACCCGCACCGACCCCAGGATCCAGAACGGGATCTTGAACAGGATGTACGTCAGCGCCAGCGTCACCAGCAGGTTGACCAGCCCGCTGGACACCCCGCCGAACAGCCCCTTCCCGGCGAGCCCGCCGGAGTTCAGGAAGACGCGGATCCCCGTGATGAGCGTCAGCGACTGCGCCACCTGGATCGCGAGCACCCCGCCGAACGTCCGCCACCACCACCGGGCGATCCCGTCCGTCTGCGGCAGCGCGTGGCACATCAGCGCCAGCGGCGCGCCCGCCACGAGGATCACCGTCAGCGCGACCCGTACGACGTACGTGATCAGCAGCGCCACCAGCACGCCGATGACGACGACCCACATGATGTCCGTGAAGAGGTCCGCTCCCGGCACGAAGCTGCTCAGCACGAACGTCGCCAGTGTGTTGCCTGCGCCTTCGCCCTCCGCTCCGGCGCCCATCACCGCGTGCGAGAGCGCGTTGGCCAGGTCGACCGCCTTGCCCGCCAGAAACAGCGACAGCCCGGCGGCCAGCAGCCCGACGGGGATCCGCGGGGCGATCTCCTTGACCGAGTAGCGGCTCTGCAAGGACTCGTACGACATCAGCACGATCCCGGCGAGCGCGATGAGGATGCCGTAGACCGCGAGCACGATTTCCCACGAGTTCTGCCACAGCTCCCCGACCCGCGGGAGCGACGACAGGCTCGGCGTGGCCAGCAGGGTGTCGCCGAGCAACTTCAGCAGCGGGTTCAGCGCCGCGGTGATGATCGTCTTGAAGAAGGCGCCGATCGCGGCGTTGATGCCCTTCGTGATCCACCCGGTGATCCCGCCGGGACCGCCGCCCGCGTCCGGCGGCGGGGACGTGACTCCCGGCGCCGGGGCCTCGGTGGGTGCCGAACTGCCCGGCTGCGGGATGCAGTCCTGCGGCGCGCACGACGGCGGGGCGGGCGTGGGGGCGGCGCTCGTACCGGGCGGCGCGGACGTCGCCGGCGGGGCCGTTGCCGGCGGGGCCGTTGCCGTCGTCGTGGTGGTCGGGCCGGGTGACGGTACGGGGTCGGCACGCGCGGGCAGTCCGCCCACGACGACGACCGCCACCGTGACGGCGACGGCAGCCGCCACCGCGCGACGCCGGGAGCCGCGCCGGGCACGACGGCCCGGCGCGGCAGACGCGGTGGTCACTGCGCGCCCACGATGCCCTTGAGGATCTGCACGATGAGGGGCGCGAGCGCGGCCAGGCCGTAGCCCCACCCGGCGCTCTTGAACGCGGTCTTGGCCTTCTCGACCTCGCCGGGGTCACCGCCCGCCATCAGGTAGCGGACGCCGCCGATCGACAGGAACACGGTCGCCAGACCGGCGAGGATGCCCATGATCCAGTTGCGGATGTTGTTCAGCACGGTGCCGACCGACGTGGCGAGCGCCAGCACCTGCGACGGCTCGGCGGCCGTGGCCGCCGGCACGCCGACAGCGCACAGCACGAGAACAGCGGCGGTGACCGTCAGCGCGCGGCGTCGGACGTGGCGGCGGGAGGAACGGGCAGCGGGTATCAGCATCGGTGGCCTTCCCGGGACATAGGGCGGGTCGGGGCGGGCGAGGTGCTCCCGCGCTTCCCAAGGCCCGCATCCGCGCCCGTTTTGGACACGCTGTCCCGGCTCTTCCGTGGTTGGCCCGGAAGCCGGTCCAGTGCGGCTGTGGCCGCGGGATCGTCCGGATCAGCCGCCCGGCACTCGTCCCGGATGAAGGCGACGAGCCGGGCCTCCGCGCGGCTGCGCGCCTTGTACGCCGCCCCCACCGTCGTCCCGTGCCCGTCCGCCCACGCGGACACCGGGACCTCCTCCAACCGGGTCGTGCCGATCAGCTCCGCCTCGCCCCGCGACACGACCGCTGCCCGCACCGCCCGGGCCAGCACCAGATCCGGATGCCCGACCGGCGACCGCGGCGCGACCGACCGGAACCCGCTCCCGCTCACCGGCACCGGCGCGTCGAGCGCCTCCATCAACGCGGCGTACCCCTGCCGGTACGCCGCCCACCGCAACCGCGGCAGCACGTGCGGACGCCCCAGGTCCACCGTCGCCAGCCCGCCCAGAAACCCGGCCAGCACCTCGGCGTGCACGTCGAACACGTCCCCCGGAAACCGCGCACCCAGCCACCGCGCCACCCCACTCAGTGCGGGCAACGCCATCCCGGTGCACGCCACCGTCCAGGCCGCCCCCTCCCGCCGCGACCGCCGCACCAGATACGACCACACCGCATCCCTGGTGGCGGCCGAGCACCGCCGCCGCAACATCCGCTCCCTGACCTCGTCCAGCGCCACCCGCCGGTTGGGCAGCCCGCTGAACCTCCGCCCGTTCAACGCCAACGGCGCCGGCCCGGCCACCAACAACGCGAACGACGCCCTCGCACTGTCCAGCGGCAACGAATCCCGCAACCCCTGCTGATCGCTTCCCACACGTCGAGCACCCATGACGCGGCGCCTCCTCGATCGACGACGAGCTGACGCCCATCACCGAGCCAGACCTACGCCAAGAAACCGCCACGGCGAGGCCAGGACGGTTTTCTTTAGGCGATCAGCAGGACGAGCTCATGCCGCGCTGCGGACAGTGGAATTGCTGCAGGGGGAGCGGTTCCCGGCAAGCCGCCGAGGCCCACGAACTGGCCTCTTGTCGATTTGGTAGCTCCATCGTCACCATCGAGCGCTAGAGCTGAACGCTGGCCAGGAGGGGGCCGGATCCCGTACCAGCGCAGGAAGGTGCGCCCAGGGGCACCTCCGCGGACGCGGAGAGGACTGCCACCCGCGACTGGCGAGCGCGACGAGGCACGGGACACCTCCGCTCGCGCGGAGAGGACGTCGAGTACCGCACCAGCACCTGGTCGACCAGCGGGACACCTCCGCTCGCGCGGAGAGGACTACGTGCGTCCGGAGACGGTCAGGGAGAAGTCCGGGACACCTCCGCTCGCGCGGAGAGGACGCGGCGGAGTTCGGCGCGGTCACGGTCGACAGCGGGACACCTCCGCTCGCGCGGAGAGGACGCCGTGCTCACGCCGGGGCCGCTCACGAAGATCGGGACACCTCCGCTCGCGCGGAGAGGACGGGGCTCTCCACGCGCACCGGCATGCCCTCAGCGGGACACCTCCGCTCGCGCGGAGAGGACGGTGAACTGCTGGCTGTCGTCGCCCGGGTGAGCGGGACACCTCCGCTCGCGCGGAGAGGACGTGAGCACCCGAGACACCTGCACCGCCCGATTCGGGACACCTCCGCTCGCGCGGAGAGGACGCCGACGGTTCCGAGCACCTGATGTGGCGCTACGGGACACCTCCGCTCGCGCGGAGAGGACGGGGGCGGGGGCGTCTGCTGGATGATGTCGACCGGGACACCTCCGCTCGCGCGGAAAGGACGGGGAAGCCGTGAGCGAGCGCGCCAGCATCCGCGGGACACCTCGCGCGGAGAGGACACCGCCCTGATATCAACACCCTCCCCCAGCACCGGGACACCTCCGCTCGCGCGGAGAGGACCGGCGAGTGGATCCCCAACGCCTGCTTGATCGCGGGACACCTCCGCTCGCGCGGAGAGGACGTCCCTCCCCGGCGGTCCGGATCGCAGATGATCGGGACACCTCCGCTCGCGCGGAGAGGACCTGGCGTCGAACAGTTGGGCCAGGTCTTCGGGCGGGACACCTCCGCTCGCGCGGAGAGGACAGTCCGGAGCTACCAACTCCGGGCCTCGGGGGCGGGACACCTCCGCTCGCGCGGAGAGGACAGTCCGGAGCTACCAACTCCGGGCCTCGGGGGCGGGACACCTCCGCTCACGCGGAGAGGACATCTCCCGGATCATCTGGCGCAGCGCCATGTTCGGGACACCTCCGCTCGCGCGGAGAGGACTGCAAGGCGGCGTGCAAGGGACTGTGCTGCCGCGGGACACCTCCGCTCGCGCGGAGAGGACTGGATGTCCATGCCGTGCTCGAACGCACGGATCGGGATACCTCCGCTCGCGCGGAGAGGACAGGCAGGCGATCAGGTTGGGGCGGAGTGCGTCCGGGATACCTCCGCTCGCGTGGAGAGGACATCCAGGCCGGTCCCACCGACCACATGGCGCGCGGGATACCTCCGCTCGCGCGGAGAGGACAAGGTCAAGGGCGGCAAGTACGCCCGTGGCGGCGGGATACCTCCGCTCGCGCGGAGAGGATCTGCACGGCCGTTTCCAGGGACAGCACACCGCCGGGATACCTCCGCTCGCGCGGAGAGGACGGCGAGGCGGCGGCGCTGGCCGGGTGGCTCGCCGGGACACCTCCGCTCGCGCGGAGAGGACACGGTGTCGAGGAACGGGGCGCCCTCCGGCCCCGGGACACCTCCGCTCGCGCGGAGAGGACGACTCAATGTTGTAGAGACCGGCCGTTAGATCCGGGACACCTCCGCTCGCGCGGAGAGGACGAGCCCTGCGAGTGCCACCACCTCCGCCTGGTCGGGACACCTCCGCTCGCGCGGAGAGGACGTGACCAGCGAGCGTCAGGGGGCGGCGTCCGCCGGGACACCTCCGCTCGCGCGGAGAGGACAGGGCGGCGGCGGCCGACACCTCGGGGTGGTACGGGACACCTCCGCTCGCGCGGAGAGGACGTGCCGGTGTCCTCCAGCGCCAAGCCGGGGAACGGGACACCTCCGCTCGCGCGGAGAGGACCGCCGCCACCGCGGCGGCACGCAGGCGCGCGAAGGGACACCTCCGCTCGCGCGGAGAGGACTTCACCGCGGTCATCGTCGGGCCCGTGAGGTTCGGGACACCTCCGCTCGCGCGGAGAGGACGGCGCCGCCCGCAACCGCCGCGCCATCGAGGTCGGGACACCTCCGCTCGCGCGGAGAGGACGCGAGGATCGAACGGGGGTCCGCGCAGGCCGCCGGGACACCTCCGCTCGCGCGGAGAGGAGGCCGTGTGCCGCAGCACGTGTGGATGGAAGTCCGGGACACCTCCGCTCGCGCGGAGAGGACAACCAGCGCACGTGCCCGGCCGCCAGGGACTCCGGGACACCTCCGCTCGCGCGGAGAGGACACCTTGGCGAAGTCGTCGTCCTCGTACTCGCGCGGGACACCTCCGCTCGCGCGGAGAGGACGAGAAGCTGTAGCCCCCGAACTTGATGCACTCCGGGACACCTCCGCTCGCGCGGAGAGGACTCGTCCTGCTGCTCGGCGCTCATGTCGCGTTCCGGGACACCTCCGCTCGCGCGGAGAGGACCCACGCGGTCCGGGCGGCCGCGCGGTCGCCGGCGGGACACCTCCGCTCGCGCGGAGAGGACGCGATCGCCTTGTCGAAGTGCTCCCGTAGCCGCGGGACACCTCCGCTCGCGCGGAGAGGACAGATCCCGAAGGTCTGACCACCCCCTCTACCCCGGGACACCTCCGCTCGCGCGGAGAGGACAAGGGCATGGGCATCCACGCCGACGAAACCGGCGGGACACCTCCGCTCGCGCGGAGAGGACCTCGTCGGGGTGCAGGCCGGAGACCTGGTGTACGGGACACCTCCGCTCGCGCGGAGAGGACGGGGAGGTGCTGGCAGGCATCGTGGACGACTACGGGACACCTCCGCTCGCGCGGAGAGGACCGCATGGGGAGCAACTGCCGGATCAGGTTCGTCGGGACACCTCCGCTCGCGCGGAGAGGACAAGAAGGGCCTGAAGGAACTCGGGATCGAGGCCGGGACACCTCCGCTCGCGCGGAGAGGACACTTTCTGACCTGCGGCGTTAGGAGGGCTTTGCAGTTTCTTTGCTCGGCTTCAGTCGGCTCTGAGCCCCGCGCGCGGGGGGCGAGTCAGGGCGGTCCATAGAACGTGAGTCTAGAGGTCCGCGTTGCTGCGGGGCGTGGTCCTCTGCGCGCATGGCGATGCGGATGTGCCGTCTTTCGGAAGTCGCCGTGTCCAACCGTGGACGGCAGGCGGGCCTTGGAGTTGTCAGGTGCTGACTGCCCGAGCCCGGAGGGATCGTCATGTCGTGCAGCCGAGGTTCCGTACGCTCTCTCTTTCAGCTGGCGAGCCCACACGCGATCTTCGTGTCGGCCGAGTCCGCCTCAGCGGTGACGCATGCGGCGTCGTCGCGAGAAGCTGGCACTGGCACGGTCCCCTGCGGCGACCGGTCGTCTTCCTCTACGCGGCATTTGCTGCACAGAGCCGGGAGTTTCGAGAGCAGCACAAGCTCGGTGATCTTCCACGACATCCGCGTAACTTGCCTGACCGAGACGGAATTCGGTAGCGGCCAGTGCGTTCTCGTCTCGGTCGGATCACGCTCGGCTCTCTCGGAATGTGGGAGGTGAGGCATGGCGGGTGCCGAGAACAGGGCCGATTCCGCCGCCATGAACGGCGAGACCGTCTCGCCGTGGAAACGGCAGGAGGATGGCCCTCCGACCGAGACCGATTCATGCTCCGAGCAGCCCAATTGGTCGTACACTGGCCGCAGTGAGCGCGGCCGTGCCCGCCATTTCACCGGGCACGTGACCACCCTCGGCGGCGCCGCAGGGGAGCGCTTGCGGGGCGAGTTGGCTATCGCGGTGCGCGAATTGCTGCGGTGGGCGGCCGAAGCCCGCATAGCCGCCGGGGAATCCTCTGGGAAACACGAGGACACCTCGGTATGACCACCGACAAGTACCTGGAGCCTTTCGACAAACCACTCGACCGGCCAGGGCGGCGTCGTTCATTGAGTCTGTCCGGTTTGATCATGTGATGCCGAGGGTGGCCAGAGGTCGGGTGGCGTTGCGCGCGTGGTAGCGGAGGC
>NZ_JBIRPW010000026.1:0-74945 GCF_044332905.1 Streptomyces sp. NPDC021224 | reverse complement strand
AGGACGGTCGTGCCCGACACCACCGCCACCGCGTCCGGCGCCACCTCCGCCCGCTCACGCACCAGGTCCACCAGCGTCACCGGCGGCAGCTCCACTACCGGACCGTCCCACGACGCCAGCAGCTCCCGCTCCGCCACCGGCAGCAACCCCAGCTCACTGACCGGAAGTTCGGGAGCGGCCACGACAGACTCCAGCAGCTGCCGGTAACGCGCGCCCATCCGCTCCGCCGTCGTGCCGTCGAAGAGGTCGGCACTGTGGATCAGGTAGGCCAGCAGCGAGCCGTCCGGCTGCTCGCGCAGGTCGAGGGACAGGTCGCAGCGGGCCGGGTGCCAGCCCAGCGGGAAGGGCCCGGTGCTGAGTCCGGGCAGCGGATCGGCGACGTCCCCGTACGTGTGGAGCGCGAACATCGCCTGGAAGATCGGCGTACGGCTCAGGTCCCGCTCGGTGCCGAGTGCACCGACGAGGCGCTCGAACGGCACGTCCGGGTGGGAGAGGGCCGACAGTACGCTGCGGCGGGTGGCGCGGACCAGGTCGGTGAAGGACGGGTCGCCGCTCAGGTCGCAGCGCAGCACCATCGTCGTCGACAAGTAGCCGACGACGCGCTCCAGTTCGGGGCGACCGCGGCCGGCGGCCGGGGTGCCGACACAGAAGTCGGTCTGCCCGCTGTGCCGCGCGAGCAGCACCTCGTAGGCCGCGACCAGCACCATGTACGGCGTGCAGCGCGTCTTCCGGGCCAGTTCGTGCACGGCGCGGACCAGTGGTGCCGGGAGCGGGATCTCGGTCTGGCCGCCCGCGGACGTGCGCTCGGCAGGGCGCGGCCGGTCCGTGGGCAGCTCCAGGTCCGGCGCCCCGGACAGCTGCTCGACCCACCACCCGAGGTCGCCGGGCGGTTCGTCCGCCGCGGCCAGTTCGCTGTACTGGAGCGGCGGGGGCGGCAGTGCGCGGCCCGCGCAGTGGGCGGCGACCTCCTCCTGGAGGACGTTCAAGGACCAGCCGTCGCTGTTGATGTGGTGGGTGACCACGCACAGCACATGGTCGTCCGGCGCGATCCGTACCACCGTGACGTGCAGCGGCGGCTCCGCCGTGAGGTCGAAGGGCCGGTTCGTCCGCTCGGCGACGATCCGCCGGGCCTCGTCGGCGGAGGCGGCGTCGATCCGCTCGGCGACGACCGGCGCCGGGTCCTCGACGACCGCTCGGGGCTCGCCGCCGACCTCGGTGAAGCGGGTGCGCAGCGCGTCGTGCCGGGCGACCACGGCGGTGAAGGCCGCCTCCAGCGCCGGAACGTCCAGCGCGCCGCGCACCCGGTAGGCGTAGGCGAGGTTGTGCGAGGGGTCGTCCGGGTCGAAGGCGTTCAGGAACCACAGCCGCTGCTGGGCGTACGTAAGCGGTCCGGTCTTCACTCGTCTTGTCTCCGGGGGCACAGGGGGCGGGTACGGACGGCGGGCCGCACGACGGGGGCGTCGGGCGGTGCGGGGCTGCGGCACCGCGAGGTGCGGCGGTGCGCTCCCGGCGTGGGAACTCCGGGGTCGTGCGGCGGGAACTGCGGTGTGTGCGGGGGCTTACGGGGGCGTGCGGTACGGCGGTGAACGTGGGACGGTACGGACTGCGGCCGGGGACGGCAGGACAAGCGGTCGGGAGCGGGCACGCGGCGCTGGGCGCCGGAGAGGCCGCCCCCGCTGCCTGCTCCGGCGCCGGTCCGCGCGCGGCGCCCCCGCGTTCTCCACCTCCCGCGGTATCCCTCCGTGTCCGGCGCCTCCCGGGCGCGGCCGGACGGCGCCCGGCGCCCCGGAGGCAGCCGGGCGTGGCTGCGCACCGGCAACCGGTAACCAGCGACCAGTGACCGGTGACCCGGGATGGGAGCGCTCCCGCGTTCGGCCGCTATATCAGCAGCCGCGCATCCCGCCGGTCAAGAGCCGATCGCCGGACGGTTTCCGGCCAGTCCGTCCGCGCTGCCTCCGGGCGCCCGTGCCCTGCCGCGTCCGGGCGCACCTGTCGCACACCGCCTCACCTGCCCGTACGGCGCAGCGTTGACGGCCCGTCGGGCAAATGACAGACTGGCGCGCGTCCGACCCTATTGGTCTAGACCAATGATGAAATGCGGTGCCACGGGCACGCCGAGCCGCCGGCCGCCCCACCGGCACATCCCCATCCGTACCGGGGGAGCCGTCATGTCCTGGGAGCGCTCCCGGGGGCACGTCGGCACCTGCCCCACCGCCGGTCCGGTCCGAACAGGAAGGCGGCAGCAGCCCATGACGGCCGAAGCGGTAGTGCCCGGACTCCGGCCCCGCCACCGCACGATCGACGTCCGCGCCACCCACTCCCCAGGTCCCGCGGAAGGCCCCCTGACCTGGGCCCAGCAGCACATGCTCGTGCTCTTCGAGGAGCTGCGCCCGCAGACCGACCCGCTCAACCTGCGCTTCGCCGCCAAGCTGCGGCCCGGCCTCACCGAGGACGAGGTGCTCGACGCGCTCGCCGACCTCGTCCGCACCTACGACACCCTGCGCACGCGGTACACCGTCACGCCCGACGGCCCGCGCCAGCAGGTGTCCGCCACCGTCCGGCTGACCGTCGCCGTCCACGACGGCACCGCCGAGACGGGCGAGACCCTCGCCACGCAGGTCCTCGCCGAGGCCGCCGCCCGCCCCTTCGACATCGCCGCGGAGTGGCCGGTCCGCGCCGCGATCGTCGCCGTCGACGGTGCTCCGCGCCACCTGCTGCTCGCGCTGTGCCACCTGGCCGTGGACCACGAGGGCGCCGAGTGGATCCGGCACCATCTGCGGGCCCTGCTCCCCGCGCGGCCCCCGCGCACCCCGGCGCCCGCGACGCCCTACCGGATGCTGGGCGAGGCCGAGCGGGAGCGCTCGCCCGCGGGTGCGCGCAGCGGCGCGCGGGCGGTCGCGCACCACGAGCGCACCTTCGCCGTGATGCCGCAGACCATGCTGCCGCGGGCCCCGGCCGAGCCGGAGCCGCCCCGCTACCGCTACCTCGAATTCCACTCGCCCGCTCTCGCGCTGGCGCTGCCCGCGCTCGCCGCGCGGCACAATTCCAGCCCGGCCACCGTGCTGTTCGCGGGCCTGGCGGCGGTCTCCGGCTTCGTCGCCGGGCTGCCGCGGGCCTTCCTCCAGCTGACCGTCGGCAACCGCACCCGGGCCCGGCTGCACGGCGCGGTCGGGATGTTCACCCAGGACGTCCCGGTCGCCGTGGACCTCGCGGACGCCACCGTCGCGGAGGTCATCGCCCGCGCGACCCCCGCCGTCTTCCAGGCCGCCCGCTTCGGCGCCTACCCGCCCGCCGACCTCACGGCCGCGCGCCGCGCCGCCGAACTGCGGCGCGGCCTCGCCTTTGACCTGTCGTGCTGGCTCAACTTCCGCACCTCCGCCGAGCACACCGCCCCCGCGACCGCCCGCCCCACCGCCGCCGAGCTGGCAGCGGCCGCGGCCCGGACCCGCTGGCGCCGGCTCGACGGCACCGACAACAGCACCAGCACCTACTTCGTCTTCGCCGACAGCAGGCCGCGCAGGGTCACGCTCACCACCATCCTCGACACGTCCCTGCTGCCCGACGCCGAGGCCGTCGCGTGGCTGCGCGCGGTGGAGAGCGTGCTGTGCGCCTCGCTCACCGGCGACGTCCCGGTGACCGCGATCGGCGAGCGCACCGGGCTCGCCCCCGACCCGCGCGGCGCCGACTGGCACCTGTCCGGCGCGGGGTGGGCCCACCTCCCGTCCGTCACCGACCTGGTCCGCCGGACCTCCGGGGCGGAACACGCGGCGGTCTTCGCCGAGCCGTCCGCCGAAGGGCCCCGCCTCGTCGCCTACCTGCACGGCACCCGCACCGCCCCCGACCCCACCGCCCTGCACGCGGCCTGTACGGCGGCCCTGCCCGGCCTGCGCACCGCGGTCGCGCCGGACGCGTACGTGGTGTGCGCGACCCCGCCGCCCCGCTCGCCCGACCTCACCGCCTGGCGCCAGGCGCCCGTCCTGGCCCGCGGCACCGGCCGCCCTCCTGTCCCTCCGCGACCGGCCTGACGTCCCCGGCGGGCGCACCCGGCGCACCCGGCGCTGCCGTGCCCCCCGGGGGCACCCGCGGGGTCGGCCGAGCGGGTCGGGTGTCCGCGGCGGCCCGGCATGGCGCGGGCCCCGCGGCGCGCGGCGCCAGGATGCTGGCCCCGACCAGGCAGGAGGCGCCGTGACCGATCCCCGCACCCCGCGAGCCCGGCCCGGCGCCCCCACCGGGCCGGGGACCGCTGTACCCGGCCAGTCGGGCGTGATCGGCATCGCCCTGGCGGCGGTGCTCACGGCCGCCCTCGCGCAGGGTTCGTGGCAGTGGTTCGCGACCTATGTCGGCGTCACCCTGCTCGCGGTGGTCTTCTCCTTCTACCGGCGCCCGCCCTGGACGCCCGGCCTGCGCTCGGTGTACGCGCGGACGCTCGCCGCCTACTGCCTGGTGGTGGGCCTGTGCGTGTCGATCGCCCTGGCACCGGCGCTGCAACGCTGGTCGTGGCTCTTCCCGATGCCCGGCACCCGGGACGACTGCCCCGAGCTGGGCGCGTACGAGCGCCTGCGCACGACCGCGGCGCTGGGGAATCTCGCCGGGCGCGACCCCGTCGCCCTCGCCCACGCGCGGACCGCGCAGGGCAACGAGGCCGTGGCCGACTGCCTGTCACGGACGACGACGCTGTGGCTGCCGGTGTGGGCGGTCGGGGTCGCGGTGGCCGTCGCCGCGATCGCCTGGACCGTGGACCGCGCCCGGACCCGCCGGGCGTCCGCCGCGCACGGGACCACGGACGCCTGACCGTCAGACCGCGGCGGACGGCCCGGCGTCCCCGGCCCGCGCCGAGTGCCCGGCCAGCCGCCGCAGCGCCTCCTCGGCGGCGGTGCCGGGC
This sequence comes from Streptomyces sp. NPDC021224, assembly GCF_044332905.1. Lineage (NCBI taxonomy): Bacteria > Bacillati > Actinomycetota > Actinomycetes > Kitasatosporales > Streptomycetaceae > Streptomyces > Streptomyces sp. NPDC021224. The sequence continues at coordinate 70,063 of NZ_JBIRPW010000026.1, read as the reverse complement.
GGCGCGCTGTAGACCACCACGCTCAGCCCCGAGTCGTCCGGCAGGCTCATCGTCTCCTGGTCCAGTTCCAGCTCGCCGACCAGCGGATGCCGCAGCCGCTTGGTGCTGTCGCGGAAGACGTGCACGTCGTGCGAGCCCCACAGCACCCGGAAGGCGTCGGAGCGGGTGGACAGCTCACCGATGAGGTGCGACAGCTCCCGGTCGTACGGATTCCGCCCGGCCTCCACGCGCAGCGCGCCCACCGCGAAGCGCGCCATGCGCTCCCACTCGGGGTAGAACTCCCGCGCCGCCGGGCTCAGGAAGGCGAACCGCGCGACGTTCGCGCCGCAGACCGGGTCGGCGTACAGCTGCGTGTACAGGGCGCGGCCGAGCGCGTTGGCGGCCAGCACGTCCAGCCGGTTGTTCATGACGTACGCCGGCAGCCCCGGCATGCCCTCGACGATCCGCGCCACGCTCGCCCGCACCGCCGGCCGCGCCCCGCCCCGCCGCACCCGGGCCGCCGGTCCGGCCGCGCGCGCGAGGTCGTGCAGGTACATCCGCTCGGTGCCGTCCAGCCGCAGGGCCCGCGCGAGCGCGTCCAGCACGCCGTCGGACACGCCGTGCAGGTTGCCGCGCTCCAGCCGCGTGTAGTACTCGACGCTCACCCCCGCGAGCGCCGCGACCTCGCCCCTGCGCAGCCCGGCCACCCGCCGCCGCCCGTACACCGGCAGCCCCGCCTGCTCGGGGGTGACCTTGTCCCGCCGCGACCGCAGGAAGGCGCTGACGGCGTCCCGGTTGTCCATGCCCCCAGCGTAGGCAGCCCGCCCGCCGCGAGGGGGTCCCTGCCGTTACCCCTCACGGCGCGGACTCCCTCGGCGCGCCCGTACGGCGTTGCATGGTGAACGCCCCGGACGGCCGGGGCCGGCAGCGAAAGGACACCACCATGAACGACGACACCCTCCGGACCGGGACCGGGACCGGGACCGCGGACCCCGCCGACGTCGTACGCGGCCTCTACGACGCCCTCGGCAGGGGCGACGTGCCCGGCGTCCTGGCCAGGCTCCACCCCGACGTGGTCGTCGACGAGCCCGCCCCGCTCCCGTACGGCGGCGTGCACCGCGGCCGCGAGGCCTTCCTCCGGGACGTGCTGGGCGTGATGACGTCCCACGCCGGGATCGCCCTCACCACGGCCGAGGTCTTCACGGGCCCCACCGGCGTCGTCGGGCGGCTCACGGGCACGCTCACCGCCCACGGCACCGGGGAGGTCTTCCCGCTGACCATGGTCGAGGTCCACCGGGTCGAGGCCGGCAGCGTCCGGCGGATCGACGTGTACGTCCAGGACCCGGGCGCGCTCGCCGCCTTCACCGCGCGCGCCGGGGCGGCCGCCGCCGGGACGGGGACGAGCTGACGGGCGCGGCGCGGAATGCCGGCGGCGAGGACGGTGTTCGTACCGGAATGAGCGATTCGCACGAGAACGCGGCATCCGGCGTCGACACCGCCGCCGTCCGCGAGCGGCTGGCCGAGGCGCGGGAGTCCGCCGCCGCCCAGATCGCCGCGCTCGGCCGGGACATCGACGCGATCGTGGCCGCGAACGCCCTCACGGCGGTCGACGACGAGCACGACCCCGAGGGGTCGAGCACCGCCTTCGAGCGCGCCCACACCGCCGCCCTGCAGGACCAGGCCCGGCAGCGGCTGGCCGCGCTGGACGACGCGCTGGAGCGGCTCGGCGAGGGCGCCTACGGCCGCTGCGAGGGCTGCGGCCGGCCGATCCCGCCCGAACGCCTCGCCGTCCTCCCCGCCGCCGCCTTCTGCACGCGCTGCGCGCAGGCCCGCGGCCGCTGACCCGGGGCCGCTGACCCTCTCCCGCCCGCCGCCGGGCCCGCCCCACCCGCGCGCCGCCTGCGCGCGGACCCCTTCTCCGGCACGGGCCCCGCGTCCGTCCCCCGCGCGCCGCCTGCGCGGGGACCCCTTTTCCGGCACGCGCCCCGCGTCCGTCCCCCGGCCCGTAGGATCCGCGCCATGGGCGATCTCGGACGGGGTCTCGCGCTGCTCGTACGCGGGCAGCGCTGGATGCTGCGGAACGGGCGGGACTGGCGCTTCGGGATGCTCCCGGCCCTGCTCACCTTCGCCGGGTACACCGCCGCGCTCGCCGCGCTCGTGATCTGGTCCGACGACCTCGCGGGCTGGGCGACCCCCTTCGCCGACGACTGGACGTCCCCCTGGCGCGGCCTGTTCCGCGACCTGCTCACCGCCGTCCTGGTCGGCGGCGGGCTGCTGCTCGCCGTCGTCACCTTCACCGCCGTCACGCTGCTGGTCGGCCAGCCCTTCTACGAGGCCCTCGCCGGGCGGGTCGACGACGCCGAGGGCGGAGCCCCCGACCCGCCCGAGCGCCCGCTGCTGCACGAGCTGTGGACCGGCCTGCGCGACAGCGTGCGCGTGCTGCTGCGCGTCGCCGCGTTCGCGGTGGTCCTCTTCGCCCTCGGCTTCGTGCCGGTCGCCGGCCAGACCGTGGTCCCGGCGGCCGGCTTCTGCGTGTCCGGCTTCTTCCTCGCGGTGGAGGCCGCGGCCGTGCCGATGCGCCGCCGCGAGGTCGATCTGCGCGGCCAACTGCGCCTGATGCGCGGCCGCCTGCTGCTCGTCCTCGGCTTCGGGGTGCCGCTGGTGCTGGCCTTCCTCGTGCCCTTCGCGGCGGTCGTGCTGATGCCCGGCGCGGTGGCGGGTGCGACGCTGCTCACCCGCGAGCTGCTGCCCGCGCCTGCCCCCGCCGACCAGGCCTGACCCGTACACCCACGCCCCCCCCGGGCCCCGCGGGGGCGCTTAGGGATACCCCTACGCGTACGCCCAGTGCCTGCCGTGCGCGCCCGGCGGTTCCGCACACTCATGCGTCGGCGCAGGTCCGGCCACGGGATCCGTGGCCGGACCGTCCGTGCCGGATGTCTCCTCGCCGCCCCGCACCCCAGGGGCGTGTCCCCCCATGCATGAGGTGAAAGGAACCCCCGTCCCATGCGCATACGAAGAATCGCGAGGCTCTCCACCGTCGCGCTCGCCTGCGTGTCCGCCGCGGCGATCGGCCTGCCCGCGGTCGCGGCCGCCGCCCCGGCGCCGCACGCGAAACCGCTGCCCGCCGGTCACGGGGCCTTCACCGCGGCCCCGTTCACCACCGAGCCGTCCGCCGCGGTCCGCACCCGTGTCACCGGACTGGCGCTGAAGGCGCTCGCCGACCACGCGTCCGCCGCGCACCGGGCCGCCGGTGACGTCTTCACGGTGCGGAACGTGGTCGTCGACGGCGACGGCTCCGCGGACGTCCGGTTCGACCGCACGTACAAAGGCCTGCCCGCCTACGGCGGCGACGTCATCGTGCACCTGGCGAAGGACGGGACGTACCGGTCGCTCGCCACCGGCGCGCGGACCACCGGCGCGGTCTCCACGACGCCCCGGCTCGCCGCCTCGCGCGCCGCCACGCTGTCCCGGGGCGCCTTCCACGGGCGCGTCGACACGGTCTCCGTGCCGCACCTGGCCGTGCGGATGGACGGCAGCGACGCCGCCCTGGTCTGGGAGACCGTGGTCAGCGGGGTGCGGGCCGACCAGACCCCGAGCCGGCTGCACGTCCTCGTGGACGCGGCCTCCGGCGCCGTGGTCCGGACCAGCGACGAGGTCGACACCTTCGCCGCCCCGGGCCAGGCCCTGGGCGCGGCGCCCGCCGCCACGGCGCCCGCGGGCCCGAACGTCGCCGTCAACGGCCGGTCGATCTACAGCGGCCAGGTCTCCATCGACGTCACCCAGTCCGGCGGCGGCTACGCGATGCAGGACCCCTCGCACGGCAACGGCTACACCACCAACCTCAACCACGCCACCAGCGGCACCGGCAGCGTCTTCACCAGCTCGTCGGGCACCTTCGGCAACGGCAGCACCAGCGACCCCGCCTCCGCCGGTGTGGACGCCCACTACGGCGCCGCCGAGACGTTCGACTACTACAAGAACGTCCAGGGCCGTAACGGCATCTTCGGCAACGGCCAGGGCGTCCCCTCCCTCACCCACTACGGCAACTCCTACGTCAACGCCTTCTGGGACGGCAGCGAGATGACGTACGGCGACGGCCAGGGCAACGCCCGCCCGCTGGTCGAACTCGACGTCGCAGGCCACGAGATGAGCCACGGCGTCAGCGGCGCCCTCACCGGCTGGGACGAGACCGGCGAGACCGGCGGCCTCAACGAAGGCACCAGCGACATTTTCGGCACCATGGTCGAGTTCTACGCGAACAACCCCGTGGACACCCCCGACTACACCATGGGCGAGCTCATCAACATCAGCGGCAACGGGCAGCCGCTGCGCTGGATGTACCAGCCCTCCCTCGACGGCAGCTCGCCCGACTGCTACAACACGTCGAACGGCGGCCTCGACCCGCACTACTCCATGGGCCCGCTCAACCACTGGTTCTTCCTCGCGGCGGTCGGCAGCGGCAACCACGGCTACGGCAACAGCCCCACCTGCGACGGCTCCACGGTCACCGGCATCGGCAACGACAAGGCCGCCAAGATCTGGTACAAAGCCCTCGCGTCCTACGCCAACAGCTCGGAGAACTACCACCAGGCCCGCATCGACTCGCTGAAGGCGGCCGCCGACCTCTACGGCGCCCACTGCACCGAGTACAACACCGTCGCCGCGGCCTGGGCGGCGGTCAGCGTCACCGGCACCGACCCGGTGCCCGGCACGTGCGGCGGCCAGCCCGGCTCGCCCACGGTCACCAGCCCCGGCAACCAGACCGGCACCGTCGGCACCGCCGTCTCGCTCCAGATCCACGCCACCGACCCGGCGGGCTCCGTGCTGACCTACAGGGCCACCGGCCTGCCCGCCGGACTGTCGGTCAACTCCACCAGCGGCCTGATCTCGGGCACCCCGACCACCGCGGTGACCGCGTCCGTGACCGTCACGGCGACCAACACCTCCGGCGCCGCCGGTTCGGCCACCTTCACCTGGACCATCAGCGGAGGCGGCACCCCGCCCACCGGCTGCGGCAACCTCCCGGCCTGGGGCGCCACCACCGCCTACGTACCGGGTGACCAGGTCTCCTACAACGGCCACAAGTGGCTGTCCCAGTGGTATTCCACCGGGGCCGAGCCCGGCGCGCCCGGCTCCTGGGCGGTCTGGCAGGACCAGGGGGCCTGCTGACCGCCGGGAGCGGCACAGGCCGCCGCTCCCGCCCGCGGACGCACCGCGGGTGAGAGCGGCGGGCCGCCGGTGACCCGCGCAGCGGCCCGGGTCACCGGCGGCCCGGCCGGGCCTGCGCACTCCCCACCGCCGGCCCGGCCGCCGTCCCCCGCGAGGTTGACCCGCGCGGGCGGCCGCCCTACATTCACGCGGCAAAGGGCTAGACCAATTCCGATCCGCGTCGGGCGCGTGCACGACACGTGTCCGGAGGGGGCTTGCGATGACGGAGCTGGCGGTTTCGCCGGGGGCCGGTGCGGCTGCGGGGCCGGACGCCCCGCGGGCGGCGAACGGACCGGGACGCGGGCCGGTCCAGGAGCCGGGCCGCACACCGGGCCGTACGTCGGGCCGCACGCCGGGACGCGGGCCCGGGGGAGTGCCGAGCGCCCCGACACCCCGTCACCGCCCGCCCGCCGGGCGCGAGACGCTCGTCGGAACGATCCTTGCCCACCTCGACGACGGAGACGGCGTGCTGCTCACGGGACCGGCCGGTATCGGCCGGAGCACCCTGCTCGCCCGGGTCGCCGACGCACGGGCGGCCGGCGGCCACCGGGTGCTGCGCTGCTCGCCCTCGCCCGCCGACCGGCGCAGCCCCTGTCTGGGCCTGATCGACCTGCTGTCCGGTGTCGGCGACGACGTGCTGGCCCGGCTGGAGGCACGCGAACGGGCCCTGCTCGAAGGCGCGCTGCTGCGCGCGCCGCTGCCGCCGGGCGCGGATCTGCGCGGCGGACGGGACCGGCTGGTGCTGCGGTTCGCCACCGGCAAGGTCCTCGCTCTGCTGCGTCAGACCGGTCCGCTGCTGCTGGCGGTGGACGACGCGCAATGGCTCGACGAGCCGACCGCCGACGTCCTGGCCTTCGTCGCTGGGCGCCGCACGGGACCGGGCCACGAGGTCGTGGTGGCGCGACGCGACACCGACCCGGGCGGCGAGGGCCCCGGCGCCGACGGCCCGGACGCCGAAACGCTGTGCCCGCGGCCGGTCCGCGGCCTGGCGGTACCGCCACTGACCGCCCATGAGACCGCCGACCTGCTCGACGCCCACGACCAGCCCGTCTGGCCCCGCCCGCTCGTGACGCGGCTGCACGCCGCCGGCCGCGGGATCCCGGGGACGGTGCTGGCCCTCAGCCGCGCCCTCGCCGAGCAGGTCCAGGGCGCGGGCGGGGAGTTACCCGACGCGTCCGACCCGCTGCCCGTGCCCGCCGCCCTGCGCCCGCCGATCAGGGCCCGCCTGGACGCGCTGCCGCAGCAGGCCCGGCGGGTGCTGCTGACCGCGGCCCTCGCGGCGAGCCCCACCGCTGCCCTGCTGGTCCGGGCGGGCTGCGCGGACGCCTCCGCGGACATCGACCTGTGCGTGCGGCGCGGCCTGCTGCAACCCGGCGCGCAGGACGTGCTGCGCTTCGCCGACCCGCTGGTCGCCGTCGTGCTGCGCGCCGACGCCGGGTACGCGCTGCGGGCGGACGTGCACCGGGCGCTGGCCGGAGCCGCCGACGACCCGGTCGAACGCGCCCACCACCTGGCCGTGCTGACGGTCGGCCCGGACGCCGAGGTCGCCGCCCGGCTCGCGGAGGCGGCCGGCGCCGCCAGACGGCGGGGCGCGCCGGGCACCGCCGCGCGGCTGGGCCGGCTCGCGGCCGAACGCACCCCCGCCGGTGAGGGCGGGGTGGACGCCGACCGCCGTCTGACGGCCGCGGAGGACGCGGTCTCGGCGGGGGACTTCGCCTTCGCCCGGCGGCTGGCCCGCGAGGTGCTGGGCGAAGCGCGGGACCCCGCGGTGCGGGTGCGGGCCTGGAACGTCGTCGTCGACTCCTGCGGGCAGGCCCTGGCCGAGGTCGCCGACGTCCTGCCCGAGGCGGTGCGCGACGCGGACGGCGACCCTGGACTGCTGGCCCAGCTGCACTACCGCATGAGCTGGCGCGAATGGATGGTCGGCGGCTCCGCCGCGCGGGCCCACGGCCACGCGGTGCGGGCCGCGGGACTGGCCGCGCGGGCGGGGGACCGGCGGACCGAGCTGATGGCGCTCACCCAGCAGGCGGCCCTGGAGCTGTTCCTCGGCATGCCCGCCGCCGAGACGACGCTGGGCGCGGCGCTCGCCGCCCCGTACGAGGGCCGGGTGATGGCCGATCACAACGGTCCGGTCTACCTCAAGCACCGCTTCCACGTGGTGCACGGCCGGCTCGACGAGGCACGCGCCGAACTGCGCGCCCTGGTGTTCACCCAGCGGCAGCGCGGCTCGGCCGAGAGCCTGAGCCAGTGCCTGGGCGCCCTCGCCCAGGTCGAGATCGACCGCGGCCGCTGCCGCCAGGCGCTGGGCGTGGCCCGGCAGAGCCTGCGCGTCGCCGAGCAGGCAGGGCTGAGCCTGGGGCCCGCGTGGTACGCGGTGGCGCTCGCGGAGACGGCGGGCGGCAGCGCGGGCCAGGCGCTCGCCGCCGCCGAGGCGGCCCGGCGGCACAGCGAGGACGATGCCGACCGGCTCTTCCTGCCGCGCGCCCTGCACGCCGAGGGCCGCATCCGGCTGCTGGGAGGCGAGTACGCGGCGGCCGCGGGGCTGCTGCGGCGCACCGGCGAACTGGAGACCGCGCAGGGCCAGCGCGACCCGGCGACCCGCCGATGGCACGGCGACCTCGCCGAGGCGCTCGCCGGGTGCGGCGCGCTGGACGAGGCGGACCGGGTCCTGTCCTGGGCGCGCCCGCAGGCCGAGCGGCTGGGCAGGGGGTGCGTGGTGGCGCTGCTGGACCGGGCCGCCGCGGTGGTGGGGGCGGCCCGCGGCGACCTCCGCCCGGCCGCGGCGCTGCTGGAGGACGCCGCGCGGCGGCTGCGCGCGGCAGGCTACCCGCTGGAGGAGGCCCGTACCGCGCTGGCGCTCGGCCGGGTCCGCCGCGGCCTCGGCGACGAGTCCGCCGCCCGGGCCGCCTTCGCCGACAGCCTGCGCGTCTTCACCCGGGCCGGGGCCCGGGGCTGGGTGGCGGCGGCCCGGGCCGAACGCGACCGGTCGCGCGCCGCCGCGGAGCCGGGGGAGGGCTGCGCCTGGTCCGAGCAGCTGACCTCCACCGAGCGCTGCGTCGTCGCCCGGGTCGCGCAGGGCGCGACCAACCGGGAGATCGCGGCGGGCCTGGTGGTGAGCGTCAAGACGGTCGAGGCCGCGCTCACCCGCGCGTACCGCAAGCTGGGCGCCCGGTCGCGGGTGGAGGTCACGCGCATCGTGATGGCCGGACGGGCGGGCTAGCGGCGGATGGGGGGGCACCCCGGGCGAACCGCTGGAGGTGCACTCGCTGGAGGTCGCCGGCCCCGGGGTGCTGCCCTTCGCGATCGGCACCTTCGCCTCGGTCGGCCCGCCGGCCACCGCCGCCTTCCCGCACCGCCACAGCTTCTCCGAGATCGGCCTCGTCACCGGCGGGCGCGTCGCGCGCCTCGTCGACCTGACACCCCACGACCTCGCCCCGCCGTACCTGTACGCGCTCGCCCCGGCCAGGTCCACCACTGGCAGGACGCCGAGGGACTGACAGGCCGGGTGCTGCTGTTCACCGAGGACTTCCTCCTCCCGCATCCCGGCGCCGCCGCCGTCGTCCGCGCCCTGGGCGCCCGACCGCTGCGGCCCGCCCACGACGAGGACACCGCGCTGCGCACCCTGCTGGCCGAGCTCGACCGCGAGTACCGCGGCGCCGCGCACGGCCGGGTGAGCATCCTGTCGTCCTATCTGCACATCTTTGCTGCTGCGGCTGGCCCGGCTGCCCGGCCCGCCGTCCGCCCCGGCCGGGCCCGGCACCGGCCGCAGCGCCGAACCGGCCGACCACTTCCGCGACCTGACGGCCCGGCCCGGCCCGGCGCCCGCGCCCGCTCGGTGGCGGAGCGCGCCCGCGAGCTCGGCGTGTCGCCGGGTCATCTGCACACCGCGGTCAAACGCAGCACGGGCCTGTCGTCCGGCCGGCTGCCAAGCGCCTCATCGCCGCCACGGCCTGACGATCACCCAGGTGTCCGTGTCCGTCGGCTTCGCCGATCCCGCCTACTTCTGCCGCTTCTTCCGCCGCGAGACGGGCGGCCTGTCCCCGGGCGAGTTCCGCCGCGCCGTCTCGCCGCGCCCGGACGGCGGTGCGTGAGGACGGCTCCGCAGGGACCGTGCGTGCGCGCGGCGCCTTCGAGGGGCGGCCACCGCTGCGGGTCAGGCCGCGCGCCCGGTAAGGGGAGCCGGGCAGGCCGCCGGGCCCAGGCGGCTGACCCGCCGTCAGTCGTGGTCGTACACGGTGACGGCCACGCCCGCCGCGGCGAGCCGCTCGGTGACCAGGGGCTCCACCCGCGTCCACGTACCGCCCGCGAGTCCGCAGCCTATGCGGGGCATGTGCACGGAGGCCCCGCGTTCCTTCGCCCGCTCCGCGAGGATGCCGAGGGCGGCGTCGATCGCCTCGTAGCGCACGGGCACGCCCTTGCTGCCGGTGCGCGTACCGCGCTGGCCGACCATGTTGGCCACCCACACCAGGCGTTCGACCTGGACGATCTGCACGGCCCCCAGCCCGAAGTCGTTGCGCGCCCGCTCCCGGTGCCATCTGCGGTAGGCCGCCTCGGGCTCGGGCCAGCGCCTGGAGTCCGTGCTCCTCGCCTCCCGGCTGCCGCGCGCCGCGGCCGGCCTGCTGGTCGGCGTCGCCCTCGGCGCGGCGGGCGCGGCCGTGCAGGCCGTCAGCCGCAACGTCCTGGCCGCACCGGACACCCTCGCGGTCAACGCCGGGGCGTACCTGGCGCTCGGAGTGCTCACCGTCACCGGGGCCTCGGTCCCGCTGCTCGCCTCCTCCGGGGTGGCGTTCGCCGGAGCCCTCGCCGCCGCGGCCGTGGTGCTGGGACTCTCGGGGCTCGGCACGGGGACCGTCCGGCTGGTGCTGGCCGGCAGCGCCCTGGCCCTCGGGATGGGCTCCGTCACCGACGCGCTGCTCCTGCTCTTCCCGGAGCGGACTGACGGCCTCTACCAGTGGAGCCAGGGCAGCATCGCCCAGAACGGCTTCGACGGCGTGCTGCAGATGCTGCCCGTCGCCGCGGTGGGCCTGGCCGGACTGCTGCTCATCGGCGGCCGCGTCGACGCGCTGGCGCTCGGCGACGACGCCGCCCGCGGGCTCGGCGTCCCGGTCCGGGGCACCCGGGCGGCGGCCGTGACGCTCGCGGCCCTGCTGGCGAGCGCGGCCGTCACCCTCGCCGGCCCGATCGGCTTCGCGGGCCTGTGCGCCCCCGCGCTCGTCCGCCCCCTGGCCCGGCGCTTCCGGGGCCTGCGACGTGCCCGGCTGGGCGTCCCGGTCGCCGGCCCGGCCGGAGCCGCCCTCGTCCTCGGCTCCGACGTGGCGCTGCGCCTGGTGGTGGACCCGCAGACCGCGGCGGCCGTCCCCACCGGGTTCGTGACGAGCGCGGTGGGCGCGGTGTGCCTCGTCGTCATGGCGCTGCGCGCGCGGGAGCCGGGCGCACCGGCCGCGCCGGACCGGCTGCCCATCCCGAGCCGGGCGGCGTTCGTGACCGTGACGGCCGTCCTCACCGTGCTGCTGGCCGGCACCGTCCTCGCGGCGGTCCTGCTGGGCGACACCACGCTCCTGCTCGGCGACGTCCTCAACTAAGCGCGGGGCCGCGGCGACCGCGTCGTCACCTTCGTCCTCGACACCCGGCTGCCGAGGGTCCTCGCCGCGCTCCTGGCCGGTGCGGCCCTCGCCCTGGCCGGCACCCTCGTGCAGGCCGTGACCCGCAACCCGCTGGCCGACCCGGGCATCCTCGGCGTCTCCGGCGGGGCCGGTCTCGGGGCCGTCGCGCTGGTCACGACCGTGCCGTCGGCCGGGCCGTGGAGTGTGGCGGGCGCGGCCCTCGCCGGGGCCGCCCTCGCCGCCGCGCTGGTCTTCGGGCTGGCGGCGCGCGGCGGATTCGGGAACAACCGGCTGGTCCTGGTCGGCGTCGGCGTGTCGGCGGCGACCACGGCGGTCATCAGCCTGCTCATCGTCCTGACCGACCCCTTCGACGCCACCAAGGCCCTGACCTGGCTGTCGGGTTCCACCTACGGCCGCACCCTGCCCGACACCCTCCCGGTCGCAGCCGCCCTCGCCGTCGGCCTGGGCGTGGCGGTCGCCCGCCGCCGCGATCTGGACCTCGTCGGGCTGGACGACGACACCCCGCGCCTGCTCGGCATCCGCCTCGCCCGCGTCCGCCTAATCCTGCTGGCCATGGGCGTCCTGCTCGCGGCCACCGCCGTCGCCGCCGCGGGCACGATCGGCTTCGTCGGCCTGGTCGCCCCGCACGCCGCCCGCGCGCTGGCCGGCCGCCGCCACGTCCGGGTCGTCCCGGTCGCGGTGCTGCTGGGCGCGACGCTGGTCTGCGCCGTCGACGCGACCGGCCGCACGCTGATCGCCCCGGCGCAGCTCGGCGCGGGCCTGATGACGGCGGTGATCGGCGCCCCTTACTTCCTCCACCTCCTGGTCCGCACCAGGAGGTGACCGGGCCGTGCGGGCGGGTCAGGCGGCCGTCTCGATGGTGACCTTGAGGTGTTTCATGATCGGCTGGTCGCTCTGGGTGCTGACGTCGCTGATCGCGCACAGCACGTTCATCTCGGGCATGTAGCCGGCCGCGCAGCCCCGCGGCATCTCGTAGGGGACGGCGAGGTAGCCGCTGAGGGACCGGGTGCTGCCGTCCCGTGCGGTGCTGGTGATGTCGACGGGGGAGAACTCCCCGATGCCGCGCTCGCGCATGTCGTCCTCATTCATGAACACCAGCGTGCGCAGGTTCTTGACGCCGCGGTAGCGGTCGTCGTCGGAGTAGACGGTGGTGTTCCACTGGTCGTGCGAGCGCATGGTGCCCAGCGCCAGGGTGCCGGGGGCGGGGACGACGTCGGGCAGCGGCGCCGCGGAGATCTCGGCCTTCCCCGACGGGGTGAGGAAGACCAGCTCCCGGGCGGGCTGCTTGATGCGGAAGCCCAGCGGCAGGCGCACACGGCGGTTGAAGTCCTCGAAGCCGTCGAGGACCCGCGCCATGGTGTCGCGGACGCGGTCGTAGTCCTCGACGTACCACTCCCAGGGGGTGGCGCTGTCCGGCAGCGCGGCGCGGGCCAGCCCGGCGACGATCGCCGGTTCGGACAGCAGGTGCGGCGAGGCGGGGCGCTTCATGCCGACCGACAGGTGGACCATGCTCATCGAGTCCTCGACGGAGGTCCCCTGGAGCCCGCCGCGCTGGAGGTCCTTCTCCGTACGTCCCAGGCACGGCAGGACGAGCGCCTGGCGGCCGTGCACCAGGTGGCTGCGGTTCAGCTTCGTGCTCACGTGCACGGTCAGGTCGCACGAGCGCAGCGCCGCGAAGGTGTACGCGGTGTCGGGCGCGGCCAGCGCGAAGTTGCCGCCCATGCCGACGAAGACCTTCACGTCCCCGCGGTGCATCGCCTTCAGCGTGCCGACGGTGTCCAGCCCGTGCTCACGGGGCGGGTCGATCCCGCACACCTCGGCGAGGCGGTCGAGGAAGCCCTCGGCGGGCCGGTGGTCGATGCCGCAGGTGCGGTTGCCCTGCACGTTGCTGTGCCCGCGTACGGGGGAGGGCCCCGCGCCCTCGCGCCCGAGGTTGCCGCGCAGCAGGAGCAGGTTGACGATCTCGCGGACGGTGTCCACGCCGTGCTCGTGCTGGGAGACGCCCAGGCACCAGCTGACGATGCTGCGGTCGGCCTCGCAGTACACGCGCGCGGCCGCGAGGATGTCGTCGCGTCCGACCCCGGACTGACGCGTGATCTCCTCCCACGGCGTGCTCTCGCACAGCGCCCGGTACTCCTCGAAACCGGTGGTGTGACGGTCGACGAACTCCCGGTCGAGCGCCTTGGGGTCCGTCCTGGCCCACTCCAGGACCGCCTTGGCCATGCCCCGCAGGAACGCCATGTCGCCGCCGATCCGCGGCTGCACGTTCAGCGTGCTGGTCCGGGTGGACTTGGCCAGGGCCATGTCGACGAAGTCGTGCGGGACGATCGTGCGCGTGGCGGCGGCCTCGACCAGCGGGTTGACGTGCACGATCTGCGCGCCGCGCGCGTAGGCCTCGGCCAGCGCGGTGAGCATGCGCGGCGCGTTGGAGGCGGCGTTGACCCCCATCACGAACAGCGCGTCCGCGGTCTCCCAGTCGGCGAGGTCCGCGGTGCCCTTGCCCGTGCCCAGCGCCGCCTGCAGCGCCCGGCCGGACGCCTCGTGGCACATGTTGGAGCAGTCGGGCAGGTTGTTGGTGCCCAGCTCGCGCGCCATCAGCTGGTAGAGGAAGGTCGCCTCGTTGCCCAGCCGCCCCGAGGTGTAGTACGCGGCCCCGTGCGGGCTGTCCAGCGCGCGCACCGCGCGGCCGAACACCTCGAAGGCGTCCTTCCAGCCGATGGGCACGTAGTGGTCCGAGGCGGGGTCGTACACCATCGGCTCGGTCAGCCGCCCCTGGTCCTCCAGCGCGAAGTCGGTCCACCCGGACAGCTCCGTCACCGAATGGGCGGCGAAGAAGTCCCGCCCGACGTGCTTGCGCGTCATCTCCCAGGTGACGTGCTTGATCCCGTTCTCGCAGATGTCGAGCTTCAGGCCCTTGGTGTCGTCGGGCCAGGCGCAGCCGGGACAGTCGAAGCCGCCGTTCTCGTGGTTCATCCGCAGCACGGCCCGCGGCCCGTCCACCGGTTCGCGGGCCCGCAGCAGGACACGCCCGACACTCCTGGCCGCGCCCCAGCCGGCCGCCGGATGGCGGTACGGACGGAATTGCGGGTCCTGCCCGAGGCGCGGACCGGCGCCGGGCTCCGGCGGGTCCTGGCCGTCGTGGGTGGCGCTCATGGCTCTCAACCCCGTTCGCACAGTGGTCGCGCACAGCGGCACGGCGGGCCCTTTCCCGACGGTAGACCGGCCCTCCGGCGCACGCCACCCGGCCGTGGGCCGCCAGGGCGGCGCAGCCGGCGGTCGCCGCGGGCCGGTGACGACTTGCGGTGGTTCGCCGGTGTTGCTGCCATGGATGCAGCAGCCGGAACAGACGAGGGGCGACATCCGTGGCCGATCCGCAGTCCGTCCTCGCGCCGCCAGCCAAGGCCGCGGTGTTCCTCGTGTGCACCGTCGCGCCCGGCGGCGAGGACACCGTCCGCGAGCTGCTCCCGGACGTCGCCGGGCTGCGCAGGTCGGTGGGCTTCCGCTACCCGGACGCCGGGCTCACGTGCGTGGTCGGCATCGGGTCGCTCGCGTGGGACCGCCTCTTCAGCGGACCGCGCCCCCGCGACCTGCACCCGTTCGTACCGCTCGCGGGCCCCCGCCACGCCGCGCCCGCCACCCCCGGCGACCTGCTGTTCCACGTACGCGCCCGCCACATGGACGTGTGCTTCGAGCTGGCCCGGCTGATCGGCGAACGGCTGCACGGAGCGGCGGCCGTCGTCGACGAGGTGCACGGCTTCAAGTCCTTCGACGAGCGCGACCTGCTCGGCTTCGTCGACGGGACGGAGAATCCGGAGGGCGGCCTCGCGGCCGACTCGGTGTACGTCGGCGACGAGGACCCGGACTTCGCGGGCGGCAGCTACGTGATCGTGCAGAAGTACCTGCACGACCTGCCCGCCTGGAGCGCCCTGCCCACCGAGGAGCAGGAGCGCGTCATCGGCCGTACCAAGCTGGACAACGTCGAACTGCCCGACGACGTCAAACCGCCCGACTCCCACGTCGCCCGCAACACGGTCACCGGCGCGGACGGCACCGAGCAGAAGATCGTGCGGGACAACATGCCCTTCGGCCGCGTCGGAGACGGCGAGTTCGGCACCTACTTCATCGGCTACGCGCGCACCCCCGACGTCACCGAGCACATGCTGCGCAACATGTTCCTCGGCGACCCATCCGGCGCCCGCGACCTCCACGACCGCATCCTCGACTTCTCCCGGGCGGTCACCGGCACCCTCTTCCACGTGCCGACCGAGGACTTCCTCGACGACCCGCCGCCCCCTCCCGCAACGGCCCCCGCGGCCGGGAACTCCCTGGGCATCGGGAGCCTCAAAGGAGTGTGATCACATGACCTCGTCCGCCGGCACGACCAACCTGCACCGCGAACTCGCCCCGGTCACACCCGCCGCGTGGTCGCAGATCGAGGAGGAGGCGGGCCGCACCTTCCGCCGCAACCTCGGCGGCCGCCGCGTCGTGGACGTGACCGGACCCGACGGCCCAGCCCTGTCCGCCGTCGGCACCGGCCACCTCACCGCCGTCGACGCCCCCGCCCGGGGCGTCGGGGCACGGCTGCGCCAGGCCCAGCCCCTCGTCGAGCTGCGCGTCCCCTTCACCGTCACCCGCGACGCGGTCGACGACGTCACGCGCGGCGCCCAGGACTCCGACTGGCAGCCGGTCAAGGACGCCGCACGCGCCATGGCCCTGGCCGAGGACGGCGCGGTCTTCGGCGGATACGCCGCTGCGGGCATCGAGGGACTGCGCCGCGGCACCTCCCACCCCGCCGTCACCCTCCCGGCCGACCCGCGCGACTACCCCGACGCCGTGAGCCAGGCCCTGACGACGCTGCGCCTGGCCGGAGTCGAGGGCCCCTACGCTCTGGTCCTGGGCGCCGTGCCCTACACCGCGGTGAGCGAGACCTCCGACCACGGCTTCCCCCTCGTCGAGCACCTCGGCCGCCTGCTGGACGAACCGCCCGTGTGGGCGCCCGCGATCGACGGCGGCTTCCTGCTCTCCACCCGCGGCGGCGACTTCGAACTGCGCCTGGGCGAGGACCTCGCGATCGGCTACGCGGGCCACGACGCCCACGAGATCGAGCTGTACTTCCGCCAGACCCTCACCTTCCTCGTCCACACCGCCGAGGCCGTGGTGCCCCTCGCCGCGCAGCCGCAGGACGTCAGCGGGTGACGATCCCGGCGACGAGGTTGATGGCGGTGGCGAGGATGCCCGTCCCGAAGACGTACGACAGCAGGCAGTGCCGCAGCGTCGTCGCGCGGATGACCGAACTGGACACGTCGGTGTCGGACACCTGGTAGGTCATCCCCAGGTTGTAGCTGAAGTAGAAGAAGTCCCGGTACGCGGCCGGCTGGTCGGAGTTGAAGTCGATCCCCCGCGCCTGCGTCGTCCAGTAGAGGTACGCGTAGCGCGTGGCGTACATCAGGTGCAGCGCCGCCCACGCCATGAGCACGCCGATGAGCGTGGTGGCGGCATGGGCGGTGTCGGACGGCCCGATCAGCAGCACCGCGATCCCGGCGAGCCCGCACAGGGCGGCCGCGACGACGACCAGCTCCTCCGTCAACGGCCGGAAGTCCTCCCGCCGGGCGTAGCGCCGGGTGGTGTCCGCGTCCATCGGCCACAGCTCGATCCACCCCGACAGCACGAAGGCCGTCTCCATCGCCGCGATCCCGCCCAGAGCGCCCAGCGCCCCGTCCACCGCCGCCCCGATGACGACCCCGACCAGGGCTCCGACGACGACGGCCCCCGCGAGGCGGGGCACCGCGGACAGGGGGAACCAGGCGGTCATGACCCTCAACGTAGCCGCCCCGCCGGTACCCGGCCTGCGGACACCGCCATTGGGATCTCGCACGGCGGCCGTCGCCCCGGGCCGCCGTGCGGAGCTGCGCCCCGCCGCGCACCTGATGTGCGATCAATAGGCGATCCGGTGTGCGATCCGCGATAGGGTGGCGCGCGGAGGTGAGCGCTGTGTCCACCGGGAACGAGCTGTTCAGCGCCGTCGACGCGCTGCTGGAACAGGTCCCGTCCGACGACCTGCCACCGCCCGCGGAGCGCAGGCGGCTGCGGGAGGCCGCCGGGCTGAGCCAGACCCAGGTCGCCACCGCGCTCGGCACGCGCCGTGAGGCCGTGGGGAACTGGGAGGGCGGGAGGACCGAGCCGCGGGCCCCGCAGCGCGCGGCCTACGCACGCCTGCTGGAGGGCCTCGCCGCGCGCTTCCCCGCCCCGGAGCTGCCGCCCTCGGCGGCTCCTGCGGCTGCGGTGGCGCCTCCGGCTCCGGTGGCTCCTGAAGGGCCGTCGCCGGTGGTGCCGGAGCCGTCCCCCGGCCCGGCCGCGGCCGCGCGCCGCCCAGGCGTGCGACGGGCCCCGACCCCTGCGCCCGACGCGCCCGCGGTGGATCCGCGGTTCGCGCACGGCCCGCTCGGCGTACTGGACGGCGACGGCTCCCTGTACTGCACGGGCGGCCTGGTGCTGGACTGCCCGGCGGACACGGTGCCGGAACTGGTGGAGTGGACCCTTGCCGAGGCGGGGCTCGGGGCGGCCCGGCTGCACCGCTCGGGCAAGGACTCCGACCCGCTGGTCGCGCTGACGGCCGGGGCGGCGCGGCGGCTGGGCCTGCCGCTGGAGCTGGAGGACCGGCGGTCCCTGCGGCTGCCGGAGGGCCACCCGGTGGTCAAGCAGATCACGAAGGCGAAGTGGCAGCTGACGAAGCGCGGGTTCGGGCCGTGGGCGCGCGTCTACCGCCCGGCGCAGGGCGACCGGCGGCAGTGCGTGCAACTGGCGGTGCTGCCCTGGGGCGCGCTGGACTCCCGTGCCTGGGGTGACGCGGACCGGCTGCCAGCCCCGGACCTTGCCCGCGTCCTGTCGGCGTACGCGGCCCGGGTGCTCACCCCGCGCGGCAGTACGGCCGTCGCGGGCCTGGAACTGATGACGGCGCTGCGGCCGCCGACCCGCGCGGTACGTGACGAGGCGTCGGGCACCTGGGTGTCCGGGCCTGTGCCGGGGTCACTGACCACACCGGTGGACCCGGCCCCGCCGGAGGCCCCGGACGAGCACCCCGTCGTGCACGGGCTCTTCCCGCGCGGCCACCAGCGCACGCCGGAACAGGTCCTCGACGAGGAGGCGTTCGACTGGATCCGCGATCCGCAGCTGCTCACCGACGCCGAGTGCGCGCGCCCGTTCGCGGTGGGGATCGACGTGAACACCGCGTTCCTCGCGGCCGCGAACCGGCTGGTCGTGGGTCTGGGGGCCCCCGAGCACGTGCGCGGCCCGCGGTTCGACAAGACCGTGCCCGGCTGCTGGCTGGTGGACCTGTCCGGTATCGGCCTCGACCCCCGGCTGCCGTCGCCCTTCACACCGCACGGCGAACGCCCCACAGGGCCCGCGTGGTACGCCACCCCGACCGTCGCCTACGCGGCCGAGCTGATCGAGGCGTACCGGCTGCCGGTGCAGCTCCGCCCGGCCGAGGCGTACGTACGGCCCGAGAGCGGCCCCTACCTGGACCCCTGGTACAAGCACCTCGCGGACGCCTACAAGCAGACGATGGCCGACCTCGGCGTCACCGCCGGTCTGTCCCCGGCCGACTTCCTCACCGCGATGGAGCACCACAAGGCCTCCGACCCCGGCATCGCGGCGGTGCTCTCCGCGATCAAGTCGACGGTCAAGGGCGGCATCGGCAAGCTGCGCGAGCGGCCGCAGGGCGCCTCGTACCGGCCGGGAGAGCGGTGGCCCGCGCTGGAGCGCCCGACGTGGCGCCCCGACATCCGCGCCGCGGTCATCTCCGCGGCCCGGGTCAACATGCACCGCAAACTGCTGAAGACCGCGGCCGCGACCGGCGGCGTCCTGCCCCCGGCCCAGGACGCCGGGGTGTGGACGGTCCGCTTCGGCGACGAGGCCCTGATGCCGGTCGCGCTGCTGTCGGACTGCGCGGTCTATCCCTCGGCGGGTCCCTCGCCGCTGGACGTCCTTCCGTACGACGCGGCGGGCAAGGCCGCGCCGGGCACCTTCCGGCTCGGTGTCTCCCCGGGGATGGTCAAGCACGAGGGGACCCGCGAGCTGTACTGGGCCGTCGGCCTGATGGAGCAGGACCACAACCCGGCCCGCCACATCAAGGGCGACGACGCCGTGGACGAAGGGGAGTAGGTCCGTTGGGGGACACCATCGTCGCAGTGGCGGGCACGCTGCTCGGCGGCCTGCTGACCTCGCTGCTGCAGTCGCGCCATTCCCGTGCCGCCCGGCGCGACGACCGCGCCGAGCGGCGCTCGGCCGATCTGCGGGCGGCGCTCGGCGCGCTGGTGGCGGCGATAGGCGACCACCGCCGGGCGATGTGGCGCCGCGAGCACCTGCGCCTGACCGGCGCCCCCGCCACCGACTACGACACGGCCCGCACCGACAGCCATGCCACCCGCTCGGCCGTGACCGCCCCGCTGGTCGCGGTGTCGGTGCTGGAGCCCGATCTCGCCCCGTCCGCCCGCGCCGCGGCCCAGGCCGCCTTCGCCATGCGCGACGCCGCCGACCTCGGCACCCTCGCCGCCCTGCGGGAGCGGGCCATCACCGCCACCGACGACCTGGTCGCGGCCGCGGGCCGGACCCTGCGGCAAGGAGACTGACCGTGGGCAAACTGCAGGACGGCCTGGAGCGCGCCGCCGAGGCCACCGCGACCCGCCCGATCCCGAAGACCGCACAGGCCCGGATGCGCTTCCTGGTCAGGTCGCAGAAGGGCTCCACCCGGGCGGTCGCGGCCCGCCTCGGTGTCTCGCAGCGCACGGTGGAGCGCTACCTCAAGGGCACGTTGCGCCGCCCCCGCCCCGAGCTGGCGGCCCGTCTGGAGCGGGAGGTCCGCAAGGACTGGCAGCCGCGCGTACGGCAGCGGGCAAGAACGCAGGCCGCCACGGCGACGGGCATCGTGATCGAGACCCGCGCCCGTTTCGGCTTCACGGCCGCCCCCGGTTCCACCGACGACTCCCGTATGCGCCGGATCACCCAGCACCTGCCCCCTGCCTACGCCGCCCGCCTGCTCGACGCGCAGTCCGCCGGCGCGACCGAGCAGCAGCTTCAGCGCATCGCCGCCGAGGGCCTCCAGGAGATCTACTTCAAGGACCGCGGCCGCCGCGCCCGCGACCTGGAGGTGGAGTTCACGGACATCGACTACATCGAGCTGGAGTTCTAGCCGCGCGAGGCGCCGTCGGAGCCGCCCCGCTACGACGCCTTCGGACTGCCTCCGGTGGTCCGTGCGGGGTCGGCGGCCTGCCCCGCCAGGAGGCGCGGGCCGCCGACGCCGAGACGGGGGACGTCCCGCGCCCGCCCGGGGCTGCTCAGGAGTCGGGCGGCGGTGCGATCGGAGAGGCAGGGGCGTCCGCGGGGCGGTCGGTGTCCCCGCCGCCGGCGGGTGTGGCCTCGGCGGAGGGGTCGGTCTCGGTCGCGTTGTGCCGGTCGGGGCCGCCCACGACCGTGTCCTCGGGCTCGCGCCCGGCGGTCCGGCGGCCGAGGCCGTCCTCGGAAGCCGGTGCGGTGCCCGGACCGCCGGTGGGGTCGGTACCGGCCGGGGCGGTCTCGCGGGCCGGGTCGTCGCCGATGCCCTCGCCGGTGGCCGCCCGCGGGTCGTGACCCGGATCGGGTGCCGTCCGCGGTGCCGCGTCCGCCGGTCCGGCGGGGCTTCCGTTCCGGTCGCTGTCCGGGGAATGGTTCATGATCTCCCTCATCCGTCGGGTGTCGTGCCTGTCGGGTACCCCGCGAGGGAGCCTGCCTCACCGGGGCCCGCCCGCCGCCACCGCACCGGAGTCACGTCGGCGCCGCTGCCCCGGGTGCGGAGGCGGCGGCCCGGTCACCGTGGTGCCGCGTCCCCGGCGGGCGGCGGCAGCCCCATGGCTTCGCGGAGCCTGCCGAACTCGCGGGCCAGCGCGGCCGGCGGGTAGTGGGCGTTGAGTCCGCTGGGGTTGGGGAGCACCCATACCCGCGTACTGCCGATCGTGATCTCCTGCGGGCCGATCACGGCGTCGGGGGCTTCGAACGCGGTCCGGTAGGTGCTGATCCCGAGCATCGCCAGCCAGGCCGGACGCAGGTGCCGTACGCGTGCGCGCAAGTCGTGGCTGCCGTCGCGCAGTTCGCCGCGGGAGAGCTCACCGGCGCGGGCCGTGGGGCGGCGGACCAGGCTGGTGATGCCGATGCCCAGCGGGAGCAGTTCGCGTTCCTCCTCGCCGGAGAGCAGCCGCGGAGTGAGCCCGGCCCGGAAGAGCGCGGGCCACAGGCGGTTTCCGGGGTTGGCGAAGTGATGTCCGGCGGCGGCCGATCCCAGGCCCGGGTTGATGCCGCACAGCAGCAGCCGCAGCCCGTCCGTGATCAGGTCGGGGAGTTCCCTGGTGCGGGCGGCCTCCAGTTCGGCACGGGTCGGGCGCCGCCGGGGTGCCGTCGGTCCACGGCCGGTCGGCGGCCCGGCGCCCGGCCCGGTCGGGGCGCGCCCGGCGGGCTCCTCGTACGCGTCACCCACGCTTCCTCCCGCACACGCTTGCGCCCGTGGCCCGTAGTCTGCTCGCAGGGGCGTCCGTCGGCCACCGGAAGGTGCCGGTCGGCGGCCCGGGGCCCGGCCCGGTTCGCGTCTCACGCCGTGGCGGAGCGGAGTCCCGACGTGTCCATGTAGTCCCGGACGTGGCTGATGCAGCCGCCGCGCACCCGGAGCACCAGCAGCCCGGGAACGCCGAAGGCGGCGCCCGTGTCCGGAACCGTGCCCATGACGACCTGCTCGGCGACGATCACCTCCGGGTCGTCGGTCCGGTGGACTGCGACCCTGCGGATCTCCTCCACCCGTACGGGACTCGCGCCCCAAGCGGCCCGGTAACCGGCGCGCACCGCCTCGCGCCCCTCGAAGCTCGGCGGGAAACCGGGGGCGGTGAACGGGAACTCGTGCACGGCGTCGGCGGCGTAGAGGTCGGCGAGGTCGTCGGCCGACTTGTCCAGCATGGCCTGGTAGTAGCGGTCGAGAACGTCGTGCGGGCTGCGCGTGGCAAGGGCCTCGGTGTGCGGCACGGGGTCACTCCATTCGCTCAACGGTCGTTGACCCATCGGAGAGTAGGCCGCACCCGGTCCTTCGGTCAACGCCTGTGGAGCGAAGGACGGTAGAGTGAGCCGGTGCCCACCGCCCAGCCGTCCCGCGCCGAGCGCCGCCGCGCCACCGAGGCGCGGATCCTCGCCGGGGCCCGCGAGCTGTTCGCCGAGAAGGGGTTCGACCGCACCACCATCCGCGCCGTCGCGGCGGCGGCCGGTGTGGACCCCGCCCTGGTCATGCAGTACTTCGGCTCGAAGCGCGAGCTGTTCACCCGGGCCGTCCAGGTCCACCCCGCGCCGCCCGCGGCCACGGGCCCGGAAGGGCTCGCCGACCAGCTGCTGGCCACGCTCGGCCCCAAACTCGGCGCCCTGCCCGAGGCAACACTGGCGATGATGCGGTCGATGCTCACCGACCCGGGCGCGGCCGACCAGGTCCGCGCCCGCCTCTCCCGGCAGGCCGACGCGGTCGTCGCCTCGATGCCGCCCGCGCCGGACGCCGAACTGCGCGCCACGCTGGCCCTCACCGCCCTGCTCGGCGTGACCGTCGGGCACCAGCTCCTCGGCCTCCCCGCCCTCCGCGACGCCTCCGCCGACCGCATAGCGGCCCTCCTCCGTCCCGGCATCAGTGCTCTGACGGAAGGCGGGACCGCGAGCGAAGGGGTCGGCTGACCGGGGCCCCGCAGTCCGGTCCCACCCGGCCGGGGGGCGTTTGCCGCATGCGTGGCGGCGGATCGCGAGCGGTGTCCTCGGCAGTGGGGGCGCCCGCGCCGCGTCAGTGCGGGCCGGGCCCGTCCGCCCCGGGCCGCAGCGCGTCGGCCACCAGGTCCAGCAGGCGTCCCGTCAGATGGGGGCTGTTGCCGGCGGTCGTCGACATGAACACTCCGAGGAGCATCATCGTGACGTCCTCCGCCTCCACGTCCGCCCGGAGGGAACCGGCCCTCGCACCGGCGTCGAGGATCACCGCGATCGCCGCGGTGATCCGCTCCCGGGTGGCCGGTGTCGCGATGGCACCGGAGGCCCACCCCGCCCGCAGGGTGTCGGTGATGCCCCGCTTGACCTCGAAGAACGCCGCGTACCGGTCCATCCACGCGCGCAGTGCCACCTCGGGCGGCAGCTCCGCGAGCAGGGCCGGGGCACTGGTGACGACGGCGTCGAGTTCCGCGGAGTAGAGGGCCTCTACGAGCGCTTCGCGGGTGGGGAAGTGACGGTAGAGAGTGCCGATCCCGACGCCGGCCTCGCGGGCGATGCCGTCGAGGCTGGCCTTGCCGCCGGTCGCGGCGAAGGCTTCACGGGCGACGGCGAGCAGCCGTTCACGGTTGCGCCGCGCGTCGGCCCTGGCCGGGCGTCCCGGTGCGGTCGCCGAGGGATCGGGGGCGGCGGGGGAGTCGGACGCAGCCAAAACGGAGGCCCTCCGGTTCATGTACGGTGGTCGCAAACGGAGTCTCTCCGTTTGCCTCCATCCTCTCATGGGAGTGAGACCGCCATGGCGTCGACCGACCCCTCCGACCAGCTCACCGACCCCGCGGCGGCACGCCCCGGCGGCCCCGGCGCGCTCGCGGGCCGCACCGTCTCCCGCGTCGGCTACGGCGCCATGCAACTGCCGCGACTGGACCGCGACGCCGCTGTCTGCCTGCTGCGGCAGGCCGTCGACCTGGGCGTCGATCACATCGACACCGCCTACTTCTACGGCCGCGGCTTCGTCAACGAGGTGATCGCGGCCGCGCTCCGTCCCGAGGACGACGTCCTCGTCGTCAGCAAGGTCGGCGCCGAACCCGCCCCCGACGGGCCGCTCCCGCTGCGCCTGGCCCAGCGGCCCGAGCAACTGCGGGCGGGCGTCGAGGACAACCTCAAGAGCCTCGGGCTCGACCGGATCCCCCTGGTCAACCTGCGCCGCGCCGACCACGGCCCCGGCCTGCGCGCCGAGGGCGACCAGCTCGTCGACCTCGACGACCAGCTCGCCGTGATGACCGCGCTGCGCGCCGAGGGCAAGATCGGTGCCATCGGCCTCAGCAGCGTCTCCCTCGACGCGCTGCGCCGTGCCCTCCCGGCGGGGATCGCCTGTGTGCAGAACGCCTACAGCCTGGTGTCACGCGAGGACGAGGACATGGCGCAGTTCTGCCTCGCCCAGGGCGTCGCCTGGGTGCCGTACTTCCCGCTCGGCGGCGCCCCGGCCGGTCTGCCGAAGGTCACCGAGCAGGCCGCCGTCGTCGCGGCGGCGCGGAACCTTCGGGTCTCCGCCGCGCAGATCGGCCTCGCCTGGCTGCTCCACCACACCCCCAACACCCTCCTCATCCCCGGCACCGCCGACCCGGGCCACCTGCGGGCGAACCTTGACGCAGGGGCGATCACCCTCGACGAGACGACACTCGCCGCACTCGACGCCGTCCCCACACGTCCGGGCGACATCCGGACCTCGTGACCCGGCCACGGCGACGCCGGGACGCGTTCGTCGGGCCCGGCGGATGCCGCCAGAACTGACGCTGGCGAGGCGGCGGCTGAACCCGAGGACCCGCGCGGTCGCTGCGCGCGGCTCGCGAGCACGGTCAGCGACGGGGCGCTGCCCGTCCGATGCCTTCGTCTGCCGGTCACGGCGCACTTGTGAGCACCGGGTGGCCCCAACTCCGTGACTCCCGCGAAAGTTCTGAGGAATGAGTGGCTGAAAGGGGGAAGACGGTCAATGCAGCGTGGGAGCACTCTCGCTGCGGCGCGTTCGCCGACCGGTGGGAGAGGAGTGATGGCCATGTCGTGTTCGAACATCGATTGCCGCAAGGGCGGCTGTACCACGGAGCCGCAGCAGCCCGGCGTACCCCGCAAGGGCTGACGCTCTCGGGACACCGGGTACGGACCCCCTGCTGCGAGCCGCCGGGCTCCGGCAGGACCACGGTCGCGGAAGTCGGCCCCCAGCGGTCACCTTCCGCCCCGCGCCGGAGCGCTTCGCCGTGCGACGCCCCCGACCGCCGCCTCCGGCGCCAACTGAGCGGCGGTTCGCCCGAGCCACTTCCCACGGCGCCTTCCCAGGGGGAAGACCTGACGACAGCCGGCAGGTCGAGCCATGGCCGCGGGAGCGGGTGCGCACGGCGATGCGCGAGGACCTGAGGCCCTGGCGGCGACAGCGCCTCTCGGCCTCGGAATTGGGCAGGTCACGCCGGATTCGGCGTGCCGTCTCACCCGTCGTGTGAACGAAGCAGCCGCCGAGCTGCAACACCGACCGCCGAGCGGGTAGACGCCAACTACGCGCTCACAGAGGAGGACTGATGCCGTTCACGTTCCGGAAGTCGTGGAAGATCCTGCCAGGAGTACGTCTCAACGTCGGCAGGAAGTCCCACTCGTTCACGGTCGGCCCGCGCTGGTTCAAGCGCACTTTCAGCTCCACCGGACGCACCACCACCAGCGCCGACCTCCCCGGGCCCTTCGGATGGCGGGCCAGCCGGCGGCAGCGGTAGCCCGACACGACGAGGGCCCCGCCGGCCGGGAGGCCGAGCGGGGCTTTCGCGTTGCGCGCCCGGAGCAGCGAAGCGTCCAAGCCGTGACCGACGCGGCAGACCCCGAGCCGTGACAAGATCCAGACCTTCCGCACAGCAGGCTGTGACGCACCCCGCGATAGGAATGGTCCCGACCACAGAAGTGAGCGTGTTGACCACACGCCGCACGCGTAACGTTTCGGGGGAGCCTCATGAACAGCCGTACCCGCACGCCCGCTTTCGCCGTCCTCGGCCTTGCCGTCGCGTTCTCGCTCACCGCCTGCGGCGGTGACGACTCGGGGAAGGACACCTCCAGCAATGCGGGCCCGTCCGCCTCGCCCTCCTCCGCGCCGTCGCAATCCCCGACGAGCGCCTCGTCCTCGGACGGCGGATCGTCGGGCAACGGAAACCCGGGGACCGCGAGTGCGACGTCGCACCCCGGCAACGCCCAGGTGGGCGCCGGTGACGACGGCGCGGACCAGGACGGGCAGAACCTCGCCTCCTGCGCGACGCGCAACCTGACCATCAGGGCCGAGAACGTCTCCCCCGACGCGAGCACCGGCACGATCGACATCACCATGACCAACCGGGGCAGCGCCGCCTGCTCGGTGACGGGTTTCGCCGGCATCGGCATCACGGACGAGGACACCACGACGAATCCCATCGACCGCGGCAAGGCCGAGCCGCGTATCACCGACCTCAAGGCCGGCGACACCGCCGTCTTCAACCTCTCGTACGAGATCGACAACAGCGGCAACAGCCTCTCGCACCCGACGGAGATCCAGGTGACGCCCCCGAACCAGACCAGCCACGTGAACGTGAAGTGGCCCGCGGGCGCGGGCGACATCAAGGGCTCCTACAGCGACGTCAAGGTCTATCCGACGCACACCGAGTAGCCGCGCCAGGAGCCGGGCGGCAGCTCACCGGCGTGGCCTGGCGCCCGGACGGCGTCGACCAGGTGCCCGCGGTGGTGTCCGCCGTCCACCCCCTCGATGCGGACGGATACGGGCGCGGGCACGGCGGAGCCACCGGCCGTCGGCCGAGGCCGGCACCCGGCACCCGGCACCCGGGTGGGAGCGGACGTGCGGGCTGTGGCGACCGGGTATCGGCTGACCGCCGCCCGGCCGGGGTTTGCTGCCCATCGCGCCGGGAAACCGGCGTGCATGAGCGAAAAGACAGCCACCGCGCAAGAAGAAGACCACCTGCTCCTCAGCGCCGACACCAACGGTGACGGAAAGCCAGATGTGTGGGTGACCGATACCACCGGCGACGGGAAAGCCGACCTGTACCAGTTCGACACCACCGGTGACGGCACGGTCGACGTGACCATCACGGACGAGGCAGGGGAGGGTGACGAGCACCGTACCGTCGTCGAAGGCGACGGCGGGCATCCTCGCGTTTCATGAGAGACGGCGCGGCCGTCGCGGTCAGTGTGCGGCCGGGGCGGGGAGGCGCTCCTGCGCGTTCCCGCCCCGCGTAATGTACGTTTGTTCTTATGCGCGCAGAGGACGGCCCCGGGACCCGGGGGACGACGGAAGGCCGGGAGGCGGTGACCGGCGGGGGCCGGCGGACGCGTCGGCACGATCCGGGGCGCAGGGAGCGTGTGCTCGACGCAGCCCTGGACGTGCTGGTCGAGGACGGGGTCGCCGGGATCACGCACCGTAAGGTCGCTGTCCGCGCGGACGTGCCGCTGGGTTCCGTCACCTACCATTTCGCCGGCCTGGCGGAGCTGTGCGCCCAGGCGTTCGCCCGGTACGTCGGGCAGCGGACCGCCGAGTACGAGGCGCTCTTCGCCGAGGTGGCGTCGCGCGAGGACCTCATCGAGATCCTGGTGGGGCTGGTCCTGGGCGGGCCGTCCCGGCACCGCAGCGCGGTCCTCGGCTTCGAACTGCACCTGGCAGCGTTGCGCGATCCCGCGCTGCGCGCGCTGACCCAGGAGTGGACCGGGCACAGCCGGGCGGTCCTCGCCCGCTTCACCGGACCGGAGACCGCCGCCCGCCTCGACGCGCTGCTGGAGGGGATGATCCTGCACGCGCTGCTGTCGACGGAGCCGGGGTCGGAGCCGGACGGGGAGGTCCGGGCGGCTGTCGTACAGGCGCTCGGACCGGCCTGCGGGGCGCTCACATGAACGCCCGTCCCGGCAGGCACGCCGTGCCCACTGCAGCCCCCCTCCTCCACGTCGGCGACGCCGACCTGGAGGATCTGCGTGCCCGGCTGCGTGCCACCCGGTGGCCGCAACCGTGGCCGGTCGGCCCGTGGGAGGCGGGCACCGACGCCGCCGAACTCCGCCGCCTGGTGACGTACTGGGCGACGGGTTACGCATGGCGTGCTCACGAGGCCGCCGTCAACGCCCTGCCTTCGCGTTTCGCCGACATCGACGGCACACCGGTGCACTACCTCCGTTACGACGCCGAGCGCCCGGACGCCCTGCCGATCGTTCTCACCCACGGCTGGCCCAGCACCGTCCTGGAGCTCACGGCCCTCGCAGAGCGTCTCGCCCGCCCCTCACGTCACGGCGGCGACGCCCGGGACGCCTTCACGGTGATCGTCCCGTCGCTGCCGGGCTTCGTGTTCTCCCCGCAGCGGCCGACGCTGACCGGTGCGGAGCAGACCCACGACCTCTGGCACCGGCTGATGCACGATCACCTCGGCTTCCGGCGCTACGCCGCCCACGGCGGGGACCTCGGCGCCGGCATCACCTCACGGCTGGCCGAAGCCCACCCCGAGGCGCTCGTCGGCATCCACCTGCTCGCCTCGGCGCCCCCGGCGGACCCTGACCCGGCCTCGTTGACTCCCGAGGAGGAGGCGTACCAGGCCTCGGTCGCGGCCTGGCAGACGGAGGAGGGCGGCTACCAGCACCAGCAGAGCACCCGTCCCCTCACCCTCGCACCGGCCCTCTCCGACTCACCCGCCGGTCTGCTGTCCTGGATCCTGGAGAAGTACCGGGCGTGGAGCGACTGCGGGGGCGAGCTGTCCACACGCTTCAGCGACGACTTCCTCCTCACCCAGGCGTCCCTGTACTGGTTCACCGGCGCCGTCTCCACGTCGTTCCGCCCGTACTACGAGTACGCGCACCACCTGACCCAACGGGTGCGGCGGGTGGACGTCCCCACAGCCCTCGCGGTGTTCCCCGCGGACATCGCGCAGCCGCCGCGGAGCTGGGCCGAGCGCACCTACCACCTCACCCGCTACACCCGCATGCCCCGCGGCGGCCACTTCGCGGCCCACGAGGAACCCGCCCTGCTCGCCGACGACATCACCGCCTTCTTCCGCGACCTGCGGACCCGCCTGCCGTGACGGTTCGGGGCGGGTGGGTATGTTCGGGGTGTGTCCCTGTTCGTCGTCGAATGCCGTACGGAGCTGCCGCCGGATGAGGCGTGGCGTCGGCTGACCACCTGGGAGCGGCATTCGGGGAGTGTGCCGCTGACCCGCGTCACCGCCACCACCCGGTCGCCGTCGGGGGTGGGAACCGTCGTGGTCGCCCGGACCGGTGTCGGTCCGGTGGGCTTCACCGATCCGATGCGGGTGACGGTGTGGGAGCCGCCGGTGGGGGGCGGCGGCGGCCGGTGCAGGCTGGAGAAGGCGGGCCGTGTCGTCCTCGGCTGGGCGGAGATCGAGGTGCGCCCCGACGGCGCGGGCGCGTATGTGCGGTGGCGCGAGGACGTGGCGGTACGCGGTCTGCCACGGGTCTTCGACGGTCTGACGCGCACCGCTTCCCGCAGGATTTTCAGCCGGGCCGTCACCGTCCTGCTGGCGGAGTGACTGTTTTCCCTTCGACCGCCGATGGCTGCTGCTGTCGGCGCTGGCGGTCGGTCAGAAGAGCCGCCAGTGTCCCTCGGAGACGATCTCGACGGCGCCGTCGGTGACTTTGACGGCAGTGTCGTCGTCGATGGCATAGGCAGGGTTCGGCAGGGCGGCGGCCCAGCGCTCGGCGTCGGCCATGGTGTTCTCCGGCAGGGCCGGGTGGTCCAGGTGCGGGAAGAGGGAGAAGCCGACGACGCCGAGGGTTTCGTCGCCGCCGGTGGGGGGCTTCCACTCGACGAAGTCCGCCCCGATGCGGGGGGTCATGACCATGCTCCCGGCGCTGAGACCGACCCATACCGTGTCGTGGAGGGAGAGGAGCAGGTCCGCCAGGCCCCCGCGGGGCTGCCCATCGGGTGTCCGTAGCCGGCGGTGGGGTGGGCCGGGGGCGCGCCCCGGGGTGCGGCTGTGAGCGGTGTGTGGCCTGGGCGGGCGCTGTTCTCGCCGGGGCCACGGGGGAGAGGCGGGTGCGTCGTCGAGGTGGACGAGAGCCGCATCCCCCCCGGAACCCCCGCAGTTCCCGGCTGTCCGCGTCCCGGCTCCAGGCGCCCCGACCGCGAACGCGGCCGATGGTACCGGCTCCGGCGGACGGTCAGCGGCTCTGCCCGGCACCTTCGTCTCCGGGCGGGGAGATCTCCGGCTCGCCCGCCGTGCTCGCCTCCCCGGCGGTGCTCTGTTCGGGGGCGCTGTCGCCTGGCAGACTTCCCGGCCATGGCGGACAGCGGACTGTGGATCGGCGTCGTCACGGCGTTGACAGCGCTCGGGGCCAGCTCCGTCACGGCGCGGGCGACCCTGCGCGCGGCTCGGGCCCAGGTCGAGACGACCACGCGGGCGGAGGCCCTGCGCGAGCAGCGCGACCGCCGCCGGGCCGCGTACCGGGGGATGCTCGACCGCGTGCACGCCTTCAACGTGATCACGTGGCAGATCGACGACGTGGACGCGGCGTCCGACCGTGGAAGCAGGGACCGGCTGCTGGCGCGGATGCGCGAACGGATCGGCCCGGCGATCGGGGACATGAACCAGGCGATGCACGAGGTCCGGCTCGACGGCCCGGCGAACGTGTCCGACGCGGCGGACCGCGTGCGGGACGCGGCCCGCCGCGTGCAGCGGACGCTCGGCCCGCTCGTAGGTGACGACGACGGTCCCGAACGGCGGAGCGCCTACGACGACGCCTACCGGGAGTTCCGGGACGCGTACCTCACGTTCATCCGCCTGGCGCGCGAGGCGCTGGAGGTCGAGGCCGCGTAGCCCCCGGTGGCCTGCACCGGCTTCCCGCCACGCCACCGCGATCCCCGATACGCCGGAGTCCCTTCCTCCCGCACCCACCCCTAGGAGACGTGTTGGAGATCTTCCGGTTCGACCGCGACGAACGGCGCATCGCCCGCCACGGGAGCAGCGGTGCGGTCGCCACCCGCATCGCCGCGGGTGACGGAGCTGTTCACCTCACCTACCTGAAGGTCGACGCCGGCGGAACCATCGGCGTCCACCCCGCTCCCTCGCCCCAGATGTTTCTGGTGCTGTCCGGCGACGGCTGGGTCGCCGGACCGGATGGCACCCGTATCCCGATCACCGCGGGTCAGGGTGTCTGCTGGGACCGGTCAGAAGGCCACGCGTCCGGCACCGAGAACGGCTTCACCGCCCTCGCTGTCGAGGGCCTCCCGCTCACCTTGTTCAGCCCCGAGCCCCCCACGACCGACCCTCACCGAACCCCCACGACCTGACGCCCCGGGCCTGGCCGTGCGGCTGGGCGGCGGGCGGGAGATGATCGTTCAGGCGGAGTCCTCGGTTCAGTGGACGGAGAACCCGCCGTCGACGAAGATCGCCTGTCCCGTGACGTACGCGGAGGCGCGGCTCGCCAGGAACACCGCCGCGCCCGCGAAGTCCTCGGCCAGACCGTTGCGCCCGACCATCGTGCGAGCGGCGAGCGCCGCGACTCTCGCGGGGTCGGACGACAGCCGTGCGTTGAGCGGTGTCATGACGAATCCCGGCACGAGGGTGTTGCAGGTGACGCCGTACGGAGACCAGGCCTCGGCCTGGGAACGGGCCAGCGACTCCAGGGCGCCTTTGGAGACGCCGTAGGCGCCGCTCTGGACGAACGCCCGGTGCGCCTGCTGGGAGCTGATGTGGATGATCCGCCCGAAGCCCCGTTCGGCCATACGGGGCCCGAACCGCTGTCCGAGCAGGTAGGGCGCCTCGAGGTTCACCGCCATCGTGGTGTCCCAGGCCTCCTCGTCCAGCTCGTCCATCGGGGGCCGCAGGTTGACCCCGGCGCAGTTGACGAGGATGTCGGGCTCCCCGAACGCTCCTGCCGCTTCCTCGGCCGCCGCGCGCGTGCCGTCGCGCGTGCTCAGGTCGCCACTCACCCAGGCGGCCCGGCAGCCGTCGGCGGCCAGTTCCCCGACCGTCGCGACGAGTTCCGTCTCCCTGCGTGCCACGACCACGACGCCGGCCCCCGCCCGCGCGAGGGCTCCGGCGACGGCACGGCCGATACCGGAACTGCCGCCGGTCACTACGGCGACGCGTCCGTCCAGCGAGAACAGATCGGAAAGGTAGTTCTGCGAGGTCATGGCCCGAACCCTAGACGGCGGCCCCCCGGCGGCGGCAGCGGGGGCGGCACGGATCCGGCGGAACGGGGCTCAGTGTTCAGGACCCGGGTCGCCGTCTGTGCGGCAGGAGTTCACCGTGGCCGTGTGAACGTGAACGTCATGCTCTTGACGAAGGTGGCCGTGCCGCCCTTGGTGACCTCGTGCGGGGCGTGGCCGACCAGTTGCCAGCCTTCCCTGCCGTGGCGCTCAAGCATCTGGTCGACCTTCGGCTCGGACGACTCGTCGATGAACGGGCTTCCCTGGAAGACCACGAACTTGTGCTCCCACATCTGCATGCCGACCACTCTGCCCGACCCGGAGCGCCGACGCGATGCGGCCGGCGCCCTGGAGCAGGCCGCAGCCGAGGAGCCCATCGCCGTTGCTCGCGTTGGACGGCTGCGACCACCCGCGGCTCAGACCTTGCGCCAGCGCGCGTTGGCCCAGGAGAAAACGCCGAAGGCGACCAGCCCGACGGCGATGACGACCAGCAGCCACGGGCCGGCCGGCGAGCCGGCGAAGGACCGCAACGTGTCGTCCATCCCCTTGGACTTGCCCGGCTTGTGCTGCACCGCGGCCGCGACCGCGAACCCGCCCGCCGTCCCGAACAGCACCCCGCGTGCGGTGCCGCCGAACACGCCGACGAAGTCCACCGCCCGGCGGACGTTCCGCGACATCTCCGCCATCTTCAGGTGCTTGTGGAACTTGCGCATGACGGCGCGCACGGCGATCCAGCCGCCCGCGCACGCCACCCCGATACCGGCGATCGCGAGGATCCACTGACCGCCGGGCCACCCGAGCACCCGGGCGGTCACGTCGTCGGTCCGCTTGTCGGTCGAGCCGCTGCCGCTGCCCTTGTCGCCCAGCGCGTAGGCGAGGACGGAGTACGACACGAAGCCGTAGAAGACGCAGCGGCCACCGGCCACCACGCGCTTGCCGGCTTTGTCGCCGTCCTCCCCGGGCTGCCCGAACGCGGCTTCCGACAGCCGCCACACGGCCATACCGATCAGGGCAATGCCGAGCAGCCACAGCAGGACATTGCCGAACGGCTTGTGCGCGATCTCCGCGAGCGCGCCTCCCCGGTCCGCCTGCTGGCCGCCCGAGTCCGCGAACGCGATGCGGACCGCCAGCACGCCCACCAGAACGTAGATCACTCCACGGGCCACAAAACCCGCGCGGGCCCCGGCCGCGACGGCATTGCTGTCCGCCACCCGCTCGGCGCTACGGCGGGTCCCCGCTGCTTTCGCTGCTTCGGTCATCATTCCGGCCGACTTCCCGCAGAATCGAACAACAGACTCCCGAGGGCGCAAGTGGTGTGAACGAACCGGGACCGGCTGCCGCAGCACGGCGATCCGGACGCCGAGGCCGCGCCGGGAGCGGCCGGCGAGGCGGCGCGGACTGAACCACCGTCCACAGTCCCCTGCAGCCGGCCGGCTTCCGCACGGTCCTGGCACGACAACGCCCGGGACGGCACCACCCCCACCTGGTGGGGCAGTTCGGCAGCTACGCGCGGCATCACGTGGAAGCCGACATCGCCCTCGGCGGCCGAGGCGGTCGTCTCGTACCGGCTCTGGTCCGTCCGGCCCAGCTGGAGCTGGAACTCCGGCCAGTCGCCTGGACCGGGCGGCCGATGTCGTGGCGGCCGGCGCCGAACCGGTGCGGCTGCTGGGGGACGGAATGCTCTCGATCGAGCCTGTGGACCGCTCCGGCGCCCCGACCGCAACGGCCGGACGATGACCGGGCCCACCTCGACCTGGGCACCGTCGAGGCACGCCCGTCCGCCCTCGGCGGAGCCCTGATCGACGTCACCGTCACCGACCCCGGTGACGACCGCCCTACCCCGGCCGCCCGCGCGGTCTGGGAGATGTGGTCCGACGGCGTTCCCCCGCGGCCCAACCAGTGGGCACAGTCGCCGAGGGCCGGTCGGAGTGGCTGGACCTCACCCGCGTCGGCCCGTACGGGCCGGAGGGCCGCTCCGGCGGGACGTACCACCTGGACGGACAGCACGCCACCGCCAGGAGCGGCTTGCTCCTGGCGCTCGGCGAAGCCCTGCTCGGCCCCGACGCCGGCGGCTCCGGCGGCGACAGCGCGCCCGCCGCGCCGCCTCATCTCACGGCACGGCACGGCACGGCACGGCACGCGGTCCGGTCCGGGCCCGGCGCTCAGGAGCAGAGGGGAACCTGCTCGTCGACGACCACGCCGGTGTCCACCGGGCCGCTGGTGGCACCGTTGTTGTAGAAGGCGTCGGACGTGGCGTAGTAGTGGCCCTTCCAGGGGGCGGAGTCGAGGCGGTACCACCACGGATCGCCGTCCGGGACGACGTAGCCGCGGATCCGGCAGGAGACCTGGACCGACTGCTGCGGCCCCAGCGGCTTGCCCGCGCCCGTGAGCTGTGTGGCGTTCGCCCAGGTGTGGGCGGGGGTGCCCGTCGTCTCGCTCCAGGTGACCGCGGGCCGGGGCGGGTCGCCGCGGAAGGCTCCGGCGAGCAAGGCGCCGCCCAGGCCCGCCGCGGCGGCCACCGGCAGGACGGCGGTCCACCACCAGCGCCGTCCGCGCCGCCGCGCCGGGGCCGGACCGGCGTGCGCGTCGGCCGTGGGCCCGTCCGCGCCCTCGGCCGCCGGGGCATCCGCGGGCTCCAGGGCATCCGCAGGCTCTGCGGGATCCGCGGATGCGGGGCCTGGCTCCGGGTCGAGGGTGAGGAGCGCGGGGTCGGCGCCCATTCCGACGTACGCCTGTAAGTGGTGGAGCGCGGGTCTGCGCCGGCCGCGTTCCCAGGCCGACACCGCGGCCCGGCCCGTTGACACTTTCCGGCCGCCTGGCTCGTAGACGATGCCCAGCCGCTGGGCCATCTGCTCCTGGCTGAGCCCGGCTTCCTGCCGTACCCGTTTGAGTTCTGCCGCGATCCGCTGTGCGGTGTTGCCGGTGTTTTCCTCTGACATGGCGACATTGTCCTGACCTGCGAAGGTCTTGACCAGCGCTTCCGGCAACAAGGCCGCAACGCGCAACACGTGCCGCAACACCTCCGCGTTCCGCAGTCTGGCGCTCCGGGCCATCCGGCCCGCCCACCAAGGAGGAGAACTCATCATGATGCTCCGTTCCCACATCAGGCCGCGGCTCCGAGGGCTGCGCGCGCTCGGCACCGCAGCCGTGTTGGTCGCCGGCGCGCTCGGCACGGGGGTCCTGGGGGCGACGGCCGCCCACGCGGACGCCACCGCGACCATGACCGGTTACGACGTGCCGGAGGCGCTCGCGCCCTATCGGTCCAGCACTGTCGAAACGGTTCCGGCGTACCTCGACCTCGCGTTCGACATCACCTGCTACGTGACCGGCGAGACCGTCTCGGGCACGTACGGGGCTTCCAACATCTGGGACATGGTGAGCAGCGTCGGCCCCTACGGGCGCAACGGCACCTTCATCCCCGACGCGCTCGTCTACACCGGCTCCAACTCCGCCGTGGTCCCGCACTGCTCCTCGGCGCTCGGCCACATCATCGGCAACGGCCCCGTCGTGGTGCGCAGCGGACGGGGCGGCGGCTACTCCTCCGTCGGCGACAACCTGAGCGTGGGCGAGTACGTCGAGATCGCGTGCTACGGCGTCGGCCAGGCCGTTACCGGCCCTTACGGCACCGAGACCCTCTGGGACAAGCTCACCGAGGGCCCGGTGAACTCATCCGGCGAGTGGATCCCCGACGCGCTCGTCTACACCGGCTCCAACTCCGCGGTGGTACCGCCCTGCTGATCCGCGCACCACGGCCGGGGCCCGCACCCGCGGGGGTGCGGGCCCCGGCCACCGGGCCAGGACGGCGCGGGCGCGACGACAGGCACGCCGGGCGGCTCCGTTCTGGCTGCGGGGGCTGCTCAGGAGGCGGTGAACGCCAGCGAGCTCGGGGTGACGGTGAAGTCTCCGGTGAGGGCGGCTGCGTCGCCCGAGCTGAACCAGGTGCCGCAGTTGCTGGTGTTCCAGATGTGCAGGTCGCCGCTGCCGTTCAGCTTCAGGCCACCCGGGTTGGTGAAGTAGCCGCCGACGGTGGCCCCCGTGGTGGCCGACGTTCCGGCGAGGGTCAGGCTGCACGGCGCGGGCAGCCCGGACAGCGAGACGCGGAATCCGCTGACGCTGGCGGGGGTCCAGCCTCCGGCGGTGGTCGGTCCGGTGAGGTTGAGGCTCCAGGGGAGGGCTTGGGGGGTGCCGGAGAAGGTGTACGAGAACGCGCACATCAGCGAGGCCGAGGTGATGGTTGCCGCCCGGGGGAGCGGTGGGGAGGAGGTGTAGGTGCCATTGGTGAGCGTCTGGCCGGTGTATTCCGGGCTGGTGGAGAAGTAGCAGGGCATCTTGACGCCCGTGACGGAGTCGGTGAGCACTGCGTTGCTCGTGGACGCAGAGAAGGCGCCGTTCACGGCGGCTCCGCTGACCACGACGCCGGAGACGGCCGCGGAGGCCGGGCCGGCCGTGAGCCCGACGAGTGCGAGCAGCACGGTCCCGGTGGCCGCCGCCCGGGCGGCACGCTGGATGAGCAGGCGCATGGCCCAAATCCCTTTCTGCGCGGTCGGGTAGGCGCCCGGCCGGCCCCGGCGGCGGGAGGCCGTCGTATGGGGAGAGCCTCGGCCCAGGGACGCGGGGCGGTGGGGAATTGCCTGGAGACCGGAGCGTAGGGGTGCGGGGCCCGGTGGGCAATGTCCCGGCCGGACAGGGCCGTTCGCGTGGTCGGCAGCGGCATTTTCCTGTCATCCGCGTGCGAGGTGCGTGGTGCCTTCTTGTCCGGCGATGAGGGCCGGACCCGCCGCCCCGTGCCCGTTTCCGGCGCGGCCGGGGCGCGCGGCGCCGTCTCGCCGCCGGGGCCGCCGGGGCCGCCGGCGGCTGTCTCCTGCATGGGGACCGACCCCGGGTTGTGGGCCCCGATCACCCCGGCACTCTCGCCACCTGCAATGACCTCGAGTACTGGCGGAACGGCAATGGTGACTCAGGTAGTCCAACAGCCAACGTCATCGATGTAGCAGGTCAGCGAGTTTCGTCGGTTGGCTTCGTTCATGAAGGCGGACAGCGTTTCTCGATGACTTCGGATGGCGCTGGAGGACTCTCCGGCTGCCGCTTGTGCCCGGTCTGTGCCCGCGAAGTTCAGGCGACGGATGGACGCCTTGGTTCGGTCGGGAGGATCCCGTGCTCGTCGAAGAGCTGGTCAAGGGACTCGTGGCCATGCTCGCGACGGTATCCATCTCGGCTGTGGTGACCGGCAGGACCCAGAGGATGCGGGCATGGCCATCCGGCAGCGGGCAGTGCACCAGGCCAAAGCCGTGGAGGTAGGGAGGCTGATCAGCAGGTGGTCGGCGAGGACGTCCCCGCCACCTGCTGGCGTCCGCCGCGCCCCGCGCAACCCGGGCCGATCAGCGAGCTTTTCCGGCCCGGGCTGCGCGTGACCGACGGGTACCACCCCGAGATGACCGTCGTGGAGCCGTACCGGGTCGGCGCCCTGCGCGTGCCCCGCGGGCTGCTGGCCGGGCGCGGCGGGCCGGCCTTCCCCGCAGTACACGCGGAACAGCCCTCCTCCCTCCCCAGGGAGGTGTCGACAGGGCCCTGCCGGTTGCACTTGCCGGGTGACCCGGGCAAACGCGGAGCTGCCGGTGCGCCGGGTACAACCTGCCGCGAGACCGACGACGAAACGGGCCACGCAACCTGCCGGGAAACCAACCGCGAAACCCGCGGCCCCGTCTGCCGGGCCCTGCCTTCCGGAAAGAGGTCCACGGTGACGCGCGGGCACGCCCTGTCACACTCCGCCATCTGCGGGCCCGTGCAGTACCAGCCGACGGAGTACCGGCGCAGCAGCCGCGACGGGTCGTCCAGCAGCCGCATGTCCAGGTCGTGGGTGCGGCGGCCCTGGGCGTCGTAGACCCACAGCCCGACGTGGTGGTCCCACCAGGAGACGAGCCGGACTTCCAGCGGAGCCCCAGGTCCAGCTTCCGGTGCATCGCCATGTTTCGCAGGCGCGGCGGCATTTCGCTTCCGGGCCGCCTTGGTGGACGTCGGCCGCCGAGGCGCACACGCTTCCAGGTTTCAGGCCCGCGCGTGCCCCAACTTCGACGGCCGTTGCTGCTTCTTTTCCTGAGTCTGCCTCGGCTCTGCGCGGCAGGGTAGCTGCTGCCTGTGTCAACGGCTCCCGCATGGCAGTCGGCTGTCCTGGTGCCCCGGCCTGTTCCCGGGCCGGGGCGTAGAACGCGCTGGCGTCTTCGTGTGACGGGCCGAACGTGTCCCGCGGGGCCAGGAGCGGCGGCTGCGGTCACCGGGCGGTGGCCGCTGCGCGGGATGTCGTTTCACGGGGTTGCGGGCCGAGTACCGGCTCTGAGTGAATTGCCGAAGGTATCGGTGCTCGGGGAGGGGCTGGCGTGCTGGGCCGCGCTGACGTGAGAACCCGGCGGGGGGCCGGGGGCGGGCAGTGGGCGGAGGGGACGCTGCTGGCCGAGATGGGGACGCTGGGGCCGGGCGCGGCGGGCAGCGCTCTGGAGGTGCTGGAACGGCTCGGGACCGAGCGGGTGTACACGCGCGGCGAGACCATGATCATGGCCGGGGCCAGGGACTCCTTCGTGCTCCTGTTGCTCGACGGCTTCGCGAAGGTCAAGGCGGTGGACGCGTCCGGTCTCGGCGTTCTGGTGGACGTACGGGCGGCCGGTGACGTGGTCGGAGAGGTCGCCGCGTTCGACGGCGGCCCGAGGACGGCGACTGTCAGCGCCGCACAGCAGATGTACGCGCGGCGGATATCGCGGGACGACTGGCTGCGCTGGATCACCGGGAACCCCGGCGCCGAACTGGCGGTCAACCGTAGCCTGGCCCACCGCAGCCGGACCGCGGTGCGGCGCCGTACCGAACTCCTGCGGGGCCCGGTCGTCGCCCGGCTGGCCCGTGCCGTACTGGACCTCGGGTCCCAGTACGGCACCCGGGTCCCCGAAGGGCTGCTGGTCAGACCGGGCCTCACCCAACCGGAGTGGGCCGAGCTCATCGGCGCGCGCGAGCGCCGCGTGCACCATGCGCTGCACGCCCTGTCCATGGCCGAGGCCCTCTCCTACGGGCGGTGCCGGATCACCATACGGTCGGTGCCGGAACTGCTGCGGTTCGCCGCCCTGAACGGCGACGACTGGTGACCGCGCCCCGTACGGCGCTTGCGTGGCGGCTCGCCGCCGGCCCGGGCCCGGCCGACGTGGAGCCGCTGTGCGTGCGGTGGCCCGAGCACGGAGAACCCGAGGTCTCCAGCGGGCAGAGCGAGGTGCGTCGGCTGACGCTGCGCCGCCTACGGGCGCTGCGGCTCGAACTGGCTGCTGACGGCGGGCTGGTGGCCCACTGGGGCCGCGGCGGGGGAGGCGCGCGCTGGCCCGGGGCGTGGGCCCGGGCCGGCGCGGGAGCCAGCACCCGGGACACGCCCGCGGTCGAGGTCACCGCGGGCGACGGCCGCCACTCGTGGCTCGACGGCTGGCTGGTCCGGTCCCCGGCCGGTACGCGGCTGGAGGCGCTGTGCCTTTCCCCCGGCAACGGCGGAACCTGGCCCGCCATCGTCCGGGTGGGGACCGCGATGCTGCCGGTGCCGCCGCTCGACGCACCCGCCCGGGCAGCGGGCCCCGCCTCCGAGCCCTGGGGCCGCGTCTTCGCCGGCCACCTGCTGCTCGACCGGCCGGCCGGTCCGCCGCGCGGCCTGCCGTTCGCGGTCGCCTTCGGCCCCGGGCCCCGCGGCTGCCGGGCAGCAGCCGCCACCGCCATGGAACTTCACAGCACCGGCCCGGCCGGCGAGGGCGCCGTACGGTGGGCGGCCCACTGCACCGACAGCGCGGAGTTCACCGTCGAGAGCGCCGGGCCCGGAACCGGTGCGGGGGAGTACCGGCTGACCGTGCGGTACGGCCCCGAGCACGAGGACACCGGCGCGCCCGACTGGAACGCCGCGCCCGACCTCCCGCTACTCGCCGGGCTCACCCTGCCGGTGCGGGCCGGCGCCGCCCGCGCCGCATTCACACTGCGCGGGCACCGCCTCACCGGAACCCTGGAACTGGCCGGCCGCGACCCCTTCAACGGCGCGCCCCTGACCTACCGGGCCCGGCTGGAGGCCGAGGCGTGCCCCCCGGCCGGCGCGGCCGGGCGGCCGCTCTCCCCGTCGCGCGAACTGGCGGACCGCTGGAGGGCGCTGTCCGGGCCGCTGCCCGGCGTGGACCTCCGCCGCGCCGGCAACGGGAGCGACGACGCGTACGGCCGCGCCGGACCCCGGCCGCACGGTCGGCACCTTCAGGCAGCCGACCGCGCGGCCCTACCGGAACACGCGGGCTTCGTCCGGCTGTTCCAGCCGCTCGACCTGGCCGTCGGACTGGTGCACGGGCCCTCGGGCGACACACCGTACGACGGCCGGCCGCGCCCGGTGGTCCTCACGCGCGCCACCACACCGCCGACAGAGCCCGACGCCGCCGTTCAGCGTGACCGCGTCGAACTCCGCGCCCTGGCCGAGCGGCTGACGCTCCAGCAGCGCTATGCCGAGGCCCGGCCCCTGCTGAGCCAAGCCCTGCGCCGTCACCAGGAAGCGGCAGCCGCCGCCACGTGGTCCGAGCAGCGGCGCAGCGAGGAGATCAGCGTGCTGCGCGTTCTCGACCACCAGGCGCTGTGCGACTGCGCGCTGCACGACCACCGGGCGCTCGTCGGCCGGCTCGGTGCCGCCGCCCGGTTACGGGGCCGGCTGGCGAGCGG
Source organism: Streptomyces sp. NPDC021224 (assembly GCF_044332905.1). Classification (NCBI taxonomy): domain Bacteria; kingdom Bacillati; phylum Actinomycetota; class Actinomycetes; order Kitasatosporales; family Streptomycetaceae; genus Streptomyces; species Streptomyces sp. NPDC021224. The sequence continues at coordinate 29,641 of NZ_JBIRPW010000026.1, read as the reverse complement.
CGGGCCGCCGGGCGCGGAACCCTCCCCCCTCACCGGGGAGTCGGCGGCCGGAACACTGCTGGCCATGCTCGACCAGGCCCACCGCCTCGGCTACTGGCGCAGCATGCTCGGCACCGACGAGGAACGGGTCGGGCAGGTCGAGTCCGTGGAGCCCTTCCACCGGCAACTGGTCACCGTGCTCCTCGACCTCGGCGAGCCCGTCGCCGCGCTGCTCGCAGCCGAGGCGGGTCGGGCCAGGGCGTTCGCCGACCTCCTCGGCCGCGCGGCACCGCCGGTACGAACGACGGGTACCGACCCGGACCGGACCCGTCCCGAGCCACCGCACGCCACCGCGCACCCGCGCCCCGGCACTCCGGCGCACTGGGCCTTCGGCTCCCCGCCGCCGCTCAACGCCGCAGCGCTGTACGCGCTGCTGGCCCGTCACGGACACCCCGTCGTGGCGTACTTCCTCACCGGGGACCGGCTCGTGCGGTGGATCTGGACGCCGGGCAGCGGACTCACCTCCCACGTGCAGCAGCTGGACGCCCGGGCGTTGGCGCGGGCAGTGGACACGGTGGGCCGGTCGGGCCGGCCGGAGCGCGGCTCCTCGCCCGACCGGGTACGGGAGGCCCTGCGGTGGCTCGGCGCACTCCTGTGGCCCAGCGGCCCTGGCAGGGCGGGAGCGCTGCTGCCGGCCGACCCGGACCGCCCGGTCACCGTCGTCCCCCACGGCATCCTCGCCCGCGTCCCCTTCGCCGCACTACCCGACCGGTCGGGCCGGCCCCTCGTACACCGGCACGCGCTCTGCGTGCTGCCGGGAATCTCGCTGCTGGAAGGACTGCTGGACCGCCAGGACGCACGGGGGCGCCCGCCGGCCGGTGCACCGCGGCTGCTCGCCTTCGTCGATCCGGAGCCGATGCCGGCGGGGCTGCCGCCGCTGCCCTGGACGCGGACGGCGTTCCCGCGGGTCGCCACGTGGTACGGGGAAGGGCGCAGCCGCGTGTACAGCGGTACGGAGGCGACCGCGTCCCGGCTCGCGGAGGAGGCCGCGCAGGCGACGGTGCTCTGCCTGGCCACGCACGCCAAGGCGTACGGGCAGCCGCAGGCCCAGGAGCCGGCGCCGCCCGCGGACCACGGCGGCCGGGCCCGCGGCCCGATGGACTCGTACGCGGCGCTCGCCCGTACCCCCGGCCACAGCGGGCTGCTGCGGGCCCGCGACCTGCCGGAGCTGTCGCTCGGGGCGGACCTCGTCATCCTGTCGGCCTGCGAGGGCGGCGCCGGCAGGGTCACCGCCGACGGCGTGATCGGCCTGGGCAGGTCCTTCCTCGTGCGCGGGCCCACCGCGGTCCTGCTCGCCCTCGCACCCGTCGGGGAGGAGGACAGCCTCGACCTGGTGTACCGCTTCCACGAGCACTGGCTGCACGAGGGCGGCGACCGCGCCGCGGCGCTGCGGCGGGCCCAGGCCGCGTACGCGGAGATGTACCCGGACGCCCCGGAGCGGTGGGCCTGGTTCGCCCTGCTCGGACTGGGAACACGCGGTGCCGGCATGCCGCCCCGGCGGGCGGGCACCGGCGCCCGGGCGCACCCGGCCACCGCCCCCGACCCACCTGAACCGAAACACACCCGAGCGTGAGGGGAAGCACTGATGACCGCCGACCTCCCCCCGGACCACCCGGCCCCCGCGGACGTCCCCGACGACCACGGCCCCGAGGACACCCAACACGCCGGCACAGCAGGCGCCACCGACGCCACCGGTGACTGCGGCGTCGTCCTGTTCGACGACGTCCTCGCCACCGCGGGGCTCTACGCCGAGTCCGCTCTGCTCGGGCATGAGCACCGGGCCGAGGAGCGGGAAGCCACCGTGACGTTCGTACGCCCGCTGGCCTACCGCCTGACCGGCGCCGCGGCGGTACCGGGGGTCGTGGACCTGGTGCTGTGCTTCCTGTTCGACCTGGCGCCGCTCACCGCAGGGCGCTCCTACGCCGAGGCGTCGCTGGACCTCGTCTTCGACGACGCCGAGGCACGGGCCCTGACCCTGGCCCCGGCGTCCGGCACCGTGCACGGGGACGGCACCCGCGTGTCCGCGCGCGGGAGGGGCGGCAACCGGCTGCGGTGGGTTTTCGACCCGCCGCCCCGCGGGCTGCGCCCCGACGGCCACTGGGTCCAGGCGGTGCTGCGGCTGCCGGCGGACCGTACCGGCGCCGCGGGGCGGATCTCCGCGCAGATCACGGTACGGCGGACGGTCATGGGCCTCCCGACCGGCAGGCAGGCCCGGACCCGCGCCGGCGTCCCCTTCACCGTTGCGATCGCCGACGCCTGGCCGGCCACCGGGCTGGACCTCGGCCTGCCATACGCGCCGGACGCCCCCGCGACCGCGCCGCAGGAACCCGGCGCGCCGCCGTACGGCCGGGACCCGGCACGGCGTGAGGCGCCCGGACAGGCTGAGGAACAGGCCGAGGACCAGCGGCTGGAGGACCAGCCCTGGCTGCGCCGGCTGCTCCTGGCAGTCGACGTCGAGCGCTACGGCAGCAGGCACAACACGCAGATGGGCCGTATCCAGCGCGATCTGTGGCGGGCGGTCCGCAGCGCCTGCACGGCCTCCGGGATCGACTGGCACCGGTGCGGGCAGCAGGCGTCCGGTGACGGCTACCTGCTGGTGCTGCCCACCGGGATCGACGAACCCGGCACCATCGTCGCGATGATGCGCGGACTCGTCCTCTCCCTCCAGGCGGGCAACAGCGACCCGACCCGGCCGGCGGACGTCCTGCCGACCCGGATGCGCGCGAGCCTGCACCAGGGGCTCATCCGTGAGGGGCACAGCGGCTTCCTGGGCACGGCGGTGGTGGACCTCTTCCGCGTGCTCGATTCCGCCCCGCTGCGTACGGCGCTGTGCGTCAGCCGGTCCGCGGACCTGGCCGTCGCCTGGTCCGACACGCTCTACCGGGATCTCGTCCCGCACGCCTACCCCGGCCTGGAACGGGAGCACTTCCGGCCCGTACGGGTGGAGGAGCCGGCGAAAGGGTTCGCGTCGGACGTGTGGATCCGAGTGCACTCCCGCCCTCAGGATCCGGCGAACCCGCACTAGGACCGGGTTCTCCGCGTGCTGCCGGGCTGTACTGCACGCAGGCGGCCGGGAGCCCGCCGCACCTGGCGGGGCTCCCGCGCACCGCGGAACCACCGTGCAGGAGGCAGCGTATGGAACCCGTTTCCGTCACCGTCATCGGGCCCAACAACTCAGGCAAGACCGTCTACCTCGCCAGCCTGTTCCACCGGCTGGGCATACAGCGCAGCGACGTCGGCTTCTTCGTGCAGCTGCCGGCGGAAGAGAGCAAGGCGCTCAACATCGCCTACAACCAGACCGCCGGACCGGACAAATGGCCGGACCCCACGATGCTGTCCAACCTGCACGAATTCGAGTTCACCTGCTCGATCCGGACGTCCGACAACCGGTTGCACAGCCCGTTCAGCATCAAGTACATCGACTACGGCGGGGAGCACATCACCGCGCAGGTCGGAGACAGCGATCTCGGAGCCAGGGTGTCCCAGCGGGCCAGGGAGTCGGATTTCCTGCTCGTCCTGCTGGACGGGGTCAAGGTCATCAGGCTCCTCGGCGGGGACGACATGCTCACCAGCGAGATATTCCACATCTTCAACCTCATGGAGGGCTCCGACGCGGTGGTCCACTTCGTGATCACCAAGTGGGACATCCTGGAGGCGGCCGGGCACACCGTCCGTGAGGTGGTGGATGCCCTGCTGGAGAACCCCGACGTGAGGGAGGTCTTCGACAGCCGGATGCGGCGCAGCGCCGTCTCGGGCGCGCTGCGGGTGATTCCCGTCAGCGCGGTCGGAGCCGGCTTCGCCGATCTGGCCCCGGACGGGTTCACCATGGTGAAGAAGGGGCGGTTCCCGAGGCCGCAGAACGTCGAGATCCCGTTCATGGCCGTCCTGGTGGACCTGTTCGACCGGGCGGTCAAGGAACTGGCGGCCGAGGAGCAGACCGCCGGCACCTCCACCCGGGCCCAGCAGGAAGCCCATAAGCTCAAGTGGATCAGGACGGTCCAAAAGCGGCTTCCCGCGCTCAACTCCCTGATCAAGGCGAAGGCCGTGAAGTCCCCCGTGGTCCGCGTGGTGCAGGAGACCTTCATGGAGGCCTTCGTCGGCTTCGTGGAGCGGCAGGTCGGCCAGTACGGGCGGCGGGTCGAGCACGACCTCGCCGCGCTGCGGCAGGAGGCGGCGCAGGCGCGCTCGGAGCGGGAGGCCATGACCGGCCTGATCCGGCTGTTCGAGGCGACCCTCGCGGAGTTCGAGGCCGCGCACCCGGGCTCGCGTCTGCTGTGGGAGACCTCGTGACCGCCGCCGACCCGTCCGCAGACCCGTCCTCCTGCCGCCGGGCATGGCCGTTCGTGATCACCCGCGCGGTCAGGACCGGCTTCACGATCGTGGTCGCCCCGGACTTCCTGGCCGACGTCCGACGGCACAGCCTGCTCGGGGACGTCGCGGGGGGAGAGGTGTCGCAGGAGCACGCCTACCTGCGGGAGTACCGCGACCAGGGGTCCGTCCGGCTCTGGCTGCTCTACCGTGTCGTCTACCTGACGAAGCAGGACGTCGGCGGCGACGACAGCTTCGAGGCCATGAACCGGCGCGCCCCCTTGATCGAGGGGGTGGTCTGCCGGACCGAGCCGGAGTTCGACGCCACCGAGGAACTCTTCACCCGCGTCCACGAGTTGTGCGGCCCGGCCGTGCGGGACTTCTACACCGAGGACTCGGACACCTTCCCGGTACGCCCCTGGGGGCCGCTCGATCCCCAGGTCTCGGGACACGCCCTGAGGATCGTGCGGAAGGGCCCTTACGTGTCGGAAAGGAATCTCCAAGCGGCCCTTCGGGGCCCCCACCCACGCCCCCTCGGCACCCCCGCCCCGGCCGTCCCGACGCCCGTTCCCGCCGCCGGGCCCGCAGGACTGGGCCGACCTGGTACTGGGAGCGGCGGCGGTCCTGGCGCTCTACGCGACGGCCAAGGCGGTGCGGGCGGCACTGGGCGTCCTGAAAGGACTCCGCGGCGGCACGGCAGACCCGTCGTAGGCCCCCCGGCAACCGACAGCGCCCGGCGGCCCGCCGGGCTCGCCCGTACGCTCCTCGTCCCGGCCGTCGTCGCGGTGGTGGCCGTGCTCCTGCTGCACCTCGTCGGCGTACTCGGCTGACCGCAGTCGCGGGCGGGCGGCGACGACGACAGGCGGCGCCGGGGCCGGCGGCCAGAACGTGCTCGGGCGTGGTCTGTCCGGCATGCGCGGACCGCGGGGGGACCCGCCCCCGCTGCGGGACGTGCCAGCGGCGGATCTATGGACGTTCACTCTGGAAGACGCCGGCACCCGCACGCTGGCAACCCGCGGCGTCCGTGTGTGCGGGCTGGTGGCAGTGGCTGTGTGTCAGCCGGGTGTGGGGCGCGCGGCCTCGGTTCGGCAGCGGTCTCGTGCCTGCCGGGTGAGCTGGGTGTCGGGGTGATCCGGTCCGAGGACGTGTTCGCGCTCGGTGAGGATCTGCTCGTGCAGGTCGGCGGCGCGTTGGTGGTCACCGAGGGCGTGCAGGGTGGCTGCGACGGCGGCACGGCTGGCGAGGGTGTCCGGGTGCCTGGGGCCCAGGACGCGTGCACGGTCGGCGAGGACGGCTTCGTGCAGGCCGAGTGCTGTCCTCGCGTCGCCGGAAGCGGCTACGGCCTTGGCGATGTCGGCGCGGCTGTCCAGGGTGCGCTGGTGATCGGGGCCCAGCACGCGGGCACGGTCGGCGGCCAGTTGCCGGTGAAGTGCGGCGGCTGTGGCGTGGTCGCCGAGTCCCGCGATGGATCTGGCCAGATTCGACCGGCTCGTCAAGGTTTGCGGATGTTCGGGTCCCAGGACGCGGGTGCGGTCGGCGAGTGCCGACTGGTGCAGGGCGGCTGCCCGGGCGAATTCGCCGAGGTGCTGGAGGAGGAAGCCGAAGTTGCTGCGGCTGATCAGCGTGTCGGGGTGGTCGGCTCCGAGGGTGCGGGTGCGGTCGGCGAGTGTCTGCTCGTGGAGGGCGGCGGCACGAGCGTGGTTTCCCAGGCTGTAGAGGCTGTTCGCTTCGTGGTTTCGGGAGGTGAGGGTGTCGGGGTGGTCTTCGCCGAGCGCGTCGCGGCGGCGGGCGAGTACGGTCCGGCGCAGGTCGAGCTGGAGGGCGTAGTCGCCCGAGTCGCCGAGGACGTCGGCGAGTCGGTCGATCAGGGCGCAGGCCTCGGTGAGGGGGACGGGGGCGGGCGCGCCGAGCAGCAGCGGGAGATGCGGGGCGAGCAGCCGGGCGGTCGGCCACCCGGGAGCTCCCGCGGTGCTCGCGCGGCTGACCGCGGCGGTCAGCGCCCTGACGACCGCCCGGAGGTAGCCCGCGGTGCCGGGCGGGGTGCCGGTACGCGCGGCGGCCAGTGCCGTCACTTCCCTGATCAGAGGATGCAGGACGACGGCGGGCGGCGGGCTGTTGTCCGGGGCCGGGCCGTCGTACGGGTCCAGTCCGGTGCCCGGGGCCGGTTCGAGCAGCCCGTGGCGTTCGAGGCCGGCGAGTGTCTGGTCGACGGTGGGCAGGGTGACCGGGGGAGCGGGAGCGGGAAGTGCGGTGGTCAGTAGCTCAGGGGTGACCAGGTCGAGTGGGACGGGTGCTTCGGCGAAATGTGCGAGGGCGCGCAGCAGGGGGCGTGCGAGCGGCAGGCCTTCGTGTGCGAGGTGGTCGAGTGACAGTTCCCAGGTGTGGCGCAGCACCTGCCGTGCCGCGTCCGGGTTCGGTTCGCCTTCTGCGGTCTCCTCCGCCCCCAGGAGAGCGGGCAGTTCGGATTCCAGCGCCGCGCGGTAGGCGTGGAAGGTGCGCAGCCGCGCCGTCGGTGCGGCAAGCCCTGTGCCCGCGGCGCGCAGTGCGAGTGGGAGGCCGCCCAGGCGTGCGGCGAGTGCCTCCGCGTCCGCGGCGTTACCTGCGCCGGGAGCTGCGTCGCGCAGCAGCCGGCCGCCCGCGGTGTCGTCCAGCGGTGCCAGCCGTATGATGTCCGCGGCCGGCCCCCAGGTCTCCGTGCTGCCGTCCCGGCTGGTGACCAGCAGCAGCCCGCGCCCGTCGGGGCGTATCCAGCCCCGGTAGTCCGCGACCTGTTCGCTCTCGGGGCCGATCAGGGCGGGCTCGTCGGCGTTGTCGATCACCAGCAGCCAGCGCCGGGTGGCGGCGAACTGGCGCCACACGGTGTCCGGAAGGCTGTCGTGGCCGGCTTGAGCGGCCGAGAGCGCGGTGTGCGGCAGGCCGCAGGCCAGCGCAGCGCGGACCATCTGGTCGGCGAGGGTCTCGGTGGTGCGCCAGCGGATCCAGAAGACCGCGTAGCCGTCAGCTGCGGCCTGCGCGGCGAGCGCGGCCGCGACGGTGGTCTTGCCGGTGCCGCCCGCAGCAGACAGCACCGCGAACCGGCTGCCCGGGCGGCGTAACAGGGACGCCAGGCGGACGAGTTCCCCCTCCCGGCCGCGTACCCGGCCCACGTCCAGATGCGGCGGGCGAAGCGAGATCAGGGCGGGCGGCCACCCGCCCGCTGGGGCGGCGTGCGGCTCGGGCCGCGGCGCGGGAGCGGCGCCCAGCACCCCGGCCAGCGCAGCGAGTGCCACGAACGCCGGCCACACCACCCAGGAGCTGCCGGCCCAGTGCGGCAGCACCGCCCCGGCCCGCTCGGTGACCGGCCCCAACGCCACAGCCACGACCGCGGCGCCTGCTGCTCCCGCCCCCGCCCACCGTCTGCGCATACGTCCTCCGTACCTCCGCCGCCACCCTCAGGTACGCATCCCCGAACCAGGCACGGTGCATGCAGCAGGACGTTGCGCTGCCGTGCCGACCGGCGGTTGGTGCCGTGCCTGCCGCTCGTTCTCGTGAACAAAGCCGTGCCGGCGGGGGAGGGCCGGACGTGGGGAGCCGCTGCCGGGGGTGTCCGGGTGGTGGGCGAGGTGAGGATGGAGGCGCTGTCCGGGCAGGGCCTCCATCCGCGTCCGGAGATTCCGGCTCTGGAGTCCTCGAGGGGGCGAAGTGACGGCGGTGCGGCTGGGGCGGGTGTTCATCCGCCCGATCTGCGTCGACGGCGAGGGCCAGGAGCCGGGGGAGCCGGAGGCTGTTGTGCCGGATGCCGAGGGCCAGGTTGCGGTGGGGGAGGCGGCGGTCATCTGCGGTGAGCGCCGCCGCACTAGCTAGGGGGTGGTGGTCAGCAGAAGGAGTCGTACCACTCGTCTGCCTCGTCCACCGTGGTCGTGCTGACGCACTCGGTGTGGCCGAGCGGTACGGTCCGGGGTCCGGCGTAGTAGGCGAAGTAGCCCCAGTCGGCTTGGCTGTCCCATGGGCTCGTCACGCGTACACCGGTGTTGAAGTAGGTGCCGTACCAGCCAGATGTGTGCACGACCACGCCGCAAACCGTCTCGGCGTCCCAGTCGTAGTACAGCCGCAGTTCCACGCGGGGTGAGGAGTACCGCTTGGCAACCCAGAAGGCGCCGCCGCAGCCGTACTCCGTTGCGGCGCCGGCCGCGCTGTGGGCGCCGGCGGGCGCCGGCGGCGGGGTTTGGGAGGCGTTGCTGCACCCGGGGCGGCGTTCGCGGACGCGACCCCCGTGCCCAGTACGAGCAGCAGAGCGATGAGCGGGGTGGTGACGAGCGTTCTGAATCGCACGATGTCCCCTTTCGCTGTCGGGCCGAGGGCGCGGGGCTGTGGCCCGGTGGTTCCGGCTCTCGCCGGTGCCGCCTCGGCTTCGGGCCCCTATCGTGGCGCTGTGCGCGCTCATGGAGTTGGCGGCCGGCGCCATGCAGATGTGCTGTCAGCGCCGGGGCTGCGCCGCTCCGGCCTCGTTCCTGAACTGCCGCGGCGTCACGCCGTACGCCTCCCTGAACCGGCGGCTGAAGTCCGCCGCCGTTGCGAATCCCCAGCGCGCGGCGAGGAAACCGATGGGCTGCCCCCGCAGGGCGGGGCCGGCGAGGGCTTCACGGCAGCGTTCCAGCCGCCGTCGTCGCACCCTGGCCATGACGCTCTCCCCTTCGTTGCCGAACAGCCGGTGCAGTGCCCGGACCGACATGTGGTGGCGTGCGGCGATGGCAGCCGGTGTGAGCCCGGGGTCGCCGAGGTTGGCTTCGGGGGTGCCGGTGCTGGGGGTGTTTACCATTGGTCGGCCTCCGAGGCGGCGTCGTAGAGCGCGAACGCGCCCCGGTGCGGGGCGCCTCCGTCGCGGGGTTCGCTGTCCTGGCCGCGGTGACCGGCCTGGGTGGCTGCGGCGGCTTCCAGGGTGTCGAGGCTGTCGTCGGGCTCCTGCTCGTCCTGCCGCGCCGTTGCCTGGCCGCCGGCCGTGTCGGGTCCGGTCGCAGGGGCGGCGGTATCCGTCGCCGGCGGGCGCTGCGAGGGTGTCTGAGGGGGCACTGCTGAGGTGGCGGGTCGGGCTTGGCGCAGGAGTTGGTCGAGGGCGTCGGCGAGGTCGGCCTCGTGGCGGTCGCGGGCGAGTCGGCCGACGGCGGTCTGGATGTGGTGCCAGATGCGGTCGTTGAAGGGCCGGTGGACGTGCTCGCGGTGGATCCACGGGATCTCGTGGAGGTGGCCGTCGGGCAGGCGGATCCAGATCTGGCGCAGGTCGTGGGGGTGGGTGTGGATCTCCCATTTCCCGCTGCGGGAGGCGGTGGGGGAGGGCTGGCCGCGGTGGGCGTTCAGGCGGGGGTGGTCGTAGGTGCGGTGGTCGATGCGGATGCCGCGGTCGGTGGCGGCGTTCCACCGCACCGGGAGCAGTTCGAGCCAGTCGGCGCGGGTCAGGGTCAGCGGCACGTACCCGGTGATGCCGAGCAGGGCGCCCCACATCTCGTTGGGGGTGAGCGCGGTCTTGGGCAGGACGGGGTGGCGCAGGGCTTCGTGCCGGCGGTTCTGCCAGCACACGGTGATCCATTCGTCGAGGAGGTCCTGCAGCTGGGGCAGGGTGAAGCAGGCTTCTGCGTCCGCGAGGGGGCCGCGGCGGGTGGGGTTGGACCCGGTGTAGCCGGAGATGTGCTGCAGCAGCAGGGTGTTGATCGCGCCGAACGTCCGCTCGACGGAGCCCTTGGCGGTCGGGGTGCGGGGCGGGGCGGGCTGCACGCTGACCCCCAGGGTTTCGCAGGCGGCCAGGAAGGCATGGGAGATGAACACCGCGCCGCGGTCCACCACGATCGTCTCGGGAACGACGACGGGGCGCGCCGCGGCGTGCTCCAGGCGCCGGTCCAGCGCGAGCAGCCGCTGGTAGGGCAGGTTGGCGTGCGCCATGGACAGAGCGGCCGGCCAGGTGGGCCGCAGCGGGTGGGGGACGGCCATCTCGGCCAGCAGCAGAGCGGCGTCGACGGCTTTGGTGCCTTCCTCGCACAGCACTGCGGCCAGGATCGAGCGGGTCGCGACGTCGACGGCGATGGTCAGCTCGGGCCGCATCGGGCGGCCGTCGGCGGCGACGGCCATGACGTCCAGGCGGGTGGTGTCGACCTGGACCAGCTCTCCCGGCCGCAGCGCCACCGTCGTCGTGAACGGCCGGGGCGGGGTGGTGGCGGTGCGTGCGGGACGGCCCGGCAGTTCCAGCGGGTCGGCCAGGGCGTGGACCAGCCGGTTGAACGTCGAGGCCGGCGGCAGCGCGACCGCGCCCGGGCCGTGTGTGTCGTGAAGGATCTGCCCGGTGAGGGTCCGCAGCCCGGTCAGGGTCTCTTTCGAGCGGCCGCGCTGGCGCCGCAGTGCTTCCAGTACGGCGGTCACCACCCGCTCGTCCGCGCGTCCGGTGCGGCTGGCCGGCCGCCTACTGCGCTGGTCGACCAGGCCCCGCAGGCCTTGTGCGCGGTAGCGGCGCCGCATCCGCCGCACGGTGGCTGCACTGGCCTGCGGCCAGCCCAGCGAGGCCAGTTCGTCGGCCTTGGCCTGCTCCCGGTCCGCCAGCAGCCGGGTGGGGTGGTACTCGGGACGGGGCACGCCGCCGCTGCCGGGGCCGCCGGGCAGGCCGGTCTCGACCTCGCGGATGTGCCGCTGCCAGGCCAGAGCCCGCTCCCTCTCCCGCGCAGGCGCGCTCTCGAACAGCCCCCACCTCGGCGCGGGGGCCGGCCCGGCGGCGTCGACGAACTCGAACGCGGGATCGGCGAACAGGTGGGAGGCCAGCACCGACGCAGTACCGCCGTCCTGCCCGGCCAGCCGCACCGTGGCACCCACCACGGCCACAACCTCCCAGATGCGGCCCTCGAACCTCACCCGGGCACCCAGCTCCGCCCGCCGGGGCCGGTACCCCCGGCGCGGCGCGGGCACCTCGCCGACGTCCGGGGCGGCCGCTGTGGCGTCCGCGGGTGCGGCCGTGGCGGCACCGCCCGCAGAGGCGTGTCCGCTCACCACTGCTCGGCCTCCACACCAGCGTCGTACACCGCGAACACGCCCCGACCCGCGCCCGCTTGACCGCCCCCGCCGTTCTCGCTGTCGAGAGCGTCGAGACTGTCGTCGTCGGCGGCCCACTGCGCCGGTGCCGGCCGGCCGGTATCCGCCTGGCGGCCGTGTGAGCGGACTTCTGCCCGGACCTCGTCGTTGCCGGTGCCGTCCGGCCGGCGGGCGTGCCCGGCCGCAGCCGCGCCGGCCGCTGTTCCACCGGATCCGCGGACGCGGATCCGGCGGCGGGGCCGGTCCGGGCGCGCGCAAGGAGCTGCCCGGTGGCGTCGGCGAAGTCGGCCTGACGCTGTGCGCGGGCGGCCCGCTGCTCCACGGCCTGCCCGGCCTGCCGCCGCACCGCGTCGTCGAACGGCCGCTGCACGTGCTCGCGGTCGATCCACGGCGCTTCGTGCAGGCGCCCGTCGGGCAGGCGGATCCAGACCTGCCGCGGATCGTGGGGGTGGGTGTGGACCTCCCATTTCCCGCCGCGGGAGGCGACAGGCGACGGCTGCCCGCGGTGGGCGTCCAGGCACGGGTGGTCGTAGGTGCGGTGGCCGATGCGGATACCGCGTTCGGTGACCGCCTGCCACCGCACCGGCAGCAGCTCCGGGTAGTCGGCGCCGCTCAGCGGGACCGGCACGTATCCGCACCAGGCCACCAGCGCGCCCCACATCTCGTTCGGGCTCAGGGCCGTGCCGCTGATCGCGGGGTGGCGCAGGTCCTCGTGGCTGCGGTTCTGCCAGCAGGCGGTGATCCATTCGTCGAGGAGGTCCTGCAGCTGCGGCACACTCCACAACGCCTGATGGACGCCGCCGTGCCTGCCCGTACCGGTGGTATCGGTGGCACCGGGCCGGCCGGCGATGTGCCGGGCGAACAGCGTGTTCAGGGCGGCGAGGGTGCGCTCGGCGGCGCCCTTGGCACCGGCCCTGCGGGGCGGGGCTGTCTGCACGCTGACGCCCAGAGTCTGGCACGCGGCCAGGAAACCGCCGGACCCGGTTGTGGCTGCGCCGTCGACGACCAGGGTCTCGGGCACCACGACCGGCCGTGCGGCGGCCGCCTCAAGCCGCGCGTCCAAGGCCAGCAGCCGTTCGTAGGGCACGCTGGCGTGCCCCATCTGAAGCGCCGTCGGCCAGGTCGCGCGCACCGGGTGCGGTACCGCCATCTCCGCCAGCAGCACGCCGGGATCCACCGGCCCGTCGCCCTGCGCGCACAAGCCGGCGGCCAGGAGGGAGCGCGTCGCCAGGTCCAGCGCGATCGTCACCTCCACCGCCACCGCGCGCCCATCATCGCCCACCGCCGTCACATCCAGGCCGGCGGTGGCGATCTGGACCCTCTCACCAGGCCGCAGTACCGGCTCGGGCGCGGACCCGCGGCGTGTCGCGGTGGCGGTCCGGGCCGGGCTGCCGGGCCGCTCCAGCGGATCGGCCAGGGCGTTCACCAGCCGGTACATCGAGGAGTGGGCCGGCAGTTTCACCTGCCCCGGCCCGTGGGTGGCGTTGAGGATCTGCTCGGTCAGCTCGATGATCTGCCGGATGCTGGTCTTGGCCCGGCCGCGCCGCCGGCGCAGTGCCTCCAGCACCGCGGCCGCCACCCGCTCGTCGCCGCGCCCCCGGCCCGCCGTCTGGCGCATGGAGCGTTTGTCGACCACACCCCACAGCCCGCGCTTGCGGTAGTCCAGGCGCATCTTCTGCACCGTGGCCCGGGAGACCCTGGCCCAGCCCATGCCGGCCAGTTCCTCGGCCTTGGCCTGCTCGCGCTCGGCGAGCGTCCACCGCCCGGGGTCGTACTCCGGGCGCGGCACACCACCCTCGCCGGGGCCGCCGGGCAGCCCGGTCTCGACCTCGCGGATGTGCCGCTGCCAGGCCAAAGCCCGCTCCTGCGCCGGGAGAGGAACGGTCTGGAACAGCCCCCACTGCGGCGCCCCGGCCAGCGGCACCCCCACCACCTCGAACCCCGGGTCGGCCAGCAGCACCGAGGCCAGCACCGAGGCCGTGGTGCCCTCCTCGCCGATCAGCCGCACCGTGGCGCCCACCAGAGCGCCCACCTGCCACGTGCGGCCGTCGAAGACCACCTGCGCACCGGGCTCCACCCGCCGCGCACCGCCGTTGCTGCTGCTCACAGCCCGCTGCGCTCCCGCTCCTGGCCGCGGCCGTGTTCTGAGGACTGTGCCGGTTTCCCCGGGCCGACGAGGGACCGGTGGTGCAGCGGCTGATCCAGCGTCACGTCCAGCCGGCCGGCCCACAGGGCGTGGAAGACGACGGGCAGGACCTCGATCGGGTCGCCGCACGTAGCGGCGCCCTCCTCCAGCGGCCGGGGCTCGGCGAACGCTGCGGTCACGGCGGCCGCCAGACCGGGCGTGCCGGCGTTGCGGGGGTGGCGGTAGCCGGCCAGCCACCGCAAGTTCGCCGCCACCACCGCACCGGGCGGGGCCAAGCGCCGGTAGGCCCAGCCCACCGCCGTACACGCCGCGGCCACGATCTGCGCGGCCCGCAGCGCCCGGATCCCGCCCGCATCCGCGGCGGCGGGGCAGTCGGCCAGCACACCGGTGCCATCGCTACAGCGGGCGAATACCTGCGGCACTCACGACCTGGGCCGCCCGTCGCCCGGGTCGCGCCACACCAGCCGCACCGGCCGCGCCGCAAGCCACACCACCGCAGGGTCGCGGTCCAGGACCATCAGCTGGGTGCGCATCGCCACCGAGCCGTGCATCACGTGCCCGCCGGTCGTCGCCGACCACCACCACCGGACCCCAGCTGCGCCCGGGCACCACCGGGAACCGGGCCACCGCTGGCTGGTCCTCCCACCGCACCGCGCCGGCCGCCTGATCCCAACGCCGCTGCACCAGCTGCCCGTCCGGGCCTGCGAAGACCGCCTCCGCCGAGGCCGCCGCCCGCTCCGCTTCGGCCGGAGGCCACGGCAACGGCTGCGGGGGTAAGGCGGGGCCGCCGGGCCCCGGCGGGTGGTGCGTGTCGATCATGTACTCCAGCCAAGCGTGCCCGTGCGCGCGGACCGCCGAATTCGGCCAACTTCCTGCGCACACCGCCGGTACGCCCGGACTGCCGATGATGGCGCAGACCGGCTGCCGGTGTCAGTGCAGACCCCTGCCCTGGCGTACACCGCTCGCCCCGAGGCGGCCGGGCGCGTCCGCACTCACCCCGGCGGTGTGGGCGCAGCGGTGTACGCGGCGGCGGCGCGGCCGTGCCGGTCGCGGAACAGGCGAGCGGACGGTGGGCGCGGTGCCGGGACCCGGCACGGCACCACCAGTGCTGCCGTGCCCGCGTGCGGCGGCCGCGGTCTGCTCGGCCAGGGCGCGCAGCTGGACCCTGGCCGAGGCGGGGCGGTGGTCGGCACGCAGCCACCACGGGTCCAGCCCGAACCCGCGAGGATCTCGCTGCCCGCGGCGTACGCGGGTGAACGCGCCGATGCAGTCCAGCAGCGGCCCGGCGTGCAGCGGCCCGCCCAGCACCAGCCCCCGCTGCGGGGCCCCGCCCACCTCGGCCAGCCACGGCCGCCCCAGCCGCACGGCGAGTTCGCGGAAGAACTCCCCGTCCGGCCGGAACGGCCGCACGAGCCCGCCCGCCCCGTGGTCCTTCCAGATCCGCTCCTGCATGCCGGGGTCGAGCAGCACGCGCGCGAGCGCCACCGTCTCGGGGAAGACGACCGCGTCGCGGGCGACGATCCGCCACCACCAAAACCGCGGCCCGGCATCCCCGCCCGCGACCGCATGCAGGCGGGCCGGCCAGATGCGTTCCAGTTCCCACTCCAGGGCCTGCTCCCACCACGCACACACCACCGCATGGGCCATGGCGAACACCCGCCCCGGATCCGTGCCGGCCGCAGCCGCGGCCTGGGCGACCTTCGGCCAGGCCCGCTGCGCCGCGGCAACCTCCGGGGCCGCGCGCAGGTCCAGGTGGTGGTGACGGTGGCCGTCCCCGGCGGTGAGCATCCACCGATGGTGGCGGGCACAGACCCGCTGCCACGGCGCGACGTACCGCACCACCACGGTGGCGCGGCCGGTGCGGGCCGCGGTGCACAGCGCGCACCCGTACGCCACCGGCCCGTGCTCGCCGGCCGAGGCGACCTTCCACCGGCCGGCCGGTCTGCCGGACCCGGCGGTCTCGCCGCTCCGGTCCGGCGTGTCTGAGCTCGGCTCGTCGTTGAACGCGGGCAGGGCCCGGACCAGATCGTGCTCGCCGACCCCGCCCAGCCGGGCGAGCAACTGCCTGCCCGCCGGGCTCAGCACTACTTCGGCGTCGTCACGGGGACCGGCCTCGTCACGCGGGCGGGACCCGGTCCAAATCCACCAGGGCAGCAGTGCGGCGGGTTCCATGCCGTAGCGGCAAGCCAACCGGGACAGATACGACCACGTCGTCTCCGCGGCCACCGGGGCAACGCGCAGCACCGCAGGCCGGAGGGCCGGTTGGGCTCGGGCGGCGCTGGGGCCGGCGGCCTGACCGGTGGGTGCCAGGTGCGGCTCCCGCGTCCTGGCACCGGGGATACGACCCGGGGGAGGAGGCTCGGTCATGATTCACCTGCTCCTGCCGCTGGTGCTGCTGGGGAAATGCCCAGGACGGCGGGCGGTCGGGGAGGGGTGTGGCTGGACGGGATCCTGGGTGTGGCGGATGAGTTGCTCGGTTCGTTCCCGGCAGGCGGCGAGGGCGCCGGCTCGGCCGGGCAGGAGGAGAGTGAGCGCGGTCTGGTAGGCGGCGACGGTCGGCCAGGCGGGGCTGTCGCCGTCAAGGGGCATGTGGCGGCCCCACTCGTCCCACAGGGGGTCGGCCAGCGCGATGGTCATGGCGTCCGGGGCTGCTTCGACATCGAGTCCGGTCGGTGGTGCGGGCAGTCCGGCCTGGGCGGCGGGGCCTAGGTGGACGAGGACCAGTTCGAGGGCCGCGGATGTGGCGGTGACCAGCTCCACCGCGCGGCGCAGGGCATGGTCGGGCGCGGCCTCTACTGCGTGCTGCAGTGCGGGCCAGCCTCCGGCCAGGGCAAAGCCTTCCCACGTGCCGCCGTGCCCGGCTGCGTCCCGGGCTGCGGCTGCGGTACGCAGTGCTTCGGCCTGCTCGGGGAAGACCTGGCACAGCGCGTCCAGGAGTTCGTCCTCGCCGACGTCTTCACCGCCGCCGGCGAGCAGCCGGCCCAGGACGAGGGCGAGGCCGCGCTCGACGCGCGGCAGGGGCGCGACCGCGGCCGGGTCTCGGGCGGCGGTGGTGGCGACGGCCCGCAGCAGGGCGTGCTGGTCAAGGTCCGGCACGCGGCGCGCCGCGGCCTCGGCCGCGTCGTGGCGCCGCTGCCAGCTGTCGTCGTCACGGGCGTTGCCTGCCGCAAGCCGTTTCCCGTACCGGTCGAGCTGGTCCGCAACCGCGGTCCGCAGCCGGGCCATGCCGCCCGGGGAGCCGTCGGTTGCCCAGCAGGCCCAGGCCTCCCGCCACCGGCAGCGCCCTGCCCTGGCGGGAGGCTGCGGCCAGCCACGCGGCCCGGGCCACGGTCTGGGGCAGCAGATGCGAGACGGTGCCCCGGCCGCGCCCCAGGTGCTCGCGGGGGTGGGGCGGCAGATAGTGCGCTGCCCGCCACCGCTCCAACTGCGCCTGGGACACGGCCAGTCCGAGGTCGGCGAGCGCGGCGATGAGCGCAGCATCGGCGCCGGAGGGCGCGGAGCGGGTCACCTGCCTCACGTTACAGCCCCGCGAAGTTCCAGCCGGAAGCCTTTCAGCGGTGTGAGGAGATGGCACCCGGCGCCGCGCACCGCGGCGCCGGGAAGGGAACCGATCACCATGCCGGTCAGTGCGCCGACCGCGACCGCCTTGACCGCTGTGCTCGCCGGTCTGCCCCCTGCCGTCATGGGGCTGTTCCTGCTCGCGCGCTGGGGCCGGCCGCTGGTCCTGCTGCTCGGGCTGCTGGCGTCCCTGCGCGGGGTCCGCGGCGCTCACCGGGCAGTGATGTTCGGCCAGTTCGCACACGCCCTCCATCGATGCCGGTGCCGCCCGCCGGGCCCCTGACGGCGGCATTGGCCGACGCTCTCGACACCTACGACGTGATCGTCCTTGTGCCGAGGCACTGGTCCTACCCCGACCTTGAGAACGCGACGGCACACGTCGTGATCGGTGAGATCGACACCTTCCCCGACACCGACTGCCGGACCGCACAGCCAGGCCCCGGGGGTGGAGAGAAGGGTGTACCGCTGACCCCCGAGCAGAGCGCGGCGGTTCTGCGCGAGCGCTGTCTGGGTTTCCTCTTCGGATTCCCGCACCTCCCCATCGACTTGGACGGGGTGATCTGGCAGTCGTGCCGGGAGCTGCCCGTCGACGCGGACTATCTGGCGGGTGTCGACCGGGACATGGACCGTGCCGGGCTGCGCCCCCTGGGCTGGTCGCTCGCCGGGCGCTGGCCTGACCCGCACAAGCAGCTGCCCGGGCCCGACCAGGTGAAGGACCCCTACTTCGTCCAGTGGTACCAGCCCATCGCGGGACGCCTGCGTACGGCGCTGGACGCCCGACCCGTCGGCAGGAACTGACCCGGGAGGGCTGGCCCGCGGTCTTCACCGGGGTGGGCGTCGTCCTGACGATGGTGGCCGGCGTGTGGGCGCTTTACGTCTGAGTCTTCTGCCGCCCCGCTAGCGGCAGATTGCCGCCCTGATCGGAGGGGGAACCGTATCGGGGCACCGCTGTCAGTGGCGGGATTCATACTGGCGGATTAAGCCACAACGCGCGGTCGCGCCTGTCCGGCACCGGTGCACAGGCTCCATGCTGCGCGGATCAGACAGGGGCAACGTGGCCCTTGGAGGGGAGTGCCATGCTGGTGACGTCAGTGGGGATCGAGGCGTTTCGTAACATCACGAACAAGCAGACCATGGCGGTCGACCCCGAGGTCACGTGCCTGATCGGGAAGAACGAGTCGGGAAAGACGACGGTTCTCAAGGCTCTGCATCGGCTGAACCCGGCCAACAATGCGGACGACTTCCATGTCACCACCGACTATCCGCGGCGGAACCTGGCCAGGGACCGGCGCACGAAGGATCTTGACACGGTCGCCCCTGTGACGGCTGTCTTCGAGCTGGAGGACGCGGATTTCGATGCGATCGAGGATCTGGTCGGCGTACGGCCGCCGGCGAAGGCGTACGTCAAGGCGTTGCGTTTCTACGACGGCAGTCTCCGAGCCGAGGTGCGCTGCGCCCTTGAAGACGCTCTGGCGGACGTTTTCGAGGAGGCCGGCGTCGATGATGAGGACGACCAGAAGGCCATCGCCGGGGACCTCAGGACCATCGAGGCCGTGAGTGCTGCGGCGAGGGCCCGAGCCAGGGAAGTGGGCGGCGGTAAGAAGACGGCCCGGGTCAAGGCGATCGAGAGAGTCCCGGCCGAGCTGGACCGGCGCAAGCAGTATGTCGAAGGGGGCCTTGAGGGAGAGGAGCACGAGCAACTGATCGAGCTGCTCCCGAAGTTCTTCTACTTCTCCACCTACGAGATGCTCCCCGGTGACTGCGACCTTCACGCACTTGCCGAGCGCGCGAAGGCCCGGCAGTGGCAGCGCGGCGATGAGACCATGATGTCCCTGCTCCGCCTCGCTGGTGAGGGGCCGGACGATTTCCTGGATGAGGACTACGCCAGCCGCAAGGCCGAACTCCAAGGCGCCAGTCTGCACCTGAGCGCTCAGGTCTTCGAGTACTGGAAGCAGAACCCGGACCTCACGGTCGTCTTCGACACCGACCTGGTTCCCATGCCCCCGGTCACCAACGGTCAGCCGCAGCCCCACCATCGGCTGCTCAAGATCGAGCTGCGCGACGACCGGCACGGCGGGGTGGAGACCAACTTCTCCACCCGTTCTACCGGCTTCCAGTGGTTCTTCTCCTTCCTTGCCGCATTCAGCGCCTACCGCGACACCGATGAGCGCGTCGTCGTCCTGCTCGACGAACCGGGCACCAGCCTGCACGGTGAGGCTCAGGGCGACTTCCTCCGGTACGTCTACGGGGAACTCGGACCCAAGCAGCAGGTCCTCTACACCACCCACTCCCAGCACATGATCGACCCCACGCGGTACGAGACGATGCGCGCCATCCACGACCAGGCAACCCGCGAAGACCCGAACCTGGGTGTGGTCATTACCTCGGTCAGCCTGTCCGCAGACCCCAAGACGATCCTGCCGGTGGAGGCGGCGCTCGGGTACTCCGTGGCGCAGCACCTGTTCCTCGGAGTCGGCCCGCTGCTGGCCGTGGAAGGCAGCAGCGACTTCGTCTTCCTCATGCGCATGTCCGACTTCCTGGTCAGCCAGGGCCGCACCGGTCTTGACCCCCGGCTGGCCATCATCCCAGTCGGTGGCATCGGCAACATGCCGGCCTTCATCGCTGTCATGGGGCGCCGACTGTCAGTCCGAGCGCTCATCGACGGGGCCGAGACCACCAAGGTGACCGCCAAGGTTCTCAGCGCCGCTGAGGCGGCCAATGTCGATGCCGCGCACATCACCGTCATCGGCCAGCTCGACGGGCTCCCGGAGACGGCCGACATCGAGGACCTGTTCTCCACTAAGGACTACCTCTGGCTCTACAACAGGGCTACCGAGGTGACTATCAATGAGGAAGACCTGGTCACCCCCGACAAGCCCCTCCCGATCCTCAAGCGCATCGGGATCGCCCGGGAGAAGCAGCACAAGCCCCGGGACTTCGACCATGTCGGACCGGCACACCAGCTCACCCAAGACAAGAGCGCCTTCTTCGAGCAGGTGGACGACGTCACCCTGGGCCGCTTCGAGACGGTATTCAAGAAGCTCACGGCCTGAACTTGTGGACAGCACGAGACCCCGAGCACTGGCATGGCGGCCCGGGGTTTCGTGCGTATCCGGCTGGATAAACGCCCGCCACTGCTGGCGTCAGGCCCACTCCATGCCCAGCGCGGCGAGGGCGGCGAGCTGGTCGGCGGTGAGTTTGCCGCGGCGGCTTTTGGTGTTGGAGACCCATACGCCAAGCCGGATGACTACCGGTTCCGCCTGGCCGTCGACGGTGATCGTCTCGGTGTGCGTCCTGGGTACGGGCCGGTCGGTGCCTTCCCGCTCCACCCACTGCGCGAGAGCTGTCACGCCCCGCTGAAAAGCCTGCGCCGCCTTGTGCGTCCCCTTCGCCGCGCCTTTGGCTGCCGGGGCGGGGGACGGGGCTGCAGGGGGTTGCATGCCGAGTGTGGTCAGCCGTTTCTGCTGCTCGGTGGACAGCTGCTTCCAGGTGCCGGGTTCTTGTTGCCGCCAGCGCCATGTGCCGATGTCGTCGCCGTCCCAGATGACGCCGGGTGCGAGGTAGGGCAGGGCGCCTTCGTCGTCGACGATGTCGGCGAGGACCCGGTAGTGGCGCTGCCAGTCCAACGGCCAGGGGCAGTTCCAGTCCGGGTCGATCTCCGCGAGCTGCGCCGCGCGGACGGCGGCCCGCTCCGGGTCCTTACCCAGGCCGCCCTTGCGGCGGAGGTTGGCGATGTGCTGCCCGATGGGCACCATCGCCTCGCCCTCGCCCCACACCGCGTCCTGCCGGGGCGCGAGGTGGCCGGTGGCGCGCCGGTACGAGCGCAGCGCGGACAGCTTGTTTTCCCATGCCTCCTGGCCGGGTTCCCAGACCATCCCGGCTTCGGGGGCGTCGAGCAGTTCCTTGCGGCGCGGTTCCAGTTCCCCGGCCCGCAGCGCTTTTCGCTGCTGGTGTGCCCATCGTCCCAGCGGGAAGTCCTTGGTGACGCCCACCGCCGTCTCGGTGTCGTACGGGACGGCGTGCAGGCCGGTGATCTTGTTCTCCGCCCGCCACCGCAGCAGGGCCTGGTAGCCCTCGAGCCACACCAGCGAGTCCGGGCGGTAGACGCGGGTGCGCAGGAACGCCGCGATCGTCGCGGCGTCGCGGGGGCTGGCGAAGTTCAGAAGTGCTGACTCGGCTGCAGCGTCGGTGTCGTCCTGCTCCCGGTCCTCGCCCTCGCCGCCAGCCCCGACGATCCGGACTTCTTCGTCGCGCTGCACGTGGACTCTGCGCTCTTCCCGGCTCCGGGTGAGGGCGCGGGAGGCGAGCTGCTCGACGAGGCGCTCGTCGTGGGAGCGCAGGCCCTGGAGGACCGCTACGAGCGGTGCGAAGCTGGCAGAGGCGACCATGTCGGTGGGGTCCTCGCCGGGTTCGAGGAAGACCGGCACGATGATCCGGGCGACCTTCGTGGTCCCGTCGGGGTTGGGGCGCAGGGCGCGGCCGATGTTCTGGACGATCTCGACCTGGGAGCCGCGGGTGTCGGCGAAGCAGATCGCCTCCACCCCCCGGGTACCCACGATGTCGACGCCTTCACCGAGCACGCGAACGGATGCGAGGAACGCGCGGTGGACGCGTCGGCCAGCGGCGTCGATGCCGTTCGCGAACTGCCGCAGCACCTCGCGGCGTTCGGCGACGGTGTGGTCGCCGCACAGCCACGCGGACCAGACCCGGTCCGGGGGAACGTGGCGGCCGGTCTGCACCTCGTCGGGCTCTGCGCCGAGGGGGGAGACAGGGCGTTCGTCTGCCTGCTCCAGGACGTGGTCGGTGACCGGGTCGGTGTACAGATCCGCGGCGGTCTCGCCGAGCTTGTCGGCGAACGCGGCGGCTTCCTCGACCCGGTGGTGGAACGTCATCACGGTGCGCAGGTTGAGGCGGGCGGCGTGTTCCAGCAGCGCGGCCTGGAGCAGCGCCAGGCGCCGTCCGCGCCTGGCCTCGTCGGACAGGCCGACGAAGTAGTCGGGGTCCTCGATCTCCAGCACGTCGATCTCGAACCCCGCCAGGACCCCCCTCTCCACCGCCTCCGACAGCCCCAGCTCCGCCCCGGGGAGCCAGGCCCCGAAGGTGCCGTCGGGGTCGTCGGCCATCGACGCGATCTCCAGGTCTTTCCCGTCCTTGCCCTTCTGCGGCCGGGGGGCGGCCAGGAGGCGGGGGGTCGCGGTGAGGTAGAGGCGGAAGTCGGCGGGGATGCGGGCGTTGTCGTGGATCGCCGCCCACGGGCGCCCCAGGTCGCCGGCGGTTCCGTGGGCTTCGTCCACGACGGCGAGGTGGAAGCCGTCCATGCGCTGGCCGTAGAGGCGGTCTCCGCCCGCCAGGGCGGCCTCCAGCGGCCCGCGCACCTTCCGGCGGCCGGTCATGTCCTCGGGGTCCTCGCGGTCCACGAGAGAGGCGTACGTGGCGAACACCACGACCGGCCCCGACCCGGCCCACAGCGCGAGCTGGATCGGATTGGTGGTGGCGCGCACACCCAGCCCGTTCAGCACCTCGTCGTTCTCCAGGGAGCAGACGGCGACCATGGGGGAGCGGTGGCCGACCGCCCGCCACGCCTGGGCGGTCTGCACCAGCAGGTCCAGCGTCGGGACGGTGACCAGGATCCGCCCCTCGGGGAAGGACTCCAGCGCACTCGCAGCGGCCATGATCGTTTTACCGGAACCGGTCGCGGACACGATCGTGCCCCGCTCTCCCCGAGCGGGCACGGATGATCGTGCGGGGAATCCGACCCACTTCCGGAAAGCCGCCTTCTGGTTCACCTGATGTTTCTTGAGTTGAATCCCGGTCATTATTCTCCCCGTTTCTACCGGATTTGAAATGCGGCACTGGCTTTGCCAGGATTAATTCATCCGGTGGCCGGGTCTGCGAGATCCGTACTCCGGCGTTCGGTGCCACATCGACGCCCGTGAGGCTCACAGGAGCAAATCGCTGCCTGTTGGCCCCGGCGAACGCCTTCGCCTGTATTTCAGGGCTGACGCAGATCGTCACCGGCCCCGCCCGTGCCGTAGCGCTCACTGCGGCGTAGGTATGCTGCGCCGCCCGCCATGCGGATGGACCTGCGCGCGGTTCCCGGGGTGCGCGACGGCCTCGGCGGCTTCGGCCTGGCGGATGCGGAGCTTCACGGCAAGAAGCGGGTCCTCGTAGTCGCGTCGGATCATGGCGGCAGTGACGGGAGAGTGTCAGGTGGCGTTGTAGGCGAGCTTCGCCAGCTTCAGCGCGTCCTCGAGACCTTTGTCGTCGGTGAGGTCCACACTCACACGGTAGGCGGGATGACCGGTGGTCAGGATGCGAGCGGCGCGGGTGCGGAGCTCCTGCAGTGCTTCCTTTCCGAGGTCGAGCCGCAGGTTGACCGAGCTGTACTGGGCATAGACGTAGGCGAAGCCGCCGAACCGGGAGCCCTGCCTGCGCAGCCGGAGGTAGCTGCCGTAGTCCAGCGGTTCGCCGGCCTCGGCGCCCTTGCGCTTGATGCCGTGAACGACGACGTTCTCCCAGGTGGTCGTCTCCGCCATGAAGCGCACGAAGAGCCCGGGTGCCGGGCTACGCCGCAGCAGGCCGCGCAGGATCGCCTGACCCTCGTCGGCCACCCCCGGCACACGGTCCGGTACCTCTTCGCCGCTCTCCGCCATGGCCGCGCCGGCGAGGTGGGCACGGCCATGGCGTTCCATCAGTTCACGCACCGCACTCGAGCCGTCCAGCTCCTCCGGTGTTCCCTCGAACTGGAAGACAGTCAGCTTCATCGTTCCCCCTTGGGTCTCACTTTCGGATACTCGGCTCACTCTAAAATTACTACGGTAGCTATGTATAGTTGCTGTAGTTCGCTGATCCGGCGGCTGTGAGTGGGCGTACTGGAGGCCTGGCGCCTGGACGTGGAGGAACGCAAGCTCACCACCGCCCCGGCCGCCGACGCGGATCCCTTGCGGACGGCCGGGCCCGCGGTCGACCGCGCGCTGGCCACCCTGCGCGGCGAGTTGGCGCGGGCCGACACCAAGGCCAGTGTTCTGCTGGGTCTGACCGGTGCCGCCCTGGTCGCCATCGGCTCCGGCGGCGGCATCCCGGCCACCGCGATGGGCGTCGCGGCCACCGGGGTGGCCGCGTTCCTGGCCGCCACCGTCCTGCTCCTGCTCGCGGTCCGGCCCCACCTCGGGGGCGCGGGCTGGCCCACCTGGCCGACCTTGAGTCCGGACGAGCTGCACGCCGCGGTCCTGCACGGGCAGTACCTCGCGGAGGTCCAGGTCCTCGCCTCCATCGCGGTCGCCAAGTTCCGCCGCCTGCGCCAGGCCGTGCACCTGGTCCTGGCCGGCGCCGCCCTGCTCGCCCTGGCCGTACTGCTGTGGAGGGTCTGACCATGGTCCGCCGCCTCCGGCCGCGCGCCCCGCGCCGCACCCCTGAGGTTCCCGTCCCCGGCCAGCTCGGCCTGTTCGGCTCGCCCGACCCGTGGGAGCCCACCCGGGACTGCACCTGCCGGCCGCCCGACCTCCGCGCCTGCCACCACTGCCGGACCTGCGACACCTGCCAGGACTGCGGCCGATGCGCCGGCCGCGGCTGCTCCTGCGAGTGCGAGGACTGACTGAACGGCTACGGGGCCCGCCGACAACCGGTCGGCGGGCCCCGTAGCCGTTCAGCCTGAGCGCGAGCGCCCACTGTTACGGGACGGCGAGCGACGGCGACCCGCGCCTGTCGTGCCCCCGATCCCAGTTCACAGGGTTCGGGGACGCGGTGTTTTTGTACGGGATTATGTGTCGGTGAAGGCGTACGCAGTCCCCCGGCGGCCTGGGTTCGGTCTGGTGGGGGCTGCAAGTTGGGCTTGCGGCCCCTGCTAGCGGGCGCTAGGGGATCAGTCGGGGTTGAGGGGCGACTGGAGTTTGGCGCCCAGGTCGTCGAGGATCACGATGACGTGGGGCTCGAAGATGCCTAGGGCGAGGCTGACCATGAAGGCCCAGCCGCACACGGCTATCGGCAGCCATTTGTCGTCCTCGCGGACGGAGACGGGCAGGTCGATGGTGAGCACCCATCCGATCCAGATGACGAACAGCGCGAGGGCCCCGATGAGTGCGTAGGCGCCCAGCTGCCAGACGGTGTTGTGATGGGCCATCTGCAGGTGTGCGAACCCGCAGCCGACGGTGTAGGCGCTGGCGCCGGCGGGGGGCCACGTCGCGAGGCCGTACAAGGTGAGCTGTGTCTTCGACCAGTAGGTGGTCCGGCCGAAGGGGAAGGTGCCGGTGCCGGGCTGCTCCTGGGCGAGGCGGACGGTGGCGCGCGGGGGTGTCGGGCTGGCTGGCGGCCGCTGGCCGTTGGCCGGGAAAGGGGCGGGGGTGTCTGCGGAGGCCGGGTCGGGAGCGGGTGCTGGGGCCGGGTCGGCCGGGGCGGCGGTTTCGTGGCCGGGCGGGAGTTGGCGGGCGGTGGCTTCTTCCAGGGCGCGGAGCTGGCGGCGGACGGCGTCGGCGTGGTCGGCCGCGCGGGCCTCGGTGCGGTCGACGGCTTCGATCTCGCGGTCGGTGGTCTTCAGGTCCTGCTCGGCTTCGTGGAGCTGGGCTTTGAGGAGGCCGAGTTCGGCTTCCAGCTCGGTGATCCTCTGGTCTTTGCGGTCGTGCTCGAGCTGGGACAGGACGGCGGTGCGGCCTGCGGCCTGCTGGAGCTCCTCGACCTGGCGGCGCAGGCGTGCGACGTCGGCCTGGGCGGCGTCGTGCTGGTCGCGGAGGGTTTCGGCATAGGCGCCGACGTTCTTGAGCTGCTGGAGCGCGCGGCGGAGCTCCTGGCGCAGCATGTACTTCTCGTACTCGTAGCGGCTGGCGGTCTTCGCGGCCTCCCGCCACAGCTCCCACGTCTGCTCGACGACCTGCTCGGACAGGGCGGGCTGCAGCGACCGGAGGAGGTCGTCGACTGCGAACTCGGTCGGCATGGTCTTGCCGTTGCGCCACCGGGACACCTGCGTCTCGGACAGGTCGTGGTTGGTGGCGTAGACGTAGGCGGGCTGGCCGGTCTGCTCCAGCAGCCACCGGAACCTCTCCACCCACCGCTGGAGGGCCTCCTCGTCCCGTGGCGCGTCGGTCCCGCCGTTCTGCTCGGCCGGTAAGCCGTCCTCGTTGCCGACCGTCATGTCCCCCATGTCCCCTCCGGCAGGGGGTGCAAGCCCGGCGCTGCCACCCCATGCAACCCTCTGAGCTGCAAAAACTTCCAGATTTCACTTCCCGCCAGCACCCGCAGGCCCCCCATTGTGATGGTGCGCGCAGCCGCGCGCCGGAGAACCGGACAAGGGGGCACGACGTGCGACACCTGAGTTCACTCGCAGGCGGCACGGTGGCGGCCGCGCTGCACACCATGGGCACCGGCGGGGCGGTGGCGGCGCTGTGCGCCCTGGTGGGAGTCGTGCTGCTGTTCGCCGGGGTCGTCCTGCCCGCGGTCTGGTCGAACAAGCCGGCCCGCCGCGCAGCGGCCCTGGCGGTCCTGCGGGAGCTGCGCCACCGCCGCGCCCAGGGCCCGTAACCGTGCCTGCCCGACCGACCTTCTGCCCGGCCCAGGGCGGCCGGGCAGAAGGTCGGGGCGCGCTGTTGTCGGGGGCTGTTCAGCGGATGGGTTCGGCGAGGTAGGAGCCGTCGAACAGCGAGGTGTCGGTGAGTATGAAGCGGGTCGTCTCGCCGTTGACCAGGTGGACGACGGCGGTGCCGGCGGGGAGCGGGCTGGCGATCCGCTCGGGTCCGCCGCTGCTGCTCCTGGTCGTGAGCAGGGTGTAGGTGCGGTTCACGGGTCGGTCCGGTGCCGTACCGGCCGCGGGCGTCGGCGGCTTCGGGTTCCCGTTCGGCTGCTGCTCGGTGCCCGGGAGGCGTCCGGGTCCCTGGGGCTCGGTGCCCCAGCGGATGTGCACGCGGCGCGGGGGAGGCCCGGCGGTAGCTGGCGGCGGGGACCGGAACCACGCAAGTCGACTTGCGTGACGCGGTCTACGCGGCGGGGTGGGGATCAGGCCAGCGCCTGTCCCCCACCCCGCTCTCGCGTACGGCGGTGGCGAGGCCCGCGTGTGCGCCTTGCGTGGAATGGCGAAGCCGATGCGGCCCCGGCACTTCGCGAGGCGGGCCTCGGGTGCGCGGTGGCGTGCATCGGCTTCGTGAGCGGGTGCGCCAACACCCTCTCGGTTTCCTTCTCCCCTGGTGCGCAGGTCGGACCCAGTAGCAATCAGGGCGGCCGAACCCCTCACAGCAAGTTCGGTCTGGAGTTGAGTGTGCCGATGTGGGGTTGATGCTGTCCGCCGAGGATGGGCACGCCCGTGAATCAACGCAGGCCGTTGACTAGGCGTTGAGCTGCGTTGGCCGGGACCGCATGCAGGAGACGAGGATGCTGTGTGGTAGAGCGTGTTGCAGCGCCCTGACCAGCGAATATGTCGGGCACTAACTATCTGGTGGGGCCATCGGTGTCTCAGGGATGAGACACGAGATTTGCAGGATCATGCTTTGGTGCGGTGGTGAATCAATGGTCCCGCTGGGGCCGGACGTGGTCTACGCGGCTGACACCATGGACGACAGCAAGCCCACTTCGCGCGCCAGGAGCGCCAACTCCCGTACGGCGCAAGAGATGGGTTCGGACCCAGTTTGAGCAGCATCGTCCGGCGATCTCGCGATCGCCGGACGGCTCAATTAGCAATGAGGAAGTGATCGACATGGGCGTGACGCCCTTCCCCGCTGTACTCCCGGCGGTCCCCGAGCCGGAGCCGTCCGGCAGCGCTACCCCCTCCCCGTCGCCCGGTTCGGTATGCCGCACGCGCTCGTTCTCATCGCGTGTGTCGTCACCGCAGCCGTGCTTGCCGAGATGGGCATGCCGGTGAAGGACGTCATCTTCCTTCTGGGCAGCTCGATCAGCGTTGGCGACGGCGCGTTGGCGGCGGTCGTGACCGCTGGCCGCATCGGTGGCCGCGTCGGCGGGCGGATCGACCGCTTCAAGGACGCCTACCGGAACTCGGCCGGGTGACCACCATGGCTGCCGCGAAGGCCGGCCGCCCCGAGCTGCCGGTGGACCGCACTGTCCCGGCCTGCGCGGAGCTCGCCGACTTCCTGCGCGCCCGCAAGGACGCCCACGGGCACACCTACCGGCAGATGGCCCACCTCGCCGGCGGCACGCCGTCGGCGGCCACGTTCGAGCGCGCCGCCACCGGGACCATCGTTGGGGCATGGGAGACCGTCGAGACGTTCGTCGAGGTGACCGCCACCAAGGAGGAGTTCTTCACCGGCGAGCTCGGCCGCGCCGTGACCCGCGCCAGACAGCTGTGGCTCTGCGCCCGCCGGGCCACCCGCGCTCCGTACTACGTCCACACCGCGCCCGACCCCGAGCTCATCGTGAAGAAGCCCGACTTCGCCCTGGCCCTGCGCGACCAACACATCTGGGGCGGATGCCCGACCCCCGGGGAGATGGAAAGGGCGGCTGGCATCGGCGTACTGCCGAGCACTACGGCCCGCCGCATCATCAAAGGCCGCGCACTGCCGGTCACACCCGAGCAGGCCCTGGCCTTCCTGCACGCCTGCAACGCAGAGGTCACCAGTCTCCAGCACTGGCTGGAGGCCGCAGCCCGAGTCGGTCTGAAGCACCCCGACATCTGGACCGATGCCTGCGACAGATATACGTTCGGTGGGGAAATGTACATAATCAGCGAAATTGAAGAAATCGAAGGAGTTGCCGTAGATTCCCTTCGGCCTCGCGACGAGTCGAGTGAACTCACTACCCAACTGGAAAACGCCGCCTGAGTGATCCCTGTCGCGCCTCCGTATTTTTTGGATTGAATTCGGAGGCGCGGTGTTTTGTGTCTGTGTTCGGTTTCTTTTCTGCAATTTTCTCGGGCCAGTTTGTTACCTATCGGCGACGTGGTGATATTTGCCGTGGGTGGCTGATGGTGTGTCAGGTGGTGCGGGGTGGTGGGGGTGCGGGGCTGTGTCCCGGGGGTGGTGTTGGGGGTGGGGGTGCACGTGGCCCAGGGCGGGGCTGTGGGGGCGCGTAAGTGCTGCTCAGAGTGCCTGTAGCCCCTGTGTGAGCCGGGCCCCGGGAGGGAGCCGGAGAGGGCCGTACGCGGCCGCACCCCGTGCGGTGCGGAGGGGCGGGCGCGGCTCTGACCGCCTGTCCCGGGGGTGGGGGCTGGTTCCAGAACCTACACAGGCCGTAAGTTTGATGCACGGGGGTGCGCCGGATCTGCCAACGGTACATGTGCATCACTCCCGGTGATTGGAGGCCGGTCGACGGCACGCCCCCACCACCTCCCGCAGCAAGATCGCCCCCGCCGGCCGGCCCCCCCATCCCCGGAGCGCAGCGGAGGGGGTGGTGCACGAGTCCAGAACCAAGCCCCACAAGGGAATTGACGCACGCGGGCGGAGCGGAGCGAGCCCGCGGCCGAGGCCTGCGAAGCGGGGCCGGCCAGCCCGGCACGGCCGGGCCGCAGGGTGCGGAGCACCCTGCCCCGCGCGCAGTGCGGGGCAGTCACGCAGAGCGAAGCGCAGCGTGATCCCTGCGCCGCGCGCAGCGCGGCGGGCCCCGCTGCGCGGG
>NZ_JBIRPW010000025.1:0-87906 GCF_044332905.1 Streptomyces sp. NPDC021224 | reverse complement strand
GCCACCGCCAGCGACCCCCAACAACGCCTCCTCCTCGAAACCACCTGGGAAGCCTTCGAACGCGCCGGCATCAACCCCACCACGGTGCGCGGCACGCGCGGCGGAGTGTTCGCCGGCGTGATGTACAACGACTACAGCTCCCGACTGCCGAAGGCACCCGAGAACTTCGAAGGTTTTTTGCTGACGGGTAACGCCTCCAGCGTCATCTCCGGTCGGCTCGCGTACACCTTCGGGCTGGAGGGCCCGGCGGTGACGATCGACACGGCCTGCTCCTCCTCGCTGGTCGCCCTGCACCTGGCAGGGCAGTCCCTCCGTCAGGGCGAATGCACTCTGGCCGTCGTCGGGGGCGTGACCGTGATGTCGACCCCGACCACCTTCGTGGAGTTCAGCCGCCAGCGCGGGCTGTCGGCGGACGGCCGCTGCAAGGCGTTCTCCGCCGACGCCGACGGCACGGGCTGGGGCGAAGGCGTCGGCGTACTCCTCGTCGAGCGGCTGTCCGACGCCCAGCGCCTCGGCCACCCTGTGCTGGCGGTAGTGCGTGGCAGTGCGGTCAACCAGGACGGCGCCTCCAACGGCCTCACCGCACCCAACGGTCCCTCGCAGGAACGCGTCATCCGTCAGGCGCTGGCGAACGCCCACCTCACCACCCTCGACGTCGACGTCGTCGAGGCGCACGGAACGGGTACGCGCCTGGGCGACCCGATCGAGGCGCAGGCGCTGCTGGCGACCTACGGGCAGGGGCGGTCGGAGGACCGCCCGCTGTGGCTGGGCTCCATCAAGTCCAACATCGGACACACGCAGGCCGCCGCCGGCGTCGCAGGCGTGATCAAGATGGTGCAGGCCATCCGACACGGCATCATGCCCCAGACCCTCCACGCAGAAGAACGCTCCCCGATCGTCGAATGGGACTCCGGCGCCGTCGAACTCCTCACCGAGGCCCAGGAATGGGACGAGGCCGGGCGCCCGAGGCGTGCTGCGGTGTCGTCCTTCGGTATCAGCGGGACGAACGCGCACGTGATCCTGGAGCAGGCACCGGTGCTTGAGGAGGCGGCGCCGGAGGGTAACGCGGGCGAGCCGGACGAGAGTGTCGCTTCGGTGGTGCCGTGGGTGGTGTCGGGTCGGGGTGGGGGTGCGGTTGCCGGGCAGGCCGGGCGGCTGCTGGAGGCGCTCGGGGCGGCCGAGGCCTGGTCACCGGGTGATGTGGGCCGGTCGTTGGTGGGTTCGCGGGCGGTGTTCGAGGACCGGGCGGTGGTGCTGGGGTCCGGCCGTGAAGGGCTGCTGGCGGGTCTGGCCGGGCTCGCCGGTGGTGTCGAGGTGCCGGGGGTGGTGCGGGGCCGTGCGGCGGGTGAGGGCCGGGTGGCGGTGCTGTTCACCGGACAGGGCTCGCAGCGACCCGGCATGGGCGCCGGACTGTATGAGACGCAGCCGGTGTTCGCCCGGGCCTTCGACGAGGTGTGCGCCGCGCTGGACGCGCACCTGCCGGTCCCGCTCAAGGACGTCGTCCTCGGCGGGGAGGACGAGGACGGGGAGGACGGCGGGCGTCTGGATCAGACGCTGTTCACGCAGGCCGCGCTGTTCGCGGTGGAGACCGCGCTGTTCGCACTGGCCCGGTCCTACGGTGTGATCCCGCACGTCGTGGGCGGCCACTCGGTCGGTGAGGTGACCGCCGCCCACGTCGCGGGCGTGCTCTCGCTGCCGGACGCGGCACGCCTGGTCACCGCACGGGGACGTCTGATGCAGGCCGCCCGGGCCGGCGGGGCGATGATCGCGGTCGAGGCCACCGAGGACGAAGTGCTGCCCCTGCTCGGCGAACGGCTCTCGCTGGCCGCGGTGAACGGGCCGACGTCCGTGGTGGTCTCGGGTGACACGGATGCGGCGGAGGCGGTTGCGGCGCACTTCCGTGGTCTGGGGCGGCGGACCCGGCGTCTCACGGTCTCCCACGCCTTCCACTCGCCCCACATGGACACCGTCCTGGACGACTTCACCCGCGAGATCCGGACCCTGGACTTCCGGGCCCCGCAGATCCCGGTCCTGTCCAACGTCACCGGGGTTGTGGCCACCACCGGGGAGCTGACCTCACCGGAGTACTGGGCCCGCCACATCCGCGGCACGGTCCGCTTCCACCACGGCATCCAGCACCTCGCTACCGAACACGCCGTCACCGCCTACCTCGAACTCGGCCCCGACCCCGTCCTGACCGCCAGCATCACCACCACCCTCAGCAGCACCGACACAGGTGACCAGGCTGTGGCTGTCGCAGCACTGCGCAAGGGCAAACCCGAGGACGAGACGTTCCTCACCGCCCTCGCCCACCTGTGGACCACCGGAACCCCCATCACCTGGGACCACACCCCGGCCCTCACCGGCGGCCGCACCACCGACCTGCCCACCTACGCCTTCCAGCACCAGCGCTACTGGCTCGAAGCCCCCGCAGTGACCGGAGACGTGACCGGTCTCGGCCAGGCCGACGCCGGACACGGACTCCTGGGTGCGGCCGTGGACCTGGCCGACGAAGGCGGTGCGGTCCTCACCGGCAGGCTGTCCCTCGCCACGCAGCCGTGGCTGGCGGATCACATGGTGCTGGGCAGGGTCCTGCTGCCGGGCACCGCGTTCGTGGACCTGGCCGTCGCCGCGGGTGACCGCCTGGGCGCCGGACACCTCGAAGACCTCACCCTCCATGCACCGCTGGTGATCACCGAAGGCCAGGCCCTCCAGCTCCAGGCCACCCTCACTCCGGACGAGGGCGGATACGCGCTGGCCGTGCACTCCCGGCCCGACGACGGGAACGGCCCGTGGGTCCGGCACGCCACCGGCCGCCTCACCACCGGAACACCCGAACCCGCCCCGTCCGACAGCACCTGGCCCCCCACCGACGCCCAGCCCGTTGACCTCGACGGTCTCTACGACCGCCTCGCCGCCCGGGGCTACGAGTACGGGCCGCTGTTCCAGGGCCTGCGTGCTGCGTGGCGCCACCCGGACGGGGACGTCTCCGCCGAGATCACCCTGCCTGTCGAGGGTGTGGACACCGCCGGGTTCGGTATCCACCCGGCTCTCCTGGACGCGGCGCTGCACGCGCTGTTGCTGGACGACCGGGCGGGTGAGCCGGTGGTCGTGCTGCCGTTCGCGTGGAGCGGGGTCACCCTCCACGCCACCGGCGCCACCACCCTGCACGTCCGCTGGACGACCACCGGCGAGAACACCCACGCCCTCACCGCCACCGACCCCACCGGCACACCCGTCATCACCGCCGACGCCCTCACCGTCCGCGAGACCACCACCGACCAGCTCGCCGCGCTGACCCCCGCCCCCACCCCCGCGGACGACCTCTACCAGCTCACCTGGACCCCCACCCCCGACACCGCCGAGGCCGGGTCCGAGGACGACACGGGTGAGCTGGTAATCCTGGGCACGGAGACGTTCGGTCTGACCGGTGTGCCCGTCGCCACCGGTCTGGACGACGTCCCCGCGAACGTCCACGTGTTGCTCACCGTGCAGCCCTCGCCGCCCGACGCCGGCCCCGCCCACACCCACGCCGTCCTCGCCGACACCCTGGCCGCCCTCCAGGCGTGGCTGGCGCATCCCGGTCACACCGACGGGCACATGACCGTCGTCACCCGCCACGCCGTCACAACCCACCCCACCGACCCCGCCCCCGACCTCACCGCAGCAGCCGTCTGGGGCCTGGTCCGCACCGCACAGACAGAACACCCCGACCGCCTCACCCTCCTCGACCTCGACCACCACCCCCTCACCCCCCACACCCTCACCACCACCCACCACCACCCCCAAACCGCCCACCGCAACACCACACCCCACACCCCCCACCTCACACCCACCACCACCGACACCACCGTGAACGTGCCGACCACCCTCGACCCCGAAGGCACGGTGCTGGTGACCGGCGCCACCGGCACCCTGGGCTCCCTCTTCGCCCGCCACCTCGTCACCCAGCACCAGGCCAGGCACCTCCTCCTCGTCAGCCGCCGCGGCGCCGACGCCCCCGGCACACACGAACTCACCACCGAACTCACCGAACTGGGCGCACACGTCACATGGGCCGCAGCCGACCTGTCCGACCATGAGGCAACAGCCGCCGTGCTGGACACCGTCCCAACCGAACACCCCCTCACCGCCGTCATCCACACCGCAGGCGTCCTCGCCGACACCCTGCTGGAGAGTCTGACGCCGGAGCGTCTGTCGGAGGTCCTGCGTCCGAAGGTCGACGCGGCCTGGAACCTCCACCACCTCACCCGCGACCTCGACCTGTCCGCGTTCGTCCTGTTCTCCTCCATCACCGGAATCACCGGCAACGCCGGACAGGCCAACTACGCCGCCGCCAACACCTACCTCGACGCCCTCGCCCACCACCGCCACACCCACCACCTCCCCGCCACCTCACTCGCCTGGGGCCTCTGGGACAGCACCACCGGCGGCATGGCCGACACCCTCACCCAAGCCGACCTCGCCCGCATCGCCCGAACCGGCATCGCCCCCCTCACCACCCCCCAAGGCCTCACCCTCTTCGACACCGCCCTCACCACCACCCACCCCACCCTCACCCCCGCCCACCTCGACACCACCAACCTCAACGACCAAAGCCCCCTCGTACTCCAGGGCCTCGCCGCCCCGGCGCGCCTCCGCCGTGCGGCGGCTCGCACCTCCCCCGCCAGCGGTGGAAACCGGACCGTCGGCACCGGCGGGGCGACGCTCGCCGCCCAGCTCACCGGGCTCGCCGAGGAGGAGCAGCGGCAGGTCGTCCTCGATCTGGTGCGGGAGAGCGTGGGGACCGTGCTGGGGCATTCCGGGGGAAGCGGTCTTGATCTCGACCGGGGCTTCCTCGCCATGGGCTTCGACTCGCTGACCGCGGTCGAGTTGCGCAACCTGCTCAACAAGAGCACCGGGCTGAAGCTGCCCACGACGCTGGTGTTCGACCACCCGACCCCGGCCGCGCTGGCGGCCTACCTGCTCGCCCAGGCGGTGCCGGACCCGGCCGACGCGCTGCTCGCCGAACTCGACCGCTTCGAGGCGGCGTTCGCGAGGAAGCAGTCGGCCGACGACGTACGCTCCGGGTTGTCCGTCCGGCTGCACGCGCTGCTCGCGGCGCTGAACGGGACCGAGGGGGACGAGGACGGTGCGCCCGGTGTGCTCGACCAGATCGGCAGCGCGTCGGACGACGAGATCTTCTCCTTCATCGACAACGAGCTGGGGGCCAACTGACCGGCCTCGCCCACCGAAGCCGGCGCGCCGCCGTCGCTGTCTCCGGGCGGCGGCCGGGCGCTGACCGCCCGACGCCGCCCGCCGCGGCCCGACGGGACGCAGGGCGTACGACGCACGGCGGGTACCAGGGCCCCCACGGTCCCGGTACCCGCCGTGCGTCCGCGCCGCGGGCCGCCGTCAGACGGTCGCGACGCCGTTCGAGTAGCGCTTCATGTTGTAGACGGCGAAGCCGTTCTGCACCGGGTCGCCGGAGCCGTTGATGGCGTGCAGCATGCCGCCGCCGCCCGCGCCGTTGAGGCACACGGTCATCAGGTCGGTGAAGACGACGCCCGGGGTGTCGGGCACCTCGTACGTCCGGTCGGTGTAGATGTCGGCTTCCAGGTTGAAGAAGCAGTAGCTGCCCAGACCCCACGCCAGGTGGTCGCGGACGTCGCCGGCGACCTTGTAGGACGCGTAGCCCTTGGTGCCGCCGTGCACCCACGCCGTCTGGGTGGGGACGTCGTACGGGTTCTCGTTCTGGAAGAAGTACGTGCGGCCGCTCTCGCCGTTCCAGAGCACCTCGTACTTCTGGTAGTGCTCGACGAAGAGCCCGTATGTGGTGACGTGGTCGCCGTTGACGAGGATGCCGGTGTCGGCCGGGTTCACCGTCCAGCCCACCGTGCCGTCCAGGCCGTGGTCCGCGCGCCACAGCCACAGGTGGTCGCAGATGACGTCGTTGCTGTCGATCTGGAGGCTGACCCCGGCGCCGCCCGCGACGGCCCCGCCGATCCGGGCGAAGAGGTCGAAGATCACCGTCGGGTCGTTGCTGTGCCGGTGCCTGGTGCGGCCTTCGCCGACCCGGACGAGCACGGGGGTGTTCTTGGACGCGGCCTCGACGAGCACGCCGGCGATCGTGACGCCGTCGACGTCGGCGACCTCGATGAGCGTGTTGTTCCGGGCCGAGCGCAGCGTCGTGTAGCCGAGGCCCAGCACGACCGTGCCGGGGCGGGTGACGCGGATGGGCGAGGTCAGGTTGTAGATGCCGGGCGTGAAGAGCAGGTGCCGGCCGCTGCCGAGGGCGCGGTTGATCTCGGTGGCCGAGTCGCCGGGCCTGGCCACGAAGAAGCGGTCCAGCGCGATGCTCTTGCCCGCGGCGCGGCCGCCGGCCCAGGTGGTGCCGGTGCTGTTGCGGCGCAGCCCGGGGACGAAGACCTCGTAGTCGCCGTGCCGGTCCACGGTCAGGAAGGGCTTCTCGCGTACGACCGGGGTGCGGTCGACGGTCGTCATGGGGGGCGTCGGGAAGGACTGGGCGGGCGCGCCCTGTACGCCGACGAAGACCATGTTCCAGTTGGAGCCGACCCAGCTGCCGAGGGTGTCGTTGCGCGAGATCCACTGCTGCTGCGAGCCGGACTGCACCTCGCCGTCCACGACGCTGTCGGCCAGGTACCCGCCGCTGGACCATCCGTTTCCGGGCGGGCTCGGCATGAGGTTCATGTCGCCCTTGACGTGCACCCGGCGCATCGGCCCGGCCTGGGCGACGGCCCACCGGTTGAGGCCGTCCGGCGGCACGATGGTGAGGTTCTCGGCGGCGCGCCAGAAGTTCTGCGTGCCGTTGCCGTCGAACCACTGGGCGTCGACGGTGATGTGGCCGTTGATCACGACGTCCGACGGGCTCGCCCCGAGGCCGAGGACGTGCGTGTAGAAGCCGACGTTGATGTCGACGGTGTACGTGCCCGGCATGAAGGCCAGCGCGTAGCGCTCGTCGCCGAACTGGTTGGACTCCTGGATCGCGAAGACGGCGTCGACCTGCGCCTGGATCGCCGCGTCGCCCATCGACGGGTCGAAGACGAGGACGTTGTGCCCCAGGTCCGCGCCCTTGTGCCCCTTCGGCGGGCAGGGACGGGCGGACGGCGCCGCGGCGTGGGCGGTACCGGTGGCGATGCCGCCGGCCAGCGGCACCGCGGCGGCGACGGCCGCCCCGCGGAGCACGGATCGGCGAGAGGGAATGACGGACACGGCTCTCCCTGTGGTGGTGGATCAGGAGGACTGCGCGGTGGGCCGGACCGCGAGAGAGCGCTCTCAGGGCGAGAGTGAATCATCGTGGGTGGGCAGCGTCAATAAGTCTGCGGGCTTCTCCGAGGGTCGTACGATCCGGGCGGATCACGCACCGGGCGGGGGAAGTTGGGCGCCGGGCGTCCCGTGGTACGGGGGTGCGGCCGACCGCCGCCGGGTCTCCGCCCCCGGGGCGGGGGTCGGCCGCGCGCTTCCCCGCGCCACTGCGGGACCGGAAGACACGGGCGAAAGGCCGGGGAAGACCGGCCCGCGCGCCAAGCGCGGAAATAGGCACGGGAATTGATCACCCGTCAATTCGGCGGAGCCTTCGCGGCGCCGTGACCTGCGGCGCCGGGAGCGCCGGGAATGCGGGTGGCGCGTGCACGACAGCTTGTATTTGTGCAATGAATGCATTATCTTCCCTGCCATGTCCAGTGCCCACAGAGTCATCGCGATGAGCGCCGCGGGAGAACCCCCGCTGGTGTGGCGTCTGCATGTCGACCTGTGCCACTGCAACGGCGACCTGTGTATGCGCTGACGCGCGTCCGTCGCTGACGTCCCTCCCTCGCCGCCCGCGGTCGATCCCCGGTCCGGCGGTCCCCGGTCGCCCGGGGTGACGTCATGGCGTGCTGCGCGCCGACGCCTCCACCCGTACCCCGGCCCGGTCGCCCGTTCCTGCTCCTGAGCTGCCGCTCAGCACCGCGTCCGCCCGCACCGCGCCGGCCTTCCGTCCCCTCCCCGTCCCCGCGGTGCCCGGCTGCGTCCGGCGCTGTCACAGGAGTCCCCCTTGCCTGCCATCCTGAAGAGAATCCCGTTCTGGGCGCAGATCATCTCCGGTCTGGTCCTGGGCGTCGTGCTGGGCCTCATAGCCCGCGACGCCGACGTGCACTGGCTCACCGAGACCCTGACGCGCATCGGCGACATCTTCGTCCAGCTGCTGAAGCTGGCCGTGCCCCCGCTGGTCTTCACCGCGGTGCTGGTCAGCGTCACCAACCTGCGCAACGTCACGAACGCCGCGCGGCTCGCGGTGCGCACCCTGCTGTGGTTCTGCGTCACCGCGCTCATCGCGGTCACCATCGGCATCCTGCTGGGCCTGGCCACCAAGCCCGGCGACGGCGTGCACCTGAAGGCCGGGGCGGTGCCGGACGGGCTGCACAAGGGCAGCTGGATCGACTTCCTGACCGGCATCGTCCCGACGAACATCGTGGACGCTTTCGGCCAGCCCAACGTGCTGCAGATCGTCTTCCTCGCCGTCGTGATCGGCGCCGCGTCGCTCTCGGTCGGCGAGAAGGCGGAGCCGCTGATCGACTTCGCGAAGGTCGTGCTGGAGGTCGTGCAGAAGGCGCTGTGGTGGGTCATCCGGCTCGCCCCGCTGGGCACGCTGGGCCTCATCGGCAAGTCGGTGGCCACCTACGGCTGGGACCTGCTCAAGCCGCTCGGCACCTTCACCGTGGACGTGTACGTCGGCTGCGCGCTGGTGATGTTCGTGGTCTACCCGCTGCTGCTCGCGCTGGTCGGCAAGGTCAACCCGGTCAACTTCTTCAAGGGCGCCTGGCCCGCCATCGAGCTGGCCTTCGTCTCCCGCTCCTCGGTCGGCACCATGCCGGTCACCCAGCGGGTCGCCGAGCGGCTCGGCGTGCCGCGCGACTACGCGTCCTTCGCGGTGCCCTTCGGCGCCACCACCAAGATGGACGGCTGCGCCGCGGTCTACCCGGCGCTCGCGGCGATCTTCGTCGCGGAGGTCTACCACGTCCACCTGGGCATCGGCGACTACCTGCTGATCGCGTTCGTCTCGGTGATCGGCTCGGCGGCGACGGCCGGTCTGACCGGTGCCATCGTGATGCTGACGCTGACCCTGAGCACGGTCGGCCTGCCGCTGGAGGGCGTCGGCCTGCTGCTGGCGATCGACCCGATCCTGGACATGATGCGCACCGCCACCAACGTCACCGGCCAGATCGTGACGCCGGTGCTGGTCGCCTCCCGGGAGAAGATCCTGGACCGCGCCGCCTTCGACGCCCCGCGCGGCATCGAGGACGACGAGCCGGCCGTGGAGTCCGAGACCCGCGAGCTGGTCGAGGTCTGACCCCCACCCTCGCTGCGCGCACCACGGCCCGGTCCCTCCCCTCGGAGGGGCCGGGCCGCGGCCGTACGCTCACCCCCGCCGGGGTCCGCGTACGGGCGGCGGGAGCTGGCCGCCGACGAGCGCGCCCAGGGCCAGCAGGAAGCCCGCGAGCTGCACGGGCCCGAGCGTCTGGCCCAGCACCGCGGCGCCCAGCACGGCGGCGACCAGCGGCGAGAGCAGCGCGAGCAGGGCGGCCGAGGTGACCGGCAGCGCGCCGATGCCGCGGAACCACAGGGTGTACGTGAGGAGCCCGCCGACCAGTCCCAGCCAGAGGTAGCCGAGCGCGGCCCGCCCGTCGACGGCGGGCGGCGCGCCCTCGGCGAGGAAGGTCACCGGCAGCAGGAGCAGGCCGCCCGCGGTGAGCTGCCATCCCGCGAAGGCGGTGCCGCTCACCCCCGCCGGGCGCCCCCAGCGCTTGGTGAGCGTCACACCGAGCGCCATCGTGACCGCGCCCGCGAGCCCCGCCGCCACGCCGACCCCGTCCAGCCCGGCGTCCGGCCCGATCACCACCAGGCCGACCCCCGCGGCGCCCGCCACGCCCCAGCCGATCCGCCACAGTGACAGCCGCTCGTGCAGCACCGGCGCCGCGAGCAGCGCGACGGCCAGCGGCTGGCCCGCCCCGAGCGTCGCGGCCACCCCGCCGGGCAGCCGCTCGGCGGCGGTGAAGAGCAGCGGCAGGAACAGCCCGATGTTGAGCGCGCCCAGCACCGCGGCCTTGCCCCACCAGGCGCCGCGCGGGAGCGTGCGGGTGAGGGCGAGGGCGACGAGCCCGGCGGGCAGCGCCCGCAGCAGTCCGGCGAAGAGCGGGTGCCCGTCCGGCAGGAACTCGGTGGTGACGATGTAGGTGGTGCCCCAGACGGCGGGCGCGAGCGCGGTGAGCGCGGTACGCGACAGGCCCGGCCCCCGATCCCCGCGGACGGTGCCGCGGGTCCGTGCCATGGATTGCGTGGTCATGACGGAAGTCTCGGCCCGCCAGGATCGATGAGTCCAACACATGCTTGTCACACCATCGATCGTGATCCACGATGGATCCATGGAACTCCAGCAGATGCGGTACGTGATCGCCGTCGCGGAAACCAGCAGCTTCACCCGCGCCGCCGAGCGCTGCCGCGTCGTGCAGTCCGCGCTGAGCCACCAGGTGGCCCGGCTGGAACACGAGCTGGGCGCCCGGCTGTTCGAGCGCACCAGCCGCCGGGTGCGGCTCACCCCGGCGGGCGAGGCCTTCCTCCCGGCCGCCCGGCAGTGCCTGGAGGCCGCCGGGCGCGCGGCGGCCGAGGTCGCCGCCGCGGTCGGCGAGGTGCGCGGGCGGCTCGCCGTCGGCTCGATCCCGACGGTCACCGCGGCCGACGTGCCGGGCGCGCTGCGGGAGATCCACGAACGGCATCCGCAGGTGCGCATCACCTTGCGGGTGGGCGCGAGCGACGAGCTGATCGAGCAGGTCAGGACCGGCGGCCTGGACGTGGCCTTCCTCGGCCTGCCCACCACGGCGGTGCCGCACGGGGTCGGCGTCCACGAGCTGGCGCGCGGCGCCCTGGTCGCGGTGGTCGCGCCGGACCACCCGCTCGCCGGGGAGCGCGCGGTGAGCCTGGCCCGGCTGGCGCGGGAGACCTTCGTGGAGCTGCCCGCCGGGACCGCGGGTCGCGCCCAGTCCGAGCAGGCCTTCGCCGCGGCGGG
The DNA here is from genome assembly GCF_044332905.1 of Streptomyces sp. NPDC021224. Lineage (NCBI taxonomy): Bacteria > Bacillati > Actinomycetota > Actinomycetes > Kitasatosporales > Streptomycetaceae > Streptomyces > Streptomyces sp. NPDC021224. Next base: position 76,862 of record NZ_JBIRPW010000025.1, on the reverse strand, counting down.
GCTGAGCCGCGACATCGCCTACGAGGTGAGCAGCGCGGAGTTCATCCCGCGGCTGGTCGCCCCGGGCCTGGGCGTCGCCATGCTCCCGGCCGCGTACGCGCCGAACCTGACCGGCGTGGTGACGGTGGAGGTGACGGACGCCCCGGCGCGCGTGGAGTACGTCATCTGGTCCCGCTCCGGGCCGACCCCGGCGGCGGCGGCCTTCCTGGACGCGCTGGGGGTGGATCCGCGGGCGTAGCCCCCGCCCGTACCGCTCGCCCGCCGGGACCGGCGCCGTACCCCTCAGGGGCCGTCCGCTAGGCCTCCGGTCCGGCCGCCGGTGCCGTCGAAGGCGTGCAGCAGGCGCTCGGCCGCGTCCGCCGCCGTGAGGGTCCCGGCGCGCAGGCCCGCTTCGATCTCGGGGGCCAGGGCGCGGACCGCGGGGTGGGTGTCGAGGCGGGTGAGCAGTGTGTCGCGGGCCGTCGACCAGGCCCAGGCGACCTGCTGGGCGCGGCGCTTGGCGGCGAGGCCGCCGTCCGCCGCGAGCCGGGAGCGGTGCGCCTCCAGCCGTTCCCACACCGTGTCGAGACCGGCGGACTCGCGCGCGCTGCACGTGAGCACGGGCGGCGTCCAGGAGGCGTCGGCGGGCTGCATCAGGCGCAGCGCACCGGCGAGTTCGCGGGCGGCGGCGCGGGCGTCGCGCTCGTGCGGGCCGTCCGCCTTGTTGACGGCGACGACGTCGGCCAGCTCCAGCACGCCCTTCTTGATGCCCTGGAGCTGGTCGCCGGTGCGGGCGAGGGTGAGCAGCAGGAAGGTGTCGACCATGCCGGCCACGGCCGTCTCGGACTGGCCGACGCCGACCGTCTCGACCAGCACCACGTCATATCCGGCTGCCTCCATGACGACCATGGACTCCCGGGTCGCGCGCGCCACCCCGCCGAGTGTGCCCGCGCTCGGCGAGGGGCGGACGAAGGCGGCCGGGTCGGTGGCCAGCCGCTCCATCCGGGTCTTGTCGCCGAGGACGGAGCCGCCGGTGCGGGTGGAGGACGGATCGACGGCGAGCACCGCGACGCGGTGCCCGAGGCCGGTGAGCAGGGTGCCGAAGGCATCGATGAAGGTGGACTTTCCCACCCCCGGCACCCCGCTGATCCCGATCCGCCGGGCGCCGCCGGTGTGCGGCAGCAGCTCGGTGAGCATCCGCTGCGCCAGGGCGCGGTGGTCCGGGCGGGCGGACTCCACGAGCGTGATGGCGCGCGCGACGAACGCCCGGCGCCCTTCGAGCACGCCCTCGGCGTACGCTCCGGCGTCGATCGCCGCGGGTCTTGACGTGGGCATACCGCGGCTACAGCTCCTCGTGGCCGAGCGCCGCGGCCAGCTTGGTCAGCAGGTCGTGCGCGGCCTCGGGGATCACCGTGCCGGGCGGGAAGACCGCGGCGGCGCCCGCCTCGTGCAGCGCGGGCACGTCCTGCGGGGGGATGACGCCGCCGACGACGATCATGATGTCCTCGCGGCCCTCGGCGGCCAGCTCGGCGCGCAGCGCGGGCACCAGCGTGAGATGGCCCGCGGCGAGGGAGGAGACGCCGACGATGTGCACGTCCGCCTCGACCGCCTGCCGCGCCACCTCCGCGGGGGTCTGGAAGAGCGGGCCGACATCGACGTCGAAGCCCAGGTCGGCGAAGGCGGTGGCGATGACCTTCTGGCCGCGGTCGTGCCCGTCCTGCCCCATCTTGGCGACCAGGATGCGCGGCTGCCGCCCCTCGGCCTCGGCGAAGCGCCCGACCAGCGCGCGGGTGCTGTCGGCCGCGGGCGTGGCGCCTGCCTCGTCGCGGTACACACCGGAGATCGTACGGATCTGGCCCGCGTGCCGTCCGAAGACCTGCTCCAGGGCGTCGGAGATCTCACCGACGGTGGCCTTGGCACGGGCGGCGTCCACGGCGAGGGCGAGCAGGTTGCCGTCCAGGCCGGTCCCGGACGGGCGGCCGGCGGCCGCGGTGAGGGCGCGCAGCGCGTCCCGGCAGGCCTCCTCGTCGCGTTCGGCGCGCAGCCTGCGCAGCTTGGCGATCTGGCTGGCCCGGACCGCGGAGTTGTCGACCTTGAGCACGTCGATCGGCGCGTCGTCGGCCGCCTGGTACTTGTTGATGCCGATGAGCGGCTGCCGCCCGGAGTCGATACGGGCCTGGGTGCGGGCCGCGGCCTCCTCGACGCGGAGCTTGGGGATCCCCGCGTCGATCGCCTGGGCCATGCCGCCCGCCGCCTCGACCTCCTGGATGTGCTGCCAGGCGCGCTCGGCGAGGTCGTGGGTGAGCCGTTCGACGTAGGCGCTGCCGCCCCACGGGTCGACGACCCGGCAGGTGCCGGACTCCTGCTGGAGCAGCAGCTGGGTGTTGCGGGCGATGCGGGCGGAGAAGTCGGTGGGCAGGGCCAGCGCCTCGTCCAGCGCGTTGGTGTGCAGCGACTGGGTGTGGCCCTGGGTCGCGGCCATCGCCTCGACGCAGGTGCGGGTGACGTTGTTGTAGACGTCCCGGGCGGTCAGCGACCAGCCGGAGGTCTGCGAATGGGTCCGCAGGGACAGCGACTTGGGGTTCTTCGCGCCGAACTGCCGGACCAGCCGCGCCCACAGCAGCCGGGCGGCGCGCAGTTTGGCGACCTCCATGAAGAAGTTCATGCCGATCGCCCAGAAGAACGACAGCCTCGGTGCGAAGGCGTCCACGTCCAGCCCCACGGCCTGCCCGGCGCGCAGGTACTCGACACCGTCGGCGAGGGTGTAGGCGAGCTCCAGGTCGGCCGTCGCCCCGGCTTCCTGGATGTGGTAGCCGGAGATGGAGATGGAGTTGTAGCGCGGCATCTTCCGTGAGGTGTAGGCGAAGATGTCGGAGATGATCCGCATCGAGGGTTTCGGCGGGTAGATGTAGGTGTTGCGGACCATGAACTCCTTGAGGATGTCGTTCTGGATGGTCCCGGCGAGCTTTTCCGGGGGCACCCCCTGCTCCTCGGCGGCGACGATGTAGAGCGCGAGCACCGGCAGCACCGCGCCGTTCATGGTCATCGACACGGTCATGCGGTCCAGCGGGATGCCGTCGAAGAGCTGCCGCATGTCGTAGATCGAGTCGATCGCGACACCGGCCATGCCGACGTCGCCGGTCACCCGCGGGTGGTCGCTGTCGTAGCCGCGGTGGGTGGGCAGGTCGAAGGCGACGGACAGGCCCTTCTGCCCGGCGGCGAGGTTGCGCCGGTAGAAGGCGTTGGACTCCTCGGCGGTGGAGAAGCCCGCGTACTGCCGGATGGTCCAGGGCTGGTTGACGTACATGGTCGGGTAGGGCCCGCGCAGGAAGGGCGCGATGCCCGGGAAGGTGCCGAGGGTGTCGAGGCCCTCCAGGTCGCGGGCGGTGTAGAGGGGTTTGACCGCGATGCCCTCGGGTGTCTCCCACGCGAGGTCGGCGGCACTGCTGCCGGTGGCCTCCTTGACCGCGGAGGCCCAGCGCTCCTCGGTCGCGCCGGGGGGGTCGCCGTCCTCGGCGAAGGGAATGCCGGTGAAGTCCGGGACGCCGCTCATGCCGCCACTCCCGCTCGGTCGAGTACGAGGGTCAGGGCGGCGACGGCGTCGCAGCCCAGGAAGACGTAGCCGTCCAGGCCCGGCAGCGCGTCCGGCCGCCCGGCCAGGTAGATCCAGCGCGCGCCCGCCGCGCGCAGCGCCGAGACGACGTCCGGCCCCTGCTCGGCGTAGAGCGCGTCGGCGGAGCACAGGCAGGCCGCCTGCGCGCCGCTCGCGGCGAAGGCCGCGGCCACCGTGCCGGCGTCCACCGACACCGGGTCGTGCACCGGCTCGACGCCCCCGGCCTGGAGGATGTTGCTCGCGAAGGACGCCCGGGCGGTGTGCGCGGCGGCCGGGCCGAGCGCGGCGAGGAAGACCTTGGGGCGCGCCCCGGTCGCCGCGAGGTGGGCGTCGGAGCGGGCGCGCAGCGCTTCGTACGCCTCGTCGCGGCGCACCCGGGGCAGACCGCCGGACGCGGCGGGACGGGCCGGGGCGGGCGCGCGCGGCACGGGCCGCTCGGCGAGGTCGGGGAATTCGCTGACGCCCGTGACGGGTTCGCGGCGGGTGGCGAGGCGACGGCGGCGCGCCGCCCACGTCGAGGCGATCCGCTCGCCCAGCAGGCCGGAGGCGAGGGCCCGCTCCTGGCCGCCCGCGGCCTCCAGCTCCTGGAAGAACGCCCACCCGGCGCGGGCCAGTTCGGTGGTGAGTGACTCGACGTACCAGGAGCCGCCCGCGGGGTCGGCGACCCGGCCCAGGTGCGACTCCTCCAGCAGGATCGCCGAGGTGTTGCGGGCGACGCGGCGGGAGAAGGCGTCCGGCGCGCCGATCGCGGTGTCGAAGGGCAGCACGGTGACGGCGTCCGCGCCGCCCGTCCCGGCGGCGAAGGCAGCGAGCGTGGTCCGCAGCAGGTTCACGTACGGGTCGCGGCGGGTCGCCATGACCGTGGAGGTGACGGCGTGCTGGCGCTGGCCGGCCGCCGCCGGGGCGCCACAGGTCTGCGCGACGCGCGCCCATGTCCGGCGGGCCGCGCGCAGCTTGGCGGTGGTCAGGAACTGGTCGGCGGTCGCGGCGAAGCGGAATTCGAGCTGGCCGAGGGCTGCTTCGACGTCCAGGCCCGCACCGGTCAGCAGCCGCAGGTAGGCCACCCCGGTCGCGAGCGCGGCGCCCAGCTCCTGCGCCTCGGAGGCGCCCGCCTCGTGGTAAGGCAGGGCGTCCACGGCGAGCGCCCGCACCCCCGGGTAGCAGCGGTGGACCCGCCGCGCGAGGGCCACGGCGTCGTCGGGGGCGGCGGCCTCGCCGGTGCGGGCCGCCTGCCCGAGCGGATCGGCACCGAGGCAGCCGCGGACGGCCGCCGGGTCGACGCCCCGGGCCTCGTACAGGCCGATCAGCTCGCGCGCGGCCGAGGCGGTCTCGGGCCCGGCGTCCAGGACCACGGGGGCGAGGTCGAGGAGGACGCCGTCCAGGGCCCGGGTGAGACCGCCGGGCGGCAGGGCGGGGCCGCGGACGGCCAGCCAGAGCGAGGTCGCGCCGTTCTCCAGGTCGTCGAGCGCCGCGGCGTTGGCGGCCGCGGGGTCGGCGAAGTCCAGCCGTGTGCGCACGTCCCAGCCGCCGAGCAGGGCGCTGCCGCGCACGTAGGGTGGGAAGCCGGGCAGGCCCGGGTCGGGCGCGGTGTCCTGCGCGGTGTAGAGCGGCCGTACGGTCACGCCGCCGTCCAGCGCGGTCGCGAGCGCCGCTTCGGCCTCCGCGTCCGGCACCTCCTTACCCGACTTGCGCAGCACCCCCGCGGCCAGCTGCCGCCACTGCTCACGGGTGGCCTCCGGGAACGGGGCGGCCGGTGAGACTCCCTCGTCAGGCAGAACCGTCATACAGCGCAGGGTAGGCGCGGCTTCTAAAGTCCGTCTTCCCCTAAAAGACCGGGGACCCACCCCTAGTACGGTGACCGGAAGGGTTCACCGGTGGCCGCCGGGAGGCTGTCCGGGCGGCTGAGGGCCACTGCCGCCTGGACGACTCCCGCCTGGTGGGAGGCCTGCCGGGCGACCGGGAGGCGGGTCGCCGGGAAGGTGCTGCGGTAGCGGGCCGTCCAGTCGTGCAGCAGCATGTCGAGCCGGGCGGTGAGCGGTGCGGTGGCGGCCCCGGCCGGGGCAACGGCGCGGCGCAGCATCGCGGCGGCCCGCAGCGGCACCCGGTGCGTCCACTGCTCCAGGCCCGCCAGCAGGCCCTCGGTCAGCCGCCGCCCGGCGGGTACGGGGCCGGGGCCGCCGCAACGCGGGTCCCATTCGTCGGGGAGGCGGCGCAGGAAGGTCAGCTGGGTGCGGACCGAGCGGACGAGCGGGCCGTCGCCGTCGCCGTCCGAGAAGCCGCCGGGGCCGGGGAGCCGGGCTGGGGCGGCGTCCAGCAGGGCGGCGATGAGGTCGCCGCGGCGGCGCATCCGGTCGGCGCACGCGGCCAGCCGCCGCTGCGGGTCGCGGCCCGGACTGCGGTCGCTCATCCGGTCGCAGGCCCACCGCGGCGCCTCGACGATCACGGTCGCGCCGCCGTGCCCGTGCGGGGCGTACCACGTGGTGCGGCGGATGTCCCCGGTGCGGGCGCCGTTCGTGCGGGCGGCCCCGGGAACGGGCGGGGCGGATGGGGTGGGTGGTGGCATCAGGTAGACGCCGGGGGCGGGTTCGGCGTAGAGCACGGTGTCGTACGAGCCGCATTCCACGGGAATGCCGAATTCAGCGGCGGAGCGCGTGAACGGCCCCGCCAGACCCGGAATCTCCCGGGTGCTCTGCACGAATGTCCCGCCCACGTCGATGCCGTGCAGCGAGAACTGGAGAAACGGCCGGAGTTCGCCGATGAGACCGAGCAGGATATCGCTCTCGGGGAGTTGCCCGCCGATCGACGGGGCCCATTCCGGCTGTTCGCCGGACGCCGGGCGGAAATAGTGGGCGAGGAATCCCTCCAGGTCGCGCGCGCGGTGGGCGCCGTGCACCAGCCGCGCCCCGTCCGGATCCGCGCACAGCAGGAAGTGCCAGGCCACCGACGCGTGCTGGGCGGGGTCGGCCAGGATCCGGTGGGCCAGTTCCATGGCCGCGGCGCCGCCCACGAGTTCGTCGGGGTGCGCGCCGGAGACCACCAGGACGTGGTCGGCGGCGTCCCCGACGGACAGCAGCGTCAGCGGCCGCCCGGCCCGGGAGGCGCCGACGGTCCGGGTCCTGCACACCCGCGGGTGGCGCGCGGCGAGCGTCCGGGCGGTGTCCTCGATCTCGTCGAGCGCGGGATAGCGGTCGTAGGCGGCAATCGCCCTTCCCGCACTGGTCGAGGCGTCGATCACCCGTGAATACCTCTTCCGGTCGACCCGCGCCCTGCCGCGGCGGCAGTTGACGGGCAACCATGGATTCATGTGGACTGCGGGGTGTCAAGCGTTCCGCCATTGAACGGAGCCGAATCCTCCGCATGTTACGGCCGCGCGTCAAACCCGAGCATTCCGGCTACCGCACGGTCGACGGGAAGGTCCGGCTCGGCAGTGTGGTCTACGGGATCGGTGTGGAGATCGACGACCCGGACGGCTGGGTGTGGGCGCTGGTGCGGGCGCTCGACGGCACCCGTACCGCTCCCGAGGCCGCCCGGCTGGTGGCCGCCGCGCATCCGGCGGTGACGGCGGCCGAGGCGGAGCAGGCGGTCGCCGAACTGGCCGAGGCCGGGCATCTGGAGGACGCCGCCGCGCCCGCCCCCGCGCTCTCCGCGCGCGAACAGGAGCGCTACAGCCGGGGCGTGCCTCTGCTGCGCTGGCTCGACCGCGGTCCGCGGCGCAGCGCGTGGGAGATGCAGGAGCGGCTGCGCGCCGCCCGGGTGCTGCTGATCGGTCTGGGCGGGACGGGCGGCTACGCGGCGCACGCGCTGGTCGCCTCCGGCGTGGGCCACCTGCACTGTGTGGACCCTGACACCGTCGAGCTGTCCAACCTCAACCGGCAGCCGCTCTACCGGGAGAGCGACCTCGGCCGCTCGAAGGCGGAGGCGGCGGGCGAGGCCCTGCGGGCGGTCAACTCCGAGGTCGAGGTCAGCTGCGAACCGACCCGTGTGACCGGCCCGGAGGACGTCACCGCGCTGCTCGGGGCGCCCGCCGTCCAGTACGACCTGCTGCTGCTGTGCGCCGACCGGCCGCCGGAGATCCGCCGCTGGGCCAACGCGGCCTGCCTGGCGTCGGGCACCCCGTGGATCGACGGCGGCTACCGGGGCCCGCTGGCGTCGATGGGGGTGTACGTGCCGGGGTCCGGCCCGTGCTGGGTGTGCCTGCGGGCGGGCGAGGTGGAGCGGCGCGAACTGGCCCTGGCGCCGGACCAGGACGAGGAGGCCGCCTCGCCGCGGATGCCGTGGAACCCGGTCACGGCGGTGACCGCGGGCCTGTCGGGGCTGCTGATCGCGCACGCCGCGACAGCCCTGCTCACCGGCGCTCCGCCGATGGAACCCGGCTTCCGCTACGGCATCAACCTCGCGGCGCTGGAGGAGCCGGACGTCGAGCGCCACCCGCGCCGCCCGGACTGCCCGGCGTGCGGCACGGGCGCGTCCGGCTGACGCGTCTGCGGCCGATCGCCGTACGCGCGTGCCCCGTCCGGGGACAATGGGGCGGTGGCGAGCTACGCGGAGATGGAACTGGCCGACGGGACAGCGGTGCGCTTCGAGGTGTCCCCGGGCACGGGCACGGGGGGCGGCGGGCTGCCGGACGGCGCCGGGGAACTGCCCCCGGGCACGGGCGACCTGGTCCCGGTCGCGGGCGGCGGCCTCGCCGTCGGGGCGCTGCGCCGGACGCTGCGCCCGCTCGGCCCACTGCTCCAGGAGGTGCACGACGCCATCGCGGCCGCGCCGAGCCCGCCCCACGAGGTCAGCGTCACCTTCGGCGTGGAGGTGGGCCAGGACCTCAAGCTTGGCATCGTGGGCGCCGCGGGCAAGGCCCACCTGACGGTGTCGGCGACCTGGCATCCCACGCCCCCGCCCACCGCGCCCGGTACTGCGGAGGCGGCGGCGCCGCCCGCGACCTGACCGAGCGGCGGCCCGGTGGCTACGGGCAGGCACGCTCGTAGAAGTCGGCGGCGTCCACCGTGCAGTCGACGGTCCAGCCCGGCGCGTCGCCGTCCACGGGCCGGCTGACGACGCCGGGGCCGAGCGGTTCGTCCGCCGTCCGTTGGGCCTCGTCCGAGGTGCTTGCGTCGGGGGCGGTCCGGTAGAGCTTCGCCGTGTCGAGGTGGTGTCCGCACACGGCGAGGAGGCCCACCGGCTTCCCGCTCGCGTCCACGCTCACCCCGGCGCTCGCGTCCGCCGGGACCCCGCACCCCGTGAGCAGCCCCGCTGCCGCCACCGCGCAGACCGCACCTCTGACCGTCCGTGACGATCCGACCGACCGCATGTGTCCCCCCGTGGACGCAACGTCCGCCCTCGCCCGAGCGTAGGCGCGCGTCCATCGGCCGACGGTTGTACGCCACCGGTCCGTTGTGCGGACGTCTCCGCTCCGTGGCCTGCCGTCGCACATCCGCCCCACAGCTCGCACTGCATCGATCTTCCAGGCATTCGTGAAATTTTTTCTTTACTCGATCGCAACCTTGCGGCGATTCCTTCGTGCTCTGTACGGTCGGGGCGCCCGTTCCCCCCACTGTTCGTGAAGGAGCATCAGATGCGGGTGTGGACCGTTCCCCCGCGCGGCGCGCGCAGCGCCGGGCGGAGACTTCCGGCGGCCCTCGTGGCCGCCATGACCGTGGTGGCAGGCGCCGCCGCCACCGGGCTGCTGACCGGCGCCGCGGCGAGCGCCGCCGCCCGTAACCCCGCGGCGGCGGGTGCGGCCCAGGCCGCGCCCGTCCCCGGCAACGGGGTGGGCGCCACCGTGCCGTTCACCGACTTCGAGGGCGAGGCGGGAGTGCTGGGCGGCGGCGCCGGGACCGTCGCGCTCACCGCGGCGCCCACGACCCAGTTCTCCAGTGCCGCGCTGGAGGCCTCCGGGCACGCGTACGCCCACCTCGGCGGCACCGGGCAGTCGGTGCAGTGGACCAACACCACCGGCTCGCCCATCAGCTTCCTCAACGTCCGCGCCAGCGTGCCGGACTCGACGTCCGGCGGCGGCAGCGCGACGACCCTCGACCTGTACGTCAACGGCGCCTTCCGGCAGGCGCTGCCGCTCAACTCCAAGCAGAGCTGGGTCTACGAGGGCAACAACAACTACAACACCAGCGACAACCAGAACCCGGCGGACGGCAGCCCGCGGGTCTTCTGGGACGAGGCGCACGCTTTCGTCACCGGTGCCCCGATCCCGGCGGGCGCCACCTTCTCGCTCGTCAAGGACGCCGCCAACAGCGCCTCCTCGTACGACATCGACGTCGTCGACGCGGAGAACCCCCCGGCCCCGCTGGCGCAGCCGGCGAACTCGATCTCGATCACCAGCTGCGGCGCCGTCGCCGACAACACCCCCACCAACGGCGCCGCGGACGGCGCGGCCACCGACTCCGGGCCCGCGATCCAGAACTGCATCAACCAGGCCCAGTCGCAGGGCAGAACGCTGTGGATCCCGCCGGGCACCTTCTACGTCAAGGGCACCACGGGTCTGCGCGCGCAGGGCATCACGATCGCGGGCGCCGGCATGTGGTACAGCACCGTCTACCGCGACGTGCCGGTGCCCAACAGCACACCGCTGGCGGCGCTGTTCGAGGTGACGTCCTGCCATGTGCAGAACTTCCACATCGACGCCAACGCGGTCAGCCGCAGCACGATCGGCGGTGACGGCGGCGCCATGGACACCACCGGCACCAACTGGTCGGCGGACGGCATCTGGACGCAGCACACCATGTCCGGCTTCTGGGCCTCCGGCACCGGCGGCAGCGTCAGGAACAGTCGGCTGACGGCGATCTGGGCCGACGGCATCAACGTCAACAACGTCTCGCTCAACGGTGGCAAGGGCAGCGACCTCACCGTCAGCAACAACTTCGTCCGCGGCACCGGTGACGACGCCATCGCGATCAACTCCGTGGACTACAACACCAACGGCGACGGCTCGAAGACGTACTACACGCCGATGTCGAACGTCACGGTCAGCAACAACACCTCGATCGCGCCCTGGGGCGGCAAGGGCGTCGCCGTCTACGGCGGCAGCGGGCACCACGTCACGAACAACTACATGAGCGACACCGCCCGTTACATCGGCCTGGGCGCCGGACGCTTCGGCGTGAACGGCAACGACCTGCTGTCGGCGACGATCACCGGCAACGTCGTCGTGCGCTCCGGCGGCAACGCCTACAGCCAGGGCCAGCCCGCGATGCACATCGGCAACGGCGGCGACGGCCAGAACACCGGCACCGTCGACAAGGTCACCGCGACCGGCAACACCGTCGTCGACCCGCTCTACGACGGCATCGGCTTCTCCACCTCCACCAACTCCCTGCTCCAGAACAACACCGTCACCGACCCCGGCCGCAACGGCGTGGTCGTCTCCCCGCCCTTCTACCCCGCGCCGACCGGCTCCGCGACGATCACCGGCACCACCGTGACCGGCGTCAAGCCCGGCAACGCCGCCTATCTCAACAACTCCGCGGGCTTCACCGCCACGCTCAGCGGCAACAGCTGGCAGGGCGGCGGCACCACCCCGCCACCGGCCGAGGGACCGTACGGCGGCACGCCCGCAGCGGTGCCCGGCACGGTGCAGGCGGAGAACTACGACACCGGCGGGCAGGGCACCGCCTACAACGTCAGCTCCGTGAACGGCAACGGCACCGCCTACCGCGCGGACGGCGTCGACCTGGAATCCACCTCCGACACCGGCGGCGGCTACGACCTCGGCTGGAGCAGCGGCGGCCAGTGGTTCCGCTACACCGTGAACGCCGCCTCGGCCGGCACCTACACGGTGGCCTTCCGGGTGGCCGCGCCCGCCGCCGTCGGCGGCGCCCTGCACCTGTCCGACGCCTCGGGCGCGAATCTCACCGGCGCGGTCGCCATCCCCGCGACCGGTGACTGGCAGGCCTGGAGCACCGTCACCGCCACCGTCACGCTGCCCGCGGGCAAGCAGGTCCTCACCCTCGTCGAGGACAACGGCGGCTGGAACCTCAACAGCCTGGCCTTCGCCACCGCGAGCGGCCCCGGCACGCCGACGAACCTGGCGGCGGGCAAGGCCACCGCCGAGTCCAGCCACACCGACGTCTACCCGTCCTCGCACGTCACCGACAGCGACCGGAACAGCTACTGGGAGAGCGCCAACAACGCCTTCCCGCAGTGGGTGCAGGTCGACCTGGGCTCCGCGCAGAGCGCCTCCCGCGTCGTCCTCAGGCTCCCCTCGGGCTGGGGCGCCCGCACCCAGACGCTCAGCCTCCAGGGCAGCACCGACGGCTCGTCCTTCAGCACCCTGAAGGCCTCGGCCGCCTACACCTTCGACCCGGCGACCGACAACACCGTCACCCTCACCTTCCCCGCCACCTCCCTGCGCTACGTCCGTGTGACGGTCACGGCGAACACCGGGTGGCCGGCCGGGCAGCTCTCCGACGTCCAGGTCTGGTCCTCCTGACCTGACCCGCGGGTCCGCCGCACCCCGGCGGGCCCGCGGGCCGGGACGTCACAGCGGGTCGCCCGCGAGGCGCCCCGGCGGCAGCGTGCGGCCGCTGAGCGCGAGGACCAGGTCCTCGGCAGTGCCGCTCAGCTCCGGTCCCGAGCCGAACGACCAGTCCAGGTCCGTCGCCCGCAGACCGCGACCGTCCAGCCGCACCCCGAAGTTCGCGGCGACACCTCCGGCGGCCAGCCCGTCGAGCACAGCCGTGACCGTACCCGGCGGGACGCGCCCCGCGGCGCCCAGCGGCACGGCCATGTCGAGGCCGTGGATCACCGCGTGGCTCAGGGCGCCCGGCCAGCCGCCGTCGGGCGACGTGAAGTGGTGGAGGGTGCCGCTGCGCAGCCCCGCCACCAGTTCGGCCGTGGGCAGCGCGGCGTCCCGCGCGGCGACCTTGTCCGAGAGGACGCCGAAGTCGAAGGCGCAGTCGCGCAGTTCGGCCATGAAGCGCTCCTGGGAGTAGCGCGCGGGCATCGTCACATGCGCGGCGACCTCGCGGATCCGCCAGCCCGCGCAGAGCGAGGGGGTGTCCCACTGCTCGTCGGACAGCGGCTCCAGCAGCGCGGCGAGCGCCAGGTACTCGGCCTCGACCGCGGGCTGCAGATCCGCGGTGCCGCCTGCGGCACCGTTCCCCCGGTCCTGGTTCGTCGTCATCGTCGGTTCCCTCGTCCTCGTCGTCGTGCGGTCGGCGGACTGACGTCCACCGTGCAGGACCGGCGGGGCGGCCGGAACTCATCGGTGGGGAGCGGTTCCCACGCGGAGAGGGGCCGGGGGAGGCGGGCCGTCGCCGGGCCCCGCACACCGGCCCGGTCGCACCGCCGTCAGGTCGCGGCGGGGTCCGTCTCGGCGTCCGGGTCCGCCCCGGGGCCGGACCCGGCGGCCTGCTCCTTCGCCTCGGCCAGCGCCGCCGCGCGGCGGTTGACCACGACGGTGGCCGCGGCCGCGCTCAGGACAAAGGCCAGCAGCACGGTGCCGGGGCGGTTCAGGCGGTCGCCGGTCAGGGCGTCGAGGGACAGGCAGCCGGGACCGGCGAGGCCCAGGCCCGCGGCCACGAAGCCGAGGAAGGCGGGGTACTCGAAGCCGCCCTGGTGGGCGAAGAAGCCCGCGGGGGCGTGCACGGACACCGCACCGGCCATCGCGCCCGCGGCCGCCGCGCCCGCCACCGGGGTGGCCAGGCCCAGCGCGAGCAGCGCGCCGCCGCCCGCCTCGCCGAGCCCCGCGGCCAGCGCGCTCTCCCGGCCGGGCCGGAAGCCCATCGAGTCCATCGCGGCGGCCGTGCCCTCCAGGCCCGACCCGCCGAACCAGCCGAGCAGCTTCTGCGAGCCATGGGCGAGCAGCGTGCCGCCCGCGCCGAGGCGCAACGCGAGCAGGCCGAGGTCCTTGCGACGGCTGAACGGCATGGGGCGGCCTTCCGCAGGCGGGGCAGTACGCGGTCCGTGGCCCATCCTGCCCCGCCCCCGGGACCCGCGCACCCGCTCACCGCCGCGCGGGTGGGCCGGTGTGCGCGGGGGTGGCGGGCGTTACGCGGTCGCCGCCGGGGTGGCCCGGCGCCGTAGAGTGGCAGTGTGGTGGACTATCCGGAGATACCCGGGCTCGGCGCGGTACGTCGCCGGCTGGGCGCGGAGCTTTTCGCCAGGGTGGCCGGGCCGGACGGGCCCGCCGCCAGGGCGCGGATCCACGACACCGAGGGGCCGCGCTGGTTCGCGCCGGACCGGCCGATCCGTACCGTGCACGGCGACGCGTCGATGTTCACCGGCGGCCTGTGCGCGCTGCTGCTGCAGTCGCTGCACCCGCTCGCGATGGCGGCGGTCGCCGCGCACTCCGGCTACCGCGGCGACCCGTGGGGGCGGCTCCAGCGCACCAGCGGCTTCCTGGCGGTGACGACGTTCGGGACGGCGGCGGACGCCGAGCACGCGGTCGCGCAGGTGCGGCGCATCCACGCCCGGGTCAGCGGAACCACCCCGGACGGCGAGCCCTACCGCGCCTCCGACCCGCACCTGCTGGCCTGGGTGCACGCGGCCGAGGTCGACAGCTTCCTGCGCGCACACCGCCGGTACGGCGCCCACCCGCTGGACGACGCGGGCTACGACGCGTACGTCGCGGACACCGCCCGGGTCGGCGCCGCGCTCGGGGTGGCGGACCCGCCGCACGACCGGGCGGAGCTGGCCGCCGTACTCGACGCGTACCGCCCGGAGCTGCGTGCCACTGATCAGGCCCGGGACGCCGCGCGCTTCCTGCTGCTCACCCCGCCCGTGCCGTGGGCGGCCCGGCCGGGCTACGCCGTGCTGGCCGCGAACGCGGTCGCGCTGCTGCCGGTGTGGGCGCGTGTGCCGCTGCGGCTTCCGTACCTGCCCGTGACCGAGGCGACCGGGGTGCGCTGGGCGGGGCAGGGCCTGACCCGGGCGATCCGCTGGGCGATGACCCCGCCGTCCTGAGGGATCTCACACCGCGCGGGCGAGGACCGGCGAGCCGTCCAGGAAGGGCTGGTCGCGCAGCGCGCCGTAACGGGCGTCCCACGTGCCGTCGGCGAGGTCGCGGCGCAGGTGCTCGGTGTAGCCATCGGCGGTCCGGGCGTCGACAAAGCACCAGGCCGAGCAGGAGCGGCGGGCGGCCGGGTCGAGCAGCATCTCGGGGCGCGCGTAGCAGGCCTCGTTGAAGCCGTCCGCGCAGTCGACGGGGATCGGCACGGTCATGACGTCGGCGCGCCCGCCGAAGGCCTCGGTGACGGCGCCGATCGGCGGGTGGCGGCGGCCCTCGGTGTCCAGCACCAGCGGCGCGTACGCGTACGGCCAGAAGTCGCGGACCAGGTCCGGGTCGCAGGTCAGGACGACGACCGGTGGTGTGTGTGCGCCCGGGTCGGGGCTGCCCGGGGGGGGTGCCTCAGGGGCGCGGGTCGGCGGAGGCGAGCCAGCGCAGCACCTCTTCGGCGTGCGCGCCGGGGTCGGCCACCGGGTGGAACACGTGCTCGACCACGCCGTCCCTGACGACCAGCGTGAGCCGCGCGTACAGCTCCTGCCCGCCCGCCTCGAAGGTCGGCAGACCGAAGGCGCAGCCGAGGCCGTGTCCGGGGTCGGACAGCATCGCGAACGGCAGCCGCAGCCGTTCGGCGACCTCCCGCTGGTAGCCGGTGTCCTGGCTGGACAGGCCGTAGACGGCGGTCGCGCCCGCGGCGGTGAGGTCCTCGTGGTGGTCGCGGAAGCCGCAGGCCTCGGGGGTGCAGCCGCGCGCGCCGGGGATGGAGTCCCACCCCTCGGGCAGGTCCTCGTCGGGCCGCCCGGTCAGCGGGTAGAGGTAGAGGACGGTCCGGCCGGGGCCCAGGGCGTCGAGGGCGACCGTGCGGCCGTCCGTCGCAGGCAGGGCGAGCGGCGGCATGCGCAGGCCGGACAGCCGCCGGCCGAGGTCGCCGGGCGCGGGCAGCGGCATGGCGGGGGCCCCTGCGGTCACGGCGGCCACGGGGGCCGCGTCCTGTGGGGGGTCCGTCCGCGCGGTGCGGTACGCGGCGGCGGTCAGGCGGGCGGCGAGCCTGTCCCGGCGGGCGGTCAGTTCCGTGATGTGGGCGCCCAGTTCGTCGATCGCCGAGCGGTACTCGGCCAGCGAGGAGGGGCAGTCGTCGGCGTCCCGCGCCCCGGACGCCAGGCACTCCAGGAAGGGCCGGGTCCGCTCGGCGGGTATCCCCAGATCGCGCAGGGCCCGCAGTTCGCGCACCGCGCGCACGTCGTCCTCGCTGAAGGCGCGGTAGCCGTTGGGCATCCGGCGCGGCGCGACAAGCCCCAGCTCCTCGTAGCGCCGGATGGCCTTCGCGCTCACTCCCGCACGCCGTGCGACGTCGCCGATCTTCATGTCCTCCGCCTTTCCGGCCGCCTCCCCTGACGGCCGATGCGAGCGTAGACCTTGCCCCCGGGGGCAAGGTCAACCGTTCACCGGGCCCCGCGGTGCACAGCCCGGGTCACACCTTCGCCACAGCCGCCGGTCCGCGGCTTCCCGGCCGGAACGGGAATGGAATGATGCGCCCCATGGCAACGAACGGGGGCACGGGCGACGAGCCCGCGCGCGAGGGTACGCATCCGACGACCAGCTACGAGCTGAAGCCGCCCGCACCTCCCGCCGACGACGTCCCCGCCCCTGTCTCCGCTTCCGCCTCCGCGCCCGTGCCGGGGCCGAGGCCCGCGCCCGCGGCCGACCCGCGCGAGGACGGCGCGAACGGCGGGTCGCGGCTGCTCGGCGGGCGCTACCGGCTGCTGGAGCGGCTCGGCTACGGCGGGATGGGCACGGTGTGGCGGGCGCACGACGAGGTCGTCGACCGCGACGTGGCGGTCAAGGAGCCGCGGGTGCCCGACCACATGACCGGCGCCCAGCGCGAGACGGCCCATCTGCGGATGCAGCGCGAGGCGCGCGCCGCGGCCCGGATCGACCACCCCTCGGTGGTGACGGTGCACGACGTCGTCGTCGAGGACGGTCGCCCGTGGATCGTCATGGAGCTGGTACGCGGCCGGTCGCTCGCCGAGGTACTGGCCGAGGGCACGCTGCCGCCGCGCGAGGCCGCCCGGATCGGGCTCGCGGTGCTGGGCGCGCTGTCGGCCGCGCACGAGGCAGGGGTGCTGCACCGCGACGTGAAGCCCGCCAACATCCTGCTCGGACGGTACGACCGGGTGGTGCTGACCGACTTCGGCATCGCCCAGGTCGAGGGCGAGGAGCCGCTCACCGAGACCGGTGCCTTCATCGGCTCCCCCGAGTACATCTCCCCCGAGCGGGTGCTGGGGCACCGGCCCGGGCCCGAGTCGGACCTGTGGTCGCTCGGCGTCGTCCTCTACCAGGCCGTGGAGGGCGTGTCGCCCTTCCGCCGGCAGGCCACGCCGTCGACCTTCCAGGCGGTGCTGCTCGCCGACCTGCCCGCGCCGCACCAGGCGGGCGCCCTCGCCGCGCCGGTGCTGGGGCTGCTGCGCAAGGAGCCGGCGGCACGGACGACCGCGGCCCGCTTCGCCGACGAGCTGCGCGCCGTCCTCGACCCCCCGCACGTCCCGGCGCCGGAGGCACCGCCGGCTCCCGAGGCCGCCGCGACGGCGGTCCTGCCCCCGCCGGGCCGTGCGATACGTGTACTGCCCCGCAGCCGCCGCGGCCGGGTGCTCGCCGCGGGGGCGGCGGCCGTCGTGGTGGCGGCGGCCGTGGTCGTGGTGGTCTCACCGTTCGGCGGCGGCGGAGGCCTGCCGAAGGGCTGGAAGTCGTACGACGAGAAGGGCGTCGGCGCCACCCTCGCGGTGCCAGGCGACTACGTCCGCAGCATCGACGACAAGGCCGTCACGTACACCGACCCGCACAAGGTCTTCCGGGTGACCCTCACCAAGGCCCAGGGCGAGAAGCGCAGCGCGGCGGCCGTCGCGAACGCCAACCTGGACTGGTACAAGGGCGGTGGCACGGTCAACTACAGCCACACCGTGGACGACGCCGACGGTACGGTCACCGAGGCCACCCAGCAGGGCGAGGCCGCCGCCCGGCTCGACGTCCTTTACACCGACCTCTCCGACGACGACAAGCCCGCGCTGCGCGAGCTCGAACTGGACGTCGTGAGCGGCTCGGGCGACCGCTACACCCTGGACGTGACGATGCCGGCCGCCGCGATCCAGTCCCAGCAGGGCGAGCAGATCTTCGACCAGGTCAAGGACCACCTGGAGATCCACGCGCTCTGAGCCGTGCCGGTCGGCGGTCGTCGCGGTTTGCCGGGGTGACGGCAGGTCAGGGTACGGCGGGCGTCAGGTCGGGGGGCCGCTGACGACCAGCCGGTGGCCCTCGGGCAGCAGGCAGCACAGCTCGTGCTCTCCCCAGGGCATGCGCCGCACGGGCCCGTCGGTGCGTCCGCCCGCGGCGGCGTAGCGCAGGGCCAGCCCGGCGAGCGGGATCCCCGCGTCGAGGGCGACGGTCACCGGCGCGATCGGCTCGTCGCCGGGCGCGAGGGCGAGCCGCAGCCCAGGACCGACCGACCACGGGCCGAGCCGCGCCGCGGCATACAGCGCGGGCTCGCCGACACGGAAGCCCGGTTCGAGACCGAGCCCGGCGTGCAGCAGGGCGAGGGTGGCCTCGACGTCCCGCACCGGGAGCACCGGGTGCGCCAGGTAGAAGCGCTGCGGCCCGGCCCCTGCGACCCGGCCGAGCACCACCTTCTCCCGGGTGCCGCCGACCGGCGTGGACATCGTGAAGCGGCCCCGCTCGGTCAGCCCGGCCCGCCGGGCGACGCCGATCGAGCCGGTGTTGGAGGCGTCGGCCCACGCCTCGACGCGCTCCAGGCCGCCTGCCGTGAAGAGGTGCTCCACGAGCGCGGCGACCGCCTCGCCGGTGATGCCGCGCCGCCACTCCGCGCGCCGCAGCATCCACGACAGCCAGGGCGTCGGGGAGACGTCGGCCAGCTCGACGAGCCCGAGGGCGTCCGGCTCGCCCGCACGCCGGATCGTCCACAGCCGTCCGTCGGGGCGCTCGACCCGGGTGGCGAGCCGCTCGCGGGTCTCGGCCTCGTCCCGTGGCGGCTCCTCGTCCGCCCAGGAGCGCGCGATGCGCGGATCGCCGTACGCGAGGTGCAGGTCCGCGGTGTCCGCGTCCAGGTCGAGCGGCGTCAGCACCAGCCGGGCGGAGCGCACCTGGCCGGGCACGCCGCCCGGCGCGTCCGCCGCCACCGCCTCGCCGCTCACGCGCCCAGAGCCCGCGCGCTCAGGGCCCTTACCCCGAGGGCCCGTACGCCGAGGGCCGCCCGTACGTTCAGGGCCCGCGCGCCGAGGGTCCGCACGGCGGGGCGGGATCGTCGGGGCAGCGTCGTGAACACCAGCAGCGCCATGGCCCCAGTATCCGTCCCCGCCCGCCCCGCGCCCAGCCCGCCCCGGGCCGCGGGCCGCGCCGGGCGGGCGGGCGGATCCGCTCGCCCGGCTCCCCGGCGGCGCATTCACCCGTTCGAGGTAGTGACACACAGTAAGTATCACGTTACCTTGAGTGAACAAGGGGAGTGTGAGCGGTTCCAGGGGCAGGGGGCAGGACATGTCGGGGCATCCGATCGAAGTGACACCCGGCGACGCGCGCTACGACGCGCTGAGCAGGGAATTCAACCATCGGCGGATCGCCGCTCCGGATTCCGTCGTGGTGGCCTCGTCGGCCGAAGCCGTGGTCGCCGCGCTGAGCACGTATCTGGCCAGGCCCGCGGAGTCGCGGCGGCGGATCACCGTGCGCTCGGGCGGGCATTGCCACGAGAACTTCGTGTCGTCGCCGGACGTCGGCGTCATCGTGGACGTCAGCCCGATGAACCGCGTCCACTTCGACCCCGGGATGAACGCGTACTGCATCGAGGCCGGGGCCACCAACTGGGACAGCACGACCGAGCTCTACCGGACGACGGGACTCGCCCTGCCGGGCGGCTCCTGCTGCTCGGCGGGGCTCGGCGGCCATGTCTCGGGAGGCGGGTACGGGCTGCTGTCCCGGCTGTTCGGGCTGACGGTGGACTACCTGTACGCCGTCGAGGTCGTGACGGCGCCGGACGGCAGGCACCCGCAGAAGACCTTGGCCCGCAAGGACGCGGAGGATCCCGCGCTGCGCGACCTGTGGTGGGCGCACACCGGCGGGGGCGGCGGCAACTTCGGGGTGATCACCCGCTACTGGTTCCGCGGCCTGCCCCAGCCGCCCGCCCAGGTGCTGCTGCGGGCCGTCGCATGGGACTGGCAGGACTTCCTCGCCCACCCCGAGCTCTTCCGCTCGCTGGTGCGCCGCTACGGGCAGTTCTTCGAGCACGAGGCCGCGGGGCGGCTGCCCGCCTCGCCGTTCAGGTCCTACGGCTACCGGGACATGTTCACCCTGCTGAAGCTCACGCACATGAGCGCGGGCAAGGTCGGGCTGACGGTGCAGCTGGACGGGACGAAGCCGGACTCCCCCGCGCGGCTCGCCGCCTTCCTGGACTGGATCACCGCGGACTTCCGGTCGGGCAGCACCCAACTGGTGCGCGAACAGCCGCTGGACCAGGCGCTCGGCGAGCACCCCGCGCAGGGCGGGCTGTTCATCCCCACCCTGCTGCCGTGGCTCACGGCGGCCCAGAGCCTCAACGACTCCGGGCCCAACCGCTGCGCCAAGTACAAGTCGGCGTACATGACCAGGGGCTTCACCGACCACCAGATCGAGGCGATACGACGTCATCTGACCGACCCCGGGTACAGCAATCCCGACGCCCTGGTCCAGGTCGACTCCTACGGCGGCGCCGTCAACGACCGGGCCCCCGGCGCCACGGCGGTGCCGCAGCGCTCGTCGGTGCTCAAGCTGCAGTACCAGGTCTACTGGACCTGGGGTGCCGACGCCGACGAGAACGGCCTCTTCGACTACCGGGACGCCGAACTGGAGCCGGGGATCGCCGCCCCACACCTGCGCTGGATCCGCCACCTCTACCGGGACGTCTACCGGCCGACCGGCGGCGTCCCGGCCGTCGCCGACCCGGAAGACCCGGTGACCAGGGACGCCAACACCGACGGGTGCCACATCAACTACCCCGACGTCGATCTGTCCGACCGCCGGCTCAACACCTCGGGCCAGTCCTGGCACCGGCTCTACTACAAGGGCGGCTACGAACGCCTTCAGCAGGTCAAGCAGGCCTGGGACCCGCACGACGTCTTCCGCCACGAGCAGTCCGTCGCCGTGCCCCGGTAGACGCGGGGCCCGCCTTCCGTGGGCGGCCCCGGCCCGGGGGGTGGCTCGGGCGGGCGGTGCGCGGGCCGTCGGTAGAGTCCGCGGTGGCCGCCGGGGCGTCCGGCGGGCGACAGTACAGAAGGGGGCCGGCGGGCGTGGAGGACTTCGACGAGGCGGAGCGGCAGATCTGGTCGGGAAGGGCCGCGGCCTTCCGGGACAGCTTCGCCAAGCTGTGCGCGCACACGGCTCCGGCGCTGCTGGACGCGGCCGGGGCGGGGCCGGGGATCCGGCTGCTCGATGTCGGCACGGGTGCGGGCACGGTCGCCGCCGCGGCGGCCGCGCGCGGTGCCCGCGTGACCGCGGTGGACGCCGAGCCCGGCATGATCGAGCTGGCCCGCGAGGCGGCGCCGGAGGCCGACTTCCGCCTCGCCGTGCTGCCCGACCTGCCGTTCGGGCCCGGCAGCTTCGACGCGGTGGTGGCCAACTTCGTGGTCAACCACGTCGGACGGCCCGCTGCGGCCGTCGCGGCGATGCGAGCCGCGGCCCGGCCCGGCAGCCGGGTCGCCGCGACGATCTGGTGCAGCCCGGCGGGAGCGGGGCACGAACTGCTCGGCCGCGCCGTGGAAGCGGCGGGGGCACGCGACGAGGCCGGCGAACCCCGGCTCGACCCGGCGGAGGACTTCCCCCGCACGGTGGCGGGTTTCGCGGCACTGCTGGCTGCCGCGGGGCTCACCGAGGCCGGCTGCGAGCCGGTGACATGGGATCACGTCGCGACCCCGGAGGAGTGGTGGGGCGGCGCGGCCGCCGGGGTGGGACTGATCGGGCAGACGGTCAGCCGCCAGAGCCCCGGCACGGTCGCCCGGATCAAGGCGGCCTACGACGAACTGGTCCCGGAATACGCGGGCCCCGACGGACACCTGGTGCTGCGCTACCACGCCCTGCTGGGCCACGGAGTGGCCTGAGGCGGCGGGGCAGCGGGGGCCGCGGCAGCAGCCCGGTCGGCCCCCGGCTCCGGCCCGCGGGTCGGTCCGTCCCGGGCCGGGACGCAACCGGGCGGGGCACGGGCCCGGGCCCGGAGCCGACCGGCGCGGCCGCCGCCCGGCGAATTCGTGCGCGACCCCTTGAGGGCCGCGCGGCCCGATGCTACGGTCCCGCTCGTCGAATCAGTTCGACACCGCGACGCACCGGTGGCGCGGCGGCGTACGGTTTCGGCACGGCAGTCCGGCGCACACCGCGGCAGGTACGCGGGGCAGACAGCACAGGAGCGGGCATGGCGGTCACCATCGCGGACGTGGCACGGCACGCCGGGGTTTCCCGGAGCACGGTGTCGTACGTCCTCAGCGGCAACCGGTCCATCTCGCCCGGCACCTCGCAGCGCGTCGAGCAGGCCATCAAGGAGCTGGGGTTCACGCCCCACGCCGGAGCCCGGTCCATCCGCACCCGCCGCACCGGCGTGATCGCGATGGCGCTGCCCATGGTGCACGGCCCGCACAACCAGGTGCAGATGCCGTACGTGTGGGCGGCGATGACCGAGGCCCAGGAGTCGGGCCTGAAACTGCTGATGCTCACCGCCGACGACGACGGCGCCGCGATCCGGGACGTCGTCGCGACCTCGCTGGTCGACGGGGTGATGCTGATGGAGGTGCAGGAGCGCGATCCGCGGGTGGCCCTGCTGGGCGGGCTGGACTGCCCGGCGGTGATCGTCGGCAGCCCGGACCGCGCGCACGGCCTGCCGCGCGTGGACTTCGACTTCGCCACCATGGCGCAGGAACTCGCCGACCACCTGCTGGAGCTGGGCCACGGCGCGGTCGGCTACCTGGGGCAGACGCCCGAGGTGTTCGAGCGCCAGGCCGCCTACGCCTCGCATGCGCGCGACGAGGTGCTGGCGGCCCTGGAGCGGCGCGGCCAGCGCTCCGCCTGGGCGTCCTGCGACGGCTCACCGCAGGGCGTGGCGGATTCGCTGGACGGACTGTTCGAGCGGCTGCCCGGTATGAGCGGCCTGATCGTCTACAACGAGCGCGCCCTGCGGCCGGCCATGGACCGGCTGGCCGCGACGGGCCGGCGGATCCCCGAGGACCTCTCGGTGATCGCGCTGTGCCCGGACGAGGAGGCCGAGCGGACCAGCCCGCCGGTGACCTCGCTCTCGCTGCCGGCGGAGGAGCTGGCGCGGCTGGCCGTACGCAGTCTGGCGAGCCTGGTCGCGTCCCGGCCCGTGCCCGCCCGGCAGCTCCTCGCCCCCACCTGGACGGCCCGCGCGAGCACCGCGGCCGCCGCCGGCTGACCTTCCGTACCGCCCCCGGCCCGCACCCCCGCGGACCGGACCGCCCTCCCGGCCCTTCGCACTCCCCCGGCGGCCGCCCCACGGCCCGCGCCCCCGTACCCCCCGTCACCCCGTCCGCCCCTCCGTCCGCCGTTCCACCGCCGGTCCCTCCCGGCGCGCCGGGGCACCGTCCCGTACCCCCGTACCGGGCCCGCGCCGCGGGCCGGGCATCGCACGCACTCCCTCCCGTCACCCTCCTCCCATCCTCTTGCCGTCCTCCTGCCATCCGTCGAATCAGTTCGATCAATCGAAGAGGCACCTCATGAGCCGCACCACCCGACTCCCCCGCGCGTCCGGACCCTCCGCGGCAGCCGCCTGCCTCGCGGCGGGCGCCCTGCTCCTCACCGCCTGCGGCAGCGGCGCCGCCTCCGGCGGCTCCGGCTCGGCCGGCACCCTCACCGAGACCGACTACTACAGCTCGGCCCCGCAGAACACCCAGCTCCCCAAGGTGCTGGACGCGTGCGGCGAGCAGGTCGGGGTGAAGATCCAGCACCAGACCGTCCCCCGCGAGCAGTTCATGCCCAAGCTGCTCCAGCAGGCCGCCGCCCGCTCCATGCCGGACCTGGCCCTCATCGACAACCCCGACCTCCAGCAGCTCGCCGCCACCGGCGGCCTGGTCTCCCTGTCCGGCGCCGGGCTCTCGACCGCCGGCCTCTACCCGTCGATCGTGTCGGCCGGCCAGTACAAGGGCGGCACGTACGGCATCGCGCCCGGTGTGAACGGCCTCGCCCTCTACTACAACAAGGACTTCTTCACCGCCGCGGGCCTGAAGCCCCCGACGACCTGGGACGAACTGACCATCGACGCCAAGGCGCTCACGAAGGGCGCGCGGCGCGGCATCGCCTTCTCCGCGATCGGCACCGAGGAGGGCAGCTTCCAGTTCGAGCCGTTCTTCTGGACGGCGGGCGCCGATCTGAAGGACCTCGCCTCGCCGCAGGCGGTGCGGGCCCTGACGCTGTGGAAGGACCTGGTCGACAGCGGATCGGCGTCCAAGTCCGTCGTCAACTGGAGCCAGGCGGACGTCAACGCGCAGTTCCTCGCGGGGAACGCGGCGATGATGGTCAACGGCCCCTGGCAGATACCGGCCCTGGACGCCAAGAAGGACCTGCACTTCGGCATCGTCCCGATCCCCGTGCCGTCGGCCTCCGCCGAGCCGGTCACGCCGATGGGCGGCGAGGTGTGGACCGTGGGGCGCAGCAGTTCCGCCCGGCAGGCCAAGGCCGTGGCGGTCGTCAAGTGCCTGCTCGACGCCGAGCACAGCCTGGAGTGGTCGAAGGACGCCGGATACATCCCCGGCAACCAGGCCGCCGCGGCGCAGCTCGGCGCGTCCACCCCGCAGCTCGCGGCCTTCGTGACCGAGATCGCCACCGCCCGCGCGCGGACCGCCGAACTGGGCACCGACTACCCGAAGGTGAGTTCCGCGCTCTGGACCGCGATCCAGGCGGCCCTGGCCGGGGGCACGTCGCCGCAGGCCGCGCTGACCGACGCGCAGAAGCAGGCCGGCAGCTGATGTCCGCCCTGCTCGGCAGAGCCTCCCGTCCCCTCCGGCCCGGCCGCACCGCCGGGCGCGAGAACACCACCCGCCCGGCGCGCGGCCTGCGTTCCGGCCGCCGCCCCTCCCGCACCGGCTGGCGGGCGCTCGGTTTCGTGCTCCCCGCCTGGCTGTACGTGCTGGCCTTCTACGCCTATCCGCTGCTGTCGAACGTCAAGATGGGCTTCCAGGACTACACCGTCTCGTCGTTCTTCACCGGCTCCGCGCCCTGGACCGGCCTGGCGAACTACCGGGCGGTCTGGAACAGTCCGCAGTTCACCCGCACGGTCGTCAACACCGCGCTGTTCACCGCCGGTTCGCTGCTCTTCCAGTTCGCCCTCGGTCTGGCGCTGGCGGTGTTCTTCCGCCGCTCCTTCCCCCTGGGCGGGGTGCTGCGCTCGCTGCTGCTGGTGCCGTGGCTGCTGCCGCTGGTGGTGTCCGGCACGGTGTGGCGCTGGATGTTCTACAACGACTCCGGCGTGGTCAACCAGGTGCTGCTGCAACTGCACCTGGTCCACCAGCCGGTGCCCTGGCTGGTCAGCACGAACATGTCGCTGGTCGCCGTGACGCTGGTCAACATCTGGGTCGGTGTCCCCTTCAACATGGTGATCCTCTACGGCGGCCTCCAGGCGATCCCGGAGCAGTTGTACGAGGCGGCGGCGATCGACGGGGCGAACGCGTGGCAGCGCTTCACCCGCATCACGCTGCCGATGCTGCGGCCGGTCGCCCTCGTGGTGCTCACGCTGGGGCTGATCTACACGGTCAAGGCCTTCGACGTCATCATGACCGTCTCCCAGGGCGGTCCGGCGAACTCCTCGCAGACACTGACGACGTTCGCCTACCAGCTCTCCTTCCAGCAGCTGACGTTCGGGCGCGGCGCGGCCGTCGGCAATCTGCTGATCCTGCTGGCGGTCGTCTTCGCGGCCCTCTACCTGCGCGCGGTGCGCGACCGGGAAGGAGGTGCCCGGTGAGCGCCCCTTCCGCCGTACCGCGCGGGCTGCGCCGGGTGCTGGTCCCGGCCGCGGGCGTGCTGATCGTGGCCGTGATGCTCTTCCCGCTGTACTGGATGCTCGACGCCTCCCTGCTGCGTCCCGAGGACCTGGTGAGCCCGGACCCGGTGTGGTTCCCGGTGCACGGCACGCTGGCGGGCTACCGCAGCGTCCTGGACTCGCAGGGCGGGCACCTGCTGGTGAGCCTCGGGGTGTCACTCGGCACGGTCGCGGTCACGCTGCTGATCGCCGCACCCGCCGCGTACGGCATGGCGACGCTGCGCAGCCCCGGCCGGCGCGCGCTGCTCTTCGCGCTTCTGGTGGCGCAGATGATCCCGGGCATCGTGATGGCCAACGCGCTGTACGTGGCCGCCGACCACCTGCGGCTCATCGACTCGCCGGTCGCGCTGGTGCTGGCGGACTCCACGCTGTGCGTGCCCTTCGCGACGCTGATCCTGCACTCCTTCCTGCGCGGGGTGCCGGACGAGCTGAGCGAGGCGGCCGCGCTGGACGGGGCGTCCCGGCTGCGCACCTTCGTGTCCGTCGTGCTGCCGGTGGCCCGCAACGCGGTCATCACCGCGGGGCTGTTCTCGTTCCTCTTCGCCTGGGCCGACTTCCTCTTCGCGGTCACGCTGACGACGCGGGACGACCGGGCGCCCGTCACCGTCGGCATCT
Source organism: Streptomyces sp. NPDC021224 (assembly GCF_044332905.1). Taxonomy (NCBI): domain Bacteria; kingdom Bacillati; phylum Actinomycetota; class Actinomycetes; order Kitasatosporales; family Streptomycetaceae; genus Streptomyces; species Streptomyces sp. NPDC021224. Next base: position 50,636 of record NZ_JBIRPW010000025.1, on the reverse strand, counting down.
ACCGCTTCATCGGCGCCAACCTGACGGACTGGAACAGCGTGATGGCCACAGGTGTCGTCGCCTCGCTGCCTGCCGCCGTGCTGCTCGTCGTCGCCCAGAAGTACGTCGCCGCGGGCATCGGCAGCGGCGGCCTCAAGGACTGAACCGCGGGCGGGGCACGGCCGCCCCGCCCGCCGTCCGGCCCCAGAACCCCGGCGCCACAGCCCCCGCAGTCCTTCCGCTCCCCCCCGCTCGCGGGGCCCCCGAGACCGACCCCAGGAGAGTCCGTGCCCACCCCCTTCGACGTCGCCGGCGACACCCTGACCTGGCGCAACGGCCACCATGTGCTGACCGTCCAGCCGTGGGGCGCCGACAGCGTCCGCGTCCGCGCCGGACTGCACCGCATCCTGCCCGGCCTGCCCGGCGCCCTGGAGGCGGAACCGCCCGGAGCCGATCCCGCCGCCCTCCGTGTCGAGGCCGCCGCGGACGGCTCGTCCGCCACGCTCACGCACGGCCGCGTACGGGTCGGGGTCGACGGGCGGACCGGCCTGCTGGACTTCCGGCACTCCGGCACCGGCGCCGAGGTGCTGCGCGAGCAGCCCGCGCACTTCTGGTGGCCGGGCCCGCGCTATTTCGACGCGCTCGGCGGCGGCCTGCACCGTGTCGAGCAGCGTTTCGCCGCCCACCCCGGCGAGCGCGTCTACGGGCTCGGGCAGCACGGCCACGGCCGTCTGGACCAGAAGGGCATGGTGCTGGAACTGGCCCAGCGCAACGGCGAGGTGTCCATTCCCTTCGTGCTGTCCAGCCGCGGCTACGGGCTGCTGTGGAACAGCCCCGCCGTGGGCCGGGTCGAGTTCGCCGCCAACGGCACCCGCTGGGTCGCCGACCGGGCCCGGCAGATCGACTACTGGGTGACGGTCGGCGACACCCCCGCCGACGTCCTGACCGGCTACGCGGGCGCGACCGGCTTCCCCGCCGCGCTGCCGCGGTGGGCGTCCGGCTTCTGGCAGAGCAAGCTGCGCTACCGCGACCAGGACGAACTGCTCGCGGTGGCCCGCGAGTACGCCCGCCGCGGGCTGCCGCTGTCCGTCCTGGTGATCGACTACCTGCACTGGAAGCACCTGGGCGACTGGGACTTCGACCCGGCCGCCTGGCCCGACCCGCGCGCCATGGTCGAGGAGCTGCGGGAGCTGGGCGTCGAGCCCGCGGTGTCGGTGTGGCCGTCGGTCAGTCCGCTGTCCGCCAACCACGCGCCGATGCTGGATGCCGGACTGCTCGCCGCCTCGGGCGGCGGGGCGGCCGCGCACTCGGTGTGGCCCGACGGCGACACCCCCGCGGAGATCGGGGTGGCCTTCTACGACGCGACCGACGGGCGGGCCCGCGAGTTCCTGTGGCAGCGCGTCAAGGAGAACTACTACGACCGGGGCGTCCGCGCCCTGTGGCTGGACGGCTGCGAGCCCGAGATGCGCCCTGCCCCGCACCACCTGGACTTCGCGGCGGGCACCGGCAGCGAGGTCGCCAACCTCTACCCGCGCGAGCACGCCCGCGGGGTGTACGAGCACCTGCGGGCGGCGGGTGAGGAGGCGGTGTGCTCGCTGGCCCGCTCGGCGTGGGCAGGCTCGCAGGCGTACGGCGTCGCCCTGTGGTCCGGCGACATCCCGGCGACCTTCGGCGCGCTCGCGGACTCCGTCCGGGCGGGCCTGAACGTCGCGCTGAGCGGCATCCCGTGGTGGACGACGGACATCGGCGGCTTCCACGGCGGTGACCCGGACGACGAGGCCTACCGCGAACTGGTCGTGCGCTGGTTCCAGTTCGGGGTCTTCTGCCCGATCCTGCGGCTGCACGGCCACCGCGAGCCGCGCACCGGATTCGGCCCCATCGGTGACGGCGGCGGCCCCAACGAGGTCTGGTCGTACGGCCCGCGGGCGTACGCGATCCTGCGCGACCTGCTGGAGCTGCGCGAGCGGCTGCGCCCGTACCTGCACGCCCATCTGCGGGAGGGTGAGCGCACCGGCATCCCGCTCATGCGGCCGCTGCTGCTGGCCTTCCCCGGCGACCCGGCGGCCTGGGACGTCGAGGACCAGTTCCTCTTCGGCCCGGACATCCTCGTCGCCCCCGTCACCGAGGCGGGCGCCCGGCGGCGCCGGGTGTACCTGCCGGCCGGCGCGCGGTGGACGGACGCCCACTCCGGGCGCCGCTACCCCGGCGGCGGCCACGTTACGGTGGACGCGCCGCTGGACCGCATCCCGCTGTTCGTCCGCGACGACGCGGTGACGCCGCTCTCCCCGGCCGCCGGGCCGCACGCCTGACCGGCCCGGGACCCCAGACCGTGCGCCGTCCGGCGCACGTCCCCCCCACTCCCACGGGAGGCACGATGAACCACCGTCCCCAGCGGCCGCGCCGCGCCCGCGCCGTCACGGCCGGGCTCGCCGCGGCGGCGCTCGCGGGCAGCTGGCTGCTCGGCACCCCGGCACACGCCGGCCCGGCCGACACCACCGTGAGCATCGACCTGTCCCGCCCCGGCGCCGCGCCGAACCACGTCGGCTCCGGTTTTCTGTACGGCCTCGGCCAGGACGGCTCCGCCCCCGCCGACAGCCTGCTCCAGCCGCTCGCCCCGACGCTCTTCCGCGGCGGCGGCGCCCGGCTCGACGGCGGCGGCTGGCGCGGCGACGGCTACCGCGCGGGCAGCGGCTACCAGGCCCGGATCACCTCCGCCCTGGCGCAGGCCCGCCGGGTCACCGCCGCGCCCTACCACGCCACCTACCACCTGCTGGTCTCCGACCTGTGGGGCGCCGACACCACCCAGCCCGCCGACACCGTCTACCCCTGCGACAACGGCGACTGCTCCAACTGGGCCGCCTTCGTCGACCGCGTCGTGGGCGACGTGCGGGCCTCCGGCGTGAACGTCTCCTACGACATCTGGAACGAGCCGGACGGCACCGGCTTCTGGCAGCGCGGCGTCAACAGCGAGCAGTACTACGCGATGTGGGACACCGCGGTGCGCGAGACCCGCCGGCTCCAGCCGTCGGCCACCGTCGTCGGCCCGTCCTACAGCGGCTACAACCACGGCTGGCTGGACGGCTTCCTGGGCCGTACAAAGGCCGACGGCACCCTGCCCGACGTGGTGAACTGGCACTTCGGGCAGGACCCGGTCGCCGACAACGCCGACGCGAACGCGCTGATGGCCGCGCACGGCGTCAGCGGGCGGCCCACGACGATCAACGAGTACCTGTTCGCGCAGCAGCAGAACGCGGGCTACAGCGCGTGGTTCCTGGACCGGCTCGCGGCCTCCGGGGTCTCGCAGGCCGCGCACGCCATCTGGTCCGACTGCTGCACCAGTCCCTCACTGGACTCCCTGCTGACCGCCGACGGCCGCCCCACCGGCCAGTGGTGGACCTACCGCGCCTACGCGGCGATGACCGGCAGCACCGTCGCCGCCACCAGCAGCGGCGCGATCGCCGTCGCCGGGACCCGCGACCAGGGCGCCGCCGCCGCGTACGCGCTGCTCGGCAACAACTCCGGCCAGTCCGGGACCACCACGCTGAACGTCACCGGCCTGGCCGCCACCCCCTGGCTGCGCGGCGCGAACGGCGCGGTGCACGTACGCGTCCAGCGCATCCCCGACCAGGCCCCGCTCGACGCGCCGGTCACCGTCCTCGACACCGACCTCGCCGTGTCCGGCGGCACGCTGTCCGTCCCCGTCTCCTACGCGAGCGGCACGGACGCGTATGCGGTCACCCTCACCCCGGGCACGGGCGCGAGCGGCCCCGTCACGACGGTCGTGGACGGCACGGTGACCAGCGGCACGAACTCCTTCCGCTACGGCGCGAACTGGGGCGTGACCACCGGGGTGCCCGACATGTACCAGGGCACCGCCGACTGGACGTACACCGCGGGCGCCAGCGCGGACTTCCGCTTCACCGGCACACAGGTCGCCCTGCACGCCGTCCGGGACGTCGACCAGGGCGTCATGGCGCTCTCGCTGGACGGCGGCGCACCCGTCACCGTCGACGACTACGCCCCCGCGCGCAACGCCTCGGGCACCGTGTGGACCAGCCCCGTCCTGCCGCCCGGCCCGCACACCCTGACCATCACCCACACCGGCACCCGCAACCCCGCCTCCTCCGGCGCCAACATCGCCCTCGACCGCGCGGACGTCACCACCTCCTGACCGCGCTCCCCCGCCGGGACGGCCGTCCCGGCGGGGGACCTTGATAGCGTCGGGACGCGTGAACGACACCGTGTACACCGGCCGCGCGGCCCATGACGCGGCCCTCGACCGCGGCTGGCTCCTCGGCCACTTCAAGCCCGAGGGCGACCCGCGGCACAGCGAGGACCTGGAGATCAAGTGGGGCGTCCACCCGCCCGGCGACACCCGTGCCGCCTGGGTCCGCGGCGAGCAGCGCACCGCCCTCCTGGTCCTGATCAGCGGCCGCTTCCGCCTGGACTTCCCGCACCGCAGCGTGCTCCTGGCCGAGCAGGGCGACTACGTCGTCTGGGGCCGCGGCACCGACCACTCCTGGGAGGCCGAGGCCGCCTCGGTCGTCCTGACCGTCCGCTGGCCCTCGATCCCCGGCTACACCGCCCCACCCCCGCCCACCACGCGATCGACCCCTGAACCAGCCTGACCCCGGCACACCCCGCTCCGACACACCCCGCTCCGGTACCCGACCTCCTGTACGGGTACGCCGGATTCGCTCGCTTCGTCTAGACGGGCCCGCGCACACTGCGTAGTCCGGACGAAACGCACCACGGGCCGCGGCGGGCGGACCCTACTGTTCCGGCCATGAAGATCACTCGCACAGTTGTCGCAGTCATCGGCGGGTTCGCCGCGTTCACGCTCACCGCGTGCGGACCCGCCGGAACGCCGGACGCCGGTTCCGCGGCGCGGGCCACGCCGACCGCGACGGCAAGCACCAGCACGACCCGGGCCGCCACCCCCACGACGGAACCCGCGACCACGTCCCCGTCGCCGACCACTGCGCCGCCCACGACAAGCGCCCCGCCCACCACGACCGCGCCGCCCGCGCCGAAGAAGACGGCCGCGCCGAGGAGAACGACCGCGAGACCCGTGGTCCGGCACACCGTGGCGGCGCCGAAGAAGGACGTGTGCAGCATCCGCTCCAACGCGGGGAACTGCTACAAGGCCGGCCAGTTCTGCCGCAACGCCGACCTCGGGGCGACGACGACGGACGCGAACGGGCGGGACATCACGTGCGAGACGGTGTCCGGCAGGCCGCACTGGCACTACTGACGGCGCCGGGGGCGGGCACCTTTCGGTGGCCGCCCCCGGTGGGTGTCGGTGAGAGGTGTGGTGGGGGCTACTTGAGGATCTGGACGGTCTTCGTCGTCGTGACCGGGGTCAGCGACGTGTCGTCGGTGTAGGGGCGCATGGAGTCGTTCGTCACCGAGACCGTCACCGTGCCGGGGCGCAGTGCGGTGAGGGTGTGGGTGGCGGGGTCGAGGATGGCCGTCCTGCCGTGCCTGCGGGCGTCGTCGACGGCCTTCTTGCCGCTGCCGATCGCCAGCGAGGTGGAGCCGCCCCAGTCGACGCTCATCGGGTAGGCGAGCGGGACGACCCGGGTGCCGGTGCCGACACCCTCGGGCTGGACGATGCTGCCGGACAGCCGGGCGGTGGCACCGACCCGGAGGGAGTCCGGGGTGTCGAGGGTGACGGACTGGGCGAAGGCGTGCACGTCGGTCTCCAGCCACTGCTGGTCGGCGTCGGCGCGCGTGTCCACCGACCAGTCGGCCCAGCCGGTGAAGCCGCCGCGGTCGGGGGTGCCGTACGGGTCCTTGCCGGAGGACGGCAGCACCACGTACGGGACGCCCTCGACGCGGTGGACGTCGGCGATCTGGGCGTGCGAGCCGACCATGGCCGCGCCCTTGCCCGTGGTGCCGCGGAAGTCGGTGAGCATGTTCTCGATGAGGGCGACCTCGTCACGGTCTCCGAGCTGGCTGGACTTCGTCTCCGCCGGGTCGTCGACCGGGTGGTGGGCGAAGACCATGACGTTGTGCACGGACGGGTCTTTCCGCGCGTCGGCGAGCGCCTTCTGCATCATCGGCAGCTGGTCCCAGGCGGTGCCGTGCAGCGAGCCCAGGGAGCTGGCGAGCAGGATGAAGCGCGTGCCCTTGTGGTCGAAGGTGCGGTAGGGCTGCCCGAACTCGGCGGTGAAGTTCGTCAGGTCGGACTGGACGTTGTTCAGACCGTACGACTCGTGGTTGCCCGGCACGTAGTAGCAGGGCACGGAGCCGGACCGGGGGTCCGGCGTGCTGTTCGCGGGCGGCTCCTGGCCGACCGGGATCAGGTCGCAGCCCGCGTCGGTGAGCACCTGGCGGGCGAGCACGAGGTCCTGCGGCAGGCCGCGGTCGGTGATGTCGCCGTTGAGGACGATGAGATCCGGGTCGGTCTTGCGGATCCGCGCGATCGCCGCGGTCGCGACCTGCGCCAGCGCCGGGTTGTCGGCGGTGAACTGCACGTCCGAGAGGGTCGCGAAGTGCCAGGTGTTCTTGCCCTGGAGCAGCGAGCCGTCGTCCGAGACGAGCGGGTCGGCGCGCAGCGGGGCCTGCGCGGGCAGGTCCACGGGCGTCGGGATGTCCGCCTCGACGCGGTCCAGGACGAACGTGCCCGCCTTCTGCTGGGCGACATTGGTGTTGATGCCCTGGAAGCTGGAGACGGAGACCGGGAAGACGGTGGTGGCGGGCAGCGTGAAGGTCGCGTACTGCCAGTCCGGGCTCGCGGTCAGGGCGGTGCCGTAGACGCCGCCGCTCTTGCCGTTCCCGTCGTAGTAGCCGAGGTAGGTCAGCCCGCCGGGCACGCTGATGCTCGACCTGATCCGCACCCGCAGCCGCAGCGGCTGTCCGGGCACGGTGACGCGCTGGGCGGACGAGGCCGCGGCGATGCCGACGTTGCGCATGGCGGCGAAGTCGATGCGCAGGCCGTCGGGGTCGGCCGAGAAGGTGGTGGCGGCGGTGCTGTTGTTGTGCCAGCGGGCGAGCACGTCGTCGTCGAAGTCGTAGACGGTCTTCGTCTGGACGCCGATGGTGATCGGCAGCTGCACGGACCTGCCGCCCGCGGTGACGGTCAGCAGGGTGCCCGCGGCGGTGAGCGGGGTGATCCGCAGTTTGCCGCCGGAGGGCGTGATGCCGACGACGGAGTGGTCGTAGTCGAGCGTGAGGTCGCGCGGGTCGATCGGGGCGGTGTAGCCCTGTGCGTCCCGGCCGGTGACGGAGACGGTGGCCGCGTCGGCGGGCGTGGCGTCGGCGATCGACAGCAGCTCGGAGGACAGCTCGACGGAGTCGACCGGGCCGAGCACGGTGACCTTCTGCTCGGCCTTCGCCTTCCCGTCGTGGGCCTTGACGGTGACCGTGCCGTGCGCCCCGGACCGCACCGTGAGCGTGCCGTCCTTGACGGATGCGCCGGACGCGGACCAGTGCACGGACTTCGGTGCGACCGCGACGGGCGTGAGGTGGTCGTCGACGCCCTCGGCGACGAGCGCGCGGCGCATCCCGGGGAAGACCTTCACACCGCCGTCGGCCGCGGCCGCGCCGGGGGCGGGCTTGGCCAGGAGGCGGTGCAGCTTGCCGTCGCCGGGGGCGACGAAGACACCGACGCCGTTGGGGTCATTCCGTTCCTGGCCGTCGGAGGGCACGTTGCGCACGGTCGCGTCGTCCTCGCCGAGCGAGCGGGCGACCATCGTGGTGGAGCCGCCGCCGTCCAGGTTGACGGCGGTCTGCACGCCCATCGCGACGAGGTCGCGCGCCTCCTCGTCGATGCCGACACCGCCCTTGCCCGTACCACCCGGGCCGTCCCAGGTGGCCAGGACGAGAGTGTGGCCGCCGTCCTTGAAACCGAGGGCGGTGCGCGGCGCGATCGAGGTCTCCAGGCCGGGGACGGCCTGGCCGCCGGATACGATGGTGCCGCCGTGGCCGAGCGCGAACTTCATCGTCCTGGCAGCGTTGTCGGCCAGCGCGTAGCTGAGCGTCGCGGGGTCGCCCGCCTGGAGCGTCCGCAGGGCGGCCGCGGCGGCGCCGCGTCCGACGAGCACGAAGCCGTCCGCCGGGACGGCTCCGGAGCCCGCCGGGCCGTTCGGCGTGACGGAGACGACCGCGCCCTTCTCGACCAGGACCTCGGCGATCTGGTCGTTCGCGACGCCGGTCAGGCCGGTGTTGCGGCTGTACGTGCCCCAGGCGGACGTGAAGGCGACGAGCCCGTCGGCCGGGACGCCGCCGCCGTTCGCGGCGTTGAGCGTCAGCACCTTGTGGTCGGTGCCGCCGAAGGACGCGGTCGCGTCGACGGTGAGGTCCACCAGCTGGGCGATGCCGTCCTGGCTGACGCCCACGTGCTTGCGGCTGCCGGTGGCGTCGGCGGACTTGACGACCTTGCCGTCCTGGACCTCGCCGCCGAGGGAGGCGTTGGAGTTGCCGATGTCGAAGAAGTCGCCGTTGACGCCCGCGACCGCGCCCGCCTTGTTCGCGGCAGCGCTGAGCGGACCGCCCGACGCGACCGGGCCCGACGTCAGCAGGTTGGTGCTGACGGCGTGGTCGGACAGGTCGACGGTCAGGAAGTGCGCGTCGTACCAGCCCTTCTGGTCCAGCGCCTTGACGTGCTGGAGGCTGATACCGGGGCCGGTCTGCTCGACCGTGTTCACGAGCGGGATCCCGCCGGTGGCGGGCGGGGCGGGTACGGCGGGGGCGCCGCCGTGCTTTCCGCCGCTGTCGGCGAAGGCCGCGGCGGGCGTGCCCGCCACGAGCGCCGCGGCGGCGAGCACCGCGAGCAGGGGTTTCCGGACGGTGAGTCTCATGCATGCACCTCGGGCTGGACGGGACGCTGGGGACCGCGCCCGGCGGCGGCCGCGCGCGCCTTGATCCAAAGGACGCCCCGCGGAAAGCGCGTGACGTGACGTCAAGCGCCGGGTGAACGCTGCCGTAACCCCGCGGGGCGCGCGTTTTCGCGCTCCGGGGTGCCCCTTGCGGTGGCCCGCACGAGCTTCCGCCGGCGGGTGGTCGAGGGACGATCCCGCGACGGCGGCCCGGGGCAGCCCGTGGGGACGGGGGGGGCGGAATAGACGCGGGACGTCGCGTGGTTGCGGGGGCATGACAGCGAGTGGGGGGCGCGGCACGCCCACATGGGACCTCGTGAGTGTGCACAAGTACGCGCTCGGTGTCGGGGACGCGCTGCGCGGGGTGGACGGCGCGGTCTGGGTGCTGGTCCTGGACGGCGACGTGCGGCTGGCGAGCGACGCGGCGGGGGCCGAGGCCCTGCACGCCGGGGACGCCTTCCATGTGGACGCCCGCACCGCCTACCGGCTGACCGCGCTGACCCGGGCCGAGCTGGCCGTGGGCCGGCTGCTGGCGGTGCCCCAGCTGCCCAGCCCCCTGGTCGCCCGGGAGTTCGCCGACCGGCACCGGGGTATCGCCGAGCTGGTCCGGATCTGCCCGCTCGACCCGGCGTGCGGGCAGTCGCTGTTCGCGGCGAGCTACGGCGGGCTCATCCAGGCCGCGATGCTGCAGTCCCTCGACGCGGACGAACGCGCGCGGCAGGGCCCGGACCCGCAGATCGTCGCGCTGATGTCCGTGCTCGACGCGCATCCCGGGCGTCCGTGGACGGTGGAGGGGATGGCGCGGGTCGCGCACCTGTCGCGGTCGTCGCTCGGCGAGCGCTTCCGGCGGGCCCTGGGCCGTACTCCCGCGCAGGTGCTGCGGGAGGTGCGGATGCGGCACGCCCGCGCGCTGCTGGCGACGACCGACCGGCCGGTGGAGCAGATCGCGTTCACCGTGGGGTACGGCTCGGCCGCCGCGTTCAGCCGGGCGTTCTCCGCGTACCACGGGACGCCGCCGCAGGCGTGGCGCTCAGACCCCGGGAGTGCGCAGCGAGGCGAATCCGGCGCTGCCCGCGACGGCCACGACGGCGCCGAGCAGCATCGCCGCGCGGACCCCGCTGTGGTCGACGACGGCGCCGCCGACGGCCGATCCGGCGGTGATCGCCACCTGGAAGGCCGCCACCTGCAAGGACAGCGCTGACTCGACGCTGCGCGGCTCCGCGCGGGTGACCCACAGCTGGGTGGCGACCGGCACCATGTTGAAGCCGAAGCCCCACACGACGATGCCGGCCGTCGCGAGCACCGGGTTCGTCGTCGCGACCAGCAGCAGGAGGCTCGCGCCGAGCAGCGCGGGCGCGGCGACCACGGCGAGCCGCAGCCGGGCGGCGAGCATGCCCGCCGCGAGGTTGCCGCCGAGTCCGCCGACGCCCCAGCCGAGCAGCAGCCAGACCGTGCCGCCGTCGGTGACGCGTTCGATGGCGAGCCGGATGAAGGGGTAGGCGGCGAAGTTGCCGAAGGCCACCAGGGCGATGCAGCCGACCCCGGCCATCAGGCGGCGGCCGGACACCACCCGGCGCAGCATGGCCAGGCCCGCGCCGGGCTGGGCGGGTACGGGCGGCAGCGTCGCCACCACGGAGACCAGCGCCAGCACGCTCAGGCCCGCCGCGGCCCAGAACACCGGCCGCCAGCCAACCGCGTCGCCGAGCACCGAGGACAGCGGCACCCCGATGATGGTCGCCGCGCTCACCCCGAGGGCGAGGCTGGTGGAGACCACGTGGTCGCGTCCGGGCATCGCGCGGATGCCCGCGGCGAGCGCGAAGGACCAGAAGCCGGCTATCGCGGCGCCCAGCACCAGCCGTCCCACCAGCAGCAGCGGGAAGTCGGGGGTCACGGCGACGACCAGGTTGGAGACCACGGCGAGGGCCAGCAGCCCGATCAGCACGGTCCGCCGGTCGGTGCGCGGCAGCAGCACGCCGATGGTGGGGGCCGTCACGGCGCCCGCGACCGCTGTCGCGGCGACCGCCAGTCCGGCGGTGCCCTCGCTGACGCCGATGTCCGACGCCATGGCCGGCAGCACGCTCGCGGGCAGGAACTCGCTCCCGACGAGCGTGGCGATCCCCAGCGTGAGCGCCATGACCGGCGCCCACGAACCCTCTTCCCCGGCGGTGCCGGGCTCCACCTTGCCGCCCGCCTCGGCGGCGGCTTCCGGAACGGTCGTACGACCCTCAGACATCATGGGCCCAGTCTCCCGGCCCCGTGTGCCCGCGGCTTGACCGTTCGGCCGCTCCCCATGACGCGGACGCCGGTTCCGCGGGCTGTCGGACGTGCGGGTTAGTGTCCTGTCCTGTCCCGCCGCCCTCCGAAGGAGCGTCATGTCCCTGCCCCTGCTGCCGCGGCCCGCGCCCGGTGAGGTGCTCGTGGTCGCCACCTGTTACGAGGAGGGCGCGGCCCGCTGGGGCGGGCTGGTCGAGGCGGCCGGCGGCCGCCGGGAGGGCGGCGCGGTCGTCCTCGCGGGGGGCGGGGTACGGCTGCGCCCGGCCGAGGACGTCCGGTGGGACTTCCTGCACGGCGGCAATGTGCCCGCGCTCCTGCCGGGCGGCGCCCCCGTCCCGCCCGTCGCCGTGCTGGCCGACATCCCCGTGGTGCACGGCGGGGACGGCCCGCTGCTGGTGGACCTGGCGGTGATACCCGGGCGCGGTGTCCGGGTCCCGGCGGCCCGGCTCGGCGGGATCCTGGCGCGTCTGCTGGACGGGACGCTCGCCTTCGACGACCTCGTGCACGGCATGGACGTGTGCGGCATGTACCAGGGGGACGCGGGACGGCCCGCCTTCCCCGTGTCCACGGCGGTGTCGCCCCGGCCCTTCCCCGCGCTGCCCGGCGGCGAGGAGGCGCTGCTGGTCCGCACCTGCTTCGACGACGAGGAGGGCTGGCGCGCGCTGCTCGACGAGCTGGGCGGGGCCGACGCGGACGGCAGGGTCGGCGCGGACCTGGACCCGGAGTCGATCGACACCGACCACTACCCGCTGACGGCGCTGGTCGTCGACGACCGGGCCTTCGAGGGCCTGACGCCCGGTCATGTCCCCGCGCTGGTCCCGCCGGGCGACCACACCCCGCTGGTCGCGCTCGCCTGTGCCAGGACCTTCGCGGAGCCCGGCCGGCCGCTGACCGCCGTCGATCTCCACGACACGCCGGGGCATGCCGCGGTGCTCCCGTGCGACATGGTCGGCTCGCTGGCGTGCAACCTGGAGATCGCCAACATGGACTTCCACGACTTCGTCCTCGCGGAGGGCGCGGAGCCGTGGTGGGAGGAGTGACCGGCTACAGCACCGGGAGGTCGGTGCCGTGCTCCTCGGGCGGGCGGGGGCCGAAGATACGGCGGTCGGCGGGCTCGATGGGCAGGTCGTTGATGCTGGCCTCGCGGCGGCGCATGAGGCCGTGCTCGTCGAATTCCCACAGCTCGTTGCCGTAGGAGCGCCACCAGCGGCCGCGGGCGTCGTGCCACTCGTACTGGAAGCGCACGGCCATCCGGTTCTCGCGGAAGCCCCACAGGCTCTTGCGCAGGGCGTAGTCCTGCTCGCGCTGCCACTTGGCGGTGAGGAAGGCGACGATCTCCTCGCGGCCGTGGACGAAGGTGTCGCGGTTGCGCCACACGGAGTCGGGCGTGTAGGCGAGGGCGACATGCCGCGGGTCGCGGGTGTTCCAGGCGTCCTCGGCCGCCTGGACCTTCTGCCGGGCCGTCTCCGCCGTGAACGGCGGGCAGGGCGGGCGGTCTTCCGGCACGATGGCCCCCTTCATGGAGAACGCGCGTTCTCTACGCGGGCCCTAAGGTAGGGAACGGCCGTTCCCGACGTCAAGGAGGCAAGGATGCCGGCCCCGATCACCGAGGAGCAGTCCCGCCGGGACCGCGACGCGCTGCTCGACGCGGCCGAACGGCTCTTCTACGAACGGGGTTTCCGGGCGGTCGGCATGGACCAGGTGCGCGCGGCCTGCGGACTGCCGCTCAAGCGGATCTACCGCTTCTTCCCGGCCAAGGAGGACCTGGTCGTCGCGATGCTCCGGCGCCGCGACGCGCGCTGGCGCGGGAACCTGGCCGCGTACGTCGAGACCGCCGCCGCCGACCCCCGCGGGCGCGTCCTCGCGGTCTTCGACTGGCTCGCCCGGTGGTTCGCCGAGCCGGGCTTCCGCGGCTGCGCCTGGATCAACGCCTTCGGCGAGCTGGGATCCTCCTCCGGGCCGGTGCTCGCCGAAGTCCGTGCGCACAAGCGGGCCTTCCACGCCCAGGTCGCCGCCTGGACGGCAGCCGCGGGCATCGCGGCCGAGCCGGTGTGCCTGCTCGCCGAGGGCGCGATGGTCATGGCCGGCATCACGGGCGACCCCGCCCCGGCCCGCCAGGCCCGCGCGGCGGCCGGGGCGCTGCTCGACGCCGCGGCCGCGGCCCGCCCGGCGGCCGGCTGAGCCGGGCCGGGCAGGACCTGGCACCGGAGCGCGCCGACGTAAGGACGCCGTGCCGGGAACGTCGTCGATCCGCCAACCCTGTGTAAAGCGTTGACAAAGCCACGCCGTCCTTGCACCCTGTGAGTCGCAAAAAATCGATGACAACAGCCTCAATTACTCGCTGGCGTCTGCAACTTCGCAGCATGACCGCGCTCGACAGGTCACGGAGCTGTGCAAGACGCCGTCGACGCGGCTCGCGTTCTCCCCCCACCCGCTCTCCCGTTCCCGGCAGAACAGAGGAGTTCATGAAACGCAAGCAGCTCAGACGCATGATCACCGGCATGCTGACGTCCGGTCTGGTGGCCTTCGGCCTCACCCCGCTCGCCGCCACCGCGCACGCCGCCGATCCGGTCAACCTGGCCAAGGGCAGGGCGGTCTCGGCGACCGGCGCGATCGGCGGCTACCCGGCCGCCAACGTCACGGACGGGAACCAGGGCACGTACTGGGAAGGCCCCTCCAACGTCTTCCCGCAGTCCGTGCAGGTCGACCTCGGGCAGAGCGCGACGGTCGAGCAGGTGGTGCTGCGGCTGCCCGCCTCCTGGGAGGCGCGCTCCGAGACACTCGGCGTCGAAGGCAGCGCGGACGGCACCACGTTCACCTCGCTGGCCGCCGCGCAGGCCCGGCAGTTCGCCCCGGGCTCGGCGAACAACACGGTGACCCTGGACGTCACCGACACCACCGCCCGCTACGTGCGGGTCACGGCCACGGCCAACACCGGCTGGCCCGCGGCGCAGCTGTCCGAGGTGGAGGTGTACGGGACCACCGGCACCGACCCCGGCGGTCCGGGCGACCCCGGCGACCCCGGTGACGGCGACGGCACGGACCTCGCGCACGGCAAGCCCGCCGAGGCGTCCTCCGCGACGCAGAACTTCGTCGCCGCCAACGCCACCGACGGGCAGATCGGCACCTACTGGGAGTCGGCCGGCCTCCCCGCCACGCTGACGGCGAAGCTGGGCGCCGACGCCGACCTCACCTCGGTCGTGGTCAAGCTCAACCCGGACGGCGCCTGGGGCCCGCGCACCCAGAACATCCAGGTGCTCGGCCGCGGCCAGTCCGGCGGCGACTTCACCTCGCTGGCCGCCCCAAAGGCTTACGCCTTCGACCCGTCCGGCAACCAGAACTCGGTGCGGATCCCCGTCCAGGGCAGGGCCGCCGACGTGCGGCTGGCCTTCGCGGGCAACACCGGGGCGCCCGGCGGTCAGGTGGCCGAGCTGCAGGTCTTCGGCACCCGCGCGCCCAACCCGGACCTCACCGTGACCTCCGTGACGTGGACGCCGTCCGCGCCGGTGGAGACCGACGCCACCACGGTCTCGGCGACCGTGCGCAACGCCGGTACCGCGGCCGCACCGGCCACCACCGTCAACGTCAGCGTCGGCGGCGTGGTCGCCGGCACCGCCTCGGTCGGCGCGCTCGCCGCCGGCGCCTCGCAGACCGTCTCGGTCGGCGTCGGCAAGCGGGCGACGGGCAGCTACACCGTCTCCGCGGCCGTGGACCCGACCGACGCCGTCATCGAGCTGGACGACTCCAACAACAGCCTGACCGCGTCCGCCAAGCTGGTGGTCGCCCAGAGCCCCGGTCCCGACCTCCAGGTGCTGGGCATCACCGCCAGCCCGGCGAACCCGTCGCCCGGCCAGGCCGTCTCCTTCACCGCCGCGGTGCACAACCGCGGCACCACCGCGTCCGGCGCGGCCACCGTCACCCGGGTCACGGTGGGCGGCACGACGCTCGACACCAGCACCCCGTCGATCGCGGCCGGGGCCACCGCGACCGTGAACGTCACGGGCACCTGGACGGCGACCAGCGGCGGCGCGAACATCACCGCCACGGCCGACGCGACCAACACCGTCGCCGAGACCGACGAGGGCAACAACGCCTTCTCGCAGCCGATCGTCGTCGGGCGCGGCGCCGCCGTCCCGTTCACCTCCTACGAGGCCGAGGCGGGCACGTACACCGGCACGCTGCTGACCGCGGACGCCACCCGCACCTTCGGCCACACCAACTTCGCGACCGAGTCCTCCGGCCGCAAGTCGGTGCGGCTGGACTCCACCGGCCAGTACGTGCAGTTCACCTCGACGGTGCCGACCAACTCGATCGTGGTGCGCAACTCCATCCCGGACGCGCCCTCCGGCGGCGGCATCGAGGCCACCCTCAGCCTGTACGTCAACGGCTCCTACGTCCGCAAGCTCACCCTCTCCTCGGTGCACAGCTGGCTGTACGGCACCACCGACGACCCCGAGGGCCTGACCAACCGCCCCGGCGGCGACGCCCGGCGGCTGTTCGACGAGACCAGCGCGCTGCTCAACCAGAGCTACCCGGCCGGCACCACCTTCCGGCTGCAGCGCGACACCGGTGACACCGCGTCCTTCTACATCATCGACTCGGTCGACCTGGAGCAGGTCGCGCCGCCGAACGCCAAGCCCGGCAACTGCACCTCGATCACCGAGTACGGCGCGGTGCCGGACGACGGGATCGACGACACCGCGGCGATCCAGAAGGCCGTCATGGACGACCAGAACGGCGTCATCAACTGCGTCTGGATCCCGGCCGGGCAGTGGCGGCAGGAGCAGAAGATCCTCACCCCGGACCCGCTGCACCGCGGCCAGTACAACCAGGTCGGCATCAGCAACGTCACGATCCGCGGCGCGGGCATGTGGTACTCGCAGCTCTACACGCTCACCCAGCCGCAGGACGCGGGCGGCATCAACCACCCGCACGAGGGCAACTTCGGCTTCGACATCGACGGCAACACGCAGATCTCCGACATCGCCATCTTCGGCTCCGGCCGGATCCGCGGCGGTGACGGCAACGCCGAGGGCGGGGTGGGCCTCAACGGGCGCTTCGGCAAGAACACCAAGATCAGCAACGTGTGGATCGAGCACTCCAACGTCGGTGTGTGGGTCGGCCGCGACTACGACAACATCCCCGACCTGTGGGGCCCGGCCGACGGCCTGCAGTTCAGCGGTATGCGCGTCCGCGACACCTACGCCGACGGCATCAACTTCACCAACGGCACCCGCAACTCGCAGGTCTTCAACTCCTCCTTCCGCACCACCGGCGACGACTCGCTCGCGGTGTGGGCCAGCAAGTACGTCAAGGACCAGTCGGTCGACATCGGCCACGACAACCACTTCACCAACAACACGATCCAGCTCCCGTGGCGGGCCAACGGCATCGCGATCTACGGCGGTTACGGCAACACGGTCGAGAACAACCTCGTCTACGACACCATGAACTACCCGGGCATCATGCTGGCGACCGACCACGACCCGCTGCCCTTCTCCGGGCAGACGCTCGTCGCCAACAACGCCCTCTACCGCACCGGCGGCGCCTTCTGGGGCGAGCAGCAGAAGTTCGGCGCCATCACGCTCTTCCCGTCCAGCCGCGACATCACCGGGGTCACGATCCGCGACACCGAGATCCACGACTCGACGTACGACGGGATCCAGTTCAAGACCGGCGGCGGCAACATGCCGGGCGTCGTGATCAGCAACGTGACGATCGACAAGTCGAACAACGGCGCGGGCATACGGGCCATGGGCGGGGCCCGGGGCAGCGCGACGCTGACGAACGTGACGATCACCGGCTCCGCGCAGGGCGACGTCCTGATCGAACCCGGCTCGGGATTCACCATCAGCGGCACACCGAACAGGTGAGCCGTGCCGCCGCCCGCCCCCGGCGGGCGGCGGCCCCGTGCGGGACCCCCGGGGCCCCGGGCTTCAGGCCCGGGGCTCCGCCTGCTGTCCGGCGAGCGGGCGGGCGAACCACTCGACGGTGATCGCCAGGCCCTTGTCGACGTCCACCACCGGCTGCCAGCCCAGCGCCGCGCGGGCCAGCGCGATGTCGGGCCGGCGCAGCCCCGGGTCGTCCACCGGGCGCGGCACGAAGCCGACCGGCGAGTCGGAACCGCACAGGTCGCGGATACGGTGGGCCAGTTCCAGGATGGTCAGCTCCACCGGGTTGCCCAGGTTGACCGGCCCGGGGTGCCCGGACGCCGCGGCGGCGAGCAGCCCCGCCACGGTGTCGTCGACGTAGCACAGCGAGCGGGTCTGCGAGCCGTCCCCGGCGACGGTCAGCGGTTCCCCGGCGAGTGCCTGGGTCACGAAGGCGGGCACCGCCCGGCCGTCCCCGCGCCGCATCCGCGGGCCGTAGGTGTTGAACAGCCGCACGATGACGGTGTCCACACCGAGCGTGGTGCGGTAGGCGGTGGTGAGGGCCTCGGCGTAGCGCTTGGCCTCGTCGTACTGGCTGCGCGGGCCGACCGGGTTGACGTTGCCCCAGTAGCTCTCCGGCTGCGGGTGGACGAGCGGGTCGCCGTAGACCTCGGAGGTGGAGGCGAGCAGGAAGCGGGCGCCCTTGCGGTGGGCGAGGTCCAGGGCGTTGGCGGTGCCGTGGGAGCCGGCCCGCAGCGTCTCCAGGGGGTGCCGGGCGTAGTCCAGCGGGGAGGCCGGGGAGGCCAGGTGCGCCACCAGGTCGACCGGCCCCGCCACGTCGAAGGGCTCGCAGACGTCGCGGACCTCCAGCGTGAAGCCCGGGTCGTCGGTGCGGGCGTGGAGGTTGTCGGTGCTGCCGGTGAGCAGGTTGTCGACGCACACGACCTCGGCGCCCTCGGCCCGCAGCCGGTCGCACAGGTGCGAGCCGACGAACCCGGCCCCGCCGGTGACCACCGCCCGCCGTACGGTACGGCTCCGGTCCGCTGCCCGCTGCTCCATCGGCTTCTCCCCCGTCGTCGCGGTGTGCTCCATCGGTCAGGACTCCCGCAGCGAGCGGCCGGTCCTGGCCAGGAACACGTCGTCGAGCGTGGGGCGGTGCAGCTCGATCGTCGCCAGCTCCACCCCGACGTCGGCGAGGGCGCGCATGATGCGCGGCATGGCCGTCTCCCCCGCGTCCACCGCGAGCCGCAGGTCCCCGGCGTCGCGCACCTCGGCGGAGCGCACACACTCCAGGCCGGCCAGCACCTCGGCGGCCTTCGCCGGGTGGTCGGCGACCTCCAGGGTGACGACCTCGCCCGCGATCTGCCGCTTCAGCTCGGCGGGGGTGCCCTCGGCGACGGTCCGGCCGCCGTCGATGATGGCGATCCGGTCGCACAGCGCGTCGGCCTCGTCCAGGTAGTGCGTGGTGAGGAAGACCGTCATCCCGTCGGTGCGCAGCCGGCGGATCTCGTCCCACATGTGCGCGCGGCTCTGCGGGTCCAGGCCCGAGGTCGGCTCGTCCAGGAAGAGCACCTTGGGCCGGTGGACGACGCCGAGCGCGATGTCCACCCGGCGCCGCTGGCCGCCGGAGTAGGTGCGGCAGTTCCGGTCGGCATAGCCGGTCAGGTCGAAGGCGTCCAGCGCCTCGGCGGCACGCTCGCGCGCCTCGGCCCGGGAGGAGCCGAACATCCGCGCCTGGAGGACGAGTTCCTCGCGGGCGGTGACGTCGTCCCAGGTGCCGCCGCCCTGGGCGACGTAGCCGATGCTGCGCCGCACCTGAGCCTGCGCGGTGCGCAGGTCGGCGCCCGCGACGACGGCGTCGCCGCCGTCGGGGGGCAGCAGGGTGGCGAGCATCCGCAGGGTGGTGGTCTTGCCCGCGCCGTTCGGGCCGAGGAAGCCGAAGATCTCCCCCGCGGCCACGGTCAGGTCGAGGCCGGTGACCGCCTCCACGGTCGTGGACGAGCGGCGCCGCCCGGTGCGGAAGGATTTCCGCAGGTCCCTGGTCTCAATCATCGAGGCGTCCTTGTCGTGCTCGGGGGTGTGTGCGGTGCGGGGGTACGGCGGGGGCGGTACGGCGGGGCGCGCGGCGCGGTCAGCGCACCGAGCGGGCGAACAGCCGGGCCGACCACGCCAGGGCGACGAGCGCGACCGCGGCCAGCAGCGCGATGCTCTGCCACACCGAGGAGTCCCCCGCATGCCCGGCGAAGAGCGCGCGCATGCCGACGACCGCGCGGCTGAAGGGGTTCCAGTCCGAGATCCGGCGCAGCCACAGCGGGGCGAGCGCGAGCGGCAGCAGCGTGCCGGACAGCAGCATGAGCGGCTGCGCGATGTTGTTGACCACCTGGCCCAGCGCGTTGGGATTGCTCACCTTGAGCGCGATCCCGTACGACACCGCGGAGCTGGTCAGCGTGATGAGGGCGAGCAGCACGTACGCCAGCAGCAGGTCGGTGATGTGCACGAACAGGCCCAGCGGCATCGCCAGCACGATGATGACGGCCGCCTGGACGACCAGCACCACGACATCGCGCAACGCCCGGCCGAGCAGCAGTGCCACCCGGCTCACCGGCGTCACCCGGGCCCGCTCCACGACGCCGGACGCCAGCTCCGCGAGCAGACCGAAGCCGACGTAGAGGCCGCCGCCGAGCGCGAGCGCGACGAGCATGCCGGGGACGTAGATGCGGTAGGCGTCGGTCATCGAGTCGGCGCCCATGGACGCCAGCGCGGGCTTGAGCAGCGGCGCGAACAGCGCCATGTAGATGACCGGCTGGGCCACACCCAGCAGGATGGACAGCGGCGACCGGGACAGCAGCAGCATGTGCCGCTGGAAGACCAGCCAGGTGTCGCGGAGCGTCTTCACGTCGTCGTCATCTCCCTTGCGGCGGAGCGTGGTTCGGGTGGTGCGGCCAGGAGTCCTTCGAGGTGCCGGGCCGCGGCCGCGGCGCCGCCCGCGGCGGCGAAGGAGTCGCGGACCCGTCCGGCGGCGGCGCGGTAGGACGGGTCGTCGAGCACGGCGAGCAGCGCGCCGCGCAGCTCCTCCGGGCGGGCGCTGGGGAATCTGACCCGGCGTCCCGCGCCGACCGCCGCGACCCGGGCGGCGTTGAGCGGCTGGTCGCCCTTGATGGGCGCGACGACCAGCGGCACACCGTGCGCGAGCGCCTCGCAGACGGTGTTGAGCCCGCCGTGGCTGACCACCGCGTCCAGCCGCGGCATCAGCTCCAGCACCGGGGCCCGCGCCCGTACCAGCACATCGGCCCCGGGCGCGCCGGGCACCGTGCCGTCCGGGGCGATCACGATGGCCTGGACGCTTCCGGCGATGGGGCGCAGTGCCTCGACGACCCGGGCGTGGAAGTCCTCGGCGAGGTCCAGCGCCAGGGTGCCGACGGTGACCAGCACATGACGGCGTGCCGGGTCCAGCCACTCCCACGGGAAGGAGGTGTCCGGGGGCCGGGCGGCGAGCGCAGGACCGACCAGCCGGGCGTTGTCCGGCCAGTCGAGCGGGCCGTTGAGCGCCTCGCCCGTGAAGCCGACCAGCAGGTGCGGGGAGAAGCGCAGGTCGTGCGGCGGGCGGCCGGGCATCCCGGCGGCCGTCCAGATCTCCGCCATCCGCTCGTGGATCCACGCCTCGACGAGCGGCAGCGCCCGGTAGGGCCGGGTCAGCTCCATGGTGGTCGGCGCGAGACTCGCCCAGGGCAGCCCGGCGCGGTGCGCCGCCACGGCGCCGGCCACGGCGTGCTGGTCGACGGCGAGGACGTCCGGCCGGAAGGCGGCGACGGCCCGCTCGATGCCGGGCAGCGTCACCCGGGCGTGCGGGACGATGTAGCCCTCCCAGCGCGACTTCGCCGCGGCCATGCCCCGGTCGGCCTGCCCGCGGTGCGCCCGCAACGGGATGGGCGCGATCGCGGCGTCCGGCCCGAGCACCGGCCGCAGGAAGGACTCCGACCCGGCCCACAGCACGTCGTGGCCGCGTGCGACCAGCTCCTTCGACACCGCGGCGAGCGGGTGCACATGCCCGCTCAGCGGCAGCGAGACGAAGAGGTAGCGGCCCATCAGCCGCTCTTCGCGGGAGCGGTGCCGCGGTCGCCCTCCGCGTCACCGGGCCGGCCGGCGTCGCGGCCGGCGGGCCGGTCGGCGTGGGAATCGCGGTGGGCGGCCACGTAGGCGGCCACGTCACCGACCGTCAGCTCGACGATCGCGTCGATGTCCAGCCCGGCGACGTGCCCGGCGAGATCGACGCGCTCGCCGTAGCGCTCCCGCAGCGCGGCGCTCCAGGCGGCGAGTTCCTGGCTCTCGACGAGCAGGTCGCCGTCCACCCGGCTGGCGGGTGTCACGGCCTCCAGCCACGCGGCGTCCTCGCCGGTGATCCGCCGCAGCAGGTCCGCGACCGGCCGTACGAGCGCGTCCGTGTCCGCCGCCGCGTCCGACGCGGCGGTCGCGGGTTTGACGGCGCGCAGGGCGCCGTAGGTGATGACACCGGTCTCGAAGCCCCTGGTCATGAGCGGCCCCGCGTGGAAGAAGCCCAGCACGTCCACGCCGCGTTCGCGGGCCAGCCGGCGCATCTCGGTACGGCCCCGGTCGTAGCGGGCGATCTGCGCGAAGGACGGGTCCCAGGAGTTGGCGACGGCCTTGCTCCAGTCGACCGTGGCGACCTCCGCGAAACCGGCCGCGCGGGCGAGCCGCTCGTGCTCCTCCAGCGACGAGAAGTGCGGCATGACCTGGTGCTGGAGGATCTGCCGCACGAGGTCGCGCTCGTCGTCGGCCAGTTCGCCGTCGCGCACCGACCAGGTGGCCACCGCGAGGATGCCGCCGGGGCGCAGCAGGCGCAGCGCCTCGGCGAAGAAGGCCGGGCGGTCGGACAGGTGCATCAGGCTCTCCAGCGCCCAGACCACGTCGAAGGACGCGTCCGGGAAGCCGGTGGAGAGCGCGTCCAGCTGGTGGAAGCGGGCGCGCCCGGCCAGCCCCGCGGCCTGCGCCTTCTCCCCGGCCCTGGCCGCCTGCCGGGCGCTCAGCGTGACGCCCTCGACGGTGCAGTCCATCGCACCCGCGAGGTGCAGCGCGGGACCGCCGATGCCGCAGCCGACGTCCAGGACGGTCGAGCGGGGCGGGACACCGGTGAATTCGACCAGTTCACGCACCAGCCGGTCGGTGGCGGCGTGCCGGTCGGCGCCATTGGCGCCGGGTATTTCCCCCGGATCCCAGAAACCGTGGTGGACGTGTTCTCCCCACAGGTCCTCGTAGAGATCGAGCGTGATGTCGTAGTAGCGCTCCACGGCCGTGTTCAGGCCGGCGCCGGTCCCAGGTTCCAATGGCGGCCAATCCTCGGGAAAAAGAGCATGCGGAATCGGGAATGCGGTAAGCGGAATAACGTGGGCAAGCATGCACCGGGCCGACGGCGGCACCGCGGGATACGGCGGCCGGGACACGGGCACGTGAATAAGGAAACCGGGAGCGGTGCACATGTTGCCCCGGAAGTGCGTGCAGGAAGTGCGGAACGCAAGAGAAGCGGAGTTGGTGCAGCGCAGGAGCAGGACGTGGGGGATCGTGCAGGACGGCGGTGCGGTGAGAAGCGCGCAGGAGGGCGCGAAAACGCAGGCCGGGAGGTCGGCCGCGGAAATGGGACCACCGAGCCGTGAGGGCGACTGGGGGATCACCTGCATGTGGCGGTGCCGTTCTGAGCTGCCAACTTCCAGCCGGATCACGGCAGTTGGCCAATGAGCGGCCATGCTAGCGGCGGGCGTCGCGGATCGTCAATACGAGAAGATTTGTGTCGCGTGTGACGGATCGATACAGCAGGGATTGATGAGGAATTTGTCGCCGCAGACCGGAGCGGGGCTTGACAGCGCGGAATTCTGAGTTGAAAGTTCGGCGTGGGAATTTCGGTCGGCCCGCTATTGATCTGGACCATTCCGATTGCCCCGGCGCGGTCCGGCCCGCCCGGGCCGGATTCGCCGGCGGACCGGGAAACCGGGAGCGGCGGACCGCCGGGAAACCACCAGACCGGGAATCATGAAAGGGGTCCGGGTTCTTCATGAAGGCTGCCTCGACGACATCCTGGGAAGGCCGGGACGGGTCCTGGGACGGCTCCTGGGTGGACGACGTCCTGCTCGCCGGGCCCGGCGCCGACGTCTGCCTGGTCTTCGACGCGCCCGTCACACGGGCCGAGCTGCGCCGCCTGGTCCGGGAACGGCAGGCCGAACTCGCCGCCGCCGGACTGCGCGCGGGCGGCACCGCGGCGCTGTGCCTGGCGCCCTCGCTCGCGCTCGTCACCGACCTGCTCGCGGGCTGGCGCGGCGGCGCGCAGGTCGCGCTGCTCGACCACCGGCTCACCCCGTACGAGACCGGGCGCGCGCTGGAGCGGCTGGCCGCCCAGGTCGTGGTGACCGCCGAGCCCGTCGGGCCGGGGCCCGCCCGCGGCTACCACGAGCAGCACCCGGTGGTCCGCGCGCGGGCCGGCGGACTGCCCGCCCGCACCCCGCACGCGCTGGTGCAGCTCAGCTCGGGCTCCACCGGACCGGCGAAGATCATCGGCCGGACGTCCGCCGACCTCGTCGCCGAGATCGGCCGCTACGCGCGGATCGACGGGGTGCCGCGAGCCGGTGAACGCATCGTCTCGATGGCCTCCATGGTCCACGTCCTCGGCCTCGTCGGCGGCCTGCTGCACAGCCTGGCCGCGGGGGTGCGGCTCGCCTTCCCCGCGCGCGCCGGCGCCGAGGGCATCCTCGCCACCGTCGCCGCCGGGCATGAACCGACCACGCTGCTCGGCGTGCCCTTCCACATCGAACTGCTCAGCTGGGTCGCACGGCCGCCGCGGCTGCCGCAGCTCACCGGCATGACGACCGGCGGCGAGCTGGTGCGGGCCCGTGTGCACGAGGCCTTCACCGACCGCTACGGCGTGCGGCTCGGCAGCATGTACGGGATGACCGAGGTCGGCGTCATCGCCACCGACCTGTTCGGCGAGCACCGCCCCGAGGTCACGCCCGCACCGGGCATCGCCGTACGGGAGGCGGGCGGCGAACTGCTGATCGCCACCGAGCGGTCGCCCTACATCGGCCTCGACGACCCGGACCGCTGGTCGGACGGCTGGCTGCACACCCGCGACGGCGGCAGCGTCGATCCGGCGACCGGGCGGATCCGCGTGCTCGGCCGGCGGGACTCGCAGGTGTCGGTGGGCGGCCTCAAGGTCGATCTCACCGAGGTCGAGCACACCCTGGCCGAACTCCCGGACGTCGCCGACGCGGTCGTGGTCTTCGGCTCCTCCGTCGAGGCCTACGCGGTCCTGCGCGCGCCGGACGCGCGCGACCGCGTCGAGGCCGGGCTCCAGGAGCGGCTGGCCCCGTACAAACGGCCGCGGCTGCTGCACGTCGTCGACGAACTGCCGCGCACCGCCACGGGGAAGCTCGTGCGCGACCTCGCGGTGCTGCGCGCGGCCGCCACCGCGGCCCCGAACCCCACCGCCGCCGCCACGGCCGCGTCCGCGCCCGTGTCCGCGTCCGCCGAACCGCCGCCGGACCGGCCGCCCGCCGGGTGACCCGCCGTCCCGGCCCCCGCCACCGTCACCGTCACACCGTCAGCACCGCCGCCGTCACGCAAGCCACCGCAGAGGGAGCCCCCGCGATGTCCACCGAGATGTCCACCGATGAGATCCGCGCGTTCGTGCTCGAAGCGCTGAGCGAGATGAACTACAGCGTCGCCGACGTCGACGACGACACCCCGCTCGGCCCGGCCGGCATCGACCTGGAGTCGCTCGCCCTGGCCGAGCTGGGCATCCGCGCGGAGGAACGGTTCGGCGTCGTCTTCGAGGAGGACGAGGCCGAGCAGCTCGGCACGATGACGCTGGGCGAGTTCGGCGCGGCGCTGGCCGCCCGGATCGCGTCGGCCCCCGCCGCGGGCCAGTGAGCGCGGCCGTGCCGCAGCCCTCGCCGCCGCAGGTGCCACCGCCGTCGCCCGCCGCGCCGGGCCGCGCCGAGATCCTCGCGATCCTCGCGGCCTTCGGCGACCGCCCGCCGGAGGAGGTCCCCGAGACCGTCGACTCGATGGAGCTGGCCTGGCTCGTCCACCAGCTGGAATCCCGCTACGGGGCGACGGTCCCGGATTCGTCCCTGGTCCGCATGACGACGGTCACCACGGTCCTGGACGAACTCGCCGCGCTGACCGGTCCGTCCGACGGCCCCGGCACGAAGCCGGACGGCCCGGCGGCCGGCGTCGACGACCCCGCGGCGGCCCCGGACGGCCCGCGGGCCGACGGCCCCGCGGCGGGCGACTACGCAGACCGGCGCGCCGCCGCGCCCGGCTCGACGGCGCACGGCGGCGCGGCAGGCGACCCCGGAACGGACACCTCAGCCGCGGCGCGCAACGACACGGCCCCGCACACCGTCCACCCGGACGACTCCTTCGCCGTTGCCGCAGACATCCCGCTCGGCGACCCGCACACCGCCCGCGCGGACAGCACCGCGGCCACCGGCCCGGCGGGCGGCTCCGGAGCCGCCACCGCGTCCCCGGTGCCGGACGGATCCGCGTCCACCGGCCCGGCCGCGGCAGGCTCGCGGGGCGGGGACGGCGGCGCGCGTGGATGACGGCGGCGAGGTGCGGCGCGGGGCGCGGGAGGTCGTCCTCAGCGGGGTGGGGGTGCTCAGTGCGTTCGGGGTCGGGACGGAGCCGCTCATGGCGGCCGTGCTCGCCGGGCGGCCGGGCTTCACGCCCGTGGAGCGCTTCGGTGTCGGCGGCCGGCGGGCCGGGCACGCCGCCGTGCATCCCGGATCGCCCGTGCTCGCCGACGAGTTGCCGCGGATGATCGCTCTCGCGTGCGAGCAGGCCGGGCTGTCGGCCGCGCTGCGCGCCCGCTGCCCGCTGCACCTCGCCGTGCACGGCGACCCCGCGCTGCCGCGGGTGGCCGCGAGTGAGCGGGCGGCGCACGGCGCGGGCCGCTTCGCCGAGGGCGTCGCCCGGCGGGCGGGGCTGTCCGGCGCGGCGCGCGCGTACACCTCGGCCTGTGTCGCGTCGAGCACCGCCGTCGCGGACGCCGCCGCGCTCGTCGCCAGGGGACGGGCCGAGCGCGTCGTGGTGGCGGCCGGATACCTGGTCGACGCCGACCAGTTCGCCCTCTTCGACGCGGGGCGGGCGCTCGCCCGGGACGGGCGGGTGCGGCCCTTCAGCGCGGGACGCAGCGGGCTGCTGCTCGGCGACGCGGTGGTCGCGGTGGTGGTCGAGTCCGCGGCGGCGGCACGCGACCGCGGGGCGCGGCCGCTGGCGCGGCTGGCGGGGTGGGGGCGCGCGGGGGACGCCCATCACGTCGTCCGTCCCCGGCCGGACGGCGCGGGCCTGGCCCGCGCGGTCACCGCCGCCCTGCGCCGGGCAGCCCTCGCGCCGGAGCGGATCGGCTACGTCAACGCGCACGGCTCCGGCTCGCCCGCGGGCGACGCGGCCGAAGCGGCTGCGCTGCACCGGGTGTTCGGCCCGGGGGCCGCGACGCTGCCGGTGAGCTCCACCAAAGCCGTGCACGGGCAGGCCCTGGAGGCGGGCGCGCTGCTCGAACTCGTCGTCACCGTCTCGGCGTTGGCGGCGGGCCGGCTGCCGGTCAACGCGGGCTGGCTCGGCCCCGACCCCGACTGCCGTCTGGGGCTCGTCCTCGACGCCCCGGCACCGGCCACGTCCCCGTACGCGCTGAGCCTGACAACGGCGTTCGGCGGCGCGAACACGGCGCTCCTGGTGGCCGCCGCATGACGCCCACCACGCGCGATACGGCCCGCCCGCCGCACCCGCAGGCCACCCCGACGCCCCCCGCGGCCCCGGCCACCCCCGACGGCGACCGCCGGACCCCCGCGACCGCGTACCCGGCGGACCGGGTGGTGCCCGACCCTCCGGCGCGAGAGCCGGAGCAGGACCCCGGTCGCCACGCCGGACCCGCCGCGTCTTCGCACCCACAGGCCGCACCCACGCTCCCCGCGTACCCGGCGGACCGGGTGGTGCCCGACCCTCCGACGCGAGAGCCGGAGCAGGACCCCGGGCCCCACGCCGGACCCCCCGCTCCCGTACGGGAGAACGGGCCGCACGCTCCCGTCACGGCAAGCTCCGGCGTGCCCGGCGGTGGCAGCGGCGAGGCGTCGCCCGCTCCTGCGGAAGGTTCCGGGCACGACGCGGAAGTCGTCGCGCTCGCCCGCGCGTTCGGGCTGCGTGTGCCGGCCGCCGCGCGCTGGCCGGAGGGCGCGGCGGAAGGGGAGGTCCCGTTGCTGCCCGGCTTTGTCGGGTCGTCGTTCAGCCCGCTCGCCGCGGAGGTCGCGCGGCGGTGTCTGGGGCGGCGGGCCGGGGGGCCGGTCGCGTCCACCGGCGTGGTCGTGGTCAGCGCGCTGGGGGATCTGGAGCAGGCCGTGGGCGTGGCGGAGACGGTCGACGGCGGGGGGCGGCCGGGGCCGCTGGCGTTCTTCCAGGCCGTGCCGAACGCCGTGGCCGGTCATGTGGCGGCCCGCTGGGGGCTGTTGGGGCCCGTGGTGTGCGTCGCCGACGCCGCCTCGGGCGTGGAGGTGGCCGCGCTGCTGATCGAGGACGGCGACGCGGACGAGGTGCTGCTGATCCGGGTGGAGCAGGCGGCGACCGCCGGGGCGCGGGACCGCGCCGCGGCCGTACTGCTGAGTGGAGGGGATGTCCCGTGACAGGTGCGCGAGGCACGGGCGGCGAGGTCGTCGTGACCGGGATGGGCATGGTCACCCCGGTGGGCACGACGGCCGCCGAGGTCGTGGCGGCGATGTGCGAGGGGCGGTCGGGGCTGGTGCGGCCGCCCGCCGGGAGTGCGCTGGAGGGGAGCGTGGACGTCGCCGCGTTCGGCCCGCCGGTCGATCCGGCGTCCGTGCTGCCCGCGCCCGAGACCCGGGTGGTGGACCGCTACATCGTGATGGCACTGCGGGCCGCGGCCGACGCGCTGGCAGACGCGGGCATCGAGGTGGGACGGGACGTCGACCCGTACCGCATCGGGGTGATCCTGTCCGGCACCGGGGGCCTGGCGACGCTGGAGGCGCAGGTCGTGACGCGCACGCAGCGCGGACGGCTGGGCGTCAGCCCGTACCTGCTGCCGGGGATGCTGCCGAACATGGGCGCCGCGCGGGTGGCGATCCGGCACGGCATCCGCGGCTACAGCTCGTCGATCGGGACGGCGTGCGCGGCGGGCGCGCAGTCCGTGGGCGAGGGACTGCGGCTGCTGCGCGCGGGTGAGGCGGACGTCGTGGTGTGCGGGTGCAGCGAGGCGCCGCTCTTCCCGACGCTGGCCGACACCTTCTCCAACGCCCGCGCCCTGGCGCGTGGTTGGGCCGCCGACCCGGCGGGGGCGAGCCGTCCCTTCGACCGCCGCCGCAACGGCCTGGTGCTCGGCGAGGGCGCCGGGGTGCTGGTCCTGGAGCGCGCGGAGCACGCGGACGCGCGCGGCGCGGCGGCCTACGCGGGCCTGGCGGGCTGGGGCGCGACCAACGACGCCCACCACCCGACGACCCCGCACCCGGAGGGCGAGGGCGCCGCCGCGTGCATGCGCCGGGCGCTCGCGGACGCGGACCTCGCGCCCGCCGACATCGGCTACGTCAACGCGCACGGCACGAGCACGAAGATCGGCGACCGGGCCGAAGCCCTGGCGATCCGCCGGGTGTTCGGCGCGGACGGCTGCCCGCCGGTGAGCGCCACCAAGGCCGTCACCGGGCACATGCTGGGCGCGTCCGGCGTGGTCGAGGCGGCGGTGAGCGTGCTCGCGCTGCGCCGCGGGGTGCTGCCGCCGACGCACAACCTGGACGACCCGGACCCCGACTGCGACCTCGACCACGTCCGCAAGGCCCCCCGCCCGGCCCCGGGGATCGGCCACGTGATGTCGAACTCCTTCGGGTTCGGCGGCCACAACGTCAGCCTCGTCATCGGCCCGCCGGGCACCCGGCTCGCCCGCACCGTCTGAACGGCGCGCGGCGGTCCGCTCACGGCACCGCCCCGCGCCCGCACCGCACGTCATCGACCAAGGAGCGGCAATGGACTACCTCGGCATCGACCATGTCGAGTTCTACGTGGGCGACGCGCGCCAGGCCGCGTTCGTCCTGTGCTCGGCCTTCGGCTTCCGGGTGCACGGGCACGGCGGCCCCGAGACGGGCCTGCCGGACCAGCGCAGCCTGCTGCTCGTCCAGGGGGACTGCCGGGTGCTGCTGACCTCGGGCCTGCGCCCCGACCACCCGGCGGTGGACTACGTGGCCCGGCACGGCGACGGGGTGGCCGTGATCGCCTTCGGCACCCGGGACGCCGGCGCCGCCTTCGCGGCGGCGGTGGCGGGCGGTGCGACCCCGGTCGGGCCGCCGCGCACGTACGAGGGCCCGGACGCGTCGGTGCGCACCGCGACCGTCTCCGGTTTCGGCGACGTGGTGCACCGCCTGGTCGAACGGCACGGCGCCGCCGGGGACTTCCTGCCCGGCGCGATCGTGCCCGTGGACGAGGAGCCCGCCGCGCCGGAAGGTCCCGGCCTGCTCCGGACGATCGACCACGCAGCGGTGTGCCTGGAGGCGGGCACGCTGGAGGCCACCGTCGCCTTCTACCGGGCGGCCTTCGGCTTCGACCTGATCTTCGAGGAGTACATCGAGGTCGGCGGCCAGGGCATGTTCTCGCAGGTGGTGCAGAGCCCCGGCGGCAACGCGACGCTGACGCTCATCCAGCCGGACCTGAGCCGTACCCCCGGCCAGATCGACGACTTCCTGGCCTGGCACGGCGGTCCGGGTGTGCAGCACCTGGCGCTGACCACCGACGACATCGTGGAGGCCGTGGACGCGCTCGGCGGCCGGGGCGTCGGCTTCGCGCCCACCCCGGCGAGCTACTACAGCTCGCTCGGCAGCCGGCTCGGCGCCGTGGACCTGCCGGTGGACCGGCTGCGGCCGCGCGGCATCCTCGTCGACCGCGACCACTGGGGGCAGATGTACCAGATCTTCGCCCGGTCGATGCACGTGCGCCGCACGTACTTCTGGGAGCTGATCGAGCGGCACGGCGCCCGCACCTTCGGGACCAGCAACATCCCGGCCTTGTACGAGGCGAAGGAGCGCGAGCTCGCCGCCGTCCGCGCGACCACGAAGGCAGGCCTGTGATGACCGTCGACCAGGACCGTACGACCGCCCTCGCGGCAGCGGACTTCACTCTCACCGAGGCGGAGGCGGCGCTGCTGCCGGACGACGCCGACGTGGCCTTCTACGCCGAGCACGGCTGGTACCTGACGAAGAAGCTGCTCGACGACGCCGAGGTGGACGAGCTGGTGGCGGCGAGCGAGCGCTACTACGCGGGCGAGCGCAGCCGTACGCTGCCGGTCCGCCCGCCGCGGCTCGCGGCCTGGCAGCCGTCGGACGGGCCGGTGCAGCGGCACAACGACTACGTGCACGTCGAGAGCGACCCGATCGCCCGTATCCTGCGCAAGCCGCTGATCGGCGCGGTCGCCGCCCGGCTGGCGGGGGCCGCCGAGATCCGGGTCTTCCAGTCGACGCTCATCCTCAAGCCGCCGGTCGCGGGCGAGCCCAGCAACATCGTGCCCTGGCACATCGACAAGCACTACTGGTCCACCTGCACCTCGGAGCGGATGCTGACCGCCTTCGTCCCCCTCCACGACTGCGGTGAGGAGATGGGCACCCTCACCGTCGTCGACGGCAGCCACCGGTGGCGGGAGACCGGCCGCGAGGACTCGATGACCCGGCACTTCGCCGACCGCGACCGCGACCAGCTGGAGGCGGTGCTCGCCGCCAACGCCGCCCACAACGGCGCGGAGATCCGCAAGGTGCCGCTGGTCATCCCCAAGGGCCACATGAGCTTCCACCACTGCCGGACCTACCACGGCAGCGGCCCCAACGTCAGCGGCCGGCCGCGCCGCGCGATCTCCTTCCACCTCCAGGACGGCGACAACGCCTACCGCCGCTTCCCGCTGGAGGGCGGCGGCGAGGCCGTCTACAACCACGACGTGCTGGTACGGCGGCTGCCGGACGGCCGCCCCGACTACGCCGACCCCGCGTACTGCCCGGTGCTGTGGCGCGGCGAAGGGCCGCGGAAGCGTGGCTGACGCGGACGGGGCCGCGGGCCTCTACCGGACGATGGCGCTGATCCGCGGCTTCGAGCAGCGGGCGGTCGAGCTGGTACGGGCCGGTGTCGTGGCCGGCGGCATCCACCCCTGCACCGGGCAGGAGGCGGTCGCCGCCGGGACGTGCGCGGCGCTGCGGACCGACGACCTGATCACCAGCACCCACCGCGGGCACGGCCATGTGCTGGCCAAGGGCGCCGACCCGGCCCGCATGATGGCCGAACTCGCCGGGCGGGACACCGGGCTCAACCGGGGCCGGGGCGGCTCGATGCACGCCGCCGACTTCGCCGCGGGCGTGCTGGGCGCCAACGCGATCGTCGGCGCGGCGGTGCCGATCGCGGCGGGCGCGGCCTGGGCGCTGCGGCAGCGCGGCTCGGACCGGGTGGTGCTCAGCTACTTCGGCGACGGGGCCGTCAGCCAGGGCGTGGTGCTGGAGGCGTGCAACCTGGCGGCGCTGTGGCGTGTCCCGCTCGTGCTGGTCTGCGAGAACAACGGCTGGGCCACCTCGATGCGCCCCGCCGACACCATGGCCGGCACGGTGACGGGCCGCGCGGCGGCCTTCGGCATCCCCGCGGTCACCGTGGACGGCATGGACGCCGAGGCCGTGCGCGACGCCACCGCCGAGGCCGTCGCCCGGGCCCGGTCGGGCGCGGGCCCGGCGCTGCTGGAGTGCACCACCTACCGCTTCGACGCGCACCACACGTGGGAGCACACCGCACGCCCCCGCTACCGCAGCGAGGAGGAGGCCGCGGCGGGCCGGGCCCGCGACCCGCTGGAGATCCAGGGCGCCCGGCTGCCCGCCGCCGTACGCGCCGCGGCCGACGCCGAGACCGCGCGGGTGCTGGACGACGCCGTGCGGTACGCGCTCGAAGCGCCGCACCCGGACCCGGCGACCGCGCTGGACCACCTGTACGCGACCGGGCTGCGGCCCAGGGCGGGGGCACTGTGATGCCACGGCTCTCCTACCTCAAGGCCCTCAACCGGGCGAT
Source organism: Streptomyces sp. NPDC021224 (assembly GCF_044332905.1). Lineage (NCBI taxonomy): Bacteria > Bacillati > Actinomycetota > Actinomycetes > Kitasatosporales > Streptomycetaceae > Streptomyces > Streptomyces sp. NPDC021224. The sequence continues at coordinate 18,604 of NZ_JBIRPW010000025.1, read as the reverse complement.
CGGCGACGAGATGGAGCGCGACCCGGACGTGGTCGTGCTGGGCGAGGACGTCGGGGTGGCCGTCACCAATGTGACGGCGGGGCTGCTGCGGCGGTTCGGCCGCGACCGGGTGCTGGACACGCCGATCTCCGAGCAGGCGTTCACCGGTTTCGCGACCGGGGCGGCGATGGCGGGGATGCGCCCGCTCATCGAGTTCCAGATCCCGGCGCTGCTCTTCCTCGCCTTCGAGCAGATCGCCAACCAGGCGCACAAGTTCTCGCTCATGACGGGCGGCCAGACCCGGGTGCCGGTGACGTACCTGCTGCCCGGCTCCGGGTCGCGCGACAGCTGGGCGGGCCAGCACTCCGACCACCCCTACAGCCTCTTCGCGCACGTCGGGGTGAAGACGGCGGTGCCGGCCACGCCGGCGGACGCCTACGGGCTGCTGGTGACGGCGATCCGGGACGACGACCCGGTGGTGGTCTTCGCGCCCTCGGCCGCGCTGGGGGTGCGCGAGGACGCCGACTTCGGCGCGCTCGGCCCCGTACCGCTGGGCTCGGGGCGGGTGCACCGCGCGGGCACCGACGTCACCGTCGTGGCGGTGGGGCACCTGGTGCACGACGCGCTCGCGGTCGCCGAGGAGCTGGCCGGGACGGTGTCGGTCGAGGTCTTCGACCCGCGCTCGCTGCACCCCTTCGACTGGGCGGGACTCGCCGCGTCGCTGGAGCGCACCGGACGGCTGGTCGTGGTCGACGACTCCAACCGCTCGTGCGGCATCGGCGCGGAGATCGTCGCGACCGCCGCGGAGGAGATGCGGCTGACGGCCCCGCCCCGCCGGGTCACCCGCCCGGACGGGGCGGTGCTCCCCTTCGCGCGCGAGCTGGACCTGGCGTGCCAGCCGACCCGGGCGCAGCTGCGGACCGCGGTGGAGAAGGCGGTGCGCGGCGGATGAGCGGCACCACCACCGCCGCCCGCGCGGCAGCGGGACGACAAGGCGACATGACGACGAGGCGACACTCAGGAGGAACACCGTGACCGGCAGCGACATCCGGGCCAGGCTCGCCGCCGACCCGGAACTGGGCGCGGGCAACGTCCTGCCCAAACTCTTCGAGCACGGCGCCGACCCCGGGGGTCCGGGCGCCGCCTTCGACCAGCCCGTGGACGGGCTCCCGGCCGGGACCGAGCTGACGCTCGGCGCGCTGCGGGAGCGGGTCGCCGCACGGGCCGCCTGGTGGCACGAGCGGGGCGTCGGCCCGCGCGACCCCGTCGCGGTGTACGTGTCCGGCTCGGCCGACACGCTGCTGACCTTCCTGGCCCTCACCTGGCTCGGCGCGATCCCGGCGCTGATGAACCAGTACCTGACCGGCGACACCGCCGCCGCCTACCTGCGCAAGCTCGGCGCCGGCGCGCTGGTGACCGACCCCGCGCACCGCGAGCGGCTCGCCGGGCACGACCTGCCCGGCCTCACCCTGCACGCCGACGCGGCGGACACCGGCACCGGCGACCCGGGACGCGCGCCCGCGCCGTACCGGCACCACGCCGACGACCCGATCGCCGTCACGCACTCCTCCGGCACCACCCGGATGCCCGCCGCCGTGGTGCACTCGCACGCGAGCCTGTTCGCCGCCATGCGGCTCTTCCGGCTGACCGCGCCGCGCGCCCGGGGGGCCGCGCGGATCCTCAGCGCGCTCCCCGCCGCGCACGCGGCGGGGATCTCGGCGCTGAACATGGCGCTGTGCCTGCGCAGCGACCTGCTGTTCCTGTCCACGCAGAACGACGGGGCGGCGGTCGTCGACGCGATCGAGCGCTGGCGGCCCACCGGGGTCCTCGGCTTCGCCGCCACCTGGGCGCAGCTGGCCCGGCAGGATCTGGCGGCGCGCGACCTGGAGTCGGTGTCGCTGTGGTTCAACACCGGGGACTGCGCGCACGAGCCGCACATCCGGCGGCTGGTCGCCGCGGGCTCGCGCGAGACCGCGACCCGCGGCGGGGTGCGCCGGATGCCCGGCTCCAGCTTCGTCGACGGCCTCGGCTCGACGGAGATGGGCCACTCCGCCTTCCACATCACCCACACCCGCACGACCGAGCGCTACGGCCGCTGCGTCGGGGTGCCGCACGGCTTCGCGGAGGTCGCGCTGCTGGACACCGCGACCGGACGTGAGGTCCCGCCGGGCGAGGTCGGCCAACTGGGGCTCAGGGCCCCGACGCTGGCGCCGGGCTACTGGAACGACTCGGCGGCCACCTACCGCAACCGGCTGGGCGGCTACTACCTCACCGGCGACCTGATGTACCGCGACGAGGAGGGCTACTACTTCCACGTCGACCGGGCGGTGGACGCGGTCGATCTCGGCGGCGGCGAGCGCCTCTACACGGCCATGTCGGAGGAGCGGATCCTCGCCGCGTGCCCGGACGTGCACGACTGCACGGTGGTCTCCGACCGGGTCGGCGGGCAGGTCGTCACCGACGTCCTGCTGGCCCTGCACGAGGGCGCCGACCCGGACGCCGACCGCGCCCCGGCCGTCCGCGCCGCCCTGACCCCGGCGGCCGCGGCGACGCTGCGCCGCGTCGTCGTCATCTCGGACGCCGACCTCATCACGGGCCCGACGGGCAAGGTCCGCAAGTTCCTGATGCGCGAGCAGCACCGGGCCCGTACGGCGGAGGTGGGGGCATGACGGACGAGCAGCGGGCCGGGGCACCGGTCCCGGAGGCCGGGGCGGCTCCGGTCGTCGCCGAGCGGATCGTGGTGGGCTTCGCCGGGGAGGGCGAGGGCGAGGACGAGATGTCCTGGGGCATGTGGGAGATCTGGCAGGCCATGGGGCGGCAGCGCAACCCGCTGCCCATCGGGGGCCGCGCCCCGCTGGCGCCGGGCACCACACTCGCCGACCTCGCCGCCGAGCTGCGCTACCTGCTGGAGCGCTTCCCCTCGATGCGCACCCGGCTGCGGCTCGCCCCGGGCGGCCGGGCCATGCAACGGCTCTTCGCCACCGGGCAGATCACGCTGGAGGTGTACGACGCCGCTCCCGGCGCGGACGCCGACGAGGTTGCGGCGGCCGTCGAACAGGCTTACTGCGACCGGGAGTTCGACTTCTGCGGGGAGTGGCCGGTGCGGATGGGCGCGGTGCGGCAGGACGGCCGGCCCGTCCACCTGGTCACCGTCATGCACCACCTGGCCACGGACGCCCTCGGCGGCGCGATCATGCTGGGCCAGGTGGGCACCCGGGACACCGCCCCGGTCGGCGGCATGCAGCAGCTGGAGCAGGCCCGCTGGCAGCGCTCGCCCGCGGGGCGGCGGCAGAACGCCCGGGCGATGCGGCACTTCGAGAGCGTCCTGCGGACCATGCCGGAACGGCAGCTCCCCGGCCCCACCGATCCGCGCGAACCCCGGCACTGGGGAGCCGAGTTCCACTCCCCGGCGCTCACGGCGGCGCTGCCGCACATCGCCGCGCGGACCGGCGCCGCGGTCCCCGGCATCCTGCTGGGACTGTTCGCGATCGGACTGCACCGGGCCACCGGGATCAGCCCGGTGGTGGTCCGGCCGGTGGTCGGCAACCGCTTCCGGGCGGCGCTGTCCGACGTGGTCTGCATGGTCGCGCAGGCCGGGGTGTGCGCGATCGACGTGGCGGGTGCGGACGCCGCGGACGTCGTGCGGCGCGCCGGGCAGGGCGCCATGACGGCCTACAAGCACGCCTACTTCGACCCGGAGGCGCTGGACGAGCTGGTCGCGCGGATCTCGGTCGAGCGCGGCACGGACGCGAACATCAGGACGTACCTGAACGACCGCAGCAGCTACGCCCTGCCGCCCGAGGGCCGCACGGCGCCGACGGACGTGCGCGAGCTGCGCGACGCCCGCCGCGACACCGTCTTCCGCTGGTACGAGCAGAAGGAGGACCAGACGGAGCGGTTCTTCGTGCACGTGGACGACGCCCCGCAGGGCGGGTTGCGCTTCGAGATCCACATGGACACGCACTACGTCTCGCCCGCCCAGGCCGAGGCCTTCGCGTACGCCATGGAGGCGGCGGCGATCGAGGCGGCACTGCCGGACGGCGGCGCGGACGCGTCCGTGGACGTGCCGGTGGACGTGCCCGTGGACGCGGGCGAGCCGGTCGGGGCCGCGGAGTCCCGCCGGTGACGGCGCTCAGCGCGGTGGCCGCCTATGTGCCGGAGGGCCGGCTGCCCGTCGAGGACGTCGCCGGGCCGCTCGGGCTCACCCGGATGCAGGTCAAGGTCTTCCGCCGCTACCACCGGCTCGGCGAGGTCGCCCGCGACCCGGACGGAACGCTGGAGGACCTGCTGCGCGGCGCGCTCGCCCGGCTGCTCCCGGCGCTGCGCGGACGCGAGCGGGACGTGCGGTACGTGCTGCACGCGCGGACCTTCCCGACCGTCGCGCCCTACCCGTACGACCCCGTGCGCGCGGTCTGCGCGGAGTACGGCCTCGGCCACGCCGCCGTCTTCTCCGTCGGCCACCACGCGTGCGCCTCCGGGCTGCTCGCGGTGGACGCCGCGGGGCGGCTGCTCGCCGCGGACGGCGACCCGGACGGGCTCGCCCTCGTCCTCAGCGGCGAGAAGGCGTTCACCCCCGAGGCCCAACTGGTCCCCGCCACCTCTTTCTTCGGCGAGGGCGCCGCGGCCTGCCTGGTGAGCGCGGCCGGACCGCGCGACCGGGTGCTCGGCTACGCGGTCGAGCAGCGCGGCGAGTTCGACGGCGACGCCCCCGAACTCGCCGCGGAGTTCCAGCGGGTGTACGCCGACGCGCTCGCCGCGGCGATCACCGCCGCGCTCACCGGTGCCGGGCTCACCGCCGAGGACGTGACGCTCTTCCTGCCGCACAACGTCAACCGCGTGGCCTGGCACCAGGTGTGCCGCATCCTCGGCGTGCCGCGCGAGCGCGTGCTGCTCGACAACGTCGCCGACACCGGCCACGTCTTCTGCGCCGACGCCTTCGTCAACTACCGCACCGCGCTGGACCGCGGGCTGCTGCGGCCGGGCGAACCGTACGTGATGGCGGCCGCGGGCGCCGGGCTCGGCGCCGCCTTCTCGGCGATGGTCCTCGTCCACTGACCCCGCCCCCTCCCCCCGGGCACGACCCCGAACCCCCTGAGAGGCCTGACCGATGACGGAGCAGCACCCCGCCCCGACCGCGACCGACCCCGAGCTGCGCGACCGGCTCGTCGACGGCATCCGCGGCCTCCTTCCGCGCGTGCTCAAGCGCGAGGTCGACGCCGTGACCGCCGACACCGCGCTGCTCGACGCGCTCGGGCTGACCTCCACCACCGGCCTCGAACTCGTCCTCGAACTGGAGGAACAGCTCGACCTGGAGATCAGCGTCGAGGAGCTGGGCCGCGAGGACTTCGGCACGGTCGGCTCGCTCGCCGACTACGTCGCCGGCAACCTGCTGACGGACGCGGACGCGTGAGCGTGCGCACCCTGGCGGCGGCGACGGCCCCCGGCGCCGCCCCCGCGGGCTGGGGCGTGCGCCGGGCCGTCCGCCTCGCCTTCCCGGAGCCCGCGCCCCCCGCGCCGGACCCGGAGCGCACCGAACGCCTGCGCGTCTACCTCACCGACCTGCTGCGCCCCTACGGGCTCGCCCTCGGCTCGGAGCCGCCCGACCGCGGCGGCCGCGCGTACGGCGACCTGGCCGCGGAGCTGATCCGCCGGGCGGTGCCCGCGGGCGAGCAGGTCGATCTGCTCGTCCTCGCGTACGCCGTCCCGGACGTCACCCCGGGCCGCGCCACGGCGACCTGGCTGAGCCATGTGTGTCCCGGCAGCCCGCTGGCCTTCGCCGTCGCCGACCAGGGCCCGGCCGCCGCCTTCACCGCCCTGCGGCTGATCCACGCCTACGCCACGACCGCCGCCCTCCCCCGCGCGCTCCTCCTCGTCGTCGAACAACCCGCGCTGCCTTATGCCCCGTTGACCTCACCCGGGCCGGGCGGCACCGTGGCGGCAGCGTACCCGCCGCCGGAACCGGCCGCGGCGGACGGCTCCCCCGCGCCGCCGACCCCGGACGCCCGCGCGGCCGTGCCCGGTCCGCCGCTGCTCCCCGACGCCGCCTACGGAGTCGCCCTGCTCCTCGGCCCGCCCGCGCCCGGCGAACAGCCCGCCGGGCTCGGCGCCCTGCGCACGGGCGACGCGACCGCCGCGGACGTGCACGACGCGCTCGGCGCGGTCGCGGGCGACGCGGTCGCGGTGCTCGGACCGGGCCTCGGCGCACGGGACCTCGGCGCCGGGACGCGGCTGCGCCACGCCGCCGCGACCCGCCCCGGCACGGGCGTGTGGTGGGAACTGGCCGACGCGCTCGCGCAGCCGTCCCCCGCCCCCCGCCGTCTGGTCCTGGCCGACCGCGCCCCCGCCTCCGAAGGCCTCGCCCTGGCCGCGCTGGACCTCCCACCCGTCACCACACGGGAACCCGCAGGAGCCACCCGATGACGACGCCCCTCGCCGGATCCGGCCACCGGCTCAACACCCCGCCATGTAAAGCCCCCGACCTCCCCGGCCCGCACCACGGAGCCGCGCCAGTACCCGCCGGGCCCGGCCTCAACGCCCCGGCCCGTAAAGCCCCCGACCTCCCCGGCCCGGACCACGGAGCCGCACCAGTACCCGCCGGGCCCGGCCTCAACGCCGAGCCACGTAAAGCCCCCGGCCTCTTCGGCCCGCACCACGAAAGCGTGTCAGTACCCGCCGGGCCCGGCCGCCACCGGCTGACCAGGCGGGCACGGAGCGCCGCGGCCTCCCGCGGCCTCCAGGACGCGGACCGCGCGAGCCCGGCGGCACCCGCCGGACACGGGTGCCGCCGGGCCGGCGGCCGGGCGCGGGAAGCCGCGGGAGCGCACCGGTGACCGCCCCGACGCTCGCCGGCTACGAGCGGGCCGCGCGGCAGCGGCTGGACGGGCCGGTGTGGGACTACATCGACGGCGGGGCCGAGCGCGAGCGGACCCTCGCCGCCAACCGGCGGGCCTTCGAGCGCGTGTCGCTGCGGCCGCGCGTCCTCGTCGACGTCTCGCGCTGCGACACCGGTGTCGAGCTGCTCGGGACGCGGCTGCGGACGCCGGTCGGTGTCGCGCCCACCGCGTACCACCAACTCGCGCACCCGGAGGGCGAGATCGCGACCGCGCGCGGCGCGGAGGCGGCCGGGGCGCTGTTCGTGGTGAGCATCTACGCGAGCCGTTCGGTGGAGGAGATCGCCGCGAGCGCGCGCGGGCCGCTGTGGATGCAGCTGTACTGGCTGCGCCGCCGCGAGGCCCTCGCCGACCTGGTCGAGCGCGCGGCGGCCGCGGGCTGCCGCGCGATCGTGCTGACGGTGGACGCGCCGCGGCTGGGCCGCAGGCACCGTGACGCGCGCAACGGCTTCGCGCTCGGGCCCGGCATCCGCGCCGCCAATCTCGACGCGGCGCTGACGGCCACCGCCCATGTGGCAGCCGCCGGGCGCTCCGCGCTCGCCGTGCACGCGGCCGAGGCGGTCGATCCGGCGGTGACGTGGGCCGATCTCGGCTGGCTGCGCGGGCGCAGCGCGCTGCCGCTGGTGCTCAAGGGCATCCTCACGGCGGAGGACGCGCGGCTCGCCGTCGAGCACGGCGCCGACGCCGTGATCGTCTCGAACCACGGCGGGCGGCAGCTGGACGGCGCCCCCGCGAGCCTGGACGTGCTCGCGGAGGTCGCGGGTGCGGTGGGCGGGGCCTGCCCCGTCCTGCTCGACGGCGGGGTGCGCGGCGGCACCGACGCCTTCGCCGCGCTGGCGCTCGGCGCGCGTGCCGTCCTGCTGGGCCGCCCGGTGCTGTGGGGCCTCGCGGCGGACGGCGCCGCGGGCGTGTCGGGCGTGCTGGACCTGGTGACCGAGGAGCTGGCGCACACCATGGCGCTGGCGGGCCGCCCGGACCTGGCGTCGCTCGACGCCTCGGCGGTCGCGACCGGAGGAGGAGCCCGATGACGGTGGAGCTGTCGCGCGACGACCTGCACATGTCCGTGTCCGACCCGGAGTCGGCGTCGATGAACTTCCTCAACGAGGTCGCCGCCCGCTTCCCCGACGCCGTCTCGCTCGCGGCCGGCCGCCCGTACGACGGTTTCCACACCACCGACGACCTGCACCGCTACCTGCGCGGCTACCTCGCCCACCTGGAGGCGCTGGGCCTGACCCGCGAGCAGCGCGAGCGGCAGCTGCTCCAGTACGGCAGGACCAACGGGTACCTGGGCGACCTGATCGCCCGGATGCTCGCGGTGGACGAGGGCGTGGAGGTGCCGCCGGAGGCGGTGATGGTCACCGCGGGGTGCCAGGAGGCGATGGTCATCGCGCTGCGCGGACTGTGCGCGCGGCCCGGTGACGTCGTGCTGGCCGTCGAGCCCTGCTACGTCGGGCTGACCGGCGCGGCCCGGGTGCTCGGCGTCGAGGTCGTCCCGGTGCCCGAGTCGGCGGACGGCCTGGACCCGGAGACGGTGCGCGAGGTCGCCGCCGCGGTACGCGCGTCGGGCCGGCGGCCGCGTGCCTTCTACGTGGTGCCGAGCTTCGCCAACCCCTCGGGCGCGTCCATGCCCGTACCCGCCCGGCGGCGGCTGCTGGAGGTGGCCGAGGAGGCGGATCTGCTGGTCCTGGAGGACGACCCGTACGGGCTGTTCGGGATCGACGACGCGCCGCGGCCGACCCTCAAGGCGCTCGACCCGGGCGGCCGGGTGGTCTACCTCGGCTCGTTCGCGAAGTCGTGCTTCCCCGGTGTTCGGGTGGGCTTCCTGGTCGCCGACCAGGTGGTGGTGGGCGCGGACGGGCGGCGCACACTGCTCGCCGAGGAGCTGTCGACCGTCAAGAGTCTGCTGACGGTCAACACCTCGCCGGTCGCGCAGGCCGTCGTCGGCGGCTTCCTCGTCGAGTCGGGGTGCAGCGTGCGGGCGGCGGGCAAGGCGAAGACGGCCTTCTACCGCGCCAATCTGCGCACCCTGCTGGCCGCGCTGGAGCGGGAGTTCGCGGACGAGCCGCGGGTGCGGTGGAACGCGCCCGCGGGCGGCTTCTTCGCCGTCGTGGACGTGCCCCTGACCGCGGACGAGGCGATGCTGGAGGTCTCGGCCCGCGAGTACGGCGTGCTGTGGACGCCCATGAGCTTCTTCTACTCCGCCGGATCGGGCGGGGGCCGCCACCGGATCCGCCTGTCGTGCAGCGCGCTGCCGCCCGACCGCGTCGAGGAGGGGGTCCGCCGCCTCGCCGCCCTGGTCCGCGCGCACGCGGACGCTCCGGGGGCGCGGAGGTGACGGCGGTCCAGGTGTGGGTGGTGGCCGACCGGCGGTCGGAGCAGCTCGTCACGGAGCTGCTCGGCGTCCTCGACGACGAGGAGCGGCAGCGCGCCGCGGCGTACCGCTCGGCCGACGACCGGCGCCGCTTCGTCCTCGCGCACGGCGCGCTGCGGCACATCGTCGCCGGGTCGCTGGGCGCGCCGCCCCACGAGATCCGCTGGACACGCGGCCCGCACGGCAAGCCCGAGCCCGCCGGGCGCTGGAGCGGGGTGCACGTCAACCTCTCGCACTCCGGCGAGGTCGCCATGGTCGCCCTGTGCGCTTCCCGCCCCGTCGGTGTGGACGTCCAGCAGGTGCTGCCGCGACTGGACGCGGTGGCGATGGCCCGCCGCTACTTCCCCGCGCAGGAGTCGGCGGCGGTCGCCGCGGTCGCCGATCCGGACGGCCGCGCCCGCCGCTTCGCCCGGCTGTGGGCCCGCAAGGAGGCGCTGACGAAGGCGCACGGGGGCCGTCTGACCGAGGGCCTGCGCGTCCCGGTGCCGGCCGGCGGGCCGCCGCCGGACACCCCCGCACGGGACGCCTGGGCCCGGGGCTACCGCGTCCACGACATCCCGGCGCCCGCGGGCTACCGGGCTGCGGTGGCGCTGTCCGGCAGCGCGGACTTCGCCGTCACCCACCACGTCTGGCCCCCGTCCCCCGCACCCTGACCGTCCGCGCCCGGCCCTGACGCACCGCAGCCCGACGCACCGCAGCGCGACCCACCGGAAGGCACGCGATCCCATGCCCCTCGACCCGCAGCTCCAGGACCTGCGCGACCAGCGCGCCCGCAGCGGAGCGACACCGCTCTACGCGCTCTCGGTGGAGCAGGCCCGCGCCGCCGACCTCGCCGCGGTCCGCGCGTCCGGCGGCAGCCCGCGCGAGCTCCACGAGATCACCGAGCGGACCGTCCCCGGTCCCGGCGGACCACTGCCGCTGCGGATCTACCGGCCCGGACCGGGACGCGAACTGCCCGCGCTGCTCTACTACTTCGGCGGCGGCTGGACGCTCGGCAGCCTGGACACCGCCGATCTGCTGTGCCGCACGCTCGCCGCGGAGGCCGGCTGCCTGGTCGTCGGCGTCGGCTACCGGCTCGCGCCCGAGCACCCCTTCCCGGCGGCGGTGCACGACTGCCACGCGGGCCTGCGCTGGGTCGCGGAGCACGCCGCCGAGATCGGCGCGGACCGCGCCCGGCTGGCCGTCGGCGGCGACAGCGCGGGCGGCAACCTGGCGGCCGCGGTGACGCTGCTGGCGCGTGCCGACGGGGATCTCCCGCTGGCCGCCCAGGTCCTGGTCTACCCCAACACCGACCAGCTCGCCGACGACGGCTCGATGCGCGAGAACGCCGACCCGTACCTCTTCAACCACCACTCGGTGGCCTGGTACACCCGCCACTACCTGACCGGCGCGGCCGACGCCGCCGATCCGCTGGCCTCGCCGCTGCGCGCCACCGACCTGCGCGGCCTGCCGCCCGCGCTGGTCGTCACGGCGGAGTACGACCCGCTGCGCGACCAGGGCGAGGCCTACGCGCGGCGGCTCGCCGAGGCGGGTGTGCCGGTGGAGGCGACCCGCTACCCGGGCATGGCGCACGGCTTCTTCGCGATGGCCGGGGCCGTGGACGCGGCCGCCGAGGCCACCGCCCAGGCGGCCCGGCACCTGCGGCGCTGCTTCGGGCTGCCGCCGGAAGAGGGGTGACCCCGCGGCGCGCTGGGGGGGGCGGCGCGCCGCGGGGCCGTCACGGGGGCCCGCCGGGGATCAGCCGCGCGACCACTTCTGGTTCGCGCCGCCGTTGCAGGACCAGATCTCCAGCTGGGTGCCGTTCGCCGTGCCGTTGGCGGTGGCGTCCAGGCACTTGCCGGAGCCGGGGTTGAGCACTGTGCCGTCGGAGCGGAGCGTCCACACCTGCGCCGAGGTGCCGTTGCACGTCCACAGCTGCACAGCGGTGCCGTCGGCCGTTCCGGCGCCGTTGACGTCCAGGCACTTGGCGCCGCCGTAGACCGTCAGCTGCCCGGCGGCGGTGGCCGTCCACTGCTGGTTGGCCTGCCCGTTGCAGTCCCACAGCGCGATCCGGGTGCCGTCGGTCTGCGACGCGCCGGGTACGTCGGCGCAGCGGCCGGAGCCCTGGCCGCGCAGCACGCCCGCTTCGGTGGGCGTGGTGGTGGCCCCGGCGGCGGTGAGGGTCGCCGCGGCGGCGGCCTGGGTGGTGGGCGACCAGAGGGCGAAGGGGCCGACGAAGGAGTTGCCCTGCCGGCCGGAGCTGTCGGTGTCGTTGGCGAGGATGGAGTCGGCGGTGGTGGTCAGGAAGCTGTCGTACCGGGTGGTGCGGGTGGCGGTGGCGAGAGCGCGCAGGTAGCGGGCGAAGATGCCCTTGAACGCCTGCCCGTCGCCGGAGCAGTTGGGCTCGCAGCCCTCGTAGAGCACGCCGTTCCGGCTGAAGTGCTGGGTTGCGGCGGTGGCGACGGACTGCGCCGTGTCCAGCAGCGAGCTGTCGCCGGTGGCGCGGTCGAGCTCGACGAGGCCTTGCAGGATGACGCCCTGGTTGTAGGTGTAGTCGGCGGTGTGGAAGCCGCAGCCGGACGCGTCGAGGCCGTCGCGGACGAGGTTGCCGTCGATGAGGCCCGTGTTCTTGAACCAGTTCCACTCGGCGGTGGCCCAGCCCAGGTAGGTGGTGTCACCGGGGATGCGGTTGTGCAGCCCGGCGGTCGCGGCGAGGAACAACTCGTTGGCGATGGAGGCCTTGTACGTCTTGGCGGTGCTCCAGTAGACGCCGCCGCCGCAGGTGCCGTCCCAGTAGCTGTGCATGTAGTCGGCCGTGGTCCTGGCCATGTTCAGGTAGGCGGTGTTGCCGGTGATGTCGTACGCCTGCAGCCACGCCAGGCTCCACCAGCCGGTGTCGTCGATGTAGTCGTTGGTGAAGCTGCCGTTCTTGGCGAAGGCGCCGGAGATCGCGTAGTCGTAGCTGCCGTCACCGGTGGCCTGCCGGTAGGTCATCACGGTGCTCAGCGACACCGCGGAGGTCCACCAGTCGCTGCCGATGCGGCCGGTGCCGGGGTCGTAGGACTGCATGAGGACGGCGACGCTGCTGCCTGCCGGGCCGCCGCCCGCGGCCTGCGCGCCCCCGGCGCCGGGCAGGAGCAGCAGGGCCCAGCCCAGCAGGACGACGAGGGCGCGCCCGACCAGGCGGCGGGGTGCGGACGGGGTCATGACCGCCTCCAGATCTGGTTGTTCTGCCCGTTGCAGTCCCACAGCTCCAGCTGGGTGCCGTTGGCGGTGCCGTTGTCGTAGGCGTCCAGGCACCTGCCGGAGCCGGTGTTGACGATCGTGCCGTCCGAGCGGACCTTCCACTGCTGGCCCGCGGTGCCGTCGCAGTCGTGGATCTGGACGGCGGTGCCGTTGGCGGTGGCGCCGCCCGCGGCCTCCAGGCAGCGGTTGGCGAAGACCGTGAACTCGCCCGTCACGGTGGAGGACCAGCGCTGGTTGGTGCCGCCGTTGCAGTCCCACAGCGCCGGGCGGGTGCCGTTGGCCTGGTTGCCGTTCGGCAGGTCGACGCAGCGGCCGGAGCCGCCGCCCTTGTAGGGGGCGGTGGTGTTCGCGCGGGCCCAGTTCTGGTTGGCGCCGCCGGTGCAGGTCCAGATCTCCAGCAGGGTGCCGTCGGTCCTGCCGTTGCCGGTGGCGTCGAGGCACTTGCCGGAGGCCGGGTTGACGACCGTGCCGTCGGCGGTGACGTTCCACACCTGCGCGGGGGTGTTGTTGCAGGTCCAGATCTGCACGGCGGTGCCGTCAGCGGTGCCGGAGCCGCTGACGTCCAGGCACTTGGCTCCGCCGTAGACCGTCAGCTGCCCGGCGGAGGTTGCGTGCCACTGCTGGTTGGCCTGCCCGTTGCAGTCCCACAGGGCCACCCGGGCGCCGTCGGTCTGCGCCGATGCGGGCACGTCCACGCACAGCCCGGACTCGGCTCCCTTCAGGGCGCCGGACTGGCCGTGCGGGTCGCACGTGGTCAGGCCCGCGGTGTAGGGACACAGCGCGGTCACGAAACCGCCGTCGGCGGACTCGGCCACCGACAGGGTGTCGCCGGAGGTGACGACCCTGGTGTCGTGGGTCAGGCCGCCGGAGCCGTCCCGTACGGTCTCGGCGAGCCACTGGCCGGAGCCGAGGAAGGACAGCGGGGTGGAGTGGGTCGTGGCGGCCTGTGCGGAGATGCCGCCGACGAACCAGCGCCCGCCGGCCCGCCGGGCGACGTACACCTCCTTGCCGGGGGTGCCGCCGAGCAGCCGGGTCTCGTCCCACGCGGTGGGCAGCTGGTCGAGGATGCGCAGTGCCTCGGGATGCGCCTCGTAGCTCTCCGGGCTGTCGGCGAAGTGCTGCCAGCCGGACTCGAAGACGACGGCGGTCGCGAGTTCGGCCGCGTCGGTGGTGTCGCGGCCGGTCATGCTGAAGACGACCGGGGTGAAGTCCATGCTGGAGATCACGTTGCGGGTGAAGGGCAGGATCGTGTCGAAGGCCGCCCGGTTGCGGAACTGCTCCGAGCCGTACACCGCCTCGGCCGCGACCACCTGCGGCCAGGTGCGCTGCATGCCGCGCGGCATGGCGGTGCCGTGGAAGTTGACCATGAGCTTCAGGCTCGCGGTCTGCGCGAGCACCGCGTCGTACCACTGGAGGGTCGGCTGGGTGTACTCGTCGATGAAGTCGATCTTGACCCCGGCCACGCCCCAGTCCCTGACCTGCGGCAGCCACTGGTCGCGCTGCTGGGCGGTGCGCAGGTCGGAGGAGTTGAACCAGAGGATGAGCTGCACGCCCCGGGTCTTGGCGTACGCGGCCAGGTCCGGCACCCAGGAGGACGACCAGCCCTCGTCGACCAGCACGTAGGGCCAGCCCTGGCGCTGGGCGAAGTCGACATAGCTCTTCTGCCGGGCCTCGCTGGACGGGCTGCCGTGCTCGCTCAGCCAGGACCAGGCGACCGCGCCGGGCTTGATCCACGAGGTGTCGGAGACCTTGGACGGCTGCGCCAGGTCGTCGACGAGCGTGGACGACGTCACCTCCGCGAGGCTGCCGAGCGCGGCGGTGCGCCAGGGGGTGGACAGTGGCAGCGAGGTCGTCACACCGCTCGCCGGCGCGACGGTGTAGGTGGCCGACCCGGCGGTGTGCGCGAGGGAGGAGGCGGCGTAGCGGCCGTCGAGGTCGGTCTCGGCGACCAGCGCGTAGGCGCCGCCGACCTGGAAGAGCGCGGGCTGCCGGTAGGTGTTGGCGGGAGCGCCGGAGGCAGTGCTGCCGAACCACTGGCCCTGGTCCTCGGGGTCCGGCGGCGCCAGCCAGACGGGCGACGAGCCGGGCGCCGTCCAGGACGACGCCTCGCCGGTGACGGTCACCGAGCCGCTGCCGGGCAGCACGTAGCGGTAGGCGACTGCGGTGTCGGAGGCGCGGACAACGATGTCAAGCCGCGCGCCGCCGGTGCCGGAGAAGGAGAGCGTGCTCTCGGTGTAGCGGGTCGAGCGGCTGCGCTGCTTGCCCGTCGTCATGCTGTACGACTCGGTGACGGTGCGGTCGCTGCGCTGCAGGAAGGTCAGGTTCTTCGTCAGGTCGGCGGCGCTGGTGCGGATGCCGATGGGGGACGGTGACAGCACGCTCTGGCCGCGGCTGGTGGCGCCGAAGGTGAGGCTGCCGTTGTCCAGCGTGACCTGGGCCGCGGTCGGGGAGCCGGCCGAGGGGCCGCTGACGGTCCAGCCGGTGGCCGCGGCCGCGCTGTGCGCCGGGACGGCGAGCGCCGCGAGCGGGAGGAGCAGCGCCAGCAGCCAGCGTCGCAGCAGCCGTCTGTGCGGGATATGGGGCATGAGGGCTTCCTAGGGTGGGGGGTGCGGACCGGGTGGCGACGGTTCAGCTGAGGGACCACTGCTGGTTGGCGCCGCCGTTGCAGTCCCACAGCACCAGCTGGGTGCCGTCGGTGGTGGACAGCTGCGGGTCGTCCAGACAGCGGCCGGAGACGGGGTTGCGCAGGCCGCCGTTGTAGGGCTGCCACTGCTGGTTGCCGCCGCCGTTGCAGTCCCAGATCTCCACGCGGGTGCCGTCGGCGGTGCCGTTGTCGTAGGCGTCCAGGCACTTCCCGGCCGCGCGCACGGTGCCGTCGGCGGCGGCCGTCCAGCTCTGCGCGGCCGTGCCGTTGCAGCCCCAGATCTGCACGGTGGTGCCGTTCGCGGACGAACCGCCGTTGACGTCCAGGCACTTGCCCGCGACGCCGGAGTGGTAGGACCCGGTCACCGGCTGCGGGGCGGTGATCCAGCCCGCGGCGTCGGCGGCGGTGAGAGCGGTGTTCCAGGCCGCGGCCATCTTCTGGTAGCCGGTGTCGTTCGGGTGCAGCGAGTCGGCCAGGTCGGCGCTGGTGAGGGCGCCCATGTCGGCGAAGCCGACGTGCCGCCCCGCGGCCTGCTCGCTCTGCGCGATCTGCCGGACGGCGGCGTTGTAGGCGGGCTCGGCCTGGACGACCGGCGCCGAGGTGGAGGTGATCAGGTCCGCGAGCAGGATCGTCGCCCCGGGGGCGTCGGCGGCGATCCGGTCGACGAGGGCGCGCAGCCGGTCCGGGGCGGTGGCTACCTGGTAGCCCTGGTTGAGGTCGTTGGTGCCGATCATGAGCGTGACGACGTTGGGCTTGTAGGTGGCCAGCGCCGAGTCCGCGATCGCGTCGATCTGGTCGATCCGCCAGCCGGAGTGACCCTCGTTGTCCGGGTCGGACATGGTGCCGCCGCGCCCGGAGCCGACGAAGTCGGGGACGTAGCCCCCGGCGCTGAGGGTGGAGAGGAGCGGGCCGCGGTATCCGTTGCCCGTGCTGCTGCCGACGCCCCAGGTGATGGAGTCGCCCAGCGGCATGAGCCGCAGCGCGCTCTGCCGGGCGGCGTCCGGTGCGGGGGCGGCGGCGTGCGCGGGGACGGCGGCCGCGATGGCGGCGGCCAGTAACGCGACCGCGGGGAGGGTGGCGAGGGGGGTGCGTCCGGTCATCTGATCGCTCCTTGTGGGGGGTGGGGGGTGCGGTGCGGGGTGGTGCCGGGGTGGGGCCCCGCCGCACCCGGCGGGGTGCCCGTGGGGGGCGGCGAAGGCGGTAGGGCTAGGAGCGCCGCCAGACCTGGTTGGGCTGGCCGTTGCAGGGCCAGATGTCCAGCGCGGTGTTGTTCGCGGTGCCCTGCCCGACCGCGTCCAGGCACTTGCCGGAGGCGACGTTGACGACCGCGCCGTCCGCGCGCACCCGCCACTGCTGGTTCGCGCTGCCGTTGCAGTCCCAGATCTCCACGGGGCTGCCGTCGGCGGTGGCGCCGCCGGTCACCTCCAGGCACTTGGTGTCGTAGGCGGTGAGCTGGTCGGTGGCGGTGGAGGTCCAGATCTGGTTGCTGCCGTTGTTGCAGTCCCACAGGGTGGGCCGGGTGCCGTTGGCCGTGGCGAAGGCGGCGAGGTCGACGCAGCGGCCGGACTGCCCGCCCTTGACCGGGCCGGACACCGCACCGCGGGCCCAGACCTGGTTGGCGCCGCCGTTGCAGGTCCAGATCTCCAGCACGGTGCCGGGGGTGACACCGTTGCCGGTGGCGTCCAGGCACTTGCCGGAGCCGGTGTTGACCACCGAGCCGTCGGACCGGACGCTCCAGGACTGCGCCGCGGTGTTGTTGCAGTCCCAGATCTGCACGGCGGTGCCGTCGGCCGTGCCGGAGTTGGCGACGTCCAGGCACTTGGCGCCGCCGTAGACGGTGAGCTGGCCGGACGGGGTCGCCGTCCACCGCTGGTTGTCGCCGTTCGTGCAGTCCCACAGGGCGACCTGGGTGCCGTTGGTGCGGCTCGCGGCCGGTACGTCGGCGCACAGACCCGAGCCGCTGCCCTTGAGGATGCCGCCGATGCTGCCCGCGGCGTTCGGCGTCACCGAGAGGTTGTCGAACTGGTCGGTCTGGTAGCCCGCCACGCCGAAGCCGATCTGGCCCGCCGCGTAGGTGCTGTCGTGGACGGTGCCGAGGGTGCCGCCGTCCACGCTCGCCGTGATCTGGTCGCCGGAGAAGCCGAGCGCCAGGGTGTGCCAGGAGCCGGTGCCGAGCGCGGCGCGGGTGCCGGAGGCCAGCGTCGTGGAGGTCCCGGCCGCGGAGGTGCGCACGATCGACCAGCGGCCGCCGTCGTCGGCCCGCAGCTCGTACGCCGCCTGGTGGCTCTGCGGGCGGTTCTGCAAGCCTGCGCGGCCCAGCACCTCGGCGGTGCCGGCCTGCCGCAGGTCGACGTCGACGCTGACGGTGTAGTCGGTCCAGGTCGGGTCGCCGGCCAGGGTGAAGGCGTCGGAGTCGTCCTGCCACTCTATGGGCTTGGTGGCCGCCATCTGCTGCACGCACTGCCCGGAGCGGCCGTTGGCGCACGGCTGGGCCTCGAAAGCGCCCTGCATGTCGGACAGGTACTTCGCCTCGGTGCCGTTGCCGTAGCCGTCGAAGGTGTCGGAGTAGGGCAGCGCGAGGGCGTGCGCGGCCGGGGAGGTCGCGGTGCCCTTGCCCTGGCCGGTGGTCGTGGTGGCGGTGTAGATCCAGCCGGGCTGGAGCGTCAGCGCGTAGGAGCCGCCGGACGGGGTGACGTCCTGGCTGTGCACGAAGTCCGTGGCAGCGCTCGGGCTGTTGACCCGGGTGGCCCACACGTGCACGGTGCCGGTGGACAGGCCGCCCTGGACGTGGACGTTCACCGTCTGCGCGGCGGTGGCGGTGGTGGTCTCCAGGACGGTCGAGTAGTCCTTGCCGTTGGGGGACTTGAGGGTGATGTAGCTGCCGTTGGTCTCGGCGCCGCCGAGGTAGCCGGAGGCGGAGTCGACGAACTGCCAGCCGGGCTGGGCGAACTGGGTGACCTGGGCGGTGGCCCAGGTGTTCTCGCCGATCGAGTAGCTGCCCGACCAGGGCGAGGGGGCCGTGGCCAGGCCCACGGTGTCGTACGGGAGGTTGGGGTAGAGCGCGGCCACCAGGGGCCAGTTGAGGTACGCGGTCATGCGCGCGTCGGTGTAGCCGCGCACGATGGAGCGGATCAGCGCCGGGGCGCCGGAGTTCATGTCGAGGGAGCCGTTCTCGCTGGCCCACAGCGGCTTGCCGTTGTTCTTCGCGGCCGTCGAGGACGAGCAGGTGTCGGCGTTGCCGCCGTCACCGCCCGCGCAGGGGTAGTGCGCGCCGATGACGGACACCGCGTTGTTGAAGGCGGAGTTCGACGCCATGTCGTCGGCGACCTGCCACCCGGAGTCGTCGGCGACGAGCTGCACGTTGCCGTAGCCCGCGGTGTTGAGCGCGGTGCGCAGTTGGACGTACCAGTTGGCGTCGTGGCCGCGTTCGTTCCAGCCGCCGAGGTAGGTGATGGGCAGTCCGTGCTGTTTGGCGCAGTCGAGCCAGGAGATCAG
>NZ_JBIRPW010000024.1:0-99209 GCF_044332905.1 Streptomyces sp. NPDC021224 | reverse complement strand
CTGCGCCAGCGCACCCGACGACGACCACCGGTACGACGACGGAAGAGTGCACGTCCCACCCGACGTCGGCGGCGTCGTCGGCGGCGTCGTGGTCGGCGGTGTGGTCGACGGTGTGCTGGTGACGGCGCCTGTGCAGGCCGTGCCGTTGAGGGCGAAGGCGGCGGGGACGGGATTCGCCGTGGTGAAGGCGCCGTTGAAGCCGAAGCTCGTGGACGCGCCCGTGGCGAGGGTGCCGTTCCAGGCGGCGTTGGTCACGGTGACCTGTGCGCCGGTCTGGGTGTAGGAGCCGCTCCACAGGTCAGTGACGGTCTGCCCGTTCGCGAAGGCCCAGGTGAGCTGCCAACTGGTGAGTGGCTCACCCAGATTGGTAACGCTCACATTGGCGCCGAAGCCGCCGGACCACTGGTTCGTCACGCTGTAGTCGACCCGGCAGCCGGCCGCGGCCTGCGCAGAGGTCGCCACGAACGACACCCCGGCGGCCGCGAGCACGATGGACAGCAGGGCGACGAGCGCCGGTCGGTAGCGTCCATGGACATGGGATTTCTTCACAGAACACACTCCTTGAACGGAGAGCCCGCGAACAGAGGAATTGATTGCGCTAACATCCGACTACGGACAGCGCACCGGTCCGGGGGCGCTCCCGGAGGAGCAGACAGACTGCTGGACACGAAGATCACTCGACCTCATTTCCTGGCGGTCCGTCCGGAGGCGCAGCTCAGTGCGCCGCCGCCCGGAGCCGGTGGGGGGTCCGTTCGCGAGGCTCGGCGGTATTCGAAAGACGCGTCGACGTCGGAACCCGGCCGACGCGAGGCGCTGGCAAGTGTGGACCCGCCGGTACGAAAGGTCAACGCCACGGACGCACTCCGCGCCGGCCGCGCAGCCCAGGTGCTGACGGGTCCCCGGCCCTCGGGGAATCGCATCGTGGCTGCGCCGCCCTGGCGCTGTCGTCGTCGTGGTGGTGATCCTCGTGGCGGCGGGTACGGCCGCCGCCTCCTCTTCGCGGAGGGTTCCCGGCTGCGGCGAAGACCGGGCCGGGGCGCGGCTCGGGCGGCCCGGCCCCGGCGCCGAACGGCGCCGGCCGCAGGAGTCCCACCGGACGTCCGCGGCCCGCGGACCGGTGGACCGGCCGCTGGGCTCCGCACGTGCCCGTGTTCGTCCCTCGCATGTCGTACCGAGCCGCGGCCGGGTGAGGTGCGGCGCCGGCCGACCACGGGGGAGCGGTACTCCGGAAGTGTGCCGCTGACCCGGGCCACCCTCACCACCCCGCCACCCCGTGGAGTGGGCACCGTGATGGTCGCCCGGACGGGCGTCGGCCCGGCGGGTTTCACCGACCCGATGCGGGTCACCGTGTGAGAGCCGCCCGACGGGAGCGGCGGGGGCCGGTGACGCGGGCGCCGTAGCCGTCCGGCGATCGAGCCGCCGCCGGCCCGGTCAACGGCTCACTCCCTGCGGCGGCGCCTCTGAGCCGGACGGACGTCCGGCTTCGTCCCCCAGCGCTGCCTCGACCGCCGCCGCTTCCATGCAGCGGGCGAACGCCTCTGCCTGGGCAGGCGACACGTAGTGCGTGTCGATGCGGATGTCCAGGGTCAGCCCTGCGCCGGGTGCGTCGTCGACGTAGACGAAGAACCGCTCCGAGGAGGTGTCCTGGCGCCCGGTCCAGGTGAACTCGGAGCGCTCCAGCGCCGCCCGGAGCTCCTCCGCCGTCTCGCCGGGGGCCGGCCGCCGGGCGGTGTCCGGCGTCGGGGCGTGCGTGGTGCGGTCGTTGAGGTAGGTCCCGATGACGATGTCCTCGCCGCGCTCGCGGGAGAGCTGGGCGATCAGCGCGTCCAGGTCCTCCGGCTGGTAGTAGGCGTACTTCCAGGCGGCGATGGTGGCCCGCTCGGCGCGCTCGACGACCTCGGCGAGGGTGGCTCCCTCGACGTCCAGGGAGCACATGCCCGACTGCGAGACAGGGCACACCACATCCGACAGCGCCGGCCGGAAGCGGTTGCTGACCACCGGCCGGACCACCACGGGGCTGATGCCGGTGGCCCGGTGCAGGCCGAGCGCGAACAGCGACATCAGGACGGCCGGCGTTCCGGCACCGGTTCGCGCGGCGATCCTCGGCAGGGCCACCGCGAGCGCCGTGGACCGGAATTCGGCCAGCCAGTGCCGCGGCGTGCGCGGGTCCGTGGGCCCGGGCAACTGCCGTGCGGGCACCGTCCGCAGTATGTTCTCGAAGAACCGCAGGGTCCGCCGGCTCTGCCGCTGTCCGGCGGGGGACCGCTGCCAGCGGGCCTGTTCGAGTTGCTGCATACCGGTGACGGGGGCGGTCTCTCGCGCCATGACGTCGCGGAGCATGATCGCGCCGCCCCGCCCGTCGGTCACGAGGTGGTGGAGGATGGTCACCAGCCACACCGGCCGGCCGTTCTGCCGCACCACCGCCATACGGATCGGCCAGTCCTGCGCGTAGTCGAAGGCGGTACGCCGGTAGTGCGCCTCGACAGCCGCGGCGGCCTCGTCGGCGTCGCCGTCCGGGGCGGCGTCGTACACCTCCAGGGTGACCTCACCGGACGCGAAGAGCCGTTGCCGGGGTCGGCCCGTGGCGTCGAATCGCAGCCTGGTACGCATGGCGGGGAAGCGCACCATCAGGTAGCGCAGCTCGTCCGCGATGTCCGCGAGCGGCCGGTCCGCCTCCAGCGGGGCGCGGCCACCGATGGGCAGTGCGGATTCCTGACGGCACATGGCGCCCCAGATCTCCCACATGCCCCAGGTCATCTCGCCCTCGCCCTCCCCCTCCCCGGAGAAGCCGACGGTCAGCCGCTCGGCGAGGGGCGGCACCGGCGGTTCCCCGGCGGCGCCCGCGCCGGAACCCACCGTCCGCGCGCGGTGCCGTTCCCGCACCAGCGACTTGCGCCCCTCACCGGCAGGGCCCGCGAGTGGGTCGGCCTCGTCGATCACCACGACCCCGCGCAGTGTCCCCGCGGCCGCGGGCTCCAGCGCGGCGTGCACCGCGCCCGTACGGTCGGCCCGTGGATCGGCGCCCGACCGCAGTACGAGCAGGACATCGGTGACGACCTCGCCGCCGACCCGGTCGGCGACCACCACGCAGTCGTGCACCTCCGGGCACGCGGCGAGGACTCGGTCCTCCGCCACTGCCGGGTACAGCCACTTCCCCTCGCCCAGCGGCACCGCGTCCGCCGCCCGGCCGACGTGGTGGTAGCAGCCCGTCCCGTCCCGGTACATCAGGTCACCGGAGATGTGGAAGCCGCCCTGCCGCCCGCGGTACGTCGCCCCCGAGTCGTTCCAGTAGCCCGGCGCCAGCGTCGGGGCCCGCAGGCCCAGATGGCCGACCTCGCCGGCCGGGACCTCCCGGCCCGTCGCCAGGTCGAGCAGCGCCACTTCCGCGAAGTCGTGCGGGACGCCGACACAGCGTCCGTACCGCCCGGTCGTGGAGGTGTGGGTGATGTGGAAGACGGAGTGGCCCGTCTCCGTGGAGCCAAGGCCGTCCTCGAAGACGGAGCCGGGGAGCCGCCGGACGCCGTCGCGGGCCGGGGCCTCCCGCGAGCCGACGGCGACCAGCTCGCGGATGTGCGGCTCGGGCGTGGGGCCCCCGCTGCTGGACCACCGCGCCACCGAGCCGAGGTCGTGCGCCGCCAGGTCCGTTCTGGCCAGTTGCGCCCAGGTGGCAGCCGTGCCGAGAACCCTGCCCGGCCTCCAGCGCTCGATCGCGGCCACGACGGCGGGGCCGTCGTGCGGTGCCGACAGGAACAGCGCTTCGCCGCGCAGGCACAGCGCCTCGTTCAGCGCCTGGACGCTGCCCGCGTGGGCGGCGGGCAGTGCGCTGAGCGTCCGTGCGTCGCCCGGGGCGGGCGGGGCCGCCAGCCTGAGCAGCCGCGTGGCCGCGAAGAGGCTCGCGTGGGTGTGCACCACAGCCGCGGGCATCCGGGCGGTGCCCGAGGAGTGGGTGACGGCCACCGGGTCGTCGGCGTGGTGGCGGAAGTGCGCGGGCGCGTCCGCCGGGTCCGCGGTGCCGGTCTCCGCCGCCTCCACGTGCAGGACGCCATCGCCCAGGTCGAGGCCGGCCGGCACGGCGCGGTGCTCGGGATCGGTCATCAGTGCCACCGGGCGCAGCTTTTGTACGAACCCGGCGGCGATGTCGCCCGCCAGGGACCGGTCCATCAGCGCGGGGACGGCCCCGAGCCAGGTCAGGGCCAGGAACGCCAGCAGGCAGTCCGCGGACCCCGACACGTGCACCGCCACCGGATCGCCCCGGCCGATGCCGTGCGCGTGCCACCACGCCGCTCGGGCGGCCACCCGCTCCCGCAGCTCGCCGAGCGTCAGCCGGTGCCCGGCGGGGTGGCCGTCGACGGGCGTGTCGAAGGCCGCGCCCGGACCTGCCGGATCCGCTCCGAGCGCCAGCAGGGTGGACAGCACGTTGCCCGCGCCCAGTTCCGGGTCGGCGGCGAGCACGGCCCGGATGTCCTCGCTGATCACGGCGTTCTCCCTCATGTCGGCCTGGCGCCAGTCGTCCTGCCCCGGCCGCCGGGTGCCGCGTCGCGGGCACACCCGGCAGTGGCGTGACGGGGACAGGACTACACCGCCGGATTTGGCCGCACAAGGCGTTGTGCACGGCTTCGGGGGGACTTCGCCCGCGGGGGAGACCGGTGCGGCAGAAGGTGCGCGATGTCACGTTCGCCGGTGGATCGGCGGCGTCGGCTTCGCCCTCGACGACGCGCCTCGACTGCTGCGCGAGGCCTCCCTCCCGCCCGCGGCGGCCGCGGGCCCGCTTCCCGCGGGAAGAACCGCGCCGGCGCGGTGGCGGCGCGTCAGTCCGCCGCCTCGGTGGTTCGGTGCGGGAGACCGGACGGCCCTCAGCCCGTGAGCGTCCGGTACCGAACCGTTGCGGGTTCGGTGGAGACTCTCCGCCGAACCCGGAGCCGTTCAGCGCAGATGAAGGGTGACCGCCGCGGTCCCGAGCGCGGGCACCTCCACCGGGACCACGTCGCCGGGCTCCAGGCCGAGTTCGCGCCCGGCGAGGCCGAGGTAGTTGGTGCCGAACGCCTGGGTGACGGGGAACGGCGTGGCCAGTCGGCAGGTGACCGGGACCTCGGCCAGTGACTGCAGACGGACCATCAGGACACCGTCGTCCGGGGACGTCAGACCCACGAGGCGCACACGGGGATCGTCCACGGTGAGGAACCGCACCTGCGCAGGCGACGGCCCGCGGGCCTCGTCGCGGGCGCGCACCGTGACCAGCGGGTGGCCGGTGACAGCCGCGGTGCGTACCGCCAGCCGTTCCCCGGCCGCCGCGGTGGCGTCGGTGGCCTCGAAGCCGACGCTGTAGCGGAAACTGTGGTCGAACGCCTGCTCGGCAGGGAAGTTCGTGTCCCAGATGTTGTTGTGCACCCAGGAGAAGACGGTGGCCGGCTCCTCCTGCGCCAGTGACTGCGGGTAGGGGACGTAAGGGATGGCGATGCCGCCGAGTTGGACGAGCGGGGCGTCGGTCGTGGTCAGCGCGGCGTGCTGGGTCCCGTCGGTGAGGGCGATCCAGCGCCGGACGGCACGCATGTGGACCGCGGATCCCGGTACCGTCGCCAGCCCTGTGCCGGTGACGCCGCCGGTGGCCTCCATGCGCACCGCGGGGTCCTCCAACGCGAAGGGGAAGGCGAAGAACGCACTTTCCTTGGTCAGCGTCGCGGCCTTGTCGATGCGGTTGTCGATGTCGAGGCGTGCCGCGCCGTGCGGGAGGTGCACCGTGACGCGCAGCCGACGCGTGCCCGCGGGCGCGCACTCGTACACCAGCGTGTGTCCCGTGGCGTCAGAGAAGCGCTCGACGAGCGCCGCGGGCGGCGCGACGCGACGCGAGGCCAGCAGGTGCATCGAGTCGTCGGCGACGGTCTTGCTGGACTGGTGGTTGAAGCCGCCGGCGGTGGCGTACTCGTCGTACACGTAGCCGTTGAAACCGATGGTGGCGTCCTGCCGGACGAGTTCGCGTCCGGTGCGCTTGTCGACGACCGATCCGATGCAGGCCCCGCCCAGGTCCACGGTGACGCGCAGATGTTCGTTCTCCAGGACAGTGGTGTCCGCGGGCGTGCCCGTGGTGTGCGGGGCGGCAGCGGTGGCGCCGGCGCCGGTGTCAGCGGCGCCGGGGACGATGTCCAGCCGGACGGCGCCGCAGGCCGGCACGTCGGCCACGGGCACTTTCAGGAACCGGCCGGCCGCCCGGTGGCGCTCGTTGCTCTGGGCCTCCTCCACCATGGGCAGGGGCGCGCCGGTACGCGCGTCGAGGACCCGGACGGCGTCGCCCAGCCCGACGGTGCTCTCCGGCAGGAAGAGGACGGCGGTCTCCGTGCGGGGCCAGCTGCAGGTGTTCACCACGTAGAAGGAGGCAAGGGCGCCCGGCCCGGGCGGGAGGGCCTCGCCGAGGAGGGCCTTCGCGGAGTCGAGCAGCGTCTCCGCCTCGTCGTGGGCGCGCAGGGCCTGGGCGTACTTCCAGTGCCACTGCGTCTCGCCGGAGCTGTGCCCGTGGTCGCCATGGGTCCAGGGGTCCCCGGCGCCCCAGGTGTGTTCGTTGAACAGCGAGGCCGCGCGGTAGACCGTGGGCGCCTCCTTCGCGACGGCCGTGCTGCCGGGCACGCCCAGCAGCTGGGCGTAGCCGGCGACGGTCTGCGCCTCGGCGAGGGCGGCCTGGCCGCGGCGGGTGGCGGCCAGCGGGACGGCGCCGGCGCCGACGCCGTCGACCCACCAGTCGCTCCAGTCACCCTGGTAGGTCTCCAGGCGGTCGCCGACCCGCTTCTCGGCGTCCTCGAAGAAGTCCTGGTGGCGGGAGGCGCGCAGCTGGGGGAAGGCCCACTCCTCGTTCCACCGGCGCACCGTGTCCGAGATGATCCGGCGGGGTGGGCCGTTGTCGGCGAACTTGCCGAGCACGCGCAGGTGCAGGACGTCCCACGGATACGGGTCGGCGTCGGGGGTGTGGCCGAGGGCGGGGAATCCGGGTATCCCCGGACCCTGGTGCGGGTACGGGAACAGGGCCATGGCGCCGAGGTAGGCGGGCAGGAGGTCGTCGACCCGGTCGTAGGACTCGTCGAAGCCGAGGATGGAACCTTCCATGTAGGCAAGGCCGTGCGGGGTGTCGGTGCGCCAGACCAGGACGCTGTTGCCGCTGGGGGTCTGCCAGCGGAACAGCCGGGGCAGCCGCTCTCCTCCGACCAGGTGCGGCTGGGCGCGGCCGGCCCAGTTGTGGGCGACGGACAGGTAGCGGATGCCGTTGCCGGCCAGGACGTCGGGCAGACCGACCACCTGGCCCGGCACGTCGGTCTGCATGGCGGTGCGGATGTCGAGGCCGTGCCGGTCGCGCAGTTCCGTCATGGGGCGCAGCAGCTCGTGCAGCTCGTCGGTGGAGCAGGTCTCCGTGTGGAGGTTGAACGGCATGGCCGTCAGCTCGATACGGCCTTCGCGGACGCGCTCGAGGAAGCTTGCGATCTGGCGTTCGGGGCGGTTCGCCCGCCAGTCCTGGAAGGAGTGGAAGCCCTCCACGGCCCAGCGGAAACGGGCGGCCTCCGGCCAGTCGTCGGTGTCGTCGCACAGTTCGAGCAGCGAGTCGAGGTAGGCGCGGTGCTCGGCCAGCACCCGGCCCTGGGGGTCGGTGTAGCCGATGTCGAGGTGGGAGTGCTGCACCAGGTGCAGCGTCCAGTGACGCTGCGGGCGCGCCTGGAAGTCGACGGCGGCGTCTTCGCCGAGCTCGGGGAGTTCGATCCGTACGACCGTGGGGGCGTCCACCTCCGGTATCAGGATGCGCACGTCGTCCCCGGGGCCGGGAACGATCTCGCAGTGCAGGGGAGCGCCGCCCTCGCTTGTGACGCGGGCACGCGTGATCAGCGGTACGCCGTCCCCCGCGCCGGAGTGGCGTACACCCACCCGGACGGACTGGAGCAGCCCGCCCCTGCTGCTCCGGCGCAGCAGGGGCTCCCCGGTGAGCCGTACCTCCCGGCCGGCGGTACCCGTGGTGACTGCCACGCGGTCGCGCAGGAGGTCGCGCGCGATGTCGGAGTCCCACCAGGAGGGCCTGGTCAGCGGTGGCTTGGGCATGGCCGTGGGTGTCCTTCGTGTCGGGTGTCGTGGGTGGTACGTGGGGCGGCTGCCGCAGTGTGCGGCCGGCGCGGCGGGTTCCTGCCGCCGCCGGTCAGGAGCTCGCGGGGCGGCCCGGCTGACGGCCCTGCCCGGTGGCGCGGGCCAGGGTGGCGAAGATCTGGACCATGGCGGACTGCTCCAGGGTCTCGGCCGGCGCGGTCGCGTCGTAGCTGCCGCCGCCCGAGGGCTGGAAGCGGAACAGACCGGTCGCGGCGTCCCGGTTGGTGGCGTAGGTACTGTCCGCGTAGCCGGTGGCGGCCCGCAGGTACGACGGGTCGGGTCGCAGCGCGTCGAGGGCGAGCAGGTCCTTGACGTAGAAGGCGTTGAAGATCGCCGGCTGGTCGTGCAGGCGGGTGGCCTGGGTCCAGTACGCCAGCGAGCCCCGGGCGTCCTCGACGGCCTTGTCCAGATAGCCGGCGTCGCCGGTGCCGCGGTAGAGGGCCACGGCGGCACCGATCATGGAGCCCGAGTTGTAGCTCCACAGGGTCGGGTCGGTGCTGCCGTCGTCGCCGCGGTCGTTGACGTAGAGGCCGGGAGACTGCCGCATGCACGAGTACACCCAGCCGTACCACGTCTCGGCGGCGTGCAGGTAGGCGATGTCGCGGGTGTCCTCGTACAGCCTGGCCGCGAGTTGGGCGGACAGCGAGGTGACGTTGGTGGCGCGGATGGTGTTGCCGGGCGAGTCGAACCAGGCCATGCCGCCCGGGCAGGCCTTGGTGCTGTCGTCGTCCCAGGCGCGGGCCACGACGGGTACGACCTGCTCGGCCCGGTCGAGGTAGGTGCTGACCCCGGTGGCCTCGTACTGGTCGAGCTCGCTCAGGCCGACCACGGCGTTGTCGTCGTAGTAGGCGTCGCCGCCCGGTCCCAGGGGGGCGGGCAGGTAGGACCGGTAGCCCGGGCGGTCACCGGCGGCGAAGTACAACTCGACGGTGTCGAAGCGCTGCGTCGCGTCCCGGCGGTAGGACGGGCCGGTCTTCGGGAGCTGCTGCATGTCCGCAGCCGCGGCCGCGGCTTCCCGCATCGGCCACAGGTAGGAGTGCGCGGGATCCCCGGCCTGCCGGGGTACCCGCTCCAGGTAGAGGCCGTGCCCGTCGGCGCCCTGGTAGAGGTTCGCCTGCAGCGCCCGGTACGCGTCGGTGGCCCGGTCGGCCCACTGGGCCGAGGCAGCCGTGCGAGGAGGCCGGCCGTCGTGGGCGGACCGCGCGATCGCGGGGGTGGCGGTCCACAGCAGCCCGGCGCAGAGTGCGGCGGCCGTGGTGTGGCGGAGTGTCGATCTCAGCATGGCGTTCTCTTCTCGACGGAGGAGGGGTGCGGATCAGCTGTGGATCTTCAGGCTGCTGACGAAGTAGCGCTGGGCGGAGATGAACAGCACCAGCGTCGGCAGCGAGACCAGGAGGGCGCCGGCCAGGACGATCGGGGGTCCGACGTTGGAGTAGTTGCCCTGGAGGTCGGCGAGCGCGGCCATGACGGGCCGGATGTTGCGGCTCGTGGTGAGCGTGATGCCGAACATCAGGTCGTTCCAGACGGCCACGAACTGGAACACGAACACGGCGACCATCGCGGACTTGGTCAGCGGGACGTGGATCTGCCAGAACACCCGCCACCACGACGCGCCGTCCATACGCGCGGCCTCCACGACCTCGCGCGGCAGCGTCAGCGCGTAGTTGCGCATGACGAAGAACGCGAAGGGAACGGCGATGGCCGTGTAGATCAGAATCAGGCCGATCTGGGTGTCGTACAGGGAGGAGCGGGCGTACTCGACGAACAGCGGCCGGATGAAGACCTGCAGCGGCAGCAGGGTGCCGGAGTAGATCACCCAGAACCACAGCACCCGCCGTTTGACCGGCATGACGATCGTGGCGAAGGCGGCGCCCGAGGCCACGACGGCGGCGGCCACGGCACTGACGGTGGCGTACAGCGCGCTGTTGCCGAACGCCGGTCCGAGGTTGGCCTTGTCCCAGGCCTGGGACATGTTGCCGAACAGTCCGAAGTGTTCCGGCAGCCAGTGCGGGGCACCGGAGTAGCTGCCCGCGGGCACCATGGCGTTGACCACGAGAAGCCACGTGGGGATCAGCCACAGTGCGGCGAGCACCACGACGGTGCCGTTTCGCAGAACTCGGCCGAGAGACATGGTCATTCGCCTTTCACGTCCAGTTGGCGGCGCAGGTACAGCCACGAGGCCGCCAGCACGATCACGGTGAGGACGACCGCGATCGCGGCTCCCACGCCGGGCCGCAGCTCGAGGAAGGTCTCGTTGTACATGGACACCGCGAGTGTTTCCGTGGCCCGCCCCGGACCGCCCTGGGTGAGCACCCAGATCAGGTCGAACGACTTGAGACCGTTGACCAGGCTCATGCCGATCACGATGATCGACACCGGCCTGAGCTGCGGGAGCACGATGTACCGGAACTGCTGCCAGCTCCCGGCGCCGTCCAGCGCGCCCGCCTCGAGCGTCTCCGGCGGGATGGACTGGAGACCGACGAGGAAGAGGATGACCGCCACTCCCGTGGCCTGCCAGGCGTTGGCCAGGATCATCACGACGGTGTTGCCCGGCCACGTCAGCAGCCATCCGTGCGCCAGCGAGCCCATGTGCAGGTTCGTCAGCACCTGGTTGACGGCACCGTCGGTGGTGAGCATGAAGTTCCAGACCACCGCCACCGCGGCACCCGAGAGCGCGTAGGGCAGCACCACGCACAGCCGGGCGGCGCGGGACCAGCGGGTGGCGTTGGTCATGACGGCGACGGCCAGACCGAGCACGAAGGGCAGCACGACCGTGCCGGCGACCCACATGAGCGTGTTCTGGACGGAGCGGGACAACGCCGGGTCGGAGGCGAACCGCGAGTAGTTGTCGAACCAGCTGAAGGGCGAGGTCCGTGAGTCGCTGAAGAAACTGCGGTAGACCGTCCAGACGAACGGGAGGATCAGGAAGGCCACGACCAGGAGCACCGCCGGGGCCATGAAGGTGCCCGCGGCCATCCGTTCACGCGGATTGAGCCGGGAACGTGACAGGAGGGGCCGCCGGGCGTCACCGGGGGACTGCGCCCGCCTTCCGCCGCCGGCGGCGGGGAGGTCTGTTTCGGTTGTCGAAGTACTCATGCCTCGTCGCGCCTCCAGGCCGCCCATTCGTCTTGTGCACGCTCCTGCATCCGGCGCAGCGTGGTGGCCGGAGAGGTCTGGCCGGCCATGAAGCCGCCCAGGTCGTCGGTGTTGCCCTGGATGAGGCTCGGCGGGCTGGCCTCCCAGTAGCGGATCAGCGGGATACGGCGCTCCTGGGCGATGTCCTGCTGGAGCTTGGCCACGACCGGGTTGCTCGCACGTACCGTCGGGTTCGCCGAGCTGTCCTGGAGGAAGTCGCTCCAGACCCGCTGCACCGAGGGCGTGAGCCAGGCGGCGGCGTTCGCCACCGCGGCGCCGTGCGAGGAGGCGCGGTGGGGGACGACGAACACACCCGACTCGGCGATCACGCTCTTGGGGGTGGACGTCCGCACCGTGGGAAGGATGCAGGCGTCGTAGTCGACCCCGGGCTTCATGCCGGCCGCGGCGATCCCCTGCGACTGCCAGGTGCCGTGCAGGAACATGCCGACGGTGCCGGCCTTCAACGCACCGGGGCCGCGTGCCTGGTCGAAGTCGGGCGGCGTCATCCAGCCCTTGCGCATGAAGTCCAGCCAGATGTCCATCGCCTGGCGGGCCGGAGGGTCGGTGTAGGAGGCCTCACCGGTCACCAGCTTCTGGTAGAAGTGCGGGTCGACCTTGGTGACCAGCTCCTGGAACCACTCGATCGCGGGCCAGCCGCCGACCTGGCTGGCGAGGAACGGCGTGATCCTGTTGCGCTTGAGGACTTCCGCGCAGTGCAGCAGTTCCGCCCAGCTGCCCGGGGCCGACAGCCCCAGCCTCGCGAACACGTGCTTGTTGTAGAACAGCACGTAGTACGACTCGTAGATCGGGATGCCGTGGACCGTTCCGCGGTAGGACACGGCGTCCCGTGACGCGTCGCGCACCCACCCCTTGGCCACGTACTTGTCCCAGACCCCTGTCAGATCCGTGAGCCCGCCCGTGCGCGCCAATCGCTTGAGCTGGTAGCCGGAAGCCCATTTGACCAGGTCGGAGGCCTTCGAGGTCTGCAGGGTCATCTGCACGACCTGCTGGTACGACGTCACCGAGGGGTTGGACAGCGGGCGCAGGGCGTAGCCCGTCAACCCCTTCAGCGTGCGCCCGGCAGCGCGGTATCCGTCGTCCCAGGTGGCGTTGTCGTTGGAGAGACTCGTGGTGCCCGGCTGCGCGGAGGTGCTCTCGCCGCGAGCGCACCCCTGGAGCGCGAGGGAGGCCGCGCCCGCGGCCATCCCGGCGAGGAGGCTGCGCCGCGCGAGCGGCACGGCCGCACGGCGGGTCCTGCCCGATGCTGACATTGATCACCCTTCGCCGAATCGGGCCACCACGAGTGGCCGGATATGCCCCACAGGGCACGCGGGCACTCGCAAACCCCTTGAGGCATCGAGTACACGTTGCGTGGAGGTTAACGACAACATTCGACCGAAGGCAAGGCTTCTCCGCCGGAAGCAGTGGCTCCATGTCTCACTCCGGCTGTAAATGTGCAGCTCAGATGCGTTTTTCTGAGCGTCAATCCACGGGGGGCGGAATGTGGCCAGCTTCAGCCATGAACTGTTATCGTTAACGAACTTCTGGTGATCTGGTGAGGAGCCGATGTGCAGTCCGCGTCTCGTTCGTACGACCCCCACCCCTGCTACGAACCGGTGGACGGGCAGGTGGTGACGGGCTGGCAGGCGACGACCGGCGGGCTGCCCGCCGGTCCGCTCGTCCTGTCGGTGGACGGGCCCTCCGCGGCCGACTGGGACGCGCTGGCCGACGGCCTGGCGGCTGCCCTCCGCTCCGCGGGACGCGAGGTGGAGCTGCTGGACGTGCGCGACCACTACGCGCCGTCCGCCGCCGAGCGGCTGAAGGCCCGGCCCGTCCCCGCCGACGACCCGTTCTTCACTCCGCTGTCCGAGGCGGACGTCGCGGACCTCTTCGACGTCGTGCCCGAGCCGGTGGAGCCTGCCGGCGACGGGGTCCTGCTGGTGTTCGGGCCGGGCGCGGCGCTCTGCGAGTCGGACCTGCTCTGGTACGCGGACCTGCCCAAGCGGTACGCCGAGGCCGCCGTGGCCGGCAAGGTGCTGCCGGTCGGCGTCAATCTCGGCCGCCCCGGCGGGCCCGGCGACCTCGTGGCCCTGTTCTACACCGACTGGCCCGTCCTCGACCGGCACCGGGACGCCATCGCCTGCCGGATCGACCGGTGGATCGACCTCCAGGACCCGGACGCGCCCGCCTCACTGGACGGCGCTGCGCTGCGCCGCACCCTGGCGCACCTGGCCCGGGGCCCGGTGCGCACCCGGCCCTACTTCAACTCCACTCCCTGGGGGGGCCAGTGGGCGGCGACCGAGCTGGGCTTCACCCCGGGCGGGGGCAACACGGCCCTGGGGTACGAGCTGATCGCCCCCGAGGCGGGAGTCCTCGTCGGCGCGCGGGGCGGCGCGCAGGTCGAGGTCCCGTTCCAGCTGCTGTGCGTGCGTCACCCCGAGGACATGCTCGGCCCGGAGGTGCACCGCCGCTTCGGCACCTCCTTCCCGATCCGGTTCGATTACCTCGACACGATGGGCGGCGGCAACCTGTCGCTGCACCTCCACCCGCAGGAGCAGTACATGCGGGAGGTGTTCGGATGGCCGTACACCCAGCACGAGACGTACTACGTCACCGCCTCGGAGCCGGGAGCCCAGGTGCTGCTCGGCCTCACCGAGCGCGCCGACCCCGGCGTCATGCGCCGGCAGGTGGAGGATGCCATCGCCGACGGCACCCCGCTGCCGGTGGCGGACCATGTGCAGAGCCACCCGGCCACGGTGGGTCAGCTGTTCATGATCCCCGCGGGCACGCCGCACGCCTCCGGCGCCGGCAACCTGGTGCTGGAGGTGAGCGCGACGCCGTACCTGTACTCCCTGCGCTTCTACGACTGGCTCCGCAAGGACGCCGCCGGCGCCTCCCGGCCTCTGCCGTACGAGCACGGTTTCGCCAACCTGGACGCCTCCCGGCGCGGCGACGCCGTGACGAAGGACCTGATCCAGCAGCCGCGTACGGTGCGTGCCGGTGAGGGCTGGCGCGAGGAGGTCATCGGCGCGCTGCCGGAGATGTTCTACGCGGTGCACCGCCTCGTCGTGTCCCCCGGTGCCGACGTCGCCGACGACACGGCAGGCCGCTTCCACATCCTCAACGTCTCCGCGGGCCGGGGGGCGGTCATCGAGACCGGTGAGGGCCGCAGTCACTTCCTGGCCTTCGCCGAAACCCTCACGGTCCCCGCCGCGGTGGGTTCCTACCGTGTCCGCTCCGTGGGACCCGACGAGGTGCACGTCGTGAAGGCCCTGGTGGTCGGGCAGTGACCGCCGCCGCCGCGGGTCCGGCCGCGCCGGTCCCCGTGCTGGAGATCGGCGGTACGCACGTCACCGCCGCACTCGTCGCCACGGACACCGGCCGCCCCGTCCCGTCGTCCGTGATCCGCAGGCCCCTGGACTCGCACGGCACCGCCGACGGCATCCTCGACACCGTCGCCCGCGCCGGGCTTGCGCTGCCGACGGGGCACCGGCCCTGCTGGGGTGTGGCGGTGCCGGGCCCCTTCGACTACGACGACGGCATCGGCCGCTACGTGGGCGTAGGCAAGTTCGAGTCGCTGTCCGGGGTGGACGTGGCGGCCGGTCTGCGCCGGCGCCTGGGCGATCGCGCCGATCGGCTTCGCTTCCTCAACGACGCCGATGCCTTCGGTCTCGGGGAGTACCGGGCCGGCGCCGCTGCCGGGCACGACCGCGTCGTGTGCCTGACGCTGGGCACCGGCGTGGGGTCGTCCTTCCTCGAACGCGGCCGGCCCGTCCACGACGACCCCCGGGTGCCGCCCGAGGGATTCGTCCACCACCTCACCGCGCACGGTGGGCCGCTGGAGGACACCGTCTCCCGCCGCGCCATCCGGGCACGCTACGCCCGCCGGGCGGCACTGCCGGACGGTCCCGGGGTCCCGGACGTCCGGGAGATCGCCGCACGTGCCCAGGACGGGGACCCCGTGGCCGCCGAGGTCTTCGAGTACGCTTTCGGCACGCTCGGCCAGGCCCTGGATCCCTGGATCGCCCGTTTCGAGGCCAGCTGCGTGGTCATCGGCGGGTCCATGGCCCGGTCGTGGGAGCTGGTCCACCCTGCTTTCACCGACGGGCTCCGCGCGGCGAGCACGCCGGCGGTGAGCGTCCAGCCGGCCGGACATCCGCAGGAGGCGCCGTTGACCGGGGCCGCCCAATGGGCCCAGGACGTGCCGGACCCCGCATGATGAGAGTGACTCCGCCGCTGGACGGCGCAGGCAGAAGGAGGGGCATGCCCACTCAGCGAGGCGGCGGACCGACCATGCACGACGTCGGCAAGCTCGCGCAGGTCAGTGCAATGACCGTCTCACGGGTGCTCAAGAACGACCCCGGCGTGTCGGAGGCGACCCGCGAACGCGTCTTCGCCGCTGTGGACCGGCTCGGCTACCGCCGCAACGAGACCGCCCGCAGCCTGCGCCTCGGGGGCAGCGGGATGATAGGGCTCGTCGTCACCAACCTTGCCAACCCGTTCTACTCGCGCCTCGCGCTCGGAGTGCAGGAGGTCGCCACCGAGCACGACTTCAGGGTGGTGCTCAGCAACTCCGCCGACCAGGTCGACAAGGAGCCCGGCCTGGTCGACGGCCTCGTCGACCACCAGGTCGAAGGGCTGATCGTCGTTCCCGCGGGAAGCCGGCAAAAGCACCTCGAGGACGCGATGCGCCGCGTCCCCGTCGTCCTGGCCGCACGGCCGCCGGCGGGACTCGACACCGACTGCGTACTCGTCGAGGACTTCCACGGAGCCCGCGAGGCCACGGCGTGCCTGCTGGCCGAAGGACACACCCGTGTCGCCTTCCTCGGCAACCCTCCCGCGCTGTACACCGGGACGGAACGTCTGCGCGGGTTCTGGGCGGCGCACGAGGAGGCCGGTGCCGAGCCGGACGGCTCCCTGATCCGCCAGGGCCTCGTCGACGCCGCGACGGCGGAGCGCGCGACCGCGGAACTCCTGGACCTGCCCAACCCCCCCACCGCGCTGTTCTGCGCCAACAACCGCATCAGCCAGGGCGCGATCCGGGTCCTGCTGAAGACGGGGACCAGCATTCCCCTCGCGGGGTTCGACGACTTCGACCTCTCCGACGTGCTCGGCCTGTCGCTCACGCTCGTCTCCTACGACGCCGACGAGATCGGCCGCCAG
Organism: Streptomyces sp. NPDC021224; assembly: GCF_044332905.1. Classification (NCBI taxonomy): domain Bacteria; kingdom Bacillati; phylum Actinomycetota; class Actinomycetes; order Kitasatosporales; family Streptomycetaceae; genus Streptomyces; species Streptomyces sp. NPDC021224. Next base: position 82,799 of record NZ_JBIRPW010000024.1, on the reverse strand, counting down.
GCCGCGCGCCTGCTGCTCGACCGCCTCGGTAACCGGGGCGCAACCCCGCCCGCCGCCCGCCGCGTCACCGTTCCGACGCGCGTCATCCGTTACGGGCCGCCTTCCGGCGGCCCGCGCGAGGTCCGAGCATGAAGTTCCCCACCACCGTCAGGGACCACCCGACCGTCAAGGAGGCCCTTCGCCGCCTCGACGCGCTGGGCGACCCCCGGTTCGGGCAGACCCTCGTACGCTGCCTCGACGACACTCTGGCGCGCACCATCCGCTCGATGCCCGACGGCACGGCCTTCGTGGTGACCGGTGACATCCCCGCCATGTGGCTGCGCGACTCGACGACGCAGACGATGCCGTACCTGGCGCTGGTGCGGGACGACGCCCCGCTGCGGAACCTCGTCACCGCCGTGATGAGGCGACAGTTCCGGCAGATCGAACGCGACCCCTACGCGAACGCTTTCAACGCCGGGCCCTCCGGGCGGGCGCACGACGCGGACGACCTGTGCGAGGACCCATGGGTGTGGGAGGAGAAGTACGAGGTCGACTCCCTCGCTTTCCCGCTCCTGCTGGCCCACCGCTTCTGGATGGCCACCGGACTGACCGACCACCTCGAGGAGACCGCGCGCATCGCCCGCGTCGTCGTCACGGTGTGGCGCAGGGAGCAGGACCACGAGGGACGGTCGACGTACCGCTTCGTGCGGCAGGCCGGCCCGCCCGGCGACACGCTGCCCAACGGGGGACGGGGAACGCCGGTCGCCCGGACCGGCATGACCTGGAGCGGATTCCGGCCCAGCGACGACGCCTGCGTCCACGGGTACAACGTGCCTGCGAACCTGTGCGCGGCTGCCGCCCTCGACGGCGTGGCCGACATCGCACGCCACCTGTCGGACCCGGCACTCGCTGCCGACGCCGCGCTGCTGGCGGCGGAACTGCGCGAGGGCGTCCGCCGCCACGGGACCGTGCGCCACGCCGGCCTCGGCGAGATCTACGCGTACGAGGTGGACGGCCACGGCAACGCGCTCCTCATGGACGACGCCAACATGCCGAGCCTGCTGTCCCTGCCACTCGTCGCGAACATCCCCGCCACCGACCCGCTCTACCGTGCGACCCGGCAGTTCGTGCTCTCACCGGAGAACCCGACCTGGTACCGGGGGAGCGCCGCCGAGGGGGTGGGCAGCCCGCACACCCCCGCGGAGCACATCTGGCCGATCGCGATCGCCGTGCAGGGCCTGACGAGCGACGTCGCCCAGGACCGGCTGAGCGCGCTTCGCGTGCTGACCGACACCGACGCGGGCACCGGGGCGATGCACGAGTCCTTCCACAAGGACGACCCGCGCCGGTTCACCAGGCCCTGGTTCTCCTGGGCCAACGCGATGTACGCCGAACTCGCCCTGGACGTCGTCGGACTCGGCACCCGCTCCCTGTGGGCGGCCGGCGACACCGACCGTGGTGAGGCGCAGACGGTGTGACCCGGCACGTACAACGGCCTGGGCGGACTCGGCCCCGAAAACGGTCGCCCTGCCGGAGGGCCTCTGCGTCAGCAGCGCGCGCTCCGTGCTGCGTGAGCGCGCCGGCCCCTGCCGTCGTTGATGAGGATCCACAGGTAGTCGTCGTCGGCGTCCGGCGGACGCGGTACAGCAGGTTGTCGAGAACGGCCGGCGCCTGACCGACCGCCTCCGACTCCGGCCTGCCGCAGGTCAGGACAGGGACGGCTCCCGGTCGGCGGCGGCAGTTACCGCGTCGACGGCGGCGGGTGCGTCGACGACTCCCAGCCGCAGGTGCTCGATGTGGTGGACGGCTTGGTCGAGCAGGGCCGCGACGTGGTTGTCGTGCAGGGCGTAGATCACCGAGCGGCCCTGGCGGGTGCCGGTGACCAGTCCGAGGTTGCGCAGCAGGCGCAACTGGTGGGAGCAGGCCGACTGCTCCATCCCCACGGCCGTGGCCAGCTCCGTCGCCGCACACGGCCCTTCACGCAGCCGAGCCAGGATGAGCAGCCGCGACGGCGTCGACAGTGCCTGCAGCGTGGTAGCCACCTGCGCGGCATTGGCCGTCGTCAGGCGGGTGCGCGGCGGCTCGTTGTCGGCGGTGTTCGCTCCGTGGCCCATGGCACTATTCTACGGAACGGATCCATGAACGACTCTTCAAGTATTCCTGCTACGGTGGGAGGATCGTCCGTTCCTCGCGAGAAGGACCGCCACGCAGATGACCGCTGCTCTCGACCAGCACCCCCTCCAGGCCCCACCCCGGCACACGCCTGCCGCCGCCCCGCGGCGGCGCACGAGGGTGCTCGCTCTGGCCGAGGCCCGCTGGGCCGCGGCCGCTCTGGTGCTGTTTCTGGTCGCGCTGCCGCTGCAGCTCACCGGCGCCCCGGCATGGGCCTGGGGCCCGCTGTATGCGCTGACCTACGCCACCGGCGGGTGGGAGCCGGGCTGGGCCGGGATGCGGGCCCTGAAGGGAAAGACGCTGGACGTCGACCTGCTGATGATCGTCGCTGCCCTCGGCGCCGCGGCGATCGGGCAGGTCATGGACGGCGCCCTGCTGATCGTCATCTTCGCCACCTCCGGCGCCCTGGAGGCGCTGGCCACCGCACGCACCCAGGACGCGGTGCGCGGCCTGCTCGACCTCGCCCCCACCACCGCCACCCTGCTCGCCGACGACGGCACCGAGACGACCGTGGAGACCAGCTGCCTGGCGGTCGGCGACACCGTCCTGGTCCGCCCCGGCGAGCGTATCGGCGCGGACGGCATCGTGCTGGACGGTGCGAGCGACGTCGATCAGGCGACGATCACCGGCGAGCCGCTGCCGGTGGCCAAGCAGGCCGGGGGCGAGGTCTTCGCCGGCACTTTGAACGGGACCGGGGCGCTGCGGATCAAGGTCGAGCGCGCCCCCTCGGAGTCGGTGATCGCCCGGATCGTGGCCATGGTCGAGGAAGCCTCCGAGACCAAGGCGCCCACGCAGTTGTTCATCGAGAAGGTCGAACAGCGGTACAGCCTGGGCATGATCGCCGCGACCCTGGCGGTCTTTCTCGTCCCGCTGGCGTTCGGGGCGGCGCTGACCGCCTCGCTGCTGCGGGCGATGACCTTCATGATCGTCGCCTCGCCGTGCGCGGTGGTGCTGGCGACCATGCCGCCCCTGCTGTCCGCGATCGCCAACGCCGGCCGCCACGGCGTGCTCATCAAGTCCGCAGTGGTGATGGAACGCCTCGGGCAGGTCGACGCCGTCGCGATGGACAAGACCGGCACCCTGACCGAAGGCACGCCCCGCGTGGCCGCGATCCGCCCCCTGGCCGGCTCCGGCCTGAACGAGAACACCCTCCTGGTCCTGGCCGCCGCGGCCGAGCATCCCAGCGAGCACCCGCTGGCCCGCGCCGTCGTCGACGCCGCCCGCGACCGCGGCCTGGGCCTGCCTGCCGTGAGCAACTTCGCCTCCACCCCCGGCGTCGGCGTCACCGCCGTCCTGGGCAGCTCCACCATCGGCGTGGGCGCCCCGGCCCTGACGCTGAAGGAGTCGGGCGCGGACGGTACGGCGGCTCGCGCCGCGGTCGTCGCCGGTGAGCTGGAGGACAGCGGGTACACCGCCGTCCTGGTGCAGCGCGACGGCCGCCCCGTCGGCATTCTCGGCATCGCCGACCGGCTGCGCGCCGACGCGACCGCCACCGTGACCGCCCTCGGTCGGCTCACCGGCACCAGCGCGATGCTGCTGACCGGCGACAACCCGCGTGCCGCCGCCCGCCTGGCCGCCGAGGTCGGCATCACCGACGTGCGCGCCGGCCTGCTGCCACAGGACAAGGTCACCGCGGTCAAGGAGCTGGAGCAGGCCGGCCGCCGCGTGCTGGTGGTCGGCGACGGCGTCAACGACGCACCCGCACTCGCCGCCGCGCACACCGGTATCGCCATGGGACGGGCCGGATCCGACCTCGCGCTGGAGACCGCAGACGCCGTCGTCGTCCGCGACGAACTGGCCACCGTGCCCACCGCCGTGGCCCTGTCGCGGCGGGCGCGCCGGCTGGTGGTGCAGAACCTGGTCGTCGCCTCGGTGTTCATCACCGGCCTGGTCATCTGGGACCTCGCCGGCCACCTGCCGCTGCCGCTCGGCGTCGCAGGTCATGAAGGCTCCACCGTGATCGTCGGCCTCAACGGACTGCGCCTGCTCGCCGACGGCGCCTGGCGCCGCGCCCGCACCGGAACAGTCCGGTGAGCCGCCGCACCCCCGAAACCGCCCCGGCCCGCGGCGCGGCGGGGGCGGTCTGCTGCACCGTCACCGTGTGCCGCGGCGGCGGCTGCTGCGGCACCGCCAAGGTGCCCGGCCTCGACCACGCCGCCCAACTCGCGGACCTGCGAACGACCCTGCGAGATGTGGCCACCGTGCGGCCGGCCAATTGCCTGGACACCTGTGAGCACGCCAACGTCGTCGTCGTCCAGCCCTCCGCCGAAGGCCGCCGCGCCGGCGGCCGTCCGGTATGGCTCGGCCTGGTCAACGCCCCGGACGCCACCGCCGACATCGCCGCCTGGGTCCTCTCCGGAGGTCCCGGACTCCGACGGGCACTCGACGACTGAGCAAGGCCGGACAGGCAGGACCACGGGGTGCGCGACGCGGCGCACCGGGGCGCGATGGTCAGTGTTCGCCGGAGAAGACGTCCTTGACCTCGCGCAGCGCGTAATACACCAGTACGTATCCTGCGGTCGGATCGGCCCACCACAGTCCGGCCAGAGCGTTCAGCACGAGACCGGCCAGGACGGCGGCGGCCAGCAGACCGTCGATCAAGGTGACGCGGCCCTCGGTCTGCAGTACCGGATTGTCCAGGGCCGCGCCGGTACGGGCCTTGCCTGCGGCGAGCGCGAACATCACCGTGGCTGTCACCGCCGTCCAGCCGATACCCAACGGCGAGTGGTGCGGACGAAAGCCCGCCGCCAGGACCCAGGTGGACTGCACGAGCAGATACAGCGCCAGCAGCGTGAAACCGACACCGATCAGCTTCAGCGCATGTCGCTGCCGCTCCTCCCCGGCGCCCGACAACTCCCAGATCACCACCGTGGAAGCACCGATCTCGATCAGGGAGTCCAAGCCAAAACCCGCGAGCGCAACAGACCTCGCCGAAACGGCGGCGAAAGCCAGCACGACGATGCCAACCACGTTCCAGCCGAGAGTGACGTACTCCAAGGCAAAGCCCCGGCGGGTGAACGCCCGACGAGCGGCTACATCGTTGCTGGTCACCGCGCGATCCTCCCAGACGCGCCTACCGGCCTGACAGACACCACCGTCCGCTCCCCGCTGAAGTGCACACGCCATCGCGCGCCGCGGCACATCACTCCTTGGTCACGCCGCCCTGCGGCCGTCGGACGTTGGTGTTCTCTTCCGGACTGCGGGGGCTGCCAGGCCGGAACAGGATGCGGACAGGGGGAGGTCGGTCCACTGACCTGACCGGAGGCGCTTCATGACTGTGCCGGTGGGAGCTGGGGGGATCGGTGGAGGAGTGGGGCCGGGGTGTCAGTGGGGGTGGTTGAGGAGTTGCTGGAAGGTGCGGGCGTGCGTGGCTTCGTCGGTGGCGTTGTGGCGGAAGACGCGGGCGGCCTGGTGGTCGCCTGCGGCGTCGGCGCGGGCGGCGAAGGTGGGGTACATGACGGTGGCTTCGTAGGTCTCGCCGGCGACGGTCCTGGTCAGATTCTGGCGGGTGGTGCCGACCAGGCCGTACAGTGCGGCCTCGCCGGCGAAGTGCTCGCGCAGCTCGACCTGTCCGGTGCCCTGGAAGAGGCGGCCCAGCGCGGGGCGGCCGTCGGCCGTGGCGTGCTCGCCGTACAGGGTGTAGCGGGCGTGGGCGAGGGCCTCTCCGTGCATGGTGGTGTCGAGGTTGGCCAGGGTGCGGGCGGAGTGGACCTGGGGGCCGCCTGCCGGGACCTGGACGGCGTCGACGGGCGGCGGGGCGGGGATGCGGCCGAGGCCGGTTTCCACGACGTGCAGGGCGGCCTGGAAGTTGGCCAGGTGGGCCGCCTCGTCGTGGGCGATCTCGGTGAAGAGCGCGGCGGCGTTGTCGTCGCCGTCGGCGGTGGCCTGGCGGGCGAAGGTGGGGTACATGGTGGTGGTCTCATAGGCCTCGCCGGCGATGGCGGCTCGCAGGTTGTCCGCGTCGCCGCGTACGACGCCGGCCAGGGCGGCTTCTGCGCGGAAGTGGTCGTTGAGCTCGGTGGACGCGGTGCGCCGGTAGGTCCCTGCGGTTACCGGGAGGTGTTCGCGGTCGGCCTGGGCGGCGTAGAAGGTGTAGGAGGCGTTGGCGTAAGCCTCGCCGGTCATCGCGGTGTCGAGATCGGCCAGTGTCTGCGGGGCCGGCGCCGCGGAGGCGGCGCCGTGGGGTGCCGGACCGGCTGCCTGTGGTGAGGCGGAGACGGCGCGGGCGGGTGCGGCGAGCACGAGAGCGGCTGCGGCGGTGGACAGGCAGGCCAGGGCGGCCCGGGCGGCGAGTCGTGTCACGGTCTTCCTCTTTCAGGTCGTTGACTTCCCCCTCGCAGGCGACCCCATCACCGACAGGAGGCGGGTGGCGACCGCGCCTCGTCCATCGGCTCGATCCGTGGAAGGAGAATTCACCCACCCAGCCTTTTCGCCAGGCCGAACGGGCGCAGGCCGCCTGCTGCCCGGGTGTTTGCAATACGGGCGAGGCGTCGGGGACGCCTCGTGCTGCGTCTGGGTGTACGGGAGTGCGCGCCACCGTCGGCGTCGCCTGCGTGGTCTCTACGGTGGCCGTACACCCCTACCGATCCTGGAGCCGATGTGGGAACCACGACCGTCAACGGACTCCCGGCGCATCCGTTGTGGGTGCACGCCGTGGTGATCTTGGTGCCGTTGTCGGCGCTGCTTCTGCTGGCGTGTGCGGCGTGGCCTGTGGTGATGCGCAGGGCCGGGGTGGTGCTGCCGCTGCTGGCCCTGGTGGCGCTGGTGTCAGTGCCGCTGGCCACGAATGCCGGGGAGTGGCTGCAGGAGCGGGTGCCGGAGACTGCGGCGGTCGAGCACCACACGGAGATGGGCGGCGACCTGCTGCCCTGGAGCGTGGGGGTCTTCGTCGTGTCGGTGGTGCTGTGGGCCCTGCATCGCGGGGTCCTGCGCCGTCTTGCGCAGTCCGCTGACGGGCGTGAGGGGGCGTGGGTGGACCGGGTGTCCTTGACCACGGCGGCAGGGCGTGTGGTGGCGGTCGTGCTGGCACTGGTCGTGGGAGCGGGAGCGGTGGTGGAGGTCTACCGGATCGGCGATTCCGGGGCCAAGTCGGTGTGGCAGCACCGCTGACCCGGTGTCCGGTTCGAAGAGACCGGCGGCCTGGGCCGAAGGACCCTTTCGTGATCGCCGGCCGGCCGGGTGCGGTGGTGGAGGAGCGGAACGCATCCGGCTGTGCGGGACGGAGGTGAGTGATGGGCGGGCGGGACGGCGGGACCGGACAGCGGCAGGCGTCTGGAGCAGCACGGCGGTGGGTGGAACCGGTGCTGTTCGCGCTCACCACCGCCTCCCTGGTCGCGGGCGGTGCTGCCCGGCTCGCCGGGGCAGGGACTCCGGCCGACGGGTTCTGGGCGGCGGGAACGGTGCTGGCGATCGTCCCCGCGGTGGCTTGGGTGGTCCAGGCGTTGCGCCGTGGCCGGGCCGGAGTCGACCTGATCGCAGTCCTCGCGCTGGCGGGAACCCTGGCCACGGGGGAGTATCTGGCCGGGGCGCTGATCGCGCTCATGCTGTCCACGGGCCGCTGGCTGGACGCGGCCGCCGAACGCCGGGCCTCACACGACCTGCGGCACCTGCTGGAGCACGCCCCCCGCTCAGCCCGCCGCCGTGCCGGAGACCAGGTGGAGACCATTTCCCTGGGGGAGGTCGAGGCTGGTGATCTGCTGGTCGTCGGCCCCGGCGAGGTGGTGCCCGTCGACGGACGGGTCGAGGGCGGCAGCGCGCTGCTCGACGAATCCGTGCTGACCGGCGAGTCCGTTCCCGTCGAGCGCACCGCGGGCGAGAGTGTCCGCAGTGGTGGTGTCAATGCCGGCAGCGCCTTCGAGCTGCGCGCCACCGCCACCGAACAGGACAGCACCTACGCCGAGATCGTCCGCCTCGCCCAGCAGGCCGCTGCCCAGAACGCGCCGGTGATCCGGCTGGCGGATCGATACGCCGCATGGTTCCTCCCCCTGTCCCTGGCCGTGGCGGGGCTGGCGTGGCTGGCCGGCGGCTCGGCCGTGCGAGCGGTGGCCGTGCTGGTCGTCGCCACCCCTTGCCCGCTGCTGCTGGCCGCACCCGTCGCGATCGTCTCGGGCCTGTCCCGCGCCGCCCGGCAAGGCGTCGTGATCCGGGACGGCGCCGCGCTGGAGACTCTCGCCCGCGCCCGCACTCTGGTCCTCGACAAGACCGGCACCCTCACCACCGGCCGTCCCCGTGTCCTGGACATCGCCACCGCACCGGGGACGACACCCGACGAGGCACTCACCCTGGCCGCCTCCGTCGACCAGTACTCCCCCCACGTCCTGGCCCGAGCCCTCACCGACGAAGCCCACACCCGCCGACTGCCGCTGCGCCCCGCACACGAGATCACCGAAGAACCAGGCCGCGGAGCCACCGGCCGTATCGGCACCACGACGGTCAGCGTGGGCAAACACGACACACATCCCCTGCCTGCCTGGGCCCGCGCCGCCGACAACCGAGCCGCCCTCGACGGCGCAGCCGTCGCCTGGCTGACCGTCGACGGCCATCTCACCGCCGCCGTGCTCCTGCGCGACCCTTTGCGCACCGACGCACCGCGCGCCATCCGGCGTCTGCGTGAAGCCGGCATCCAACGCGTACTGATGCTCACCGGCGACCGAACCGAACCGGCCCAGGAAATCGCCGCCGTCCTCGGCCTGGACGACCTCCACGCACGCCAGAGCCCCGCCGACAAGGTCGCCGCCGTCCGAGCAGAACACGAACGCGCGGTCACCGTCATGGTCGGCGACGGCGTCAACGACGCACCCGCCCTCGCCGCCGCCGACGTCGGCGTCGCCATGGGAGCCCGCGGGTCCAGCGCCTCCTCCGAAGCCGCCGACATCGTCCTTACCGCCGACCGCGTCGACCGCCTCGCCGACGCCTGCACCATCGCCGTCCGAGCCCGGCACATCGCCACCCAGAGCGCCCTGGCCGGCATGGCCATGTCGCTGGCAGCCATGGTCGCCGCCGCCCTCGGCCTGCTCCCACCCGCAGTCGGCGCCCTGCTCCAAGAAGGCATCGACGTCGCCGTCATCCTCAACGCCCTGCGCGCCCTGCGCCTCGACCGCACCACCCGCGTAACCCTCGACCCGGCCACACAACGTCTCCTCCAGCGCTTCGCAGCCGAACACGACAACCTGCGCGACATCGTCGAAGCCGTCCGTGACGCCGCCGACCGCCTCAGCAACGCCACAGATCCGCAGACCCTGGAGACGATCCACCACGTTCACCGACTGCTGGACGAACGCCTTCTGCCCCACGAACGCGCCGAGGAGCACGAGCTCTACCCCGCCCTCGCCAACGCCCTCGGCGGCCTCGAGACCACCGCCACCATGAGCCGCGCACACACCGAGATCCACCGCCTCGCCCACCGTATCGACACCCACCTGCAGCTCGCCGACAGCCAAGACGGCCTCCACCCCGAACAAATCGACGACCTGCGCGCCTGCCTCTACGGCCTGCACAGCGTCCTCCGCCTGCACTTCACCCAGGAAGAGGAGAACTACTTCACCCTGACACCCTGACGAGCCCTGCTCACCGGGCTTCTGCAGCGTGGCCGCTCCGCACGCGCGCACCTGGCGCGTCGGCGCTGCGCGAACCGCGGGCGCCCCGTTCGGCCCTGTCGGGCCAGGCGTCTCGGGGCGAGAGCGACAGGGGAGGGGGTTGTTCGATGCTAAACAGCCCAGGGCAGGTCGTGGCAGCGACGGTGGAGCAACTGCTACGGAGCGACTACAGACCGGTCACCTCGGCAGTGAGGTCCGTGTGGACGTCCACCACGCCCTCGACCGTCCGGGCCAGGCGGCCTGCCACCGGAATGAGCCCGGGATCGTGAACCCGGCCTCTGAGCCATACGACGCCTTCGCGGACGTCCACCCGCGGCCCCGCCTCGTCCGGGAACAGCGCGTGGACGACCTCCTTGCGGACTTCGGCGGCGATCTCCGAGTCGGGGCGGAGGAATACCTCCAGGAGGTCGCCGCGGCTGACGACGCCGCGCAACCTGTCCTCCGCGTCGGTCACCGGCAGCCGCTTGACCTTGCGCTGCGCCATGATGCGCGCGGCCTGCGCCAGCGTGGTTCCGCTGTGGACGCACACCGCGGGAGAGGTCATCAGGTGCTCGGCGGTGACGGCGTCGGCCTTGGAGACGTCGGAGAGCGCGTGGACCGAGCCGAAGCGGCCGGGCTCGCTGTCGCGCAGTTGCTCCTTGTGCAGCAGGTCCGCCTCCGACACCACCCCCACGACCCGCCCGTCCCCCTGGAGCACGGGGAGTGCGCTCACTTTCCATTTCTCCAGCGTCGCCACGATCTCCTTGAACGTCGCGTCAGGGCTGACTGCGACGACCTTCTGCGTCATGACGTCACCGACGGTACGCGGTGAGTTGTACATGATCATCTCTCCTGCAGATCGGGCGACGGCCGGGCAGAGCGGGGGCCCGCCTGACCCGGTCATCGCGTCGGTTGCCCCAGGGCCGCATGCACCTGCGCGGCGATGTCCCGCGCCCAGGCGCTGATCCGCTCGGGGTCCCGGAAGTCCCCGCCCTGTCCGCGAGCGAGGATCATGCGGGCGACCGGACCCCGCGCCCCGGGGACGAGCCGTCCGCCGAAAGTCGCGTGCCCCGCGGCGTCGACCCGGTCGGCGAGGTGCCGGACCGCAGTGGTGGGCGGGAGGCGGCTCCGGGCCGCCGGGGCGTCCAGCGGTCCGCTGCTGAAAAGCCAGACCGGAAGGGACGCCAGGGCCGTGCGGTGCCGGCGGGCGAAGCGGGTGGCCTCGCGCAGCCAGCGGCCGCCGTACAGGCCGGAGCCGAGCACCACGGCGCGGACCGGGGGCAGATCCCGTACCGCCGCCGCGGGCCGCACCACGGCCTCGACGCCCTCGGCGGCCAGCGCCGCACCGATCCAACCGGCGATCTCCGCGGTGCCCCCGTTCCTCGACGCGTAGGCGACCAGGACGACCGGCGCTTCCGCCCCGGCTCCGCCGTGCGCACTGCCGGGGCGCTCCGGGATCACGGCAGCAGCCTCCCGGGCTCGTGCGGCGCCACCGCGGTCGCCTCGTCGGTGCGGTAGCCGATGTCCCCGGTGACTTCGACGACCCCGTCCACGCCCTCGCAGAGCCGCATCAGCACAGGGACGAGGCTGCGCCGCTCCACGCTGCCGTGCAGCGCCACCTTGCCGTCGGTGACCTTGACCCCCACCTCGTCGGCGCTGATGCCGAGCGTGCGTTCGAGGATGTCACCGGCGATCTCCTCGCGGATGAGGTGGTCGCGGCGCAGGAAGACCCGCAGCAGGTCGGCGCGGCTGATGATGCCGGCCAGGCGACCCGTGTCGTCCACGACGGGAAGGCGCTTGACGTCGGCCTGGTCCATGGCCCGGGCTGCCTGCACCGCCGACCACTCCGCCCTGGCCACCACGGCCGGCGCGGTCATCAGCGCGGCCGCAGTGGTCCTCTCCGCCGAGGGCTCCGGCGGCGGCACGTCCAGCAGTCCGGGCAGTCCGGCCGGCTCGGGCCGCCCCGCTTCCCGGTGCACGAGGTCGGCCTCCGAGACGACGCCCAGTGGACGGTCCTCGTCGTCGACCACCGGCAGGGCGGTGACGCCGTTGTCCACCAGGAGCTTGGCGACCTCCTTGAAGGGGGTCTCCGGCCTGGCCCGTACCACCGTGTGCGTCATGAGGTCGCTGACGGTCCTGTGCGTGGACATCGCCGGTCTCCTTTCCACGGGACTCCACTCCACCGTGCCGATTTCGTGCCGTGGTGTTCAGGGCCGTCGGTCGCTCGGTGCGGGGCCGACCGGTCCTCCACGGTCCGGCGGCGTCAGGCGTCAGGCGGTCGTGGAGCGACGAGCAGCGGGCAGTCGGTGTGATGAACCAGGGCGCGGCTGGTGGAGCCGAGGAGCAGGCCGCGGAAGCCGCCGCGACCCCTGCTGCCGACGACGAGGCAGCGGGCCTGCCGGGAGACGGAGGCGAGCATCAGCGCGGGGTCGCCGCTTCGGATCTCCTGCCGCACTTCGGTGTCCGGGTAGCGCCGCCGGTGGCCCGCCAGCTGCTCGGCCACGAGCAGTTCGGTGTCCTCCCGGTACTCCGCCCACGCGTAGTCGCGGGGGTTGCGCACCGCGACGGCGACCAGCGGTGCCCCGGCGGCGTCAGCCTCCTCGAAGGCCAGGTCCACCGCTGCCGTGGACGCGGACGACCCGTCGACGCCGACGACGACCGGTCCCGCGGCGTCCGGGGGGATTCCGGGGATCAGGGCCACCGGGCACGGCACCTGGCCGACCAGGGCATGCCCCTTGCCGCTCCCGGCGAATGCCCCTTCCACTCCGGTGAGCCGACGGGCGCCGAGGACCATGACAGCCGCCCGCTCACCCGCGTCGCGCAGGACGCGCACCGCTCGGCCGCTCACCAGCTCGGTGGTGACCCTCAGCCCCGGCCGCGAGGCCAGCGCCTCGTCGCGCGCCCTGCCCAGCACCGTCTCCCCGCCCGCCCGGAAGTGCCGGGCCCACGCGTGCGCAGGGTGCTCGGGTCCGGCGTTCGGCGAGGTGCCGCGCGGCCACTCCTGGGCGTGCAGGAGGTGCAGGGGGAGCCCGCGTGCCGCGGCCTCCTGGGCGGCCCACTCGACGACCGGTCCGTTCCGCTCGGTCCGGACGGTGGAGACGCCGGCGACCACGCCCTCGTGTGTCTCGGTCATGGGGATTGCCTCTCCTCGGGGTCAGCCCGCGGTGATGCGGCGGCCGGTGATCCGTTCCGGTTCGATCCGCACCCACAGCAGGCGCTCACCGCCGGCCCACGGCGCTGAGGCGGTCTGCGTCCCCAGGTCGCGTACGGCGTCGGGGTCGGTGACGGCGGACGCGAGGCCGACGACCAGGACGCTCCAGCCCTCGCTGAGCGCCTCGTCGGTGCGGTCCACCTCGAAGGCGACCCGCCGGCCGGCGGCCAGGGCGGGGCCGGCGGTCCGCTCGGTGCGGAAGACGACGGCGCCGCCCACCACGGCGTAGTTGACCGGGAGAACCGCCGGCCCGTCCTCCGTGGTCACCGCGATCCGGCCGATTCCGTGGTCGGACAGCAGCGTGCGGCACTCGTCGGGGTCCAGCGCGGTCAGCCGCGGGGCGTCCGCGGCCTCGCCGAGGCCGGGTGGCAGCCCGGCGTCGGCGCCGCGCAGCCGGGTCACGCTGGTGTCCAGGGCGCCGGCGACCCTCAGCAGAAAGGTCGGCCCCGGGGAGGCGAAGGGACGCTCCTCGACGTAGCGCAGGTACTCGGGGGCGATACCGGCCCGGTCCGCCACCTGCTCGCGGCTGAGGCCCAGCTCGCGGCGGCGCAACGCCAGCCGGCGGCCGATGTCACCGACCGGAGCGGATTCCTGTGCCATGGCGCCCGCCTTCCTGTCCCCCCTGACGTGCGGCCGTCGGCCCTGCCCGGGGCCCGGCCCTGTCACGTCCAGGTTCGCCGCGGCGTGGCGGCGGGCGCATGAGCGGCACGGACCCCGGGGGAGGGGCCGGAAGGCCCTTTCCGCCGCGGTTCCGCCGCTGTCACCGGACGGACCGCGTGCGACGGCGGTCGCCAGGGGCGGCGGTTACCGTGGCAGATGGCGGGGGTGGTGCCGGGTCGGGTACATCACGCACCCCTCGGGAGGACGCAGTGGGCCAGACCGGCGGCAACGAGGCGCACCTTCCGCGGCTGGAGCTCGATCAGCTCCTGGACGAGCTGCACGGGCGGCTCGACGTCGCCCGTGGGACTCAGGGAAGGACCCACGACCTGCTGGAAGCGGTGCTGTCCATCGGCCGGGAACTGGACCTCACACAGGTGCTGCGCCGGATCGTGGGATCGGCAGTCGCGCTCGTGGACGCCGAGTACGGCGCGTTGGGGGTCGTCGAAGGCGGCCGGATGGCGGAGTTCCTCACCGTCGGCGTCGGCGCGGACGAGGCGAGGGCGATCGGCTCGCCACCGTCGGGGCACGGCATCCTCGGCGAGCTGAACCGCCACCCCGCGCCGTTGCGGCTGACCGAGATCGGCGATCACCCGTCGTCGTGCGGCTTCCCCCCGCACCAGCCGCCGATGCACAGCTTCCTGGGGATACCGATCAGGGTGCGCGACGAGGTGTTCGGCAACCTGTACCTGACCCAGAAGCGCGGCGGAGGGCAGTTCGACGACGAGGACGAGACCGTTCTCGGAACCTTCGCCGTGGCGGCGGGTGTCGCCGTCGAGAACGCCCGGCTCTACGAGTCGGCCCGCGCCCGGCAGCGCTGGATCGAGGCCAACGCCGACATCGTGGCGGGCCTGCTCTCCGGCGTAGGGGAGGTCGGGGAGGAGGAGGTGCTGGAGCGGATCGTCCGGCACGCCAGGGACATTGCCACCGCCGACCTCGGCGTCCTCGCGCTGCCGGCCGACGGCGGTGCACTGAAGGTGGTGATCGCGGTGGGAACGTGCGCCGACGACCACCGCGGCCTGGTGCTCCCGCGCGAGGGGTCCTTCCTGGGCACCGCGATGGCCGCGGAGGCGCCGATCACCACGGAGGACATCTGCAAGGACCCTCGGGCAGGCGCGGGCCCGCCTCGGTTCGGCGGCCTCGGACCCGCAGTCGCCGTCCCGATGATCACCGACGAGGGAGTACGGGGCGCGGTTCTGCTGGCGCGCGAGCAGGGTGCGGCGCCGTTCACGGAGATCGAGGCCGAGCCGCTGCTGGCCTTCACCGGCCAGGCCGCGCTCGCTCTGCGACTGGCCGAACGGCGCCGGGCCGCGGAGCAGCTCACCGTGCTGGAGGACCGTGACCGCATCGCCCGGGACCTGCACGACCTGGCCGTTCAGCGGCTCTTCGCCACCGGCATGACCCTGCAGAGCGTCCAGCGCTTCGTGGACCATCCGCAGGCCGCCGAGCGGCTGCAGCGGGCCGTGGACGACCTGGACGAGACGATCAGGATCATCCGAGCCACGATCTTCGGACTGCGGGCCGACGAGGCGGCAGGCCGCCCGCCCGGGCTGCGCGCCCGGGCGGCCGCGGAGGTCGAGCAGGCCGCGGGGCCCCTGGGCTTCACGCCCGCGCTGCGCATGGAGGGGCTGCTCGACACCGACGTGCCGCCCCCGATCGCGGACGAGGCAGTCGCCGTGGTGACCGAGGCGCTGTCCAACACCGCGCGGCACGCCCGGGCCGGCGCCGTGGAGGTCGCGCTCGCCGTGACCGCCGGACGGCTGACCGTCACGGTCACCGACGACGGCAAGGGCGTCCCGGCGGGCACTCCGCGGCGCGGGCTGGCCAACCTCGCCCGGCGTGCCGAACACCTCGGCGGCGGGTTCGGGATCACTCCGGGCCCACGTGGTGGCACCCGCCTGACCTGGTGCGTACCGCTCGGCGGAACCGGCGGATGAACTCCTCGGGCGTTCAGGCGCCAATGCCGAGTACGTCGGTGACGGGTCGGCGCGGCGTCGCGGGTCCTTCCGGCCCGTAGCCGAACCGCATCACCATCTGCACGTGCACGTACTCCTCGCGCGGGTCCCGCAGGGCCCACCGCAGGTCCGGCCACTCCACCGCCTGGCTGAACAGCGACGCCCGCACGCCGTGCGCGGTGGCGACCAGCAGGGCGCGTTCCAGGCCCTGCCCGGCCCGCAGCCAGTCCGCCGGCCCGTCGTTCATGGTGCCGAGAACGGCCACGGCGGGGCGCTGCTCGTACGCCTCGGGCAGCCGTGGAGTGGTGCCGAGCCCCGCGGTGAAGTCGCGTACCGGCATCCGCCCGGTGCTGTCACGAGAGGAGAGCGCTGCGGTCGGGACACCGCTGCTGGTACCGTCGCGCACCCACGCCCGGCTCTCCGCGGCCCGCGCGGGATCGGCGAGACCGCGCCACTCGGCCTCGGACGTCAGCTGCAGGACGCGCGCGGTCTCCTGCGGGCCCGGGAACACCAGGTGCGCGTCCTCCGCGGCAGCGGCCGCCGCGATCTCGGCACGGATCCCGGACGGAACCGGAGGGCCGGTTGAACGGGAAACGGCTGCTGTGCCGGCGCCGGAGTGCTTCGTACAGTTCGGCCTCTTCGTGCCGTTCCCCGAAGCCTCGGGGGCCGGCCAGGCGTACCTTTGCCAGCAGCCCGGGTCGG
This sequence comes from Streptomyces sp. NPDC021224, assembly GCF_044332905.1. Classification (NCBI taxonomy): domain Bacteria; kingdom Bacillati; phylum Actinomycetota; class Actinomycetes; order Kitasatosporales; family Streptomycetaceae; genus Streptomyces; species Streptomyces sp. NPDC021224. Next base: position 66,546 of record NZ_JBIRPW010000024.1, on the reverse strand, counting down.
CAGGCCGGGGCAGCAGCCGGACGACCGGCTCCCAGCCGAAGCGGGCCACGGCTGCCCGCAGATTGAACACGGCCGCCCCGGCGGAGACGTGCAGCCCCCGCCCGCCGGGATCGATGCGGTACAGCGCCCGGTCGGCGGCGGCGTGCACCTCCACCGTGGTGGTGGCCGGGTCGAGACGGAACCGCCAGGGCTGCGTGTTGTGGATCGAGGGCGCGGCCGCGGCCACGAGCTTCTCCAAGGCCGCCCCGTCCAGCGCTCGTGCCGCCGTTCCGCTCGTCATGGCCGCCTCCTCACCCCCCGCTCCCAGCGTGCAGGAGAGAGGAACGGCCGGTGCAGGGCCTCAGGCCATCGCTCCCGGCGTCGAACGGCCCGGCCCGGAGGCTGCCTCAGCGGCCGCCCTGCCGTGACCCCGGCGTCCCACGGGTCGCGATCACGGCTGCCTGCACCCGGCGCTCCACGCCGAGCTTCGCCAGCAGCCGGGAGACGTTGTTCTTGACCGTCTTCTCGGAGAGGTAGAGCTGCTCGCCGATCTGCCGGTTGGTCAGGCCCTCGCCGACGAGGTCCAGGATCTCCCGCTCGCGCGGCGACAGCTCGTCCAGCGGCTGCTCCGTGGCGGCGGCGGGGGCGCGGTCGCCGCGCAGCGTGCTCATGAGCCGCGCCGTGGTGGCCGGGTCCAGCAGCGACTGGCCGGTGGCGACGGTACGGACCGCGTCGACGAGGTCGGCGCCCTTGATCTGCTTGAGGACGTAGCCCGCGGCCCCGGCCATGATCGCGTCCAGCAGCGCGTCGTCGTCGTCGAACGAGGTCAGCATCAGGCACGCCAGCCCGGGGACGGACGAGCGCAGCTCGCGGCACACGGTGATGCCCTCACCGTCCGGCAGCCGCACGTCGAGCACGGCGACGTCCGGGCGCAGCGCGGGCGCCCGGGCCAGCGCGTGGTCGGCGTCGCCCGCCTCGCCGACCACCTCGATGTCCGGCTCGGCGTCCAGCAGGTCGTGCAGCCCCCGCCGGACCACCTCGTGGTCGTCGAGCAGGAACACCCGGATCGGCGACTGAGCGGAGAACCCCTCCGACCGGCCCATGACGTGCCTCCTCCGCCGTGCGTACGGCTCCGAGCCGCCACTGCTGGTTTCGATACTCATGCTGCGGCACGGCGGCTGCCAGGGCCCGACGGGCCTGCACCGCGCCGTCCGGGTGGTCTGCGCGTCCCGACCCGCCGGGGCGGCCGGGCCGTTCGTCCCCGCTCCGGCGCCGTACGGCACTGGCCGCGGTACGGCAGGGGAGAGAAAGTGGAGAAAACGGGAAACACCAGGCCGGGAGGCGGATGCGGTCATGAACAAGCCACTGACGGTCGGTGTCGACGGGTCCGACGCCAGCCTGCGGGCCCTGGACTGGGCCATCGCCGAGGCGGACAGGCGCAATCTGCCGCTGCGTGTCGTCCACGCGGCGCTCTGGGAGCGCTACACCAGGGCGGCGCCGAGTTTCGGCACCGCCCGACCGGGGCGCTGGGTCCTGGCGGAGAACATCGTCGGGTCGGCCCGGGAGCGTGTGGCGCGCCTCGGCCCCGATGTGCGGGTGACCGCGGACGTATTCCTCGACGATCCGGTGGAAGCGCTGCTCAAGGCGGCGCCCGAGTCGTCGGCCCTGGTGGTCGGCAACCGGGGGCGCGGCGAACTCGCCGACATGCTGCTCGGTTCCGTCGGCCTCCGGGTCGCCGGACGCGCCCCGTGCCCGGTCGTCGTGGTCCGCGGCGCCGAACCGAACGTAAGGGGGGACTTCGGCCGCGTCAGCCTCGGTGTGGGCGGCAAGGGAGAGTCTTCCACCGCGGTGCGGTGGGCGTTCCGGGAGGCGGAGGCGCGCGGGGCCGAGCTGAACGCCCTGCACGCATGGCGCCGCAGGCACACCGGGACCGGCGACGCCCCGCAGGACGCCGGAGCGGAATCGGTACGGTCGGCGCGGGTCCTCGACGACGCAGTGGGCGTGGTCAGCGGCGACTTCCCCGCGGTGACGGCCCGCACCGGCACCGCGGAAGCCCCTGCCAGGGACGTTCTGCTGGAGGCCGCCGTGTCGAGCGACCTGCTGGTGGTGGGCGCGCACCGGCGTGACGGCGGGCCCGGACTCCAACTCGGGGCCGTCAACCACGCGCTGCTGCACCACGCTCCCTGCCCGGTCGCCGTCGTGCCGCAGGACGGGTGACGCGTGACGTGCGCGGGCCGCCCCGGGCCGGGGCGGCCCGCGCACGTGCCGGGACCGTGACGCTCAAGGAAGCCGCCGCAAGTGGGGGTCGGACGGGCGCGCAGGGGAGAGGCGGAGGCGTACGCCGACGGCCAGGACGCCGTCCGGGCGGGCGAGGACCGGGTCGAGTTCGGCCTCGGCGAGTTGGGGCAGATCGCAGGCCATCGCCGAGAGCCGCGCCAGCAGTCCTTTCACAGCGGGGAGATCGATGGCGCCCGTCACCGGCCCGGCGCCCTCGCCGGCGTCCGTGTCGGAGACCGGCTGGGGCGCCCAGTGCGGGGCGGCCACGAGGTCCTCGATGTCGTTGTCGGTCAGCGGCGCCAGCCGTGCAGCCCGGTCCGCGAGCGCGTCCGCCGCGGTGTCGCCGGGGCCGAGCAGGACGAGCGGGCCGAAGACGCCGTCCTGGACCACCCCGGCCACGAACTCGACGCCGCGAGGGGCCGCGGGCTGGACGACGACGCCGGCCAGCCGGTCCGCGAAGCGGCCGGCGAGCTCGCGGAAGGCGTCCCGCACCTCGTCCTCCCCGCGGAGGTCGGGCCGCACGGCGCCCCCTACGGGCTCCTGCGTCAGCCCCGCCCAGTACGCCTTGAGCGCCACCCTCTCACCGTCTCCCGCCAGCGTGCGGGCGGCAGCTGCCGCCAGGTCCTCGGTGGCGGTCAGCTCGGTTCGTGCCTGCGGGATCCCGTAGCAGGCGAGCAGCGCGGCGCACCCGTCCGGGTCGAGCCACCCGCCGTCCGGACTTTCGGCAAGGTGACCGTCCACCAGTGCACGGGCCCTGGTGGGGTCCGTCCCGGCCGGGACGGCACGGGTGCCCGGCGAACGGGCCAGCCAGCGGGCCCGTTCGCCGGCGCGGGCCAGTGCCCGGGCCGCGGACTGCGGATCGGCGTAGGAGGGCAGCCGGGCCCCGTCGCGGCCGTGCAGCATCCGCACCTGCTCGGCCTGGCCCAGCAGGACCGACACCACCGGGCGGGGACGGCTGCCGGGAGCCGCGTTCGTGAGCGCGCGCCACGGGTCGTCCCCGGTGGCTGCGGCAAGCGCTGTCGGCACCAGAGCGACCACGACGGCGTCCACCGCGTCGTGCCGGGTGAGCAGATCGAGGCAGTCGCTCAGCGGCTGCTCGCCGACGGTGGCCGTGGCATCCACGGGGTTTCCGGCCTTCGCACCGTCGGGCAGCACGCCGAGCAGGCCTTCGGTCAGGTCGGCGGGGAACTCGGGGACGACGAGCCCCGCCTCCGCGCAGGCGTCTGCGGCGAGGACGGCGGCGCCGCCCGCGTTGGACACCACGGCGGTGCGCGCACCGGCGGGCAGCGGTTGTGCGTCCAGCAGGGCGGCGGTGTCCAGCAGCTCCGCGATCGTCCGGGTCGCGGTGATGCCGGCCTGGTGGAAGAGCGCCTGCCGGGTCACGGTCGCGGTGGCCGCGGCCGCGGTGTGCGAGGCCGCGGCCCGCCGTCCCGGTCCCGAGCGTCCCGCATCGACCGTGAGGACGGGCATGCGGCGGGCGACCCTGCGTGCGGTGCGGGAGAAGGCCCGCGGGTTCCCGAAGGACTCCAGGTGGAGCAGGGCCATCGACGTCCCGCCGTCGGCCTCCCAGAACTGGAGCATGTCGTTGCCGCTGACGTCGAACTTGTCGCCGAGGGAGACGAACTCGCTCACCCCGGTGCCCAGTCGGGCCAGCCCGTCGAGCAGGGCCATGCCCACACCGCCGGACTGCACCGCCACCCCTGCTCCGCCTGCCGGTGGCCGGTGTGCGGCGAAGGTGGCGTTGAGGCCGGTGTGTTCGCCGGTGACCGCCACACCGAGGCAGTTGGGTCCCACCAGGCGCATCCCGTGGCGCCGGCACGCGCCGAGCAGGGCGGCGCCCTCCTCGGGGCCCAGCCCGGCCGACAGCACCACCAGGGCACCGACTCCCGCGGTGCCGCACTGCTCGGCGACCTCCGGTACCGCGGCCGCGGGCACCGCGACGACCGCCAGGTCCGGCGGGTGCGGCAGGTCCTCGACCGCCGCGAAGCACGGCGTGCGCAGGACGGCGTGCGCGTGCGGGTTGACCGCGTACACCCGCCCGGTGAATCCGCCGTCGAGGATGTTGCGCAGGACGGCGCGCCCGACGGAGCCGGCCGACGTGCCCGCGCCGATCACGGCGACCGAGCGCGGGCGCAACAAAGGACGCAGGCTGGCCAGGTCGGCGGTGCTGCCGCGGCGCTCCACCGCTGCCAGATACCGCTCGTCCGGCGCCAGCGGGAAGGTGACGTGCACCTCGCCGTCCTCGTGCCGCCGCTCCACCTTCTGCCCGAGGTCTGCGACGAGCCGCTGCATCAGGTGGTTGGAGGCGAGCGTGTCCGCCGTGAAGCGCTCGACGCCCGCCTCGCGTGCCGCGTTCGCCAGGTGCTCGACGAGCAGCGTGCCGACACCGCGCCGGTGGAAGTCGTCCGCGACCGCGACCGACACCTCGGCCACCCGCGGATCGGCCGTCACCTCGTACTCGGCGGTCCCGACGATCCGGTCGCCGTGCACCGCCACCAGACCGGCGTGTCCGGTCCGTGGCGGTGCCAGGACCCACTCGGCGGCCACCTCACCGGCCCGCCGGGTGACGCCGAAGAACCGCGACCGCAGGCTCTCCCGTGACATCTCGCCGTACAGCTCCAGCAGGCCCGCGTGGTCCTCCGGCCGCGCGACACGGATGTACACGGTCCCACCGTCGGAGAGCAGAGCGAATGCCCCTCTGCCCCGCACGCCTGTCGCCGTCATGACTCCGCCTCCAGCTCTCGTCCATGCCAGCCTGTGCGGGTGCGCGCCCACGCGGCAGAGGCCGTACGGATCCGACCGGGCGCCGACCGGCACCTTCCGTACCCCGACCGGGCAGGGCCGCCGCGCCGGGCCGAACGTCCCCGGGCGCGGCAGGACGCTCCGCTGCCCGCCGGACTGCCGCTCCTGGACCCGGAGCCGTTCACGCAGGTGTGCTCCTGGCGGCATCCCTCCGTCTTGGGGATGCCGACGGGCCGGTGGTGACCGGCACCTCCCGCGGCAGGGCCGAACCGCACTTGTCGCTTCCGCCCGTAATGCGCAGGCTGGAGAGGGGGAGCAGGAAGGAGCACACCATGCACGCCGAGGTCGGAGACTGGATAGTGGTCGAAGCCCTGCATCTCGACGGCCCGCGCCGCAGAGGGCAGATCGTGGGCCTGGAACATCCCGACGGCTCGCCCCCGTATGTCGTCCGGTGGACCGAGGACGACCGGGAGACGGTCTTCTTCCCGGGGCCGGAGGCCCATCTGGCCCCGGCGGACGGACGCCGGTTTGCCGACGACGGCCACGCGCAGGAGCGTGGGAAGTAGCAGACGAGGCACGCGTGGGAGGCGATTCCCGTGGCCGCGGAAACGGCACGCAGGCGCTGGTGGCCGGACATCTTCGAGGATCTCCCCAGAGACCTCCGGCTCTTCGGCGGTGAGCATCCGATGCGTCTGGAGGAAGGCACCGAGGACGGAGCGTACGTGGTGCGGGCGGAGCTGCCGGGCATCGACCCCGGCAAGGACGTCGACATCACCGTCCAGGACGGTGCGCTGACCGTCCGTGCGGAGCGCGCGGAGCGGGAGACGGCGAGCCACCGCACCGAGTTCCGCTACGGCTCCTTCACCCGTACCGTACCGCTGCCGCCCGGGGCCCGGGAGGATGACATCACCGCGTCGTACGACAAGGGAATCCTCACCGTTACCGTGCCGCTGGCGGAGACCGGCACGAAGGCCCGGAGGATCGAGGTCGACGGCGGCTGACGTCCCCGGGGGCGGAATGCGCGTTCACGGGCTGTCGGGGCCCGAGGCGAACTCGGCGACTTCCCGCAAGATGTGTTCGGATGCCGTGCGCACGGCCGCGGTGGCGGCGGGTGACAGTCCGGGCCCGTATCCGGTGTCCTCGGCCGTCACGGCGTAGAGCAGGACGCTCTCCGGCAGTCGGCCGAGCGCACGCGCGAGTTCGAGGGCATCGGACAGCCCGAGGCCGTGGCTGCTCGTGCCGGTTGAGGCAGGGAGGACGACATCCCTGCCCGGACGGATCCGGCGGACGGCGCCGGAACCGGGCGGGAACACACGCGCAGCGTCCACCAGTACGGCCAGGGCAGCGCCCTGCCAGCACGACATCAGATGTGCGGGATCCGCGCCGCAGGTGTGGAGGACGGTGCCGGCAGGCAGCCGCCCCTGCGCGCGATACCGGGCCAGCCGTGCCACCACCGCCCATCCGGCGGCGTCGTCGCGCCGGAAGGCGCTGCCGATCCCGATGACGCTGATCCTCGTCGGACGCGTGGGCATGACGGCCATGCACCCACTTTCGCGCGAATCGCGGCCGATCCTGACGGCGACCCACCGGAGCGGGCCGCACGGGGGACACCCGGGCGGCAACGGGAGGACATCGCGTATGTCGCGCGCCCCGCGAGGGTGCACGGTCAGCACACTGCCGGAGGAGCCACGGAGACGTCCGTGCCCTGCACTCAGGAGGCGGCCATGGCGGACCACGCACGCGCTGCGGTGATCGGGAAGGACGGCGTCGACGCCCTGATCCGCGCACTACGGACGCGCGGCCGCACGGTCGTCGGGCCCACGGTGGGGGACGGCGCCATCGTCCTGGCCGAGGTGCGGGGCGGGGAGGACCTGCCCTACGGGTGGGGCGTGGAACTGGAAGCGGGACGCTACCGCCTGACCCCGAGAAAGGACGGGGCCGCCTTCGCCCACAGCGCCGGCCCGCAGTCGTGGAAGGCCTACCTGCACCCGCAGCGCGAGCGCCAGTGGAGCGCCGACCGGGACGCGGACGGCAACGTCAGTTTCACGGCGCAGGACGACCCGGTGCCGTCCTACGCCTTTCTCGGGGTACGCCCCTGCGACCTGAAGGCGGTCGCGGTCCAGGACACGGTGCTCACCGGTGGCCGGCACCACGACCGCGGGTACGAACGCCGTCGTGCGCGAGCCTTCCTCGTCGCGGTGGAGTGCACCGAACCGGGGGCGACGTGCTTTTGCGTGTCGATGGGGGCGGGCCCCGCCGCGGAGCAGGGGTACGACCTCGCGCTGACCGAGGTCGTCGACCCGGACGGGCACCGTTTCCTGGTACGCGCCGGGACGGCCGAGGGGGAGGAAGTGCTGGCGGAGCTTCCACGGAGGCCGGCCGACCCGGCAACCCGGTCGGCCGCGGAAGCTGCGGTCAGCAGTGCGGCGGACCGCATGGGCAGGGACATGCCCCTGGTCGACCTGCGCGACCTGATGCGCGAAACGCTCAACGCGCCGCGCTGGGCCGAAGTGGCCTCGCGCTGCCTTACCTGCGGGAACTGCACGATGGTGTGCCCGACGTGCTTCTGCACCTCGGCGGAGGACACGACCGACCTGACCGGTGACCACGCCGAACGCTGGCGGCGCTGGGACTCCTGCTTCAACCTGGATTTCAGCCACCTGCCGGGCGGACCGGTCCGTGCCACGCCCGACAGCCGCTACCGGCAGTGGGCCACGCACAAACTCGGCACCTGGCACGACCAGTTCGGTACCTCGGGATGCGTGGGCTGCGGCCGCTGCATCGTGTGGTGCCCGGTGGGCATCGACATCACCGAGGAGGCCCACGCGCTGGCCGACTATCGGGACTCCCCATCCGCGCGGGGGGAGCTGTGACGGCGCCGGGCGGGCAGTTCCTCACCGCCCTGCCCGCTCCCCACCGGGAACGCCTGCTCGGCCTCGCCGTCGACCGTACCTTCCCGGCGGGCACCCGCATCTTCGAGGAGGACGCGCAGGCCCGCCGCTTCTGGGTGGTCCGATCCGGCCTGGTCGCCCTCGACGCCCAGGTACCGGGCCGCAGACCGGCCGTGGTGGAGACGCTCGGAGCCGGGGAGCTGCTGGGCTGGTCGTGGCTGTTCGAGCCGTACCGCTGGCATCTGGGAGCCGAGGCGCGCGAGCCGGTGGAGGCCCTGGAATTCGACGCCGCGACGGTACGCCGGGCGATCGACGAGGATCCGTCCTTCGGTCTGGCCGTGACGCGCTGCGTCGCCGCCGTGGCGATCGGGCGGCGGCTCCGGGCCTGTCGCATCCGGTTGCTCGACCTCTACGGCCCGGAGCCGGCCACCGGGAGCGGGCGGCCGTGACGGCTCCCGACCGCATCGGCGGCGACGCCCTACCCGTGCCCTACCACGTCGTGCGGCGGGTCGACGCCGCGCCGGGCACCTCGACGCTCGTCCTGGAACCGGCAGACGCCCCGCTGCCCCCCTTCCGGCCCGGCCAGTTCGCCATGGTGTACGCCTTCGGCGCCGGTGACGCACCGGTGTCCGTCAGCGCCGTGGAGGGTGACCGGCTGGTCCTCACCGTCCGCTCGGTGGGCGGCGTCTCCGCCGCACTGCGCGGCGGAGGGCGTACGGTCGGCGTGCGCGGCCCGTTCGGCAACGGATGGGCCGAGCCGGGGGAGGGTGACGTGCTCGTCGTGGCCGGCGGTATCGGCCTGGCACCCCTCCGGCCCCTGGTCAGGCGGATCCTGCGCTCCTCCTCCCCGCACGCCGAGGTCAACGTGCTCATCGGCGTACGCGGGCCCGGGGACCTGCTGTTCGCAGCGGAGACCCGAGACTGGCAGGCCGCAGGCGCGCGGGTGCTGGTCACCGTCGACCGGCCCGACGCGACATGGCAGGGCGAGGTCGGTGTCGTGACGGCGCTCCTGGAGCGGGCGATGTTCGACCCCGCCGGTGTCCTGGCGTACGTGTGCGGGCCCGAGGTGATGATCCGGTCCGTGGCCCGGGACCTCGTGCACCGCGGGGTGGCCGCCGACCGCATCCAGGTGTCGCTCGAACGCACCATGCACTGCGGGACCGGCCACTGCGGCCACTGCCAGCTCGGTCCGCTGCTGCTCTGCCAGGCGGGTCCCGTCGCCGCCTGGGACCTCGCGGGGCCCTTGCTGTCCGTCAGGGAGCTGTGACATGGACGGCGACGGGACGGCGCGGCAGGGCGGCGACGAGCCGGGGGCGACCGGCGGGCGGCCGCGCCTGGCGGTCTGGAAGTTCGCGTCCTGCGACGGCTGTCAGCTGACGGTGCTCGACTGCGAGGACGAACTGCTCGACCTGGCGGACGCCGTCGACATCCGGCACTTCGCGGAGGCATCGACGGCAGTGGGAACGGGTCCGTACGACCTGTCACTGGTCGAGGGGTCGATCACCACCGAACGGGACCGGCAGCGGATCGCCCACATCCGCCGGGTTTCCCGCCGCCTGGTGACCATCGGTGCCTGCGCCACCGCCGGAGGGGTGCAGGCCCTGCGCAACTTCGCGCACGTGCAGGACTTCCTGTCCGTCGTCTACGCCCGTCCCGACTACATCGAGACGCTGGCCCGCTCCACCCCGGCGTCCGCGCACGTCCCGGTCGACCTGGAACTGCGCGGCTGTCCGATCGACCGGGGCCAGCTGCTGGAGGTGATCACCGCGTTCCTCGCCGGGCGCACCCCTGACGTGCCGCGGCACAGCGTCTGCTCGGAGTGCAAGCGGCGTGGGACGGTGTGCGTGACCGTGGCCCGCGGAGTGCCCTGCCTGGGCCCGGTCACCCAGGCCGGCTGCGGAGCCCTGTGCCCGGCGTACGCACGGGGCTGCTACGGCTGCTTCGGCCCCTCGGACTCGGTCAACTTCCCGGCCTTTGTGCCGCTGCTGCGACGCGACGGCATGGACACCCTCGACGTCGTACGCGTTCTGCGCACGTTCAACGCGGCCGCTCCGGAGTTCGAGGCCGCGTCACGCCAGGAGGAGTCGCGGTGACCGGGGGCGGGAGGCGGGAGATCGGCATCGGCGGCCTCGGCCGGGTGGAGGGCGAGGCCACCGTCCACCTGCGCCTGCGGGACGGCGGCGTCGAGCACGCCCGCCTGGCGGTCTACGAACCGCCCAGGTTCTTCGAGGCCTTCCTGCGCGGTCGTGGATATACCGAGCCCCCCGACCTCACGTCCCGGGTGTGCGGCATCTGCCCGGTCGCCTACCAGATGAGCGCGTGCCAGGCGCTTGAGGACGCCTGCGGCACGCTTGTCGACCCGCAGGTGGCGGCGCTGCGCAGGCTGATGTACTGCGGGGAGTGGATCGAGAGCCACACCCTGCACGTCCACCTGCTGCACGCTCCCGACTTCCTCGGCTGCGACAACCTCTTCGACGTCGCTCACCGCCATCGGGCGGCGATCGAACGGGGACTGCGGCTCAAGCACGTCGGCAACAGCGTCGTCGAACTCCTCGGCGGCCGGGCCGTGCATCCCGTCAACGTCCGGCTCGGCGGCTTTCACCGCGTGCCGTCCACCGACGAGCTCCGGCCCCTGGCCGCGCAGCTGCGCCGGGCCCTGGACGACGCCGCCGAGGCGGTCCGGTGGGTAGCCGGCTTCGACTTCCCGGACGCCGACTGCGACCACGACCTGCTGGCTCTGGTCAGCAGCGGTACGTACGCGATCGAGACCGGTGTGCCGGCGGTGATGGACGCCCCGGGCCTGCACGGGCTCCCGGGGGACTGCGACCGGTCACTGCCCGTCCGTACCTTCGCCCTCCGGGACTTCCGCGACCACGTGGACGAGCACCAGGTGCCGTACTCGACCGCGCTGCACGCCCGGCTCGACGGCCGGCGGTACCTGACCGGTCCGCTGGCCCGGTTCGCCCTCAGCGGGCGGTGGCTGACTCCGGCGGCCGCGCAGGCAGCCCGCACGGCCGGGCTCGGCGACCCCGCGGCCGGCTACGTGTGCCGCAATCCCGGCCTGAGCATCGTCGTCCGGGCGGTCGAGGTCCTGTACGCGGTCGAGGAGGCACTGCGCATCATCGCGGCCTACGAGCCGCCGGGCCGCCCCTGCGCGGACGTCGTCCCGCGGGCCGCCACCGGTCACGGAGCCACCGAGGCGCCGCGCGGCCTGCTCTACCACCGCTACCGACTGGACTGCGCCGGCACGGTGGCCGAGGCGGACCTCGTGCCGCCCACTTCCCAGAACCAGGCCGCCATCGAGGAGGACGTCCGCCGCGCGGTGGACCGGAGGCTGCGCGGCGGTGCCGCAACCGATGTCGAACTCGCGTCCCTGTGCGAGCGGACCGTACGCAACCACGATCCGTGCATCTCCTGCTCGGCCCACTTCCTGGACCTCACCGTCGACCGCGTCTGACCTGCGCGCCGCCTCTGCGACCGTGCTCGGCTGCGATGAGCCGGCCGTGGCCGGCGATCACGGCGCTGCGGCGGGAGTCCGCGACGTTCGGCCCGGCGAACAGTGCAGGGCGGCCACGTGTCACGCGAGCGTGCCTTCCCACGGCGGTAATCGCTGTTCGTGATTAACTGAGCACGTTCCGTATCACCGCCCGGGGCTGTTCCCGCGGCAACAGGGAGGTGGCGCATGGCCATGTCCGAGGGCGATCGGCTCCGCGAGGTCGCCGACCTGTGCGGTACGGCGTTGCGGGCAGCCGGAACCGCTCTGGGTGCTGCGACGGAGGTCCTCAGGGGGGACGGCGACGGGGAGCGCGCGAAGGCCTCCGACGCCGCGCTGCACGAGTTGCGCGACGCTGTCGACTGCCTTCTGCTCGACGGCCCGGCTGACTCCGGACCGCGCGCAGCGGTCGCCGCGGCGCATGCGGGAGGTGACATGGGACGGGTGGGTGAGCTGGCCCGGCAGATCGCGGAGATGGCCCGGCCGTGGCATCCCGGGGAGCGGGGAGTGCCGCAGGCCGTCCACACGGCGGTGACGGCGCTGGGCGGTGAGGTGGTGGCGGTCGTCGCACGGGCGGCGGAGATCGCGGGAGACATCGACGCCGGCGGACGCGGTGCCGCCGCGGCGACTGTGGCGGCCCTGGAAGAGCTGGACCTGCGGCTCGCGGGAGTCTCGGGGCGCCAGCGGTTCCTGGACGAGACCCTTGTGGCCGAGGGCCCGCGGGCCGGTGCGTCCGACACCGTGGACATGGCGCTCCTGGGGCGCTGCTACGAGGGCTGTGCCTGGCACTCCGTGGCTGCCGTCAGACATCTCGTCCTGCTGGCGCCCTGACCTTCGCGGCCGGGAGTCCGGCGCCGCCCGCGCTCACGGCAGTCCGGCGACCTCCGTCAGCCGGAAGAGGTCACGCTGCACGTCAGGCCGCAGCAGGTCGCCGTGGTGCGTGACCACCAGCGCGGCGTGCAGGGGATCCCCCAGGTCGATCGTGAACCGCCCGTTCACGGCGAAGCGGCCCAGCAGCGCCGCTGCCCTTTTCGCGTAGCCCGCCGAGGCCTCGTGTGCCAGGTCAGGGACCAGGCTGCCGGCGCCGACGACAGTGACACCGGGCGGTACCGTCACTGTCGTGCCCCAGCGGACCCCTGCGACGCTTCCGCCGTCGGGTTCGGCAGTGGTGTCCACCACGACGGAGCCGGGTGCCATGGAGGTGAGCGCGTCCTTGCCCACCAGCTGCTCGGGCATCCCGGGTGAGGTGTCCCGGGCGGTGACGACGGCGATGTCGGAGCCGGTCAGCGCTGCCAGCAGGGCGCGCGGGGTGCCGTCCTGCAGCCGTGGGCCGCAGGTGTCGCAGACCGTGGCCGCAGCGCCCAGCGTGCGGGCGGTGTGTGCGGCCTGCAGCCCCGCCGGGCCACCGCCGGCCACCAGGACCTGCACGGGACGGTCCCTTCGCCAGGTGCCGGATCCGGGCAGGTCCCGCCCGCTGTGCAGAAGGCCCGTCAGTACGGCCTGACGTCCGGCGATGCGGGCCTGCTGGGCGGCGGCGTCCATGTCGGCGAGGTCGCCGGGCGCCTCGGTGAGGAGGTCGAAGCTCACGGCGGTGATCCCGTGCTCCGCCCAGTACCGTACGGTCAGTGCGTTCCGCAGGGGGCGGAGCAGGCCCGCCACCACCTGCCCGCGACGCGTTCCCGGCCCCGTCGAAGCGGCCGGGAGCCCGACCCCGAGGAGTACGTCCGCTCGGCCCACCACCGCCGCGCGGCCGAGCACTTCCGCCCCGGCACGCACGTACGCGCTGTCACCGTAGCCTGCCCGACGCCCGGCACCGGCCTCGACGGCCACCTGGGCCCCGAGCGCCCGCAGCATGCCGACCGCGGCCGGCACGACGGCCACGCGCCGCTCCCTCGGGCCGGTCTCCGCGCACACGCCGACCGTGAAGGACGCCACCTCGACCGCCTCTCCGGAGAGATGTACCCGATATACGAGAGTATGCGCGAATATTGCCGCTTTTGCGGCACTATCCATCTCTCCTCGATACTGGGGCCATGACGGATCGGCGCTGGCAGTTCTGGGTCGACCGGGGCGGCACCTTCACCGACATCGTGGCCCGCCGACCGGACGGTCGGCTGCTGACGCAGAAGCTCCTGTCGGACGATCCCGCCCGCTACCGCGACGCGGCCGTGGCCGGCATCCGGCGGTCGCTCGAACTGGGCGGGGACGAACCCGTGCCCGACTCCCTCGTGGAGACGGTACGCATGGGCACGACGGTGGCGACCAACGCCCTGCTGGAGCGCACGGGGGAGCGGGTTCTCCTCGTGGTCACCCGGGGGTTCCGGGACGCACTGCGGATCGGGTACCAGAACCGGCCGCGCATCTTCGCGCGCCGCATCCGCACCGCCGAGCAGCTCTACGAGTGTGTCGTCGAGGTCGACGAGCGGATCGCCGCCGACGGGACGGTGGTGCGCGGCGCCGACCTCGTACGACTGGAGGACGACTTGCGGGCCGCCTACGACGCGGGCATCCGGTCCGTTGCTGTGGCCTGCCTGCACAGCCACCGCAACCCCGACCACGAGCGCGCCGTTGGCGACCTGGCGCGCAGCGTGGGCTTTCCCCAGGTGTCCCTCTCCAGCGAGATCAGTCCGCTGACGAAGCTCGTGCCGCGCGGCGACACGGCAGTGGTCGACGCCTACCTGTCACCGGTGCTCCGCCGCTACGTGGGAGAGGTCGCACGGCAGATGCCCGGGGTGCGGCTGATGTTCATGCAGTCCAACGGCGGACTCGCGGAAGCCGGGCACTTCCGCGGGAAGGACGCCGTGCTCTCCGGCCCCGCGGGCGGCATCGTGGGAATGGCCCGAATGTCGGAGCGCGCGGGGTTCGACAAGGTGATCGGCTTCGACATGGGGGGCACCTCCACCGACGTGTCCCACTACGCGGGGGCCTACGAACGCGTCCAGACCGCGGAGGTCGCCGGGGTGCGGCTGCGCGCTCCCATGCTCGACATCCACACGGTCGCCGCCGGCGGAGGCTCCGTGCTGCACTTCGCCGGCGGGCGCTACCGCGTGGGCCCGGACTCCGCCGGGGCCGTACCGGGGCCGGTCTGCTACCGCCTCGACGGGCCCCTGACGGTCACCGACGCAAACGTCATGCTCGGCCGTGTCCAGCCCGACCACTTCCCGAAGGTGTTCGGGCCTGACGGAGACCTGCCGCTGGACGCGGACGCGGTCCGCCTGCGGCTCGCCGAACTGGCCCGACGGATCCGCCACGAGAGCGGTGACGACCGCTCCCCGGAGCAGGTTGCCGAGGGCTACCTGCGCGTGGCGGTCACGAACATCGCCAACGCAGTCAAGCGGATCTCGGTGCAGAAGGGACGTGACGTCACCGAATACGTGCTGACGACCTTCGGCGGCGCCGGCGGACAGCACGCCTGCGCCGTCGCGGACGCGCTGGGAATCCGCACTGTCCTGGTGCCACCCCACGCGGGAGTGCTCTCTGCGCTGGGCATCGGCCTGGCCGACGTGACGGCCATGCGGGAGAGGTCGGTCGAGCTTCCGCTCGCCGAGGCATCGATGTCCCGGATCCGTTCGCTTGCCGGCTCGCTGGAGGCGGGCGCCCGTGACGAGCTGCGCGACGAGGGCGTCGACACCGAACAGATCCTCGTCGTGCACCGCGCGATGCTGCGCTACGAAGGGACCGACACCGCCCACCCGGTGGAGCTCGCCGACGCCGACAGCATGCGGAGGGCCTTCGAGGCGGAGCACCGCGCCAGGTACTCGTTCCTCCTGGACCGGGCGCTCGTGGTGGAGTCCTTGTCGGTGGAGGCACGATGCCGGACACGGTGGGCGGTCCCCGATCCGGAGCCGCCGACGGTCGCGACGGCCGGGCAGGGCACCGCGCCGATGTACTGCCGCGGCTCCTGGCAGGACGTGCCGCTGCTGAAACGGGAGGAGATGGGCGTCGGCACCGTCGTCACCGGACCCGCGATCGTCGTCGAGGCCAATGCCACCACGGTGGTGGACGACGGCTGGCAGGCGGAGACGACCGGACACGGCGACCTGCTCGCCCGGCGGGTGGCGACCGGGGCCGGGGACCGGACAGGGACCGAGGCGGATCCCGTCATGCTGGAGGTCTTCAACAACCTGTTCATGTCGATCGCCGAGCAGATGGGTGCCCGGCTGGAGTCCACTGCCCACTCGGTCAACATCAAGGAGCGGCTGGACTTCTCCTGTGCCCTCTTCGACCCGGACGGCAACCTCGTCGCCAACGCCCCGCACATCCCGGTACACCTGGGATCGATGGGTACCAGTGTCAAGGAGGTCGTCCGCCGCCGGGGCGCGACGATACGACCCGGCGACAGCTACGCGGTCAACGACCCGTACCACGGGGGCACCCACCTGCCCGACGTCACCGTCGTCACTCCCGTCTTCGACGGCGACGGCGACCGGATCCTCTTCCACGTCGCGTCCCGCGGCCACCACGCCGACATCGGCGGTCTGAGCCCCGGATCGATGCCCGCGGACAGCCGGCGCATCGAGGACGAGGGCATCCTGTTCGACAACTGGCTGCTCGTCCAGGACGGCCGGCTCCGCGAGTCCGAGACACGGGAGCTGCTCGCGAGCGGCCGGCACCCCTCGCGCAACGCGGACACCAACCTGGCCGACCTCAGCGCGCAGATCGCGGCCAACCGCAAGGGCGCCGAGGAGGTCGGCGCGATGATCGACCACTTCGGCCTCGACGTCGTGCAGGCCTACATGCGGCACGTCCAGGACAACGCCGAGGAGGCCGTCCGGCGCGTCATCGACCGGCTCGGCGACGGTTCGTGCCGCTACAGGACCGACTCGGGCGCGGTGATCGCCGTACGGGTCGGCGTGGACCGCGCCGCCCGCACGGCCACCATCGACTTCACCGGCACCTCACCGCAGCTCTCCAGCAACTTCAACGCCCCTACCGCTGTGGTCACCGCGGCAGTCCTGTACGTTTTCCGGACCCTGGTGGACGACGACATCCCGCTCAACGACGGCAGCCTGCGCCCGCTGCAGATCGAGGTGCCGGACGCGTCGATGCTGGCGCCCACCTACCCCGCCGCCGTGGTGGCCGGGAACGTCGAGACCTCGCAGGCGTTGGTCGGGGCCCTCTACCGGGCCATGGGCGTGCAGGCGGAGGGCTCGGGGACGATGAACAACGTCTCCTTCGGCAACGACCGGCACCAGTACTACGAGACCGTCGCGTCCGGAACCGGCGCGGGCGACGGATTTGACGGCGCCTCGGTCGTCCAGACGCATATGACGAACTCCCGGCTCACCGATCCCGAGGTCCTCGAGTGGCGCCACCCGGTCAGGGTGGAGGAGTTCGCCGTCCGCGAGGGCAGCGGAGGAGCCGGCCGCTGGCGCGGGGGTGACGGGGCTGTCCGGCGGATCCGCTTCCTGGAACCCATGACGGTGAGCACCCTGGCCTCGCACCGCCGCGTACCCCCCTACGGGATGGCGGGCGGCCTTCCCGGCGCGCCGGGAGCCGGGCGGGTGGAGCGCGCGGACGGCACTGTGTCCGCTCTGGGGGGGAGCGAGGTGGTGCGCATGGAGCCCGGCGACGTCCTGGTGATCGAGACCCCCGGCGGTGGCGGGTACGGCCCTCCTGAGGGGCAGGCCGAGCCGGTGCGGGGCCGAGGACGGGACGCGGAGCGGTCATGAGCCGCGGGGTGGAGTGGGCGGGAGGCGGTCGGCCCGGTGGAAACGGACCGCCGCGGGTCGTCACCCTGACGCTGAATCCGGCTGTCGACCTCTGCTGGGAGATGGGACACCTCTCCGCCGTGGGCAAGAACCGCGCGCGGGTGCGGGCCCGTACCGCGGGCGGAGGGGGGATCAACGTCGCCCGCGGTGTGACCAGGCTCGGGGGTCTGGCCACGGCTGTCCACACCGCGGGCCGTGAGACCGGCGAACTCCTCGACCGGCTGCTGGACGAGGAGGGCATCGACCACGTGTCCGTACCGATCGAGGGCGAGACGCGCGAGGGGCTGGTGCTCTACGAGACGGACATGCGCCGCTGCTTCCACGTGGTGCCGCGCGGTCCGAGGACGGAGGCGGACGAGGGCCTCCGCTGCCTGGCTGCCCTTCGGCGGGCCGTCGGTGACTCCTCGTACGTCGTGGCCAGCGGCAGCCTGCCGCCGGGTCTGCCCGCGGACTTCTACGCCACCGTCGCCCGCCAGGTCTCCGAGAGCGGTGCCCGGCTGATCCTCGACACCTCCGGACACGCGCTTCGCGGCGCCCTGGCGGAAGGCGTCCACCTGCTGCGATGCAACCAGCACGAGGCCGCGAGCCTCGCCGGGCGGCCCGTCCGCACCTTCCACGACGCCCGCCTGCTCAACGCACGACTTCTGGACACCGGTGCCGCACATGTCGTCGTCACCGCCCTCGGGCCACTGGGGGCGCTCTGCTCGACCGGGACGGAACACACCGAGGTGCACGCGCCGCCGCTGCCCGGCGACCTGCTGAGCGACGCCGGAGCCGGCGACAGCATGGTCGCGGCGCTGGCCCTGCGGCTGGCCGCGGGGGACGACGTGGCCACCGCGTGCACGCTCGCGGTGGCGGTGGCCGCGGCGTCGGTGCTCACCGCCGGGACGGACCCTTTCGACCCCGCCGTGGCCGCGTCGATACTGCCTGACGTGACGACCCGGCCCGAAGGCAGCGAACGCCGCACCGCGTCGTGAGCCGGCGGTCACCCCGTTCCCTGCCCCCGGCGGCGTTTCTCGGCCGCCGCAACATTGGTCTTCACGAGCAGGAAGCTGTCCGGCGTCACCGAGACCGAGTCGACTCCGGCGTCGACGAGGAGCTGTGCGAAGTCGGGATCGTCGCTGGGCCGTTGGCCGCACAGACCGGCCATGCGGTCCTTGGCGTGGGCGCTCCGGACGAGGTTTCGGATACTGGTGGTCACGGCAGGGTCGCGCTCGTCGAAAAGGCCTGACAACTGCGCGGAATCGCGATCCACGCCGAGCGTCAGCTGGGTGAGGTCGTTGCTGCCGATCGAGAAGCCGTCGAACCGGTCGGCGAACTGCTCGGCGAGAACGATGTTGGACGGTATCTCCGCCATGACGAAGCACTCCAGACCGTCGCGACCGCGGACCA
Organism: Streptomyces sp. NPDC021224; assembly: GCF_044332905.1. Lineage (NCBI taxonomy): Bacteria > Bacillati > Actinomycetota > Actinomycetes > Kitasatosporales > Streptomycetaceae > Streptomyces > Streptomyces sp. NPDC021224. The sequence goes on along the minus strand of NZ_JBIRPW010000024.1, from coordinate 48,061 downwards.
GCCCGTGACCGGCCATGGTCTCCAGCACGCGGTCGGCCTCGTCGAGGGTCCGGCAGAACGGGATCATCGGGATGACGTTGTCCAGTCCCATGCCCTCCCTGACGCGCCGGATCGCGCGGCACTCCAGCGCGAAAGCGGCCCGGTAGCCGTCGCTGTAATACCTGCTGGCTCCGCGCCAGCCCAGCATGGGGTTTTCCTCGGGAGGCTCAAAACCGGCGCCGCCGAGCAGCTTGGCGTACTCGTTGGTTTTGAAATCGCTCATGCGTACGACGACGGGCTTGGGCCACCATGCCGCGGCGATACGGGCGATGCCGGACGCCAGCCGGTCGACGAAGAACTCCGTCTTGTCCTCGTACCCGGACGTGAGGCGGGCGATCTCGCTTCGCGCCCCCGCGTCCTCGAGGTCGTCGTAGTGGACCAGCGCCATCGGATGGATCCCGATGTGGTTGTTGACGACGAATTCCATCCTCGCCAGGCCCACGCCGTCGGCGGGCAGCCGCCACCACCGGAACGCGGCGTACGGGTTGGCGATGTTGAGCATCACCCGCGTATCCGTGTCCGGAATCTCCGAAAGGTCGATGTCCCTCGCGTCGTAGCCGAGAAAGCCGTCGTAGACACGGCCCTCCTGCCCCTCGGCGCACGAGATCGTGACCTCCCGGCCGTCGGCGAGGAGGGACGTCGCGTCCCGGGTGCCGACGACGGCGGGCAAACCGAGTTCACGGCTGACGATCGCGGCATGCGAGGTTCGGCCGCCGTGGTCGGTGACGATGGCAGCCGCCCGCGTCATGACGGGCTCCCAGTCGGGATCAGTGGCCTCCGTGACCAGTACGGCGCCGTCCTCGAACCGTTCGATCTCCTCCGCGCCGCGCAGGTTGCACACCCGCCCCGTGGCCACCGCATCCCCGACCGCCAAGCCGGTGGTCAGCGTCCTGCCGCGCTCCCGCAGCCGGTAGGAGCGCAGCGTCGCAGCCTGCCTGCGCGTCTGCACGGTCTCCGGACGCGCCTGGACGATGTGGAGTTCGCCGCTGAACCCGTCCTTGGCCCACTCGATGTCCATGGGCCGGCCGTAGTGCTCCTCGATGACGACGGCCCACCGGGCCAGTTGCATGATGTCGTCGTCGCCGATGACGCAGGCGGCCTGCTCGCGGGCGGTCGTCCCCACGCGCCGGGTCGGGGCGTCCGCCGAGCCGCTGTAGACGATCTTGCTCTCCTTCCGGCCGGTCGTCCTCGAGATCACGGGAACGACCCCCGGCTTGCCGAGGCGGGGCTTGAAGACCTGGTACTCGTCGGGATCCACCGTCCCTGACACGACCGATTCGCCCAGCCCCCACGCTGCGTCGATCAGTACGACACCGGGAAAACCGCTGTCCGTGTCGAGCGTGAACATGACCCCCGCACCCGCGCGGTCGGAGCGCACCATCAACTGCACCCCGACCGAGAGGGCGACGTCCAGATGGCCGAAGCCGTGGTCCTCGCGGTAACTGATGGCCCGGTCCGTGAAAAGGGAGGCGAAGCAGCGCCTGCACGCCTCGAGGACCGCGTCCTCGCCCACGACACCCAGGAAGGTCTCCTGCTGACCGGCGAAGCTTGCCTCCGGCAGGTCCTCAGCCGTCGCGCTCGAACGCACCGCGACATCCGGATCCCTCCGGCCCGCGGCGACTCCGAGCTCGCGGTACGCGCCGCGGACGGCGTCGGCGAGCCGCGCGGGAAGCGGGGCGCCCAGGAGCAGCCGCCGGATCTCCGCGCCCACGTCGGCGAGGGTGGCACCGCGCCGGAGCGCGTCGACCTGCTCCTGAACGCGCGGACGAAGCCCCGCGCCGTCAAGGAACTCCTCGTAGGCGACGGCGGTGGTGGCGAAGCCCGGTGGCACGCTGACGCCGCGCGACGTGAGGTGGCGGGTCATCTCCCCGAGCGAGGCGTTCTTCCCCCCGACCGCCGGCACGTCCCCGGAGGAGAGGTCGGAGAACCACCGCACCATGCCGCGGGGGCTGTCATGATCAGTCATGGCGGCACTCCTCTGCAAGCCGCGCGGGTCGGTCGGATCGTGGGACCCCGGGACCCGGCTCGCCGCCGGAGGCGCGTAGGCCCCGCAGGGCCGGGAACGGCCGCCGTTCTCCGCCCGGACGCGAGTGCGGTGCGCGCCGCCGGTGGCGGGCGCGGTCCCTCACGACGATTCTCCCGCCGTGGCGGCCCGGCCGCACATCGGGTTCCAGGACCCAGGAGCCGGACAGCCGCCACCGCCGCTCGAGGTGAGGCACCGGTTCGGCACGACGTTGCGGCGCCCGGACCGGCGGGACCCGGTGCACGGAAGGCGCGCAGCGCGAAGCGCCAGTTGATGGGTGACCCAGACGATCCCGGGGGGCTCCGGTCGACCTCGCTGACGGCGGCGGACTACACGTCCTGCGCCGCCTCCACCAGCCCAGGGCATGCCGCCGTCGTACCGCCCGGGTTGCTCGCCCGCGCGACCTGCGAGTCAGCGACGGAACCTGCTCACCGAGGCCGAGACGGAACGACAACGGACACCTCGACGACGGCGTCGGCCTGGACCCGCACGCCTGCAACGGAATCGACGACCGGGCCCGGCCTCACGTCCGTCCGTCCGGCGCAGGGGGCTGCGACCGCTGACCTGCCCTTGGGTGAGAGCGCCTTCGACGGTGCACGGCCTGCGGTGCCTGCGCAGGCGGGGCCGCCCGACAGGCCTGCGGATGTGCGACCTCTTGACAGGTTAACCGATTCACCATCACTCTCGTGACGAAAAGTTTCGCTGCTCCTTGATGGAGTGGATGTCCGTGCCTGATCGTGCAACGTGAGGCGTTACCTCCGCCTTCGGGGCGGATGTGTGCAGCCCCTCGTAGTGGAACGCTTGCTTAAACGATTCACCTCCGGGTTCAAGGCGATGCTCTGCCATCCGGTCTCGCCGTAAGGGTGTTCCCCGACCCGCAATCGCGCCACCGGCTGTCCCACGATGAGGAGAAGGCAATGAGAAGGCGAGGATCGCGAGCCTGGCTCGCTGCGACATCAGCTGCCGCTGTCGTATCCGCTGCCGCGGTGGCTGCCCTGCCGCCGGGCGCGCACGCCGCGACGGCGGCTTCCTGTGACGTCCGGTACGACGTCACAAGCGAATGGTCCGGTGGTGCCACGGTGGGCGTCGTGGTGACGAACAACGGCTCCACGGCCGTCGACGGCTGGACGGTGGGCTGGACTTTCACCGCAGGTCAGACCGTCACCGACATGTGGAACGCGACCAAGGTCCAGACCGGTCCCGCGGTGCGGGCGACGAACGTCGCCTACGACGCGGTCATCGCGGCCGGTGGCGGCACGGTCACCTTCGGACTCAACGTCGCCTACAGCGGTGCAAATCCGTCGCCGACGGCGTTCACTCTGAACGGCACACCCTGCGGCGCGAGCACACCGACGCCGAGTCCGACGGACACGACCTCCACCCCCACCCCCACCCCCACCCCCACCCCCACCGACGGTGTCCCCACCGGGAACCTGGCGCTGCACCGTCCGGTGACCTCCTCCTCGGACGAAGGGACGGGACTGACCGCGGATCTCGCCGTGGACGGCGACCCCGGGACCCGATGGTCCAGCGCCTACGCCGACCCGCAGTGGATCCAGGTCGACCTCGGGGCGGTGCGGCCGGTCAACGAGGTCGTCCTGCGCTGGGAGAACGCCTACGCACGCGCATACCGGATCCAGACCTCGGCCGACGGCGCCACCTGGACGGATGTCCACGCCACCACGACGGGCACCGGCGGTACCGAGACCCTCGCCGTGTCGGGCAGCGGCCGTTACGTCCGCATGTACGGAACCACCCGGGGCACCAACTGGGGCTACTCGCTGTACGAGTTCGAAGTCTATGCCGTGCCGCCCAGCGGGTCGGACTGTGGACAGGTGCCGGCCGATCCGTCGGCGGACTCCAAGGCCCGGCACCTGCTGTGCTACCTCAGGACCCACTCGTACGTCAGCGGCCAGACGGACGCCGCCGACTCCGACAAGGTCAGATCCCTGACGGGACGCTACCCGGCCATCACCGCCTTCGACTTCATGGAGTACACCAACGGCCAGATCCAGACCCAGAGCGTCATCGACTGGTACAAGGCCCACCGCGGCATCGTCGCGTTCCAGTGGCACTGGTACTGCCCCCATGGCGGGAACTACGCGGCGCCGTGCGATTTCCAGCCGGACCTGACTGACCCGTCGTCCAAGCTGTACCAGGACATCGACCTGGTCGTGGCGCAGCTGAAGAAGCTGGGCGACGCCGGGATCCCGGTCCTCTTCCGCCCGTTGCACGAGAGCAACAACAACTACATGTGGTGGACGAAGAAGGGCCCCGACGCCTACAAGCAGTTGTGGCGCCTGATCTACCAACGAGCCCAGGCGGCCGGGGTGCACAACGTCCTGTGGGTCTTCAACGGCATGGCAAGCGGGCAGAGCACGCCGCTGTCGGCCTGGTACCCCGGTGACTCGTACGCGGACCTGGTGACCTCCGACTACTTCCAGAGCGCCGGTGACTACAGCACGGTCACGTCCGTCGGCGCCGGCAAGACCGCGGCGGTGGCCGAGACCTTCAGCCCGCTCAACCCCGCCTCGGAACCCGCGTGGTCGTACTTCGTCGTGTGGGCCTCGCGGGACTGGGCCGGAAGCGGCAAGGACGTCCAGGGGCTGTGGAAGACCGCCATGGCCGACCCCAGGACCATCTCGGTCGAACAGCTCCCCGACATGACCACGTGGTGAGCGCCGCTCGCCCTTTCCCCCCACCCGCACTCCCGCAGGAGCGAACCATGCAAAGACCCCCACGCCCGAGCCGGCTGCGAGCCGCCCTGGCCGTCGTGCTCGCCGGATTGGCGGCGCTGTTCCTCCAGACGGCCGGACCGGTCGCAACAGCCCGGGCCGCGGTTCCGGGCCTGCACGTCAGTAACGGACGGATCGTCGAGGGCAACGGCGCCGACTTCGTGATGCGCGGAGCCAGTCACGCCTACGTCTGGTACCCCGGTCAGACCGGCGCGATCGGTGACATCGCGGCCAAGGGAGCCAACACCGTCCGCGTCGTGCTCGGCGGCGGCAACCGATGGACCAGGACGGACGCCTCCCAGGTGGCCTCCCTCATCAACCAGTGCAAGCAGAGCAAGGTCATCTGCGTCCTGGAGGACCACGACACCACGGGGTACGGCGAGGATGCGGCCGCCGCGTCCCTCGACCAGGCAGTCGCGTACTGGAGGAGCGTCAAGAGCGCGCTGGACGGCCAGGAGGCCTACACCGTCATCAACATCGGCAACGAGCCGTGGGGCAACAGCAATTACGCCCAGTGGACCGCCGCGACCAAGAGCGCCGTGGCGCAGATGCGCGCCGCGGGCTTTCATCAGGCGCTCATGGTCGACGGCCCGAACTGGGGCCAGGACTGGTCGAACACGATGAAGGACAACGCCGCCTCGGTGCTCGCCGCCGACCCCGACCGCAACACGATCTTCTCCGTCCACATGTACGGCGTCTACAACACCGCCGACAAGGTCACCGGCTACCTGGACGCATACGTCAACGCACATCTGCCGGTCGTCGTCGGGGAGTTCGGCTACCAGCACACCGACGGCGACGTTGCCGAGGACGCGATCATGGCCACCGCCCAGTCCCGCGGCCTCGGATACCTCGGCTGGTCCTGGAGCGGCAACGGGGGGGACGTCGCCTATCTCGACATGAGCAACGGCTTCAACCCCGGCTCACTGACCTGGTGGGGCAACCGTATCTTCTACGGCAGCAACGGCATCGCGTCGACCGCCGTGAGAGCCTCCGTCTACGGCGGCGGCTCGGACCCGGGCACCGCCCCGAACGGATACCCGTACTGTGTGAACGGCGGCGCGACCGATCCTGACGGGGACGGATGGGGCTGGGAGAACAACCGCTCGTGTGTGGTCCGCGGCGGTCCCGCCGACGGGGCTGCGAACCCGGGTACCGCCCCGAACGGATACCCGTACTGTGTCAACGGCGGCGCGACCGACCCTGACGGGGACGGATGGGGCTGGGAGAACAACCGCTCCTGTGTGGTCCGCGGCGGTCCCGCCGACTGACGTCCACGCACGCTGTCCCGCACCGTCGGCCGCGGCGCACGCCGCGGCCGACGCGTGGCACGGCTGACCCGCCCGGCCCTCGGCGCCGCGCCCGTGTCGGCACTTCCCCGCTCACCTCCCTGGGCCGACGACGACGGCCCCCTGCCGGGAGACGCGGGCGTCGTCCAGCATCGCCACCGTTGCCGTCGCCCCACCATGTCCAGCAGCACGTCGAGCGTTCGCACGCCACCTGCTTTGACGCCGACCTTCGCTCCGACCGAGCGCGCATCAAGGCGATTGGAGCGACAACGCGTTGAAAGCCCAGGTCCCGGACGCGGACAAGCCCTACGCCTACAGCGACTTCTACCAGGTGCACTGGTACGACTGGGAGAAGGGCGACGGCTACGATTTCTCGCCCTGGGAGAACCGTGGCCCGTCCTTCTACAACGACGACGACAACCCCGTGATCATCGGTGAGATGCCCGCCATGGACGACAACTACTTCACCGAGGACGCACCGGCAGTCACGGCGTGCGGCTCGCTGCAGCCGGCGGACTCCCGCTCCGGCGGGCCCTCCGGGGTCCCGCCTTCCGCAGCACGTGATCCGCCTACACCCCCGAGGAACGCCATGCCCACGCCGTCGTCCAGCGCCTTCGAAGAAGCGGCGGCAGACGTGCGTGCCGGTGCCCCGGCCGATGAGTCCGCGCTGCGGCTGCTCCAGCAGACGACGCCCGCGGAGAGACTCGACCTCCTCGACGGCCTTCCCCGTCCCCATGGCCCGCGGCGCCACCTGGGACACCGAGCTGGAGCACAGCGGATAGGCGAGGCGATCGGTAAGGAGGTACGGGCCCAGGGAGGCGACTTCTTCGCGGGTGTGTGCGTCAATCTGCCCCGGCACCCCGCATGGGGACGCATCCAGGAGGCCTACGGCGAGGACCCGTTGCTGCTCGGCGCCATGGGGGCCGTCCTCACCCGGGTGTGCGCCGCCACGTGATGGCCTGCGCCAAGCACTTCGCGCTCAACAGCATGGAGAACGCCCGCTTCACCGTCGACGGTCAACGGCGAGTGGTGCGGCCGGCATCCCGATCTGCTCACCGACGTGCTGCGCGAGGAGTGGGGCTTCGAAGGCGTGGTGATCTCCGACTTCGTCTTCGGACTGCGCGACGCCGCCGCCTCGCTGTCGGCAGGCCTGGACATCGAAGCCCCCTTCCGCCAACAGCGGTTCCGGCACCTGCCCGGCGACCTGGCCGCCGGCCGCGCACGCTGGGAGGACGTGGACCGCTCGGCGCTGCGCATCCTCGCCACTCAGCTCAGCTCCGCCGCCCGGTACCACGGCACGCCGGTGCCCGGACCGGAGGTCGTCGCCTGTCCTTCCCATCGTGCTCTGGCGCGCGCCGCTGCTGCCCGGTCCATGGTGCTGCTCCGCAGCGAGCCGGTCGACGGGCGGCCCGTCCTTCCGTGGGACCGGGACGCGTTGCGCCAGGTGGCTGCGGTGGGCCGCCTTGCCGACCTCCCGAACACCGGCGACCACGGATCCTCCGACGTCAGGGCGCCCGAGGTAGTCACCTTCCTCCAGGGACTGCACGCCGCGCTGCCGGCCACCGACGTCGTGTATACCGACGGCGAGGACGTTCAGACCGCGGCCCGGCTCGCGGCGGACGCCGACACGGCGCTCGTGGTCGTGGGACACACCGCTGACGACGAAGGCGAGTACGTCAGCAGCGAACTGTTCACCGACCCCGAACTCCTGGAGCTCTTGCCGCCTGCTTCCACCGCGGAGGGCGCATCGGAGGGACCGGACCAGGAGCGGAACACCGGCCAGACGCCACTGGGCGGAGAGGCCGGCATCATCGGGAGCTTCAGCACCGGCGGCCACGATGCCGACGACCGGCTGACCCTGCGCCCTGAGGACGAGGAACTCATCCTGGCTGTGACGGCCGCCAACCCGCGCACGGTCGTCGGCATCGTGGCCGCCGGCCCCGTCCTCACCGGGCGGTGGCGCGACCAGGCCCCCTCCCAGCTGATGCTCTGGTACGCCGGGATGGAAGGCGGCAACGCCCTTCCCGACGTATTGCTGGGACGGTGCGACGCCGCCGGCCGGCTCCCCTTCCGTTCCCGAGTACCCCGGACCACCTGCCGGACTTCGACCGGGACGCACGCGTCGCTCAGTACGACCTCTGGCACGGACAGCGTCTCCTGAACCGCCGCGGACTGCGGCCGGCACACCCACCGGGCTTCGGCCTGTCCTACACGTCCTTCACACTGTCCGACCTGCGGATGGCGGCGCCCACCGGTGACGCCGGCCAGCGGGAGGAAGCCGAGGTCTCCGTGCTGGTGACCAACACCGGATCCCGCCCGGGCAGCCATGTCGTGCAGGTCTACGCCGCCCGGGAGGACGGTCCTTTCGACGACACCGTCCGCGCCCTGCTCGGGTTCGCCCGGCTCGACCTCGACGCCGGCGAAGCCCGGAGGATCTCGGTCCGGGCCTGCCTGCGCCCCCTGCAGCGGCGGCACGCCGACGGTTGGGCCGCCCCCTCCGGCACCTACCGGGTGGAGGCCGCGGCTCACTGCGGCGACCCCGCGGCAGCTGTTGTCCGCGTCGTCCTGAGCGGGGCCGGCTTCCCGCCCGAGGCGTGTTGAGCGCCCGGGGAGCTGTGGCAGGGCAGTGCCGCCGGACGCTTTCCGTGTCAGCCGGAGACGTGGGTCAGGCGCAACGTCTGCAGGGCGTAAGGGGCCAGGCGCAGCTCGGTGCCTACCGGATGCCGCCCGGGGAGGGATGACTCGTCGAGCCGGACCTGCCGCGCCGTCATCCCCGGTGGGATCGTCAGGCGCACGTTGACCCGGTCGCGGGTGGGGTTGGAGATCCGCAGGATGACGCCCTGCCCGTCCTCGGCCGGCTTGAGCGCGGTCATCGGGGCGCCGGTGACGGTGAGCGACTGCGGCGACCGGGGCACCGGCGCGGTGCCCGGGCGCAGGGGCACCGCGTACAGCGGGGACCTGACCGCGGTGGCCAGCCGGACGAGGCCGGCGTCGCCCGCTGCCTGCTGCCCGGCGCTGAGCAGGAGCCGGAAGTGCTGGGGGCCGTGGCACTGGGCCTCCGGTGTGGCCAGCATCGGGCCGGCCCCGGTGGTGCGAGCCGCCAGATCGAAGCGGGAGAGCCAGCCGACCGAGCGCAGGAGGGTGATGGCGAGCTCCTCGCTGCCGGAAGCGGTGTGCGGCGCGGCGAGCCCCGTCCGCTCGTGCAGCCCGGCAGCCGCCACGGCAACTCGCCCCGAACCACTGCCCACCGCGCTGACGGTCTGCACCGGCACCGCGCCGTACTCGGCCTCGTGCGCGGGCTGTGTGGGCAGCGGTCCCATGTCCGGGCCGACGGGGTGGTCGAGCAGGCTGAAGTGGGTGTCGGCGGTCCACGTCCCGGCGGGGGACGGGGTCGGGAAATGGACGCGCAGGCGGTGGTCGTCGGCGGGGTTGTCGAACCGGACGTCCCATTCGAGGGGAGCGTCGGCTTCCTGCCAGGCGGTGACGGTGACGCGGACCTGGACCGCTGTCATCTCGGTGCTGCGGGCGTCGCGCGCGGGGGTCAGCCCGCTGGACAGCATGAGCTCGGCGTCGAGCTCCAGAGCGGTACGCACCGGCGAGGTGCGGCGGCGCACCGAGCGCAGAGTGGCCGTGACGGGGGCGTCGCCCGGTACGGGGTCGAAGTTGTACGTGTCCCCGCGGTCGCCCTCGTCGACGAGTCGTCCGAGGCCGGGTAGTTCGGTGCCGTCGGGCAGGCGCAGGCACAGTGTGGCGTCGTCGGAGGCGATCAGGTCGGCGCCGCCGACAAGGGACAGGGTGCGTTCGTCCTGCTCGGTGCTCGGCTGCGCCGCCTCTGCGGGCCGGTCGGCGAGCCGCACGGTGTACACCGCGTGCCCGAGCGCCGGCACACCGCGGGCGAGCAGGGCCACCCGGTGACGGAAGGCGGCCCGCGAGTCCGGCATGAGGTCGATGTCCGCCTCGAACGCGGTCTCCGGCCCGAGCGGCACCGTCTCGAACGGGATCTCGACACCGTCCGGGTCGAGGACGGCGGCCGGGTGGGTGCCCGGCGCGGTCAGTATCTCGACGGTGACCGGACCGCCGGCTTCCTGCGGGCTGGGGTTGAGGACGGCGAAGCACAGTTCGCGGTCGGCGGGGGCCCCGTACTGGCGGGTGTCCAGGCCGGCTGCGTGCAGGGCGCGCAACACCACATGGCCGGCGGCCTCCCGTACCCGCTCGAAGCGGGTGGCGTTCTCCCGGTGCACCTCGTCCACGCTGCATCCGCAGATGGAGTCGTGCGGGGAGTTGCGCAGCAGCAGTTCCCAGGCATGGTCGAGGTCGGCGGCCAGCGAGGGGTCGTCCGGCGCGTGCAGGGCGAGCAGCGGTTCGGCGCGCTGTTCCAGGAGGGTCTGTGCCTCGGCGTTGGCCTGCTTGAGATAGCCGCGGGCCGACAGCGTGCCCGGCAGAATGAACGTCAGCCGGCCGGGCCGGTGGCGCAGGGGGCCTTCGACCAGCGGCAGGCTGTTTTCGTCCGCAGCGGCCCGCGCGGCTGCGAAGAACTCCTCCAGGGTGCTGTGCCGCAGTTCCACTTGCTCCTGCGCGGCCGCTCCAGCGACGTCCCGCAGGGCGGCGACCGGGTCGGAGGGTGCCAGGTGGTCGCCGCCGTTCATCAGCAGCCACGGGCCTTCGGGAAGCCGGTCCCGCTCCGCCCGTGCGAACTCCTTGAGCCGCAGGACGCGGCCCTGCGCGCCGTCCGGCTCCGGCCACAGCACCTCGGCCGCGTGGTAGCCCTGGTTCACCGCGAAGACTTCCGAGCCGTCGGGGGAGCGCCACCGGAAGCGGGCAATGCCGTCGGGCGCGCCGCGCCACACCAGGGCGGTGTCCATGCCGAAGCCGGTGAGGATGCGCGGCAGGTCGGCGGGGTGGCCGAAGGTGTCGGGGCAGTACCCGACGGGCGACAGGCCCGCGGCCGTGGCGCCCCAACGCCGGGCGGTGAGCAGGTTGCGGATCAGGTTCTCGCCGGAGACGAGCTGGTTGTCGGCCAGGACGTGCCAGGGGCCGAGCGTGAGCCGGCCGGCGCGGGCGTGGTCGCGCAGACGTTCCGCGAGGTCGGGACGCAGTGCCTGGACGTCGGACAGCACGATGGTCTGGCCGTCGAGGTGGAAGGAGGCCATACGGCCGTCGTCCAGCTCGTCGCAGACCCGCTCGGCGAGTTCGGCCAGCCGGGCGCGGAAGGCCTCGAAGGGGCGGTACCACTCGCGGTCCCAGTGCACATGGGTGAGGACATGGCAGTCCACGGCGGGCGTGCCGGGACGGGCGGCGGGGGTGCTCATACGGGGCTCTCCGTGGGGTGGGCGGCCAGCGCGGTGACGAACCGCCGGGTCAGGTCCGCGGGTCGGGTGATGGCGCCGCCGACGACGACGCAGTGGGCGCCGGCCGCGAGGACGGCGGCGGCCTGTTCGGGGGTGGCGATGCGGCCCTCGGCGACGACCGGGGTTCCGGTTCGCGCGGCGAGCGACGCGACGAGGTCCAGGTCCGGGCCGGTGGCCGGGGCCCAGGGCGCGCTCGCGTCGGTGTAGCCGGACAGCGTCGTGGCCACCAGGTCGGCGCCCGCCGCGGCGGCCGCGAGCCCTTCCTCCAGCGTCGAGACGTCCGCCATGACCAGCACCCCGGCCGCGTGCAGCGCCGCGAACGTGGCGGCGATGTCCAGGCCGTCGCCGCGCGGACGGCCGGTCGCGTCCAGCGCGACGATGTCGGCACCCGCCTCCGCGACGGCCAGCGCGTGGCGCAGCGTCGGGGTGATGTAGACGCCCTCCGCACCGTCCTTCCACAGGCCGATGACCGGCACGCCCACCGCGCCGCGCACCGCGGCCACGTCCTCGGGGCCGTTCACGCGCACGGCCGCCGCGCCGCCCATCACCGCCGACCGGGCCATGGCCGACATGTGGACCGGGCCGTACAGCGGCTCACCCGGCAGGGCCTGGCAGGACACCACCAGCCTGCCGGCGAGTGCTGGCACCGGCGACTGCCGGGCCGGAGCCAGGTGGTGGGGCGGTGATCCTTCGTTGGGGTGCACAGAATGCCTTTCTCAGCGTGCGGTGCTGACGTCGAGTGCGCGGTGGACCGCCGTGCCCAGCGCGGTCACCGCGTCCGGCCACGCGGAGCCCACGGCCACCGCGGGGGGCTCCAGGCCTGGCGCGAGGCGCCCGGCGGCGCCCGTCAGGGCCGCGGCATCGGCCTCGTCCACAGGCCGCCCGAGCTGGGCTTCGAGGGTTGCCAGCCGCTCGCCCGCGAGGCCTCCGGCGGCGGCGAGCAGATGGGCGTGCGCGAACACGGGGTGCTCCGGCGGCACGTCCAGCAGCCATGCCAGCGGTACGCCGGCGCGTACCAGGTCCTGCTGGACGCCGACGCGCGCGGCCGGGTCGGTGGCCGCCCGAAGCGGCGTCAGGCCGCGGCGGACGGCGTTGGCGGCGAGCGTGCCGGCGGCCTCGCCGACCGCCCACTCGCCGTGGTGGACGCGGTAGGCCGCAGCGGCGACCTGGGTGGCGGCCAGGTTCTTCGCCGCCGCCACCAGGTTGACCGGCTGCGAGCCGACCAGCGCCGACAGCGGGATCTGGAAGGGCGCGGTAGGCGCGTAGGCCGAGCCGGGATGACCGACCCGGGCGTGCAGGTCCATATGGTAAGAGGCCAGCCCGCAGGAGTCGGGCATGTTCGCCGCCCGAGCCCGTCCGGGCACCGGCAACAGGTCCTGCTCGCGCACCGGCCGGGCGGAGGCCAGCCGGCGCGACTCGCGGACGTACGGCTCTGCCGCCAGGCCGTCCGGGGTGCCGGCGGCCTCGGGGGAAAGCCGCAGCCCCGGGTAGCCGAAGCCGCTGCCGTCGTCGCGCGGGCACTCGGTCTGCAGCCAGTGCAGGAACGCCAGCGACAGGGCGCGGGCCTCCTCCGTCGCCCGCCGCGGCTCGTGGACGAGCGAGGCGTCGGCGTAGTCGTTGCCGGACCAGTTGATCAGGGCGATGTCCGGGCCGCCGAGCACGCCGCCGTCGCGCAGCCGCCGGTAGGTCCAGAACGGGGGATGGCCGTCCGGCCCCTCGGTGAACATCCGGTAGCGGTGCCTGCGGTCGTCCCATCCGGCGATCTCCAGGGTGAACGGCTGGCCGTCCCGCCAGCGCGAGTAACCCTGGGGCCGCGGCACGGTGTGGTCCTCGCCGGGCCGGTGCTCCACGGCGAAGCCCACCGTGCACGACTGGACGGCGTGCGGGCGCGGCCCGCCCGGCAGCGCCAGGCTCTCGCCATAAGCCTCGGTCCCCTCGGAGCCGACCACCCAGTCCGCTCCGGCCTGCGGCAGCAGCGCCCCGGTCTCGGTGGCGTCGCAGAACACCTCGGCGGCCACGGTGACGTCGTGCCCGGGACCCTGCACCGCCTCCAGCCGCACCTCGCCGACCACGTCCGCCTCGCGCACCACCGCGGCGGGGCGAAGGCCCGTCAGCACCGTCAGCCGTCCCGCCCGTACGTGCGGTGCGAGCAGGTCGGCGAGGACGGCCCGCGCGGCGGCGGGCTCGAAGCACAGGCGGCTGACCCAGCCGCCGCCGGGGTTGGCGACACCGCCGTACCGCGCGCGCAGTGCCTCGCGGAGCCCGCGGTAGGAGGCCGAGATCCCGCCCCGCTCGACGTGCGGGTGCTCGTCGAGCGCGGGGACGAGCTGGGAGGTGATCTGGCCGCCGAGCACGTCCTGGTCGGTGGTGAGGACGACGGTGCGGCCGGCGGCGCAGGCCGCCAGGGCGGCCGCCACCCCGCCGAGGCCGCCGCCGATCACGGCGACGTCGGCGTGGACGCGCGGGGGAGGGGAAGAGGTCATCGCTGGGGCTCCTGCGGCGGTTCGCCGGGGACGAGGGAGAAGTCGATCTCGAAGGTGCGGTGCCAGGGCAGGCGTACCGAGGGCCGGTCCACGGCCAGGCCGCCGAAGGCGGGCAGTCGGTCGCGCAGCGCGGCCAGTTCGGCGGCCGCCGCGCGCAGGGCCGGATGGCCGGCGGGGACGTGGTCGTGGCGGGCCGGGTCGCTGCCCAGGGCGGCGCGGGTGCGCCCGCGCACGTGGGACATCCAGCCCCAGTCCTCCACCAGCCGGTGCAGCAGCAGCCGCTGGTGGGCCGGCACGTCCAGCCGCCCGGCACGTTCGGCCGAGACGGACGCGACCAGGTGCGCGGCCACCGTGCCCAGGGTGTTCCCCGCGGTGTTCCACCCCGCGTAGGCCGTCAGGCGCTCCAGCACGCCCGCCTCGCCGAGCGCGGCGACCAGGGCCGGATCCGCGCCGTTGGGCTGGGCGCAGTCCGCGACCGCGACCCGCGCCCCGGCGTCCAGCAGCGCCACCGCGCGGTCGGCGACCGCACGGGCGGCCCGCTCGTCCGTGCTGCCCGGCGGGCTGACGGCCCAGTCGCCGCCGGGCGCCGGGGTGTGGACCAGCAGGACGGCGTCCCGGCCGCCGGCCGGTGCCCCCGGCGGCAGCGGCACCGCGCCCGCGGCGTGCAGCTGCCCGGCGGCGGTGGCCGCGACGGGCACGTTCTCGTAGGCGGCCACCCGGTCCAGCCCGGCGCGGTCGGCCGCCTCGACGGCGACTCGCACCGGTCCGGTGCCGAGCAGGTCGCGTACGGTGCGGGCGACCAGTACCGTGCACGCCTCGTCCGCCCCCGGCCGTACCGAGACCCGGTCGGCCAGGCCCGCGACCGACGTCCAGCGCCTCAGGTGCTCCAGCTCCCATGTGGCGAGCGCGTGCGGGGCGGTGTCGTCGGCCCCGACCACCAGGGAGCGAGCGGTGCCGTCGGCGGCCAGTTCCAGGGCGGCGAGGTTGAGCGCGTGGTTGCGGAGCCGGCGGGTGAGGAAGTCGGCGCGCACCTCGTCGGGGACACCGGCGTCTTCCCCAGGGCCTCCGTCACCGGCCAGACCGCGGTGGAGGTCCGCGGAGAGCCGGTGCAGGGCGGGGCCGTAGGGATCCCAGTAGTCCGGCTCCTCCATCGCGTCGGCGGAGTCGGGGGTGCGGGTGACCAGCGTGACGGCGTGCACCGGGGTGCCCCGGCGGCCCAGCTCGCGCAGCGGCTGCCAGCGTGCCGCGACCGTACCGGCGTCGGCCGGTGAGGTCCGGGAGGCGATCAGGCCGCCGTAGCCGAGCATCTCCAGCGACACCACCGCCGCGTCGGCACGCTGCCCGGCGAGCCACCCGCCCAGCGCGGCCGGGTCGCCCGGCTCGCGGACGGAGGGCAGGATCCCGGCGGGCGGCAGCAGGAGGTCGACGCCCGCGACGGCGGCGACCATGCGGGGCAGCGACGTGCACGCGGGGCGCTCGTCCAGGGGCAGCAGGGCGACGCGCGGGCGCGTGCCGCCGGGGCCGGGGGTCATGAGCGTCCTCCTGCGGACGGGGTGAGGGTCCGGTCCGGTACGGCGGCCGTCCGGCGCGCCTCGGCGGCGGCTCCGACCAGGACGGCCGTGCCGCCGAGTACGGAGGTCGCGACCCGTACGCCGGCCAGCGACGGCAGCGTGCGCGTCCGCACCGCCTCGCGGACGGCCCGCGGGTACCAGGGGCCGGACGCCAGGACGCCGCCGCCCAGGACCACCACGTCCGGGTCGAGGACCGACACGACACCGGCGAGCGCGCCGCCCAGCGCGGCCCCGCCCGCCGTCAGGACCTCCCGTGCCTCCGGGACGCCCCCGCGGGCGAGGGCCGCCACGTCCGACAGGTCGGCCAGGTCCCGGCCCGGCAGCAGCGCCCGGCCCCGTACGGTCATCGCGGGACCCGAGGCGACCGCCTCGACATGGCCGGTGGCGCCGCACGGGCAGACCAGCCCGGCAGCAGCCTCGACGCCCACATGCCCCAGGTGGCCCGCGGCGCCGTGCGTGCCGCGCACCACCGCGCCCCCGACCGCGACGGCGCCGCCCACGCCGGTGCCGGCCATGGCGGCCACCGCGCTCCGGCAGCCGCGGGCCGCCCCCGCCGCCATCTCACCGGCGAGGAACGCCTGTACGTCGCCCAGCACGGTGGCCGGGGCCCCGAACTCCTCCTCGAAGGCGTCCGCGACGCGCGTTCCCGCCCAGCCGGGCAGCGCCGACGTGGCGGCCGTGACCGTCCGCCCGCCGGCGTCCACGACGCCCGCGGTGCCGACGCCCACGCCCGCCGGACCCGCGGCGGCGGCCTGCGCCAGCGCCCGCCGGGCCAGCCGCAGCGCCGTGGCGAGGACGGCCGGGCCGCCGTCGCCCGCCGGAGTCGGCTCCGTCACCGTGGCGACGACGCGATACCCGGCGGTCACCACGGCGGCGGTCGTCTTGGTGCCGCCGATGTCCACGGCCAGCACGTCCGTGCCGCCGGGGGAGGGCGGGTGAGGGGATGTCATGGATGCCGTTCCCGGGTGATGGTGAAGTGGAAGTCGTACCGGTCGGCCCGGTACAGGCTGACGGCACGTTCGACCGCCCGGCCGCGGGCGTCGCGCGTGAGCCGTTCGACGTGCAGGGCGGGGAACTGCGGCGGCACCTTCAGCAGCCGGGCCTGCGCCGCGTCGACGACCGTGGCCCGTACCGTCTGGTCGGCCGCCTCCGGCGCCGCGCCCTGCCGGTCGAGCACGTCGTACAGCGAGTCGGGCGCGCCCTCGTCGAGCAGACCGGGCACCAGGTGCTCGGGCAGCCACACGTTCTCCAGGCACATCGGCACTCCGTCGGCGGTCCGCAGCCGCTCCAGGTGCACCAGCGGCGCACCCGGCTCGACGAACAGGTCCCGCGCGTTGTCGACGTCGGCCGGCACCCGCTCCATGACCAGCAGGGTGCCCGCGGGCACCATGCGGCGGGCCCGGATGTCCTCGGAGAAGGACGTCAGCCGCAGCGACTTGCTGATCGTCTCCGCCTCCGCGACGAAGGTGCCCGCGCCCTGCACGCGGTAGATCCGCCCCTCCTGCGTCAGGCGCTCGACGGCGCGGCGCACGGTGACCCGGCTGACGTCGTAACGCTGCATCAGTTCGCGTTCGCTCGGCAGCATCTGGTGTGCCTGCGCCGCCTCGACCAGGTCCAGCAGCCGTCGGCGCAGCACCTCGTGCTTCGGCTCGCGGACGGTCCGCACCTGCGTCCCCGCGGAAGCGGAGG
Source organism: Streptomyces sp. NPDC021224 (assembly GCF_044332905.1). Classification (NCBI taxonomy): domain Bacteria; kingdom Bacillati; phylum Actinomycetota; class Actinomycetes; order Kitasatosporales; family Streptomycetaceae; genus Streptomyces; species Streptomyces sp. NPDC021224. The sequence goes on along the minus strand of NZ_JBIRPW010000024.1, from coordinate 30,884 downwards.
TGGTGGCGGGCTCCTGCTCGGTGTTCCCTGTCATTCCTTGACCGCTCCTTCGCCTACGCCCCGGAAGAAGAACCGCTGCAGCGCGAAGAAGAGCACCAGCAGCGGTACGACGGCCATCATGGTGCCTGCCGCGACCACCCGCTGGTCGTCGGTGAACGTGCCGGACAGGTACTGGATGCCGACCGTCAGCGTGTACTTCGCCGGATCGGACAGGACCACCAGCGGCCACAGGAAGTCGTCCCAGGCGAAGACGAAGCTGAAGATCGCGACCGCCGCCAGGCTTCCTCCCACCGAGGGGAGCGCCACGCGGAAGAACCGCTGCATCTCGCCCGCCCCGTCCAGCAGCGCGGCCTCCTCGACCTCCCGGGGGAGCCGGCTGAAGGCGTTGCGCATCAGGAGCACCGACAGGCCGGAGGCGGCCAGCGGCAGCATCACCCCGAGGAGGCTGTTGGTGAGGTGCAGGTCCCTGGCCACCAGGAACTCCGAGACCATGATGCTCTCGAAGGGGATGATCATGGTGGCGAGGAAGACGCCGACGGCGATGCCGCGCCCGCGGAACCGCATCCGGGCCAGCGCGTATCCGGCCATCGAGCCGAACAGGCAGTTGGTGACCACCGAACCGAGCGCCACCAGGAGAGAGTTGCCCGCGTAGCGGAGCACCGGCACGGTGTGCAGGACCTCGGTGTAGTGGTGCAGGGTGGGGTGGTGCGGCAGGAGCTGCGGCGGATAGCCGAAGACCCGTTCCCCGGCGCCCTTCAGCGACGTGGACAGCTGCCACAGGAACGGACCCACCGTCAGGGCGAGCACGCAGCACAGCAGCAGGTAGCGTGCCGCGAGCCCGGCGGCGCGGCGCCTGCGCCGCGCGGCGTCCGCCGCGGCCGGCCGCCCGGGGGCGCCGCCGGGTCCGCGGCGCGGGCCGCCCGGGGAGCGGCGGGCCGTGGGGGTGTCGAGCGAGGTCATGCCCGGTCCTCCCGGGTGTTGAGTCGGGTGACGGCGACCGAGAGGCCGAGGGTGCCCAGGAAGAGCACCAGGCTCATGGCCGAGGCGTACCCGGCCTCGCCGCCGAGGCCGAGGCCCGTCTCGCGGATGGTGTAGACGAGGGTGCGCGCCTGGCCGCCGGGGCCCGCGCTGCCGTCGCTGAGGGTGAAGACCTCGGCGAAGACCTTCGCGCACGCGATCGCCGACAGCGTCGCCACCAGCACCATGGTGGGCCGCACGAGCGGGAGGGTGACGCTGCGGAAGCGCCGTACCGCGCCCGCCCCGTCCACCTGCGCGGCCTCCAGGAGGGAGGCGGGCACGTTGGCAAGGGCCGCGAGGTAGATGACCATGTAGTAGCCGAGGCCCTTCCAGACGGTCATCGCCATCGAGCTGAACAGCAGCCAGTGCGAGTCGGTGAGGAAGGGCACCGGCTCCGACACCAGGTGCAGGCCGCGCAGTGCCGCGTTGACCAGGCCGTCGCTCGACAGCAGCCACGACCAGATGAGCCCGGCGACCACCATGGAGGCGACCACGGGCGAGTAGAACACCGCGCGGAAGAAGCCGATACCGGCGACCCGCCGCTGGACGAGGACGGCCAGCAGCAGCGGCAGCACCACCATGCACGGCACGACCACCACGATGTACAGCGCGGTGTTGCGCACCGACTGCCAGAACTGCGGGTCGTGCCACAGCCGGTGGTAGTTGGCGAACCCGGTGAAGTGGCCGCCGCCCAGGGTGCTGGCGTCGGTGAACGACAGCACGACGGTGTTGGCGAAGGGGACCAGGAAGAAGGCCACAGCGATGGCCAGCGCCGGGGCGAGGAACAGCCAGGGTACGTACCAGCGGCGGCCGGTCACGCGGGCCTCCTTGTCGGGCTTGTCGGGCTTGTCGGTTCGGGCGGTGCGCGCACGGTGTCGTCGGGAGCGCGCCCGTGCGCGGCCGGGGGGCGTACGCGCACGGGCGGCTTGTCAGCGGGCGGCAGAGGTGATGGCGTCGGCGGCGGCCACGGCCTGGTCCAGCGCGTCCTTGGCGGACAGCTTGCCCTGGAGCGCGAGCTGGACCTTGCCGATGACGGCGGCGGTGACGCGGGCGTCGTACTGGACGGGGACGAGGTTCTTGGCCTTGGCGATCTGGGCGGCCGAGATCTTGCGCGCCTTGGCGTCCACGGAGCCGTCACCGTCCGAGGTGAAGTACGGGTCCTTCAGGGACGACAGGGTGCTGGGCAGGATCGTCACGATCTTGCTGAAGGCCAGCTGGTTCTCGGCGTTGCCGAGGTACTCGGCGAAGTTCAGCGCGGTCGTCCGGTTCTTGCTGCTCTTGGGGACCAGCAGGCCCATCACCGACATGTTGGTGGTGCCGTCGGCGCCGGTGATCTGCGGGCCGACTCCGGTCTGCGCGGCGACGGCCGGCGCGTTCTGCTTGACCACGGTCAGGAAGTTGGGCCCGGACGGGAACAGGCCGATACGGCCGGCCTGGTAGGCCTCGGTCTCCTTGCTGTGGTCCTGCGTCAGCGAGTCCTTCGGGTAGACGCCGTCCTTGTAGGCGTCCACGAGCTTCTGCAGATAGGCCACGGCCGCGGGGGTGTTGAACGTCCACTTGGCACCGGTGCTGTCGAGCAGCGGGACACCCTGCTTGGCCAGGTCGGTGACGAAGCGGTTCTCCAGCGCGGGGTGCAGCCCGTAGGACGACCCGTGCCCGGCCGCGGAGAGCTTGCGGCCGTCGGCGAGCAGCTCGTCGAACGTCGACGGCGGCGAGTTCGGGTCGAGCCCCGCCTTGCCGAACAGCTGCTTGTTGTACATGGTGACCTCGGAGGTCAGGTACCACGGGATCGCGTACGCACCGGACGTGCCGGGAACGGTGAAGGCGCTCCACGCCCCGGGGACGTAGTCGGACTTGACGCCGGCCGCGGCCGCGTCCATGTCGACGAACAGGCCCTTGGCCTCCAGCGCCTGCGCGAACTGCGGGTTGAGGTTCACCACGTCGGGCAGCGCGCCGGCTGTCGCGTCGGTCGTGAGCTTCTCCTGGGCGCCCTGGAAGGGGATGTCCACCCACTTGACCTTGGTGCCCGGGTGGGACTTCTCGTAAGCGGCGATCACCTTGTTCATGTAGTCGGTGAAGGTCGGCTTCAGCTGCAGCGTCTCCAGCGTGATCGTGCCGGAGACCTTGCCGCTGCCCGCGGCCGGACCGGAGTTCTGCGACGAAGAGCCCGACCCCAGGCCGCAGGCCGTGGCGGTCAGTGCCACGACGGTCCCGATGGCGGCAAGGTGCAGGCGTCTGCTGCTGGGCATGTCTCTCCTCGGACAGTGGAGACCACAAGGTCCACGGTCATGTCGCTCCAATTGGTAGCGACCACTTGCCGCACGTTTTCATCGAAACTCCCAGCTAGTCAAGGGCAAAGCTGTGATGAAGGGCAGATTGCTCCCTACCACTGTTGGTAGCGCGAGAAGCCTGGTATCCAAGTGGACTTACGGGCGCGCCCCTTGCCCGGACTACTCGTTCACCAGGAGCATCATGGAACCCCTGAGCAATATCAGCCCCTCACGCAGGGCGCTGCTGGGCCGTGCGGCAGGCGTGCTGATGGCCGGAACGGCCCTTCCGCTTGTGGCGGCCGGGACCAGTGCGGCGCGCAGTGGTACTGACCACTCGTCATCGCATCGAGGCGGCCGTGCGGGCCACTGCCTGGCCGACGGCCAGGCAGTCACGACCACGATCGGCTCCGACGCCTGGACGTCCGGAGTGCCCTCCGCGCCCGGCCCCACCGTGCCCCGCGACCAGCTCCGGCAGCTGCCCGGCGCCGCCGGCGGCCCGCAGATGTTCGTCTCCAACAACCCGGAGACGTTCACCGGCACCGGCTGGCTGGCGCAGTGCGGCCGCACCACCGCCAACCGCGGAGGCGCCGCCCACCCGCTGACCGGCACCTTCCCGGTCTACCTCTACCACCAGAACGGAACCGGGCGGACGGCGTACGTGCACGTCCTGGTCTCCAACCCCGGCCCGTCGCCGGTGACGGTGTCCGCGCGCGGCTCGGTGTGGACCAACGGGGACAAGCCGCTGGTCCAGGACCCGACCCAGCGTGCCGGGACCGGCCCCTGCTACGCGACCTCCCAGGACTGGGCCACCGGCAACCTGCGGACCTACCTGCCCGCCACCGTCCTCGCCCCCGGCGCCATGGCGCAGGTCGCGGTCGTCCCGCTCAGCTCGTCCATCGTCGACGGCCTGCTGGAGGTCACCGCGACCGGCGGCGGCGTCTACGTCTACACCGCGGCCACCGCCGACGGCGACACCGCCACCGCGATCAACTCGACGCAGCACGACGAGACGGCGGCCCCCGGCAACACCGCCCCGCAGACCGACACCACCTACGGCCGCGAGGCCGGTGTCTACGCCGCCTCGGCCTGGGACACCGGCGTGGTCGGCGTGGACGTCCCCGCGGCCGGCAGCTTCCTCGGCCTGGCGGTGAACACCACCCAGCGCCAGGTGGCCGCGCTGGACCAGACCGTCCCGGCGGTGGCCGCGCTCTCCGACTCCTCGCAGCGCAGCTGGGGCAACTACGGGATGCGGTACGCCGTCCGGCTCCAGCTCGCCAACCCCTCGCAGAACGCGCGCACCGTGGCCCTGACCTTCGGCTCCAACGTCACGGCCGCCACCGACGTGCCCGGTGACACCTGGAACGGCGCCGCGACCCTCACCGTCGACGGCGGCACCCCGCAGCTCACCACCGTCTACGTCCGCCCCACGGCCCCCCGCTGCCCGCTGGGCACCTTCCTGCTCCCACCGGGCGGCCGGACCCTGGTGGAGCTGGACTTCGAGGTACCCGGCCTCATCACCGCGGGCTCGCAACTGCTGCTCGAAAGCGTGTGACCCACCGGCCCCGTGACCTCCCGCGGTGCCCCCGCGGGAGGTCACGGGGGGCCGGGCAGGGGCGCCCGTCCGGCTCGAAGAACCGGCGCCCCGCCACCCGCTACGACGTGGGCAGAACGACCAGACGTCCCGCCACCGTCATCGAACGTGACCAGGCCGGACCATGAAGAACAAGCTCAGCTCGGTGGACGCGGTGCGGTGGACCGTCGCGGTCACGGGGATGTGCTCACGGTCGGCCCGTGCGGCGTAGAAGGTGTGGGAGGCGTTCGCGTAGGCCTCACCGCGCATCGCGGTCTCGAGGTCCGCGAGGGTCCGCGGGGCAAGCGCCGCGGAGGCGGCGGTGGGGACAGGGGCGGCCGCCGACGAGTGGGCGGTGGCGGCGTGGACGGGTGCGGCGAGCACGAGGGCTGCGGCGGCGGGCAGGCAGGCCGGCGCGGTCGGGGCGCGCGGTGTGTCATCGGTCTTCCTCGGTGATCAGCATCGGCCTCCCCCGGTGCTGATCCCCTCACCGAAGGCGAGCGGGCGGCGAGACCGGGACGGCCATCGGGTCGACCCCCGTCGGCGGTCTTCACCCTTCCGGGCCTGCTCGCCGCAGCGGGGCGGCCCTGGGCCGCCGTCGGCGCGTCCGTCCCCCTGGGTTCTCCGCGATGGGGCGTTCCCGGCCGGCAGAAGCCCTCGCCGCAGGCGGTCAACCTGTCGGTGCTGACCGAGATGCGGCTCCCGTGGCCGGAGGAGACGATGACGAGGTCCTGGGCAGTGTGTCCCGAGCAAGGGAGAGAGGAGACCGGAAGTGGCGATCTACGTCCTCGTCGGCGCCGTCGTCGCCCTCCTGGCGATGGCCGGGGTGTTCTGGCTCCTCACCCACAGAGAGTCCGTGAGGACCGCCGACTGCGTGACCGAGCAGGTGCGTACCTTCGGCGGCATGTTCGCGGTCATCGTGGCCGATGTCGCGGTGGTGCTGACCGCCGCCGTGGTGGTGACCCGGGCCACCGCATCCGAGCAGACCGTTGCCATCACCACCGGTGCGTTCACTGCCGTGACGTCTATCACGACGGCATATCTCGGAATCAAGGCCGTCAGTAACACGGCAAAGAACGTGATCGCGAGCCACGGCGAGCGTCGGGAGTGCGGCGCGCAGCAAAACCATCGCAACCAGCAGAACCAGGGCGACGCGTCACCCGGTCAGGGCGGCGGAGGCGCCACCAGGTCCGGGCCGACCGGCGCTTCCTGAGTTCCGTGCGGGCGTCCTTGTCCTGAGGGCGCGTCGTTCGTCCTGTCGTGGACGGGCCCGGTAGCGGTGGCGGAAGCCGACTGCGGCGGGTGCGCTGCGGCGCGAGCGTGCGCCCCGGCGGCACGCGTTGCTACGAATACGTCGATGGGGTGAAACCTCGACACAGCCCCTGTCCGGCCTCGCGACTCGGGTGGGATAACTCGTCTCATCGCGCAACGGGCCTTGGTGGCAAAGGCCTTTGAGTGAATCCCAGTGCCCGTCAGCGAGTGTCGTGGGCCGCCGCAGGCCGCCCGTCGGAGGTGCTGTCTTCGCTTGGCAGCTCCTGTCAGCGGCGCGCATCACGCAACTCGCCGGCGGTCGCGTCACGGCGGTTCTGCCGCCGGGAGGAGGCGGGCATGGTAGGCGTTTCCGGCGCCCAGGGGCAGGTGAGAGGCCCCGTCATCAGGAGGGTGTGCTACGACGGGGGAGCCCTGTCCGTCACCTGGAACCCGGTGGGCGACGTCGCGGCCGGATACCGGGTGACGGTCTTCGAGGGGGCGTCCCCCGTCGCCGAGGCGGACGCGGAATCCTCGGGGCACGTCCGGTTCCCCGTCGACCTCGCGCCCGGCAGCAGGCACGAGGTGGCCGTCTGCGCCTTCGGCGCCGACGGCGCTCCGCGCGGCTGGTCCGCCAGAGTCCCGGCCGTCGCCGACACCGTCGCCGTCGAGCGGGTCGAGAACGATCCCGTGTCGGGCAAGCCGACGCTGTGCTGGACGGCTGAAGAGGACGAGTTCCTCGTCCGGCTCGATGTCGGCGGGGCGGGCACGGGCGCCGAACGCCCCGCCACCGGACGCACGTCCACCGTTTCGCAACTGCCACCCGGCGCGTGGGCGGTGGCCTCGGTCGCGGTCGTCCGCCGTCACGACGGCGCAGTGAGCGTGGGGCCCTACGGCACCGGGCTCCCCGTCCCCACCCACCGTCCCGCGCTCCTCGCCGTACGCTTCGCCGGAGAACGCCTGCACGCCGAGTGGACCGCGAGCGCCGGCGCGGAGGCCTACCGGGTCAGCGTCCTGCACGGTGGACACGTGCTCTGGCAGCACACCACCACGGACGCGGTCACGACGTCGTTGGACGAGCCGCTGGAAGAGCCGGCGGGCACGGCCGGCGGTGACGGCGGCCGGCCGGCGTGTGCCGTGGTGGTGCAGGCGCTCGGCGCGGCGGGTTCCGGCCCGCCGTCGGCGCCGCTTCCCGTACTGTTCACCGCCCCGCGGGTGACCGCCGTGCGCTCGGACGGCAGGACGCTGTCGGTGGACGTGACGCCGCCTCCGGGCCTCGTGCCGACCGGCTACGACCTCGCCCTGCTGCGCGACGGAGTGCCTGTGCGTACCGCCGCCCCCGGCGCCGCTTCGACGTTGTCACTCCCTGTCCCGGACGTGGTGGTGGCCGAGGCCGTCTACACGGTCTCGGTCCGTGCGCGCGCGGGCCGCTCGGCTGGTCCCGCGGCCACGGCGCCTGCGCTCCTCACCGCCCCTCGCGTGTCCTCGGTCGTCTGCGGGACGGGGCTGACGGTCACCGCCACGACGGCCACGCACACCTCGGACCGGCCGATGGAGGCGCTGCTGCGGACCGGAACCGGGTCGGCCGCGTCGAGGCGGCTGGACGCCGACGGCCGCGCGGTCTTTCCCGTTCCCGCCCCTGCCCACGCTGTCACCGTCGCCGTGCGGGCCGTGGACGGCGTGGCGGCCGGCCCGTGGAGCGAGCCGGTTCCCGTCCCGACGGGGCGGGTCGGCTTCACCGCGGTCGAGGTCGGTGCGGATCGCGTCGCTCTGGCCTGGGACGGGCGCGAGGGGGCGACCTTCCGTGTAACGGCCGGCCGGTCCGGCGTGGTGACGACGGGGATGGGCGCGGAACTTCCGCTGGAGCCCGGTGCCGCCACCGCCACCGTCGCAGAGGTGGACGGCGCCGCCACCGGCCCGGTCACCTCCGTCACCCTCTTCACGGACCCCGTGCGGATCACCCGCGCGGCGGTCGACGCCGGCCGCAGGGTCACGCTGACGTGGGCCGGGGCGACCAGGCCGCCACTGACGGGCCTGCAACCGGTCGTGCGGTGGGCCGACAACACCGTCCCCCTCGACGTCATGCGTGTGAGCAACCCGCTCGTCGTCATGCTGCCCGACGAGGTGCCCAACGCCGCCACCGTGGCGTTGCGCGGGGTGTCGTTGGCGGGCAGCGGTCCCCTGGGCAACGCCGTCACGCTGCTGACCGTCGCTCCCGCGGCCCTCGAGGTCGCCTACGACGGGGCGGCGGTGGCAGCGGCCTGGGAGCCGGTCGGCGCCCCCGCCACCGACCGGTACGTGGTCGTCGTCTCCCGCCCGGACGCGCCGGATGTCGTGGTCACCACGGCGGAGCCGCGGGCCCGTGTCGAACTGCCCGCAGGGGCCGCGCTCTCCGCCCCGACCCTCACCGTCGCCGCGATGGCCGGCGGACTCGCCCGCGGCCTGCCGACCGCACCGGTGCCGCTCCTGACCGAGGCGCTCTTTCCCGGCCCGTCGTCGATCGCGCCGCGGCACGGGCCGGCGTCGGGCCCGGCAGACATCACGCTGTGCCTGCCCGAACTGTTCGCCACTCCGCAGTCCGGTGCACTGAACCTGCCGCTCGGCCTGACACTGGCCCCGGCCAGGTCCGCCCCGTACGCGTACGTCCTGGAGATCCCCGGGAACAGTCCCCTGTGGGACTTCACCGTCCGCGACGACGTGGTCCCGCAGTGGACGTCGTTGCTGGCCGGACTGGAACAACGGGGGATCACGTCCTACGGTGTCGCCGCACTGGGTGAGGCGGTCTCACGGGCGGTGCCCCAGACCTTCGCCGAGAGCCTGTACTTCGCCTACGGTCTGCGGTTCGACCGCGGCTGCTTCGACCTGCGGCCGGGCGTCGTGGTGAGGGTCGAGTACGAGGGGTACCAGGTGGCTCCCGGCCAGCAGGCCAACGCCCTGTCCGGGTACGTCACGACCGCCGTCGCCGACTACGAGGTCACAAGCGGTGACCGCTCCGGGCGGTGGTCCGCCGGCCTTGACGCCTTCCTGAACGCCCTCACGCAGGCGGGCGTGACGGTGCCCCCGCCCGTCCCGCCCGGCCCCGGCCAGGCCTACGGCGGCGGGGGCCTGCTCGACCTGTTCACCCCGACCGTGCAACTGCCCTACACCCGCGTGGTCTACCCGCCCGAGTCGCTGCAGACCACGTCCCCCGGGTCACTGCTGCCGCAGCAGAACGTGCTGTTCCTCGCCGGGGCGACACTCGGCTCCCTGGACGCCGCCACCGACAACGTCCGCCGCCGCGGAGCACCCGGTCCCGGTGTCGCGGCGGCCTACCTGCGGGGACGTGCGGTGGTCCGCCCCATGGTGCGGATCTGGGTCGACGGGGCGCAGCGGCTGGTGGCGCTGGGGACCACCCTCGGCGACGTCCTGGCGGGCGCCGCACGGCGGCCCCCTTCCTCCGCTCTGCCTCTGACCGGGGTGACCCTGCGGCGAGCCCGCGCCGCCGCGGTCCCACCCGGGGACCGGCCGTGTGACTGGAGGGTCGCGGTGGACTGGGCCGGACTGGACCCCGGCGTCCTCGACCTGCCGCTGCTGCACGGTGACCGTGTGGGGCTCGGGACGGCCGGTTGACCATGGCCGAGCCGACGTTCACCCGCAGCGGGACGACATCCCTGTACTGGACGGGCCGGGCCGGGGGCGGCGCGGCGTTCCTCGCCTCCGCACCCGGCCTGCTCGGCGACACGCCGACGCTCACCCGCACCTGGCAGGACGCCGGCGGGTGCTACGTCTTCCCGGGCGCCCCCGCGGTGGACGAAGCGGTTTTCCTGGAGGCCCTGCTGGGGTGGATCGCCTCCTACGCGCCACGCCGGGCCCCCAGATTCCTCTGGGTGGCCGACCCGGCCGCGGCCCCCACCGCATGGGTCACCTCGGTGCTGGACTGCCGGCCCGGGCCGGGGGGCACGTGGCTGTCGCGGGGCACCGCCCACCCTCTCTCCGGCTATCAGGCCGCCGTGTCCGGCGGTGGAGCCGTCGCCCCGGGGAGGACGGAAGCCGGCTGGGGGCTGACCGTCGCCGACAGCGGCGGCGAAGGCGCCGCGGTGCTGTCCTCGGCCACCGACCGGTTCCCGGCCCGGCCCGGTACGACGCTGCTGAGCATGGAACCGGGACACAGCGGTGCGTGGCGGTTCGCCCTCGACCTCCCGTCCGGCAGCGGTGACGCCTTCGCCCGGCTCGGCGCCGGAATCCGGTTCTTCTCCCCACGCGACGACGGCTACGCGGACGGCACCCACTTCGCGGCTCTGCGCCAGCCGGACGGACCGGTGCTGGAGATGTACGCGCAGATCGATCCGATGCGGCCACTCGACGGCGACCGCACCTGGCTGGGCTTCTTCTCCTGGGCTCCGGGAGGCGACGCGCCCCCGCTGCCGTCCGGATACGCCACGGTGCTCGGACACGACGTCACCCTCCGTCCGCTCGCCGCCGGACCCGCCGCCGGACCGCCGGCCCGGCTCGTCTTCGGCACCGCCCCGTACTTCGACGGCGCGCCCGGCGCCTCCGGCTGCTACCTCACTCCGGCCGGGCCGTTCTCCCTCGATGCCGGGCCGGACGGGGGCCGGGTCGTCTGCGGTACGTCGGGACTGGAGTACATCGGTGTGCCGCCCGGCGGGTGCACGGTGACCTTCCTGCCGGGCAGCCCGGCCTACGCGCGCGGTGACGGACCGCTCACACCGCTCGGCACGACCTCGTGGGTGCGCGTCGAACCGCCGGCATCCGGTACCGCGGCCGTCTACTACAGCCAGCCCGAGGACGCGCCGCTGCACACCGGCGGCGACCGGGGAACCGGTCCCTCGGCAGGCGGACCGGCCCTGCTCGGCTTCCTGGAGGTGCCGGCGGCGGACACGGCAGGCGCGGTGTTCCCGATGGCGCCCTTCCGCGGACTGGCGACGGACGCGGTGGCCGCGGCCGTCGCCCTGGAGCGGTCCGCAATCGCCCCCGCCCGCCGATCCGCGCTGCTGCCCACCGCGGACGCCGGGCCCGCCGTGGAGGGCGCCGAGACCATCGGCGTCAGCCCGCAGGGCCTCGCGGTCGGTGTGGCCGCCGACTCCGCGTGGAACTGGCTGGGCATCGGTCATGACGGGGAAGGGGGCGCCCCGCTGCCCGACCTGCGTTTCACCGCGGTCTCGGGGCGCTTCCGGCAGGCGATGCAGACCAACGACCTGTTCATGGTCCTGGGCGATCCGGACGAGTTCCACCGCTTCGGATCCGTCGGCTACCTGCTCGCCACCATGGCACTGAACGTCATCGCCACGGTCCCGGCCGACCGCGGCGGCATGCGCCCGGGGACCCTGGAGGCCGTCCGCCCGATGGCCGACCGGACCTACGGTACCCGGACGGAGTTCATCGGAGCCCTCCACGAAGCATGCGCCGACATCACCGAGGACGAGACGCACGTCTTCCTCCGCCACGCCGGCCTGATGACCGCGGACGCCGGTGGCTGGCAGTTCCGCCTGTCGCCGGACAACTGGGGGCCGTCGACCTATCTGATCATGAAGTTCGGGCTCGGCCGCAGCGTCACCGAACTCGTCGCCGACACCTCCTGCTGGGCCTGGCCCGAGGCGGCCTCGCGCACCGGCCGTCCCTCGGACGCCCAGGCGGCCCTCCACGCGGTCGTCGCCGCCGCGGCGGACGAGCCCCCGGAATCCCCGTACGCGGACTTCGCCGCACTCGTCCGGGATCCGGACTGGACGGGCATCCTCGCCCTGTCCGCCGAAGTGCCGCTCGATCAACTGCCCGCCGCGCTCCAGGTGCTGGGCGCCGGAATCGACGCGGGCGCCTTCCGCGCCCACCACTTCACGATGCCGGTCACGCCGTTCCGGCTCGTCGGGGGCCGGCCTGCCTTCGACAGGTCGGCGATGTCGGGACTGATCGACTACCAGAACCCCGAGGACCAGTACTTCACCGAGGACACCGCCTTCGCCTTCCGCGTGCTGCGCCTGGCGGTCGGGATCGGCAACAGCCTGGTCACCACGTTCACCAGCCGGGTGGAATTGCTGGTCAACCGGTTGTTCGGCGCGGCCACCCGCCTCCTGGAGACCAGCCACGGCAACAACGTCCTCCTCGACGGCTCCCTGCAACGCCAGCAGTTGCCCGGCGGCGGGGCACAGGACGCGTACGCCTTCTCGATGGCGGGGGAGGAGAACACCTTCCAGCTCCAAGGGCCCGTCCTGGGCAGCGTCGAGTTGCTGTCGACGCAGCTCGTCACCGTCAGGGCCGCCGATCCCGCTTCCGGCCGGCCGACCGCGGAGGCCGTCTTCCAGATGTCCGGCAACCTGCGGTTCTCCGAACCGGCGGCCTTCGACCCGTTCTGCTGGGGGCCGGGCGCGGACGGCACCGAGGAAGGCGGCAGCCGTCTGGGATTCGCCGGTCTCGCCGTCGCGATGTCCTTCGCCGTCGGTGACCCGGCCGGCTCGACGGTCTTCTCGCTGCGCGACGGCAACCTGTCGTTCGACACCGCGAACAGCACCGCGCGCCCCGATTCGCTGGTCAGCCGCTTCCCCGTCCGGCTCGCCGGGCTGCTCTGCACGGCCGACCCGGCACTGTCGGCCGGCGATCCTCCCCCCGCACTCCTCCCCGCCGACCTCGGCTACGTCTCCGTCACGGCACCGCTGGAGCAGACTGCGCTGACCCAGCCCTGGTACGGCCTGGACTACACCGTCGACCTGGGCACACTCGGCGCCCTGGCCGGCAGCGAGGCCCTCACCCTCCGGGTGCTCGCGGCGTGGAGCCCCGGCGGACCCGACGACGAGCCGGGCCTCTACCTCGGCGTCCGGCTGCCCGGCACCGACGGCCTGGTCGGCGTCACCCTGCCGCTGCAGGGTGTGGTGACGATGGGTTTCCGGTCGGTGGAGTTCCTCACCGACCAGCCAACCGGCACGCCGCGGACGTACACGCTGCGCCTGCGGGACTTCGCCCTGCGCCTGCTGGGCCTCGCCTTCCCGCCCGGCCACAACGACGTGATCCTCTTCGGCAACCCCGACCGGTCGGGCCCGTCGAAGGTCGGCTGGTATCTCGCCTACGCCTCGGACACCGACCCGAGGCGCCCCGCACCACCGCCCACCCGCGCGGAGACGGCCCGCCGCCGTCCGGCGCTCCGCTCCACGCAAGGAGGCGCAGGGCAATGAGCCTGACGCTGGTGACGATGCTGTCCTGCGGCCAGGGCGCGATGACCCTGGTCGAGGTCTACGACATGGGGGACCTTACGCAGCCTGCCGACTTCCTGGCGCTGATCGACTGCGGCAGCGACGACATCAATGTGCCGGGGATGACCGGAGGGGCAATCAAGTACGTCACGGACAAGGTCTTGGCCAGGAAGCCGTCAGTACTCGACCTCGTCGTCCTCTCCCACCAGGACAAGGACCACATCAACCTTCTTCCCGAATTGGGCAAGCGGCTGGGAGCGGCTGGTGTCAAGGTGAAGGAAATTTATCGCTGCGGAGTAAATTGGGACCCAGATAAGAGCGAGCCCGACGTGTTGGAATTCGCGCAGCGTGTGCATTATACCGGCTCGCTGCAGTTCGATTTGAATCCGCGCAGTGACTACTGGGCCAAGTCCCCGACATGCATTGCCCAATACAAGAAGAAAGTCTTCTTCCGTATCTTGTTCATGAATATGCCGTCAACGGTGAAGAAGGAGAAGAACCAGTCCTCCGGTGTCGTCGTCGTGGAGGACGTGTCCTCGGCGCCGCACCTGATCGCGGTTCTTCCCGGCGACATCACATGTCACACGATGGGCTGGATCCACGACCAGGTCGGGGAGCCGAATGAGCGACATCCCCTGAGGGATGTGGTGGTACTCGCTGCTCCGCACCACGGGGCACGGGCCACCGCGGTGACCCGGTGCGGCGGCAGGTGGGAGAACTTTGACCGGTTTGCTCAGACTGTGCGCCCGCAACACCTCGGTGCCAGCGCGGGGCCTGGTAATCGGCACGATCATCCGGTATTCGAGGTTCTCGACCGGTTCAGGGGGGGAGTGGACAACGTGAAAGTGGTCAGCGGTGTTTCCTCTCATGGTTACGCGACGTTCGTCGAGGCGGCCGACGAATGGGAGAACAAGACCGTTTCTGAAGGTATCTGGTCCACCGTCTCCTATTTCGATGAGGCGGAGAAGCGATTGAGCAGGAAGCGGCGGTCTCCGGCGTCGGGTGCACCGGCTGCGCCTTCGCCGTTCATCAACACGAAGATGGCCGACATCGTCATCACGCTGCACGCGACCCTGGGGGTGAAACAACGTGTCAAGCTCCGGCCGGTCACACCGGGCAATTTTCTCACCGCGCGCGACCTCGTCCTGCTGGCCCCCGCACCCTAGGAACCGGCCATGACACTCGACGAGATCCATGCCGCTTTCCAAGCCGCCGTGCAGTCGGGTGCGCTCGGTGGCGACTCGCCCCCCGGCCTCGCCGCGCTGCTGGCGTCCCTCGGGATCGCGGGACCCCTCCCGCTGGAGGCAGGCGGGACGGGTATCGGCTCGGCCGAGGCCTGGCTCACCGCCACGACCACCTACCTGCGGCCCGGGTGGCGGTGGCGGCTGCGGCTGACCGGCAGCCTCCGGGAGGATGCCGACCAGGCAGACCTGGTGCTGGAACTCGTCTTCGACGCGGGCACGGGACCCTGGACGTTCGGGGAAGCGTTCGGCACGCTGCCGATCAGCCGGGTGCCGGCGGACGACGGTGGCGGCCTCGTCGCCGGCGAAAGTGTGCTCGCACACCTGGTCCTCGAACAGCCCGTCGTACGGGCCACGAACAGCCCGCGGGCGGCGGCCCGCCTGACGGGCACGCTGCCGCTGCGCGGTGACGCGGGCGTGCCCGGCAGCGACCTGCTCTCCGGGTACGCCGACCTGCTGGGGGACCGGCTCCAGGCCGACGGCACGGTGGACCTCCCGGCGGCCGGGCCCGTGGTGCTCGAACTGCGCGCAACCGCGCCCGGCGTCGGTCTGGGGATCGACCGGCCCGCCGTCGACGCCGTCGGCCTCGCGCTGACGACCACGTTCCCCGACCCGGCGCCGCTGCACGAACCGCACGCGGTGCTCTCCGCCGTCCTGTTGTTCGCCGACGTCGCGCTCCCGACCACTCCCGCGGACGTCGTCACCGTCAGCGGACCGCTGCTGACCGGCGACCACCTCTGGCCGGTGCGACTGGACTTCGCGACCCCGCTCGGACTGGTCGGCGGCATCACCGCGCTGACTGCGATCACCGGCGGGGGGTCCGGCGACTTTGAACTCCCCGCGGGGATCGCGGCCGTCGACGCGTTCGGCCTCTCCTTCATGGAACTCGGCATCACGCCCCCCGGACGCGGCGGCCCCGGCCTGTCGTACGTGACTGCGGGCATCGAGTCGGACGAACCGTGGGACCCTCCCGTTCCCTACCTCCTGATCGACAGGGTCGGAGTCGGATGGGGCTTCTCGTTCGGCGGTGGCGGCGCTCCGTTCGTCTGGGGCACGTTGTTCGGGACCATGACGTTCGGGCGGAAAACCGCCCCTTCCCTGGGCGCGGCGCCGTCGTACCAGGAGCGCGCCGCACGCGGCCTGCTGCCGCCCGCCCCGGATCTGCCCGACGTCACCGTCACCGTGGAACTGTCGCTGCCGGACCTGTGGTTCACCGCGTACACGGAGGGTCCGATCGAGGTCGGCTTCTCCCAGATCCTGGCCGTACTCCTCGGCGAGGCGCCACGGACCGGCGCGGACCTCACGATCGAGTCGCTGAGTATCGAGGGGTCGCTGCCGCAGAAGAGTCTCGGCGTCGCCCTCGACGTCGTCGGCGACTGGAGCCTCACCATCGGTGAGGTCATCCTCACCCTGGCCGGATTCGGCTTTCAGGTCGAGATCTCGCAGAGCGGCGTCAGCGGGCTGCTACGGGGAGTGGGGACGCTCACCGTTCCGGGCGCCGACCCGCCCGCCCCACCGGTCGAACTGTACGTCGAGGCCCGGTACCCGGGGGGCGGCGCATGGGTGCTCGCGGCCGGCGCGCGCGGGTCGGTCGACGTGCCGGGCCTGGTGCGGGGGCTGCTCGGGCGGGCACCGGACTGGCTGCGGGACCCCCGGTACGTCGACGTCGAACTCGCCGACCTCGGCATCCTGTTCAGCACCGCGTCCGGCCACCCCTTCTCCGCATCGGGCACCCTGTCGGTCGGCGTGCCCGAGCAACTCCTCGGGCTCGCCGTCCGGTTGCTGCTGAGCGTCGACATCGAGCGGCGGCTGTCGACGGCCTCCGCGGACGAGCACCTTGCGGTAGTCGCGCTCGGCACCCCCGCGGCGGACAGCGGCGCGCTGGTCAGCGGCAGCCTTTCGGGTACGTTCTCCGTCGGCGGCCTCGTCGTCGCCGCGTCGGTGTCGGTCACCGGCGCGGAGAAGGACTTCACGTTCGCCGTCACCTACCGTGACGTGTCCCTGCGCGCGGCGACCTCCTGGATCACCAGTCCCGCGCCGCGTCACGAGATCCTCACCGTGACCCTCACCGGCACCCTCGGCGAGCTGCTGGCCTACCTGGTGGCCCTGGTCAACCCCAACGCCACCTTCCGGCTCGACCCGCCGTGGGACTTCCTCGGCTCGCTCGACCTCACGGGGATCTCGGTGGTGGTGGACCCCACCGCGCAGTCCGTGGCCGCCGTCTGGAAGATCAAGCTGGACCTGGGGTTCGTCACCATCGAGTCGGTAGGCGTGCGCTACGACCACGCCTCCGGCAAGCCCGGCGTGAGGATCGAGCTGTCGGCACGCATGGCGGGGGACACCGTGGCGGTACCGCGGGTGTGGGACCCGGTCAACCAGGCTCCGCCGCAGGCGCCCGGCCTGGGCGACCGGCTCGTGTCGCTGCGATACCTCGGCCTGGGCCAGCACGTGACACCGGCGGCGCTCACCACGTACACCGGCATCTCCGCGGTGGTCGACGCGCTGGCCTCGGCCATGCGGCCCGTCGATCCCGTTCCGGGTCCGCCGCCTGTCGGCGCCGGGACGCCGATGCGGTTCGACGCCTCCAGCCAGTGGCTGCTCGGCCTCGACCTGACGGTCATGGACACGGTCGCGGTGAAGCTGGTGATGCACGACCCGGATCTGTACGGCGTCCTCGTGGAACTGAGCGGACCGCAGGCCGGACCGCTCGCGGGGCTGAGAGCCGAACTGCTCTACCGAAAGGTCGCCGACGGCATCGGTGTCTTCCACGCCCGGTTGCAGGTCCCCGACGCGCTGCGGCACATGGAGTTCGGCCCGGTGTCGGTGACCCTCGGCCTCATCACGGTCGACATCTACACCAACGGTGACTTCCGGATCGATCTCGGCTTTCCCTCGGGCGGTGACTTCAGCTCCTCGTTCGCGGTCGAGGCCGGCCTGTACAACGGCCGCGGCGGGCTGTACTTCGGGGTGCTCAGCGGTGCGACCTCGAGCAGGGTGCCCGCCGTCACGGACGGCACCTTCAGCCCGGTGGTCGAACTGGGCATCGGGCTGTCCGTCGGGGTCGGGCGGACCTTCGAGCGCGGCCCCCTCAGGGCCGGGCTGTACGCGAACCTGGTGCTGATCGTCGAGGGCGTACTGGCGTGGTTCCACCCCGCGGACGGTGACGGGGACACCGATCTGTACTACTGGTGCCGGGGCACGGTCGGCATCGTCGGGCGGCTCTTCGCCTCGGTCGACTTCAAGATCATCGGCTTGGAGATCAGCGTGCAGGTCGCTGCCATGGCGACCGTGGAGCTGGAGGCGTACCGGGCGGCCGTCGTCTCGCTCAGTGTCTCGCTGCGCGCCAGCGCGAGTGTGCGGATCGCCTTCTTCACCATCTCCTTCTCCTTCTCCCTCTCCCTGCAGGCGTCGTTCACCATCGGTGCCGACAGCGTGCCGCCGTGGCACGTGGCCTCCGGTGCCCCGGCGCGCCGCCTGCCGGCGTCCGTGCGTGCGGAGGTGGCGCCGCCCGCGGGCTACCGGTTGCGGTTCGACCCGGACGCGCGGGTCTTCCCGGACGGGCTGCCGCGGACGGTGTCCCTGACGCTGGTGCCCGGGTACACCGTCGCGGGAGTGCCGGCCGACTGGACCGGGCAGACGGTCCCGCCCAACGGCGACCCCGGCTACCGCCTGGTGATCACGCTGGTCACCGACAACGCCGTGCCGGCCGACGCGATGACGATCGCGCGGGCCCTGCGTCCCGACGTGACGCGGAACGCGCTCGCGGACACGCCGGCCGACGCGTCGTTCAACCTGCTCGCGGAGGGCCTGCTGCGCTGGGCCCTCGACGCGCTCGGCGTCGGTGGGTCCGACTCGGTCGTGTCCCTCGCCCAGCTCAGCGACCTGGTGCAGCAACTGGCCATGCCCGAAGCGGCCGGGTCCGGCTTCACGTGGCAGGCCGTCACCGGCTTCCTCACCGCAAACCTGCACCTCGTCGTCAGCGGCACGCAGGGTGCAGGCGGCTCCGACCCGGTGCCCGGGACGCCGTTCCCCATGCTGCCCGTCCTCACCTGGACGTCCACCGGCCTGCCGGATCCGGGCGACGCCACCAGGGATTTCGCGGCCCACCAGCCGGTCGACGCGACGTACGAGGCGGACGTTCTCGGGTACTTCGCCGACCTGGACCCCCGCCCCCGGCAGGACGCACCGGCACCGGCGGCGCGGTCGGTGGCCACGGACGGGGGCAGCGAGTCGATGGCCACATACGTGCTGCGGGACTACTTCCACCTCGTCACCCGCGCGGCGGCACAGGCCGCTGTCGACCTCCTGACCGCGTACCCGTACTCGGTGACCGGTCAGGAGAGCCTGCGTTCCGTGGCCGCCGGTTTCCCGGCGGCGTCCGCGGCCCTGCGGGTCGCCACAGGCGACACCGTGGAGAGCGTCGCCTCCCGCCTGCGCGTCACACCGAGCGAACTGGCCGCGCACAACCCCCGTCTGCCCGACGAGCTGGCCGCCGCCCGGCCCGGCGACGGCCTGGCCGTCGCCGTCGCCGTCACCCCGGAGTCGATCGCCCTGGCCAACCCCGACTGGCCGGTCACCGAGGGCAGCCGCGTCAACCTCGGCGACCTGCCGGTGCAGTCAGGCGGCCGCACGCTGTCCCAGCTGGTGCGCGACTACCGGCTCCTGGCCCCTGCGGACCCGGGGTACCGGGCTGCGCTGACCGCCCTGACCGGACACCTCGACGCCACCACGCCCCTCCTGCGGGCGGGCGCGACCGTGCCGGTGGCGGGGCTCACCGTCCGCAGCGACGCCCAGGTCGACCGGGTGGCAGCGGCCTTCTGGGTCCGGCTCGGCCACGTCCAGCCGCTCGACGTGCCGCGGGCGGACTGGTACCAGCAGGCGATCGTCCGGCTCAACCCAGGCGTGCCGGAGCAGGTGCCGCTCGACACGGCCCTCGACGTCCCCACCCGGTACGAGAGCACCGGGTCCTCCTCCTGGGCACCGCTGGAGGGCGACACCCTCCTCCTGGTGGCGGCCTGTGCGGCGCTGCTCCAGGAACCGGCGCTGGACCCGTCGTTCGCCTCCTGGCTCGGCGAGGTGCGAGCCGCCAACGCCCCCCGCCCACCGGGCGCGGTCGTGCTCCCCGCCGGCGCCACCGCCGTGGTCCAGCCGCAGGACACGCTGGCCTCGCTGCGGGAGCGGCTGCTGGCCGGGCCGGACGACTTCGCCGGATACGTTGCCGACGCCGACGTCCTGCTGCCCCTCGTCACCGCGGAGGTGCCCGGCGCGGTCGGCGAGACAGGGCCGGGTCTCACGCTGCTCACCCTGGGACAGCGCTACGGACTCGGCCTCGGGGACCTCGCCGCCCGGATCGCGGACGACACCGGGGTGCTCGCGCCGGTCGCCGGGCGGCAACTCGTCGTGCCCGACGTACCGGCCGTTCCGCTCGCCGACCTGGTCGCGGCGCTGCACGACGGGCCGGCCATGGGCTCGGTGAGCGGACAGGCAGCACGGTTCCTGCTGGGAGGTCTGTGTCTGCCGGCCCCCGTCCCCGAGGGAGGTGTCTACCGTGCTCGTGGCCCGGTGACCGGCCTGTACGAGCTGATCGGCCAGCAGGTGACCGGGCCGCCACCGCCACCGCAGCCCCCCACCGCCGCGGAACCCCCCGTGGTGACCGTCACCGTCACCAAGGTCGGGCCCGCCGACTGGCTGTCCTTCGCGCCGCCGGCCACCGGCGGAGCGCCTGCCGTGGGCGAGGAGCCGTCGACCGCCGTCGTCACCGTCACCGGGGCCGACCTGCGTGACCACTACCCCGCCACGGGTCTGCAACCCGTCGTGGTCGCCCCACTCGCACCGGTGCCGCTCCGGCACGACGCCGCCGTCCGCCATCCCGTCACTCAGGTCATTGCCTGGCACACCACCGCGAAGGTGGTGCTGCCGGCCGAGGCTGCGGCGCCCCCTACCCTGTGGCGGCTGCCCGCCGACCTCGTCGCACGGGCCGCTGCCGACTCGGCCGGCCCCCGTGTCCTGCTGGAGCAGACCGCACCGCAGGCAGCGAGCGGGGCACCCTACCGCGAGCTGGACGCCTACGCGTGGGCAGCCCTGTCGTCCTTCACCGTCCGCCGCATCCCCGGCACCCCCGGCACCGTCGAGGTGCTCGGCGCGGACGCCGCCGAACGCCGCCGGATCGCCGAGCTGCTGTCCTACCTGCGTGGCTCCGGCGACCGCGCACACCCCCTCACCGTGGCCTGGCGCCTTCCCGCGGCGCCCGGACGCACGGCGACCGGGCTGACGTCGGCGCCTCTGGACACCGACCGGACCTTCGTGGCCCGGACCAACCTGTCCACCCGGACAGCCGCAGGGAGGGCCGCGAGCGCGGCGACCGCAGGCCGCAACAGCGCCACACTCGGCGACGCCGAGGCGTTCCTCGCCCTCCTGTGGGAGTGCAGTACCGTCGGCGGCGGCGGTTACTGGATGGTTTTCGGCGGCGACGTCCCCGACGCGGCCTTCGACCAGGACGGGCTGGCCGAGCTGTCGCTCGTCGTCCAGCTCGCGTCGCAGGCCGAGCTGCGCCTGCACCCGTTCATGAACGCCGCTGTCGTGGGCGACGGCATCGACCCCGCCACGGTCGCCCTGACCGCGCGTGCCGCCGAACCCGGACCGTTGGACGTACGGCGTGCCGCGTCGGCCGATCCGGGCCGGGTGGGTTTTCGCGCGCGGTTCGGCAACCCCCTGGCCGACGACACCCCGCAGGGGCGCCTGCGACGCCTGTACGGGCTGCTCTCCTTCAGCCTCGGCGCCACGGAGGCCTTCCGCGGCTCCGGGGAGAGCAGGCCGGTGTCACCGCGCCCCGCCGACGACCCCGACGAACTGGGGCTGCTGACGGCGTGCGAGGAGGCAGAACCGGTCTGGGAGCTGAGCCGGATCGTCGACTCCGGCCGGTTCGCCCGCTCCCGCCTGCCGGACGTGCCGACCGCGCCGCCCTCCGAGGGCGACCCCTACGCCGGAGTGGCGGCGCGGTCCGGCATCCCGGTACTGGCCCGGTTCGGCGACGTGTTCGGCAACCCGTCTGCCACGGTGGGGACCGTGACGCTGCCCGTCCGCTACACCGATCCGGTCGTCGGCGTCGGAGGGTGGCCGTCGACCACCCTGCGCTACGGGGTCGATGCGGCGGCGGACGGCGCCGTGCTGACGGTCTCCGCCGACTTCCAGGCCGTCGCCTACCAGCCCGGACCGTCCGGTACCGCTGCCGACACCGCCACGGCAGCCGCCACCGGCCGCGAACAGCTGGTGTCCGTCCATCACCAGCTGGCCCAGCCCGACATCGCCGTCAGTGTGCTCACCTCCCTCCAGCAGGCGCCCGGCAGCGACCCCGTCGCCCTGGCCGTCGACGCGGACGTGCTGCGCCGGTACGCGATCGGCGCGCACGCCCTGCTCGACTCGCTGACCGCCGTCCTTCCGCTGCCCGCCACCGCGGCCCCTACCCTGGACGGGATCTGCGCCGCCTACGGTGTCGACCACGACGCGCTGGCCGCCGCCAACGCGGCCACCCCGCTGGACCGCCTGGTCTCGGCCACGGAAATGGCGGTGCCGGTGACCGGGGTGTTCCACGCCGGCGAGACGGTGACGGCGGTCTGCGCCCGGCTCGACCCGCCGCTCGACGCCGTGTCCGTCCTGCTCGACCAGGACAACACCGTCCTGCCGCTCGCGACCGGGGCCGAACTAGGCGTCCCGCGCCACCAGGTCCTGGTGCCGCTCGGTTCGCCCACCGCCGGCGACGTCGCAGCGCAGTGCGGCTGCAGCCTGGCCCGACTGGTCGCGGCCAACCAGGACCGTGCCGGGCTGCTGACACCCGGTTTCACCTTCGAGTGCAACGGGCTGCGGGTCGGAATCGCCACGGACCCGCCGCAGAGCGAGGCGACCCTGGCCGGGGTCGCGCTCCTCTTCCAGCAGAACGGTGTGCCGTTCGACGTGCAGCAGATCGTGGCGCTGAACTCGGACTCGCCCGGGATGTTCCGCTCCGGCGCGGCGGTGGACGTCGACGGGTACCTGGTGGCCGCCGGCGACACCCTGGCGGTGAACGGAGCGGGGCGTCCCCCGGAAGACCTCGCCCCGCTGAACACCACGACCGCGGACCTCTTCCCGCCGGGCACGCCCTTGTTCCTCACCGTACGGTCCGCACCGCTTACGGCCGGCGAGACCCTCGCGGAGTTCGCCGATGCCCGGGGCTGTACGCCCGGAGCCCTTCTGCGGCACAACGGTTCCCTCACCGTTCCACCGGCCACCCCGCCGGTCGTACCGGGCAGGTGGCAGTGGCCCGAGCGGCCCGAGGAGACGGTACGGGTGCCCTGCACGGTGCAGCCCGGCGACTCGCTGGACGCCCTTGCCGGCCGCTGTCCCGGAGCCGACCTGGTGACCGTGAACGCCACGATGCCGAAGACCGTCGCGCCCGGCGTGACCGTCACTGTCGACGGCGTCTCGGCGACGACCGCGGCGGCATCCTCCTTCGCCGAGGTGTGCGCGATGTTCGACCCACCGGCCGACCTCGCAGCCCTCCAAGCCGCGATCGGTGCCCGTACCGATGTCCTGGCTCCCGGCGCCCTGCTGGTCTGCCCGCCCGGCGTGGTGCCCACGGCCACGCCCGGCCTCCCCGGCACCACGCCGGGCGACGCGGCGCGTCCGTTCGGCGTGACGGCCGTGGCGCTGCTGGCGGCCAACGCCGGTGCACCGGACGTGCTGCTGCCCGGGCAGGTGCTCATGGCGCCCGCGCAGCCGGACGGCAGCGTCCCCACGCAGACCACGACGGAGTCGGACACGCTCACCGCGGTCGTGGAGCGCTTCCGCAGGCAGGGCGCGGCGGTCGCGGTCGAAACGGTCGTCACCGCCAACCTCGGCATCGGTTTCCTGCGCCCGGGCGCGCGGGTGCTCGTACCTCCCGCAGGCGCACGTCTGCGTGTGCACCTGCGGGAGTCGCTGCCCGGTGCACCGGGCAGGCCGTTTCCTGCTGCCGTCTTCCCGGTCACCGTGGCGCTGGACATCTCCCGCGATCCCACCCTGGTCGACCCGGACCTCGCCGGGAGCGCGACCCGGAACACGACCGCCGTCGCACCCGACTGGGCCGCCGCTGACGCCCAGGGCACCCGCGGCCTGGCGGACTTCGCCGGACGGCTGCGCGACGCACTGCCGGGTCTGTGGCCGGCCACCGGGCAGGCGTCGGACACCGACGTGTGGGCGGTGGACTTCGGACCGGGCGCCATCTCGGAGGTCTCCGTGCGACCGCCCGGGGAGAACGGCCAGCCGCGCGTGTTCGCCCTCCGCCCCCTGGCCACGACACTGTTCGGGCGCAGCGGTGTCCCCACACCGGAACTGGACCTGGCGACCGGGCGCCTCAGCGACACGGACACGCGCGACTACCAGGGAATCGACATGGAGGTGTGGGCGCGCAGCCTCCTCGCGGACGTCGAATTGCTCCTGTCGGCCGCCTACGTCCGCGGGGCCCACGCCGTCGCCCCGGCGGCCCTCGACAGGATCGCGGAGACCAAGAGGACGCTTGCGGCGGCTGTCGCCGCAGGACTCGACCGCGTTCTCGACGTCCCCGACCCCGCCGCGGGCGGCGCTGCCGCCGAGCGGGAGGCGGCGGCCTCGACGCTGCGCCAGGAACTGCTCGTCTCGCTGCCGCGCGGTTACGACACGGCAGCAGTCATCCAGTACGACACCAGGGTGACCTCACCGTGGACGGGGACGTTCGCCCGGCTCTCCGGGCACGCGGTGGGAGCGGCCGGGCAGGACGCCCCGGGGGGCTCCGCGGCAACGGTGTCGAACGGCTCGGTCTCCCTGACCACGGGCACCTCGCAGGTGTCGTTCCTGGTCAGCGTGCCCGACGCGGCCGCCCACCGCGAAGTCGACCTTTCCCTGCGATTCGCGGTCGTCGACATGGAGTTCGGGATCGCACCCGGCGCAGACGGCTACGAACGCTCCGACTGGCTCACCTTCACGGGAGGGCCAGGGGACCTGCCGCCCCAGGCCCTGGACATCGTGCTGGGCGACCCCCGGGTGCCCGTGCCGCTACGCGCCTACCCCGAGCCTCCCACCCTGCTCGACCACCAGGCCGTGGTGCCCGGTCAGGTCTCCCGGGTCGAGGACGCGGTGCGGTGGCGGTATCGCTGCGCCGTACGGCACCGGCCCGCCGAGCAGGACACCGTCGAGCTGACCGTGACCTACAACCAGCGCGCCGCGATGGCGGCGTCGGTGCGGAGCGACGACCTGTTCACGGCGCTGGCACGCTACGATGCCGTGTCCGCCCCGCTGCTGGGACTGCTGGCCGGCCTCACCGTCCGGGAGCAGGAGGACACGGCGGGGGGCGAGGTACTCGCCCGCGCGCTGGACTCCTTCGCCACTCTCGCCGACGACGTGGCGGTCGCGTGGAGCGGCCACTGGACGAGCGAGGTGCCCTCCGCAGTTGTCACCGGGCCACCCGGTGACGGCCCGGTCGCGGACGTCTACCGGTACGAACTCGGCGTGCTGTCGGAGGACGGCTGGTACACGTTCCTGAGCCTGGTGCGCTCGGCGGAGGCGGGTCCTGGGGACGTGGGCCTGCCCGACGTCGTGGTCGTCGCAGCGGACGGCGAGCGGATCCCCCTCGTCGCGGCCGCCGACCCGGCCGCCTGCGGGTGCACGGACACGGACTGCGCGTGCCTCGCCTTCCCCCCGCGGACGGTCGCGGCCTCCGTGCCGGTCACGTTCGAACTGACCTTCCCGCCCGTGCACATCGCCGGCTACCAGAACGCCTCGGCCCGCGCGAGGGTGACGCGTAACGCGCGCCTGCTGGGTCCGGAAGGTCCCGCCACCCGGGAGCCCTTCGTCTACCGCACCCCCGATGTCGGATACCCGGAACCGGTCGTGCCGTTCATCGACGTCACGGGGGTCCTTCCCCTCGGCCCCTGGCCGAGCCGCCCCCTCGATCCGTTGTTCGACACCGTCTTCGACGGCGACCCTACGGGTCGGACCATCGCGATCGGCATGCGGTACGAGCACACCCTCGTACCGGGAGACAGGCCAGTGACCGTCAGCCTCCCCGTGGTGCAGTCGCCGGCCGGCCCCTACGGCGACGCCACTGCCCCGGCGATCGTCGCCGCAGTCGACGACTGGCAGCAGAGCATGCGCCCTTCACCGGACGGCGGTGCCTGGGCCGTGCGGCTGAGCCTCTACTCGTCCCTCGACCCGGAACTGCGGCGCCCCGTCCTCCAACTCCGGCACCTCGCCTCGCCGCTCGCCGATCCTGGATGACGCATGCTCCACCCCGCCGCCGCCCGCCGCCTCATCGACCGTTTTCACCGCACCAGCCGACCGGAGGCCACCCGGGCCCGGGCCCGCATCCCCACTGGCCCCACGTCAGCCGTATCCTGACCCCGGTGCGTGTCACCAATCGTGTCCAGGCGGCACTCCTGGCCCGCGACGCCGAATCCACCCCATGAGCGCGACTCGCGGCAGGCTCGGCCGTGGTCCGGGAACGGCGGGGATGTCCGGTTTCGGGGCGGTGCCGTCGATCCTGCGGAACCGTGCCAGCATGGAAGCCCTTCCCGAACGGTTGTCTGGAGTCGCATGCCTGTCTCTTCCGTCCGTCCCGCCCATGGGCGCTCACCCTGGCCTGTGCCAGGGACGCGGGTCGAACAGCGAGACAGCACCAGCCCGGTCCGTTTCGGCTCACGGGCAGGCGTCCACGTGCCGGAGAGCGTCGACACAGCTGTCAGGGTGAGGCCGAAGGCGTTCGTGGGCGCCACACGCCTCGACGGGTGCTGAGGCGGGGGCGGATGGGTCCCGGGAACAAGCCCGGCCGAACCTCCTGGGCTGCGGCAGGCGTGCGTCTGGGACTTCTGGCGCTGGTCATGGCGGGTACGGCGGGGGCGGTGATCTGGGCGTCACCGTCCGGCCTGTTGAACCCTGGGGACGGGACACAGGGGAGCGGTCCCGACGTGCTCGCTTTCATCGGCGTGTACGTCCTGGGCATCTGTGTTTTCCTTCCCAAGCCCGCCCTGTGCGCTGCCGCCGGTGCCTTCTTCGGCCTTCGGACGGGACTGCTCGTGGCCGTTCTGGGGAACACCGCCGGTGCCCTGCTCGGGTACGGCGCTGCCCGGCTTCTGGGCAGCGATGCCCTCCGTCTGCTCAGCGTTCGCAGCCGTCACGTCGGTCTCCTGCGCCAGCGCCTCGCACAGAAACCCTTCGTCGGCCTGCTGTGGATGCGCATCACGCCCGGTATGCCCTTCGCGGCGGTCAGTGTGGCAGCGGGCTCCAGCCGGCTGCCGATTCTTCCGTTCGCTGCCGCCACAGCGCTCGGTACCCTGCCGGCCACCAGCGCATGTGTCGTCATGGGGACGACTGCCTCGTCACTTTCGTCCCCAGTGATCTGGGCACCCTTCGCCGGCGCCGTGGCAGCGGTCGGCGCTGTCCTCCTCGTCCGACGTAGGAGGAGGGCCCAGCCGTACCTGACCTCGGTGCCTCCGTCGAGTACCGGCGCGTCCGGGGCGGCACCCAGGCCGTCCGGCACCTGCTGGAAAGACTGACCCCCCGTCCCGGCCGGCCCGCCACACCCGCCTCGCCGTCCGGCGGGTGACACGCGGGTCGACCCGGAAGGAGAAGACCGGAGACCGGGGACACGTCAGTGCGCCCCTGTCGGCGACGGCGTCGGGGCCGCCGACCGCGCGATGACGCCGCTCGGCGCGGCGCCCGCCGCGAGATTCCGGATCGGGTAGCTCCGTGAGCGGCGGACCCCACGCGGGTGCCACTCCAACGCCGATCACCGTGAATCACGGTGGCGCGGACCCGCCCGCGGGCAGTCGGCGCGACGCTGCCCGCGCCGGATCTCGCCCGCGTCCTGTCGGTGTACGCGGCCCGGGTGCTGACCCCGCGCGGTTCCACGGCGGTGGCGGGTCTGGAACTGACGAGCGCGCTGCGGCCGCCGACCCGCGCGGTGAAGGACGAAGCGACCGGCACGTGGGTGTCCGGGACCGTCCCGGGCTCGCTGACCACACCGGTGGACCCGGCGGCCGCCGCAGGCCCCGGACGAGCGCCCCGTCGTCGCCGGGCTCTTCCCGTGCGGCCACCAGCGCACGCCCGAGCAGGTTCTCGACGAGGAGGCGTTCGACTGGATCCGCGACCCGCAGCTGCTCACCGGCGCCGAGTGCGCGAAGCAGTTCGCGGTCGGCGTCGACGTGAACACCGCGTTCCTCGCGGCCGCGAACCGGCTGGTCGTCGGTCCCGGCGCCCCCGAGCACGTGCGCGGCCCGCGGTTCGACAAGGCGATGCGGCGGCTGCCGGCTGGTGGACCTGTCCGGTACGGGCCTCGACCCGTGGCTCCCGTCGCCGTTCACGCCGCACGGCGAACGTCCGGTCGGCCCGGCACACCAGGACCCGGACGACGGCCCGGGCTCCGGGTAAGGGCCATCCGCGTCACCTGTGTCTCAGCGCGCCGAGGCTCTCGGCCTCTCAACGGTTTCTCCGGCTGGGTGCGCTTCGGCCGGAACGGCACGGTGGCGGCCGACGACTCGGTCGAACGGGAGAAGGACGTGAAGTTCACCTCGCTGCTGGCCGACCCCGGTGATCTTTCACAACACCCTGGGCGTCGCCGACGTCGGCAGTCGGCTCCAGGCGGGGGGCCGCCCCGTCGAACTGCTCGACCTCGCGCAGGTCTCCCCGTACCTGACCGAGCGCACGAAGCGGCGGCGCCGGCCGCCGGCAGAAGCCGCCCCGAGAGCGTGGCGGCAGGAGAGAGTGAGGGTGGACCGTGGTTGTGCCCGTGGTGTTCGACCAGGCCAGGTCCGGCACCACCTGACGGCGTTCACTCCGCCGCTCCCCCTCCAGGACACCCAGGCCTGCACCATGGCCGGTCCGCACACGGGCGTCACCGCGTTCCGCGGTACCGAGCCGCAGCAGATCATGGACTGGCTCACCGATGCCACGACCCCGCCGAGCGCGGGGCCGGGCGGTATGGGCTGCGTCCATTACGGCTTCGCGCAGGCCCCGGACTCGATCTGGCCGAAGGTCCGGGCCGCGATCGAGGAACTGCGCGACCAGGGACAGCGGGTGTACTTCACCGGCCACAGCCTCGGCGGAGCCCTCGCGATGCTCGCTGCGGCGCGAACGGTCCTGGAGGACCCCGAGCTGGCCGCCGACGGTGTCTACACCTACGGCCAGCCCCGCACCTGCGACCGCCTGCTGGCCACCGCATACGACAAGGGCCTCAAAGGCCGGGTGTTCCGCTTCGTCAACGACAGCGACAACGACAACGTCCCGACCCTCCCCCCCCCGAACCCGGCTACACCCACGTGGCGACGCTGCGCTACCTCGACCACACCGGGAAACTGCACACCACCGCCCCCGCCCTGGCAGGCGTGGCGGACAAGACGTCCGGGGCGGGCGTTCATCCACCCGACCCGCGCGGGCGACCAGGAGCCGGGAGGACCGGAGGCCGTCGTGCCGGACGCGACGGCAAGACGCGGTCGGAGCAGCGGCGGAAGATGCTGCGAGGACCGGTTGCGGCGTTCGATCTGGCACTGCGGCCGCCGGCGTCGACGTCGCGGCTGCGGGCGCTGGGGGACGACGCGACCCTCGCCGTGACCGACGCGAGCCACAGCACCGCGGCCGCGGACGTGCCGCTCGGCGTCACTAATGGTGAGTTGCTCGATCCGCATCCTGGGGATCCCCGAGCACCGGCCGTCATGGACCCTCTTTCGGGGGACTGGAGGACCGGCCCCACTGGTCTACGATCGTCGGCCATGACGGACGACCCGGCTTTTCGCACCTATGGCAGCGGCAAGTGGTGGGCCGGCAAGGAGTTTGCGACCACCACGCACCGTGATTACATCGAGGTGCGCGTTCCCCTGGAAACGAGGCGAGTGAGGTGGAGCGACATCCAAGCCTTCGAGGTCCGCAGGAATTGGCTGAGCGGCGAGTTCGTGGTGGTCCGCGTCACCTCCGGTCGCCGTATCGGCCTTCCGAATGTCGACTCCCGATCCGTATCCTCGGTCGCGGACGAGGTGCGGGCCCTGCGCGAGCTGTGGGAGCAACTGCGCGGCCCGGACTGGACACCCTCCCGGCCCTGAGAGAGATGTGGCGCGAGCAGCTCTCCCTCGCGGGTCTATCGTCCATACTCTCGACCGAACTCAGTTGGCCCGTGCGAGTGATGTCCGCGCAGCCTGCGGGACGGGCTGGGCCCCCCCGCGCGACACGGCCCGCCCGGCCGTGTCGTTGCGGACGGTGAAGGGCAACGTCTCGACGCTGACGCAGCCGGCTGCAGCCGCATCCTGGTGCACGGCCGGTGCCCCGGCGGCCGCGGTGCCGACACCACCCATGGAGCAGCACGGTCCTGCGCTGAGCGCTGCACCGGCGGCTGCGGCGATCGTGGGCAATGAACGACGCGTAAACCCCGGCCCGTGGGGACAGAGCCGGCGTCGCGTCAGATGACGCAGGTAGCGGCACCGCTGCTCCCGCTCTGCCCCGTGGAGACGCTGACCGTGGAGATCAAGGTGACCCAGTCGCGCGAGCCGGCCGACTACGCCAGGGCCTTCACCGGGCTCGGCTGTCCACGGCGACGCCGCCCGCGCGCTCATCCAGGCAGCAGCCGACGCACTGGGGCGCACTCCCGCTATTTCGCACAACTTTGTCGAGCCCGCATCCGGGCGGTCCGTAGCGTCGGAACACTGACAGACGACCGAACACGGAAAGGTGGGGCCATGCTCGCGCACACCGACGCCACCGCCCCCGACCCGGCTGCCGGCAGCACGCGGGCGCCGGGGTACGGGGTCCCGTCCCCGGCACTGCTCGCCCGCGCGGACCGCGGCTTCTCCCGGTTCCTCGACCGGATCGACGCCGACGACCTCGGCCCGGACGCCGATGCAGGCGCTGCCGGCGCCGGCAGCGCCAGCACGCCCGCCGCGGACTGACCGCCGCCCGCCGGCGCGACGACACGTTGAGTAGCAAGGTCCCCAGGTGCGATCTCGCGGGTGTGTGGCAGTGGCTGTGAGAGACAGTCGGTGGTGATGGTGTTGTTGCTGGTCAGCGTCTCGGGATCGGGTCA
Organism: Streptomyces sp. NPDC021224; assembly: GCF_044332905.1. Classification (NCBI taxonomy): domain Bacteria; kingdom Bacillati; phylum Actinomycetota; class Actinomycetes; order Kitasatosporales; family Streptomycetaceae; genus Streptomyces; species Streptomyces sp. NPDC021224. The sequence continues at coordinate 309 of NZ_JBIRPW010000024.1, read as the reverse complement.
GCCGGACCGTCGCCGGGGACGCGACGGCGGCGCGGCCGTGCCGGTCGCGGAACAGCCGCCGGACCATGGGCGCGGTGCCGGGGCCCGGGTCGGGACCGCCAGTGCTGCCATTGCCGCGGGCGAGCGCGGTCTGCTCGGCCAGGGCGCGCAGTTGGACCCGGGCGGAGGCGGGGCGGTGGTCGGCGCGCAGCCACCACGGGTCCAGTCCGGTGTTCCGGGGCCGGTTCGAGCAGCCCGTGGCGTTCGAGGCCGGCGAGTGTCTGGTCGACGGTGGGCAGGGTGACCGGGGGAGCGGGAGCGGGAAGTGCG